>JAKMEY010000075.1 GCA_022425725.1 Ilumatobacteraceae bacterium
TACACCACCTGCACCTCGATCGAGACGGGTTCTGACGGCATCCGTCGAGCGACCGCAGAGTGGCACACCCGTGGGCCTGACGACATCGCTATCCATCCGGTATCGGCTTTTCCTGAGCCGGGCCTACTCGAGTGGAACGACGATGGTTCGGTCATGATTGAGCGAGCCCCAAGTGGTGCCTACGTTGAGGAATGGCACCGCCGACCCGGGTCGACAGAGCGCCTCATCGAACATAGAACTGACGTCGGTCACCGGGTGTATATGGCCGGCGATCTCGCAGTGGTGGTGAAAGATGATCGCAGTGAAGCCGAGTCTCCATTCGATGTCGAGTTCGCAATCTGCGAACCGGTTCGCAGTGACTCAACATGGCGAATCGTGGCGTCGACTCTGCCCGGTCGAATTGGAGAGGGTGTTCGTGTCGGTATTTGATGAGCTCCAGGCGCACTCCGCGCTTTCGTTTGAGCAGGCGCGAATGCTGCCCCTTGAGGCGTACTCGTCGGAGGCGGTGCTCGATGCCGAACTCGAAACGGTATTCGCTGGCGATTGGCAGTGTGTCGCTCGGACGGCCGACCTGAGTGAAGTGGGCGACTATGTGTGTGCGGATCTGCCGGTCGTCGGCGGCGGGGTGCGGTCGATTGTGGCCATTCGCAGCGAGGACTCAATCAGGGCCTTCGACAATGTCTGCATCCACCGAGGCGCGCAGCTGCTCACCGGCTGCGGTAACGAGACTCGCATCACCTGCCCATATCACGCCTGGGCGTACCGTCACGACGGTTCGCTGATTGGCGGCCCCTACATGGCTGAGAGCACCGAGGCTGACGGTGCTCCCTTTAACCCCGACCGCCACCGTTTGCCTGAGATTCGGCTTGAGGTTTGGAACGGTTTCGTATTCGTCAACCTTGACCCGGATGCCGAACCACTCGGGCCTCGCCTCGCCGGCCTTGCCAACATTGTGGGGAAGTTCGCCATGGAGAGCTATGTGACCGTGCGCGATGAGGTCGACGTGTGGCCCACCAACTGGAAACTCCTCGTCGAGAACTTCATGGACGCCTATCACGTGTTCAAGGTGCACAAGGAGAGCTTTGGTGCCAATGGCGACAACACGGCGAATACCGCGATGTATCCCGGAACGCTCGACTGGGCCCACCATCGAGTGGTGGAAGCCGATGGCCCCGACCTCACCGTCGACGGCGACGACCGCCTTGATGGAGAGTGGCGCCGCACGATTGTGCTCGCAGCGATTTTTCCAGGTTTCGTGATCCAACTTCAGCCGGATTGGCTCTGGTTTCTCAGGATTACACCGATGGGTACCGATCAGGTTCGGATCGCCTGGCAGGTCGCTGTAGCTCCGACAACGCTTGCCGCAGCTGACGACCCTGATGCGCTTGCCGCCGACATCAACGCTCTCATCGACCAGGTCAACAGCGAGGACCACCCTGTAGTCGCCGGGATCCGCCGAAGTGCCGACCGACCACAGTTCAATCGGGCGCCGCTGTCGTACCTCGAACGCAACGTCTTTGACTTCGACCGCTACCTAACCACCCGCCTCAGTAGGTGAGCATCAGGTCTGATAGCTGATCATCATGGTGCAAGGCCCAACATCCAAGGGGCCAGGGCGACGGTGCCCGGGGCGGGACTTGAACCCGCACGGCTCTTTCGAGCCAGGGGGGTTTAAGCCCCCCGTGTCTGCCAATTCCACCACCCGGGCAACACCTCCACGATAGACCGGTGCGGCCAACTCACGACCTACGCAACGCGTCGGCCTGTGGTGGCGCTTACGGCACATAACGGCTCAAGTTCTGCCCACAATGCGGCTCGAACGCGATCGGCCTCAGGTGACGCAAGCGAATTGACCGCGACAACCCCCTCTACAAGGTCGGCGACTACAGCTGGCCAAGGACGATCTTTCACCCTTACTGCAACAACTGCAGAGGCGCCAGCATCCTCACCGGTACGCCGACGGATTGAACGATCGACGCCCAAAATTCGGGGTGGTGATCGAAATACCGGTGCTGAGAACCCCATTCGCTGCAATGTTGCTCCGATCACGCGAACTGCACTTGCAAAGTCAAGGGCAGTGGAGCGATCGGAGGAATGGGCTGACGACATCAGACCTACTCTGCCTAAAGGGTGTAACAGCCACTCGCTAACGTCGTTCTCGTGGAAAACGAGCAGACGACAAGTCGTCTCAACCCAACACAAGAGCGCACGTTCGATCTTCTTCGCCGCCCCTCCGAACCAGTGGTATTCGACCGCCATCAGATTTCTTCATTTATCTCCGACTTCAGCGATGCATTCGAGCACCTCACCGCCCGAGTCACCGCACTCGAAACCACACTTTTCATCAGCAAAGGCATGCTCACCTCGGTGCTCGGCTGCGAGGAGCACTTCCAAGAAAAAGAAGAGTTCAGGTGGAGTGTCGCCACCGCAATCGGCACCGTTGCCCACCGCGCAATCGAACTTCTCACGGGCTGGCGGGGAGCCCCTTATCCGGCAACTCTCGTCGACGAGTCGATTGCACGGCTTGGTGAAAAGCCGAACAGTCTCGGCGATTTTTTGAATGCAATGACCGAAGGCGACCGAGCCGATCTTCGAAACGCTGCTACCGACCGGGTTGTGAAGTTCACCGAGAGCTTCCCTCCCCTGCAACAAAGTTTTATTCCGGTTGCCGAGTCATCGATTCGCTGGCCAGAAACTGGTCCGATTGTTCTCGGCGGCAAAAGCGATCTCACGCTCGGGCGTGCTGAACACGGTGAAAGTCGAAAAGTCATCATCGATCTCAAGACCGGAGGGGCCTGGCCGAATCACATGGACGAACTCCGCTTTTATGCCTTGCTCGAGACCTTGCGAACTGGCATACCTCCCCGACTCATCGCAGGTTTCTATCTCGATGCCGGCCGTGCCGTCCCCGAAGAGGTCTCCATTGAGACCCTCGGCTCAGCGATGCGGCGAACCCTCGACGGTATCGGCCGGGCCGTCGAACTCTTAGAAGGTCGCGCCGCCGTTCGACGACCGCAATCATCTTGCCGATGGTGTCCTCTCGCCATCGATTGTGTCGACGGCACCACATGGCTTAAGGAGCAATCAGCTGACCGAGATTGATCGCACGCTCAAGAGACCCCGAGAGGGTCACTTCAGGTGTGTGGTTATGAGATCACTCTCACAGTTGCACCAAAATCGAGGTGATCCCAGATCAACACTGCGTCATCAGGCAGCGCTCTAATGCAGCCACTGGAATCTCCACGAAGTTCGGGGGTCCCGACAGAGTCGAGCGGCTGAACGTACTCCCCACTCGGATAGATCGGAACCGAGTGGAATCCCACCCGAGCACCTTGGAATTTGCCGTAGGTAAAGACCACAAAATGCGACATCTCTGAATATGAGCCGGTCAAGATTGACGACGCCTTGCGGCTTCGTTCAACGACCTCGTAGTCGCCCGGATCAGGCTGATCCCACGCCGTCGTCACCGGCAACACATAGGTGATTGCATCGCCAGCGCACAGCCACGCCCGTTGATAATCGCGGTCGATCACCGCGCCATCACCGAGACCCTCACACGTCGATTCATCTGGATCTGGGGGCGGTGGTTCTAGCCATAACTGCAGCAGCTCGAGGGTCTGTTGACCAGCAATTCCATCAATGACTATCCCGAGCTTGGGGTCATGGTTGGCCTGAAACGTCCTCACCGCGATGCGAGTCTGTTCATCGAACTCCGCGTCTGCAGTTTGCGTGAGCCACCCGCGATCTATGAGATGACGCTCAAGACAACGCACTTCTTCTGAGTTCACGCCGATTTCAAGCACTGACGACACAGTGCAGTCACCGGCAACGACAGGCACTGTTGTCGTCGCCGGTGAGACAGCAGTCGACGTTGTCATCGGAGCCAATGTCGTCGTTGAGGTCGCTTCGCTCTCAACCACCGTGGTTGGAACACTCACGGCAGCCGGCGACCCTGAACAGCCACTAACTGCAACCACGCCAGCCACGAGCAACAACAGTGTTCGCATCGTATTAAAACGTAATCGCCCTGATGGTTGCGATTCCGTCATGACAGCGGCGAGCACAGGATGTTACGGGGTCATCAAGGCAACGGGAATACCAAGCCCGGCCCTGGCCTTCACCGTCGAAATCCTGCGACCCGGCTGCACGGCATCTTTGGGTTCACTCACAAGATCACCCGCCGATTGCACAAGGTCGTCAAATGACGGTGTAGCAATGACCAGCCCCCACAGCGACGTGTGAGAAACGTCAGCCCGTTCGACGACTTCGAGGATTACACCACCCTCGCCGACACGATGGAATCCTTGACGGATTTCTCCGACCTCTCGCACTCGCTTCAGGGGGCACCCGGTCACTTCTGTGACTGCTTCGCAGGTGCGGTCAAGATTGTCGGTCATCAACACGACATGATCGATCAAAGAATTGGATGACTCAAGACCGTCTGGGATCGAAATGAAGTCGGCGCATTCGATGCCGTCAAGATCGACACCTGACTGAACGCCGTCAAATGCAATTTCCAACGCTCCCGACGGCAACTCCTCCGACGGCCAGATCAGAGTGGCATTCGACGTGGAGGCCAGAGATCCGACTGGTGAACCTTGAGGTGATACCCCGACAAGACCCCACGGAGAAGGGGAACCGCCGACAATGAGTTGAACAGGCTTCACCGAAGCGCGTCAGCCACGACCCATGTTGGGTCGCTTCCCATGGTTCGCTTTCGAGCGACGCAGGCGAGCTTTGCGCTTCTTCGTCTTCTTTGACATAGGGACAAAACTCTACGGCTGATCACGGGATCTCCCACCCTTCTTCATGCAAACCGCCCGAGACCATCAACTCCTGGCGAAACGCCGTGAAGTATTTCAACGCAAATTCCGTGGATGTTGGAATGAAATGGGCGCGGCAGGTGTTCGAAAAAGTGGCTACAAACATCAGCCGAATGGAGTTCTTATGTCGACAACTAATCTCACCCTCGACTCGTTTGAGTCAACGGTCACCGCTGACGGCATCACCATTGTCGACTTCTGGGCCGAATGGTGCGGTCCTTGCAAGATGTTTGGACCAATTTTTGAAGAGGTTTCTGACGCAAACGCCGATGTCACATTCGCGAAAGTCGACACCGAGGCCGAACAGCAACTTGCGGGCTCACTCGGCATCATGTCGATACCGACCGTGATGATCTTCAGAGACGGCATCCAGCTCTTCGCTCAGCCCGGGGCGCTCCCGAAACAAGCCCTCGAAGATCTGCTTGGACAGGTCCGCAACCTTGATATGGACGATATTCGTTCGCAACTCGCGGAGGAGAGCGACTCTCCAAGCGAGTAAGAGAGCGACATAGATCTGGTGAGGTTCCCCCCACCTCGCCCGGTGTCAAATCCCCCCACAGACACCGTATCGACGCCCGGGACGAGCATCCCCCCGCTTGCCCCGGGCGTTGCAATTTTTCAGCGGTTAAATGTTCGAGCGATAGCGTCAGTCACTCATGGAACGTTTCGGTCTCGTCGGTCTGCCTAATGCAGGCAAAAGTTCGCTCTACAACGCGCTCACCGGCGGTGGTGCGCTCGCTGCGCCATATGCCTTCGCAACAAAAGACCCCAACATTGGGGTTGCGAAAGTTCCCGACGAACGGCTCGACCGCCTTGCTGCGATGTCATCATCAAAAAATACGATTCATGCCTCCGTCGAAGTAGTCGACATTGGTGGCCTCGTCGAAGGAGCGAGCAAAGGTGAAGGGCTCGGCAACAAGTTTCTTGCGAACATTCGGGAAGTTGATGCCATCGTGTTTGTTCTCCGAGCATTCGCTGATGACGATGTTCCCGGACCATCAGATCCTCTCGAACACCTCCGAGTGGTCGAACTAGAACTCGCCCTCGCCGACCTTGAAACAGTCGAAAAGCGCCTTGCCGATGTTGAGCGACGATCAAAGCTTGACAAGGGACTAGGTGATGAGCTCGACGCACTGCGCGCAGCAAACGAAGCACTGTCAGATGGAAGGCCTCTGTACCGAGCCGGACTGTCCGACGGAATCCGCGAAACCCTCGAGCCGTATTTCCTTCTCACAAATCGCAGGGTGCTCGCTGTGGTCAACGTTGGCGAAGACGAACTCGACAACATTTCTGCCGAGGAGCACAAGGTGTCCGAAGCATTCAATGACGCCGGCGACAATGTTGAAGTCATCGGTATGTGCGTTCAACTCGAAGCTGAAGCTGCAGCAATTTCAGACCCAGTAGAACGTGCAGAAATGCTCGACGGCCTTGGGCTTGGCGAGGGAGCACTGTTCCGGATGGTGCGTTCGGCCTATCACCTTCTCGGATTACGCACCTTTTTCACTACCGGAGACAAAGAGTCACGCGCATGGACGTTCCACAGCGGTTCGACTGCACCGGTGTGCGCCGGACGCATTCACACCGATTTCCAACGGGGATTTATTCGGGCTGAGGTCATCGAATGGGAACAACTCCTTGAACTCGGCTCATGGAATGCGGCTAGAGACGTCGGCAAACTCCGCCTAGAGGGAAAGGACTACATCGCCAGCGACGGCGATGTCATGGAATTCCGTTTCAACGTCTGATCCGTCGATTTCTCTATCACCTCCTGCCACACTGGTGTCGTGGGATGGATCGTCAGTGGCGCTCGTGTGCTCGCCTCAGCAGAACGTGCTATCGACCCGTCATCGCGTCGCAAGGGCCTACTTGGCCGCACCTCGTTTTCAGGTGCTCTCGTCATCGAGCCATGTAACTGGGTTCACACCATTGGGATGAAGTTCGCGATCGATGTTGCATTTGTCGACCGAAATGGGACCGTCATCAAGACCCAGCGTATGCGACGAAATCGGCTCGGCATGCCCGTCATCGGCGCTAGGTACGTCGTTGAGGCTGAGTCAGGAGCCTTCTCTCGCTGGGGGCTTCACGTCGGTGATGAACTCGAATTTCGAGGTCAACAACCCGACACATCGGAGAGCCAATGACCGGCACTCTATGGCTCGTCGCCACACCGATCGGCAATTTAGGAGACATCGCTCCGCGCGCCCGAGAGACACTCGAACAGTCTGCGCTCGTGTGTTGTGAGGACACTCGACGAACCGGTCGGCTGTTGCAACACCTTGGTATTACTGCTCGGGCTCTTGCGGTATGCAACGACCACACTGAACACCGGCTCGCCGAACGAGTCGCCAACGAATTGGCCGCTGGGCATGACGTCGCAGTCGTCTCTGACGCCGGAACGCCGGGTATCTCAGACCCAGGTGAACGCCTCGTTCACGCCGCAATCAATGCCGGCGCCACCGTCAGTGCAATTCCCGGAGCCTGTGCCGCCATCAGTGCACTTATTACGAGCGGTCTCCCCACCGAACGTTTCGTCATGGAGGGCTTTCTGCCACGGCGCGGCCAAGAACGAACCGATCGCCTCACCGATATCGCAGCCGAACACCGAACGATCGTGCTCTACGAGGCCCCACATCGCATCGTTCGAACGCTTGCCGACCTCACCGAAATCTGTGGCGGTGACAGACAGATCAGCATTGGTCGTGAACTCACGAAACTGCATGAAGAGACCATCCGATCAACCCTTGCCGAGCTTCGCCTCGAGGAACCACGCGGTGAATATGTCATCGTCATCGCAGGGCGCCCACGCGAACAGCAAACGATCACCGAAGAGTCGATCCGCGACGCTCTCGAAGAGGCCTTGTCCCGAGGCCTAAGTCGTCGTGACGCGGCAGCGGATGTTGCGCGACGCCTCGGGATTCCGCGACGGCAGGCCTACGATCTCGTTATACAGTCACCTTCACCTCAAGAGATGAACACACCATGAGTGAATATCTCCACTTCGCGACACCTGGCCCGAGTGCTGCATTCTTCGACCTTGACCGGACCCTCATCAGCGGCTCATCGGCGTTCACGCTCGCTCTTGCAGGGCGTGCCGCCCACCTCATGCCCACCACCGAACTTGTTCGCGATGCAGTGACCGCAGCGTTGTTCAAACTTCGCGGTGACCATGGCAGCGACGTAGCAGACGAGGCACGAGATCGCATCCTCGGTTTCATTAGAGGGCAACGTCAAGATGATCTTCAATCGTTAAATGAACGCGTGATCCCGACACTGCTCGGAAAAATTCGTCCCGAAGCGCGCCGACTACTCGACCTCCACCGCCAAGCCGGAAGGGGCACCTTCATCGTCTCAGCTGCTCCGACAGAAATCGTTGAACCCCTTGCGCTTTCGCTCGGAATGACCGGAGGTATCGGCACACGCGGTCGCGTCATTGACGGCGTCTACACCGGTGAACTCGACGGACCTTTCTGCTACGGGCAAGGCAAAGTTGAAGCGATCACCGATCTCGCCCGATGGGACAATCTCGACTTGGGTCAGTGCTATGCCTACAGCGACTCGTCAAGTGACCTGCCGATGCTGTCAGCCGTCGGTCACCCAGTGGTCGTCAACCCTGATAGCCGCCTTGAACGCCATGCCCGACAACACGGCTGGCCCGTCGTACATTTCCGTCAACAAACCCGAACGGTTGCTCGCAGAGGCCTGATGATCGCCTCAGCTGTCGGCCTCGCAGCGGGGGCGTTCGCAATCGGCATGACGGCAGGTGCGCGTCGAGCCGGTCAGGTCGGACGCGGTGTGAGAGCGAGTTGACGCGACTGCGCGACAAGTCGACCCGACGAATCCCACAGCTCGCCATCTTCTTCGAGAACGCCTCCTGAGATGTAGCGAGTTCTAAACACAACTGCAAGGGGACCAGGCACAGGAAGGCCGCGCAAGTGAACCGTGAGCTCGACGGTCGGGACCCAACTCACCGGAACTCCACTGTTGAAGACCGCAGGCGGGAAGGAATCAGACGCAAGGATCAACCCGTACTGGTCAATGCTCTGGCCGTCCGCAAAATCAAACCATCCCTTGATCTCCGCTACTCCTCGAGGCTCCCCTGAACGGAATCCAATCGAATCCGGCGACAACCTCACCGACAATCGTCGCTGAAGCTCTGGCACCGGCTGGGCATTCGGGTCATCGCCATCGACGTCGATCTCACAATCGTCATACGGCGGGATTGACGGTGGGGTTCGGTCGAACTTCTCTATCCCGTCAGGATCATGGTGGCCATATGTACCCAGCACTCTGATGACTTCGCGACCGGTTTCGACATTGATAACCGCCGCCGTCATCGTTGCAAAACGTCGACCAGAGCGCACCTCAGTCACATCGACGAAGTGAGCGCCAACCGCTCCCGGAGACAAGTAATGAGCAGTGATCGTCAACGGCGGTCGACCTGCGGCATCTGCCATTGCGCGAGCGGCCATTACCAAGAGGTACCCACCGTTGGTGTTGCCGAGAATGTCCCAGCCTTCAAAGACTGTTGCCTCGTAGCGCATCCCGCCCGATTCATTCGTTGCGCCGCTCTGACGAACCGACGTTGCTTCAGCGAAGTTATGCGACATGAGAGTCGAAACTACCGCCAACGACCGAACCGCTTACATGCCGAGCCTCAACATGGTGACACCGGTAGCGTCTAGATGGTGAGCGGCTTTTACGTCACTACTCCGATTTATTACGTCAACGCAGAACCGCACCTTGGTCATGCGTACACGACGATTGTTGGTGACGCGCTGAGCCGTTGGCATCGCCTGCTCGGCGACGATGTGATGTACCTCACGGGCACCGATGAACACGGCCTCAAAATCCGTCAAGCCGCGGACGCTGCAGGGCAGACCCCTCAAGCATTTTGCGACACCATCGCTCCAAAGTTCGCTGATGCATGGACACGCCTAAATATCACGAACGACGATTTCATCCGAACCACCGAACCACGCCATTACGCCGCAGTGAAAGAACTCCTCCAGCGTTGCTATGACGCTGGCGATATTGAACTCGACACCTATTCAGGCAAGTACTGCGTGGCGTGCGAAGAATATTTCACTGATGAAGAGCTGCTCGACGGGAGTGTCTGCCCAATTCATAAGCGGCCAGTCGACCATTTCGAAGAAGAGAATTACTTCTTCCGGCTCAGCCGCTTCCAAGACCGACTGTTGAAGTGGTACGACGAGCATCCCGGAGTGATCAAGCCTGAATTTCGCGGAAATGAGGCGCTCGGTCTTATCCGTGGCGGCTTGCGTGATTTCTCGGTGAGTCGAACGAGTCTCGACTGGGGTATCCCACTTCCCTGGGATGAGCGTCACGTTGCCTACGTCTGGTTTGATGCCCTCACCAATTACCTGTCGGCAACAGGGTTCGGAGACCCGTCGGTTGATTACACCAACCGCTGGCCAGTCGATTACCACCTCATTGGCAAAGACATCATTCGCCACCACTGCGTCTACTGGCCCGCGATGTTGATGAGTGCAGGAGTTGATCTTCCGAAGGGATGGGCTGTCGGCGGATGGCTTCTTGTCGATGGCGAAAAGATGGCAAAAAGCACAGGAAATGTCGTGAACCCTCTCGACCTCATCGACGTCGTTGGGGTCGACGGATTCCGCTATTACGTGCTTGCGGAGACCTCTTACGGATCAGACGGCGACTTCTCATTCGAAGGCCTTGTGGGTCGCTACAACTCAGACCTTGCAAACAATCTCGGCAACCTTGCAGCCCGCGTCGCAACCGTTGTCGGAAAGAAATGTGGCGGTGTCGGTCCTGCTCCCCGGTCAGACTCCCCCCTTGCAGAAGCCGCCGCAACTGCCGTCGCAGGTGCCATATCCGGATGGGATGCTGTCGCTCCTTCACGGGCACTCGATGCCACCTGGGGTCTCATCAAGGCAACGAACGCCTATCTCGAAATAAACGAGCCATGGAAATCCGAGCCAGGCGCAGAAGTCGATACTGTCATGGGTGACGCCCTCGAAGCACTGCGAATTATCACTATCCTTGCGAGCCCGGCTGTTCCTCAGACCAGCGAACTCATCTGGCAACGCCTTGGAATTAGCGGCTCGGTGACCGATCAGCGCATCCCATCTGATGTCGAGTGGGGCGGCTACACAGGCGGCGCCCCTGTCGAAAAAGGTACCCCGCTCTTTCCACGCATTGTGAGTTGAGATGACTGAGCGCCCGCAACCTCGCTGGATCGACTCTCATTGCCACGTCTACGACGAGCGCACCCCCGGAGGAGCACACGCGGCTCTCGATGTGGCACGTGAGGCTGGAGTTGAGGCATTCGTCGTTGTGGGTTGTGATCGAGACAGCAGTCTCGCTGCGATCGATGCCGCCCGTCATCACGATGATGTGTTCGCCACGGTCGGCCTTCACCCCCATGAAGCGAGTCACGGTGTTGCCTCGATCACCGACCTTCTTGATGAGCCACGCGTCGTTGCCATCGGAGAAGCGGGACTCGACTACCACTACGACAACTCGCCTCGCGAACGACAGCGTTCAGCATTCGAAGAACAAATAGCGATCGCTCACGATCGAGACCTGCCGTTGGTCATTCACACCCGAAGCGCCTGGGACGACACATTCGATATTCTCGACTCCGCTGGCGTGCCCTCACGCACCGTGTTTCACTGTTTCACTGGCGGGCCTACCGAATTAGAGCGCTGTCTCGAGCGAGACACCTACGTGAGTTTTTCTGGCATCGTGACCTTCCGCTCAGCAACCGAACTTCAACTCGCTGCTCAGGCGTGCCCTCTCGACCGAATGCTCGTCGAGACCGACAGCCCCTACCTCGCACCTGTTCCATTTCGAGGCAAGCCAAACCAGCCAGCCAACGTTGCGACCGTCGGTACAGCGATTGCTGATCTGCGAAACGAATCGGCACTCGACGTCGCGGCCGCTACCTCTCGAAACACTCGCAGCGTGTTTGGTCTCACATGATCGACAGCCAGGGGGCTCAGCGTCGCCGCATTGCGATCGCCGCCGCAATCACCGTGGTGGCGGTTCCTGTGGCTTTTCTCTTTAACGCCGGTGATGAAGGTGATGCCACTTCCACTCTCGGCACCGTCGTAGTCGAGCAACCGACAACAACTCGCTCCAATGAAGACCCACTCGGTCAACCTGGACTTGCACAATTTGATCGAAGTGTGACGACACCCCCATCGGGAGGAGCCGTCATCGCCGTGCCCGACTCGAATAGCGCATTTCGAGGGACGGCGTCATTTGATTACAGCATCGAAGCGAATGATGTGTGCTTTGCTCGAGGTGCTGAACTCGGCGTGTTCGTCACCATCGTCAATCTCGATAACAGCCGATCAACCACCTGCATCGCTGCCCTTGTGCTCGACGAGAATGCCGCAGACATCGTCATGCACCCCAACCGATTTGCTGCGATCGGCGACCCCACCGATGCTCCGATCACCGTGGAGTATCGCTGGTGACTCACAGCAAGTCCCAGATCAAAGAGCTACTCGAAGCGCATGATCTTCATCTTCGACGCGATCTCGGACAAAACTTCATGGTTGACGCCAATACAGCTCGGCGAATCGCGGCGCTTGCCGAGGTCGCATCAACCGACAACGTACTTGAAATCGGCCCCGGCCTCGGCTCGCTCACCCTCGCCCTTCACGAGTATCGACCACGCATTGTCGCGATCGAATACGACCGAGGAATGGTTACCGCACTTCGCGATGTTGTGGCCGACACCGACAACATTTCAGTCATTGAGGCCGATGCGATGCAGGTCGACTGGCATGCAGTGGTCGAAACCGATGACTGGGTACTTGTCGCCAATCTTCCGTACAACATTGCAACACCGCTCGTCTGCGACCTGCTCGATGAGGTGCCGCAGATTTCACGGATGTTGATCCTCGTCCAGGATGAGGCAGCCGACCGATTCGTCGCATCTGAGGGATCGAAACAATACGGAGCTGTCAGCATCAAGATTGCGCACTATGCACACGCCAAAAAGGTTGCCCACATCCCACGCACCGTCTTCATGCCCCAGCCAAATGTTGAATCTGCTCTCGTTGACATTCGCCGCAAAGACACCGTGGCTGAGGTGAACGCCGACGCCATGTTTTCGCTGGTGAGGACCGCATTTGGCCAACGTCGAAAAATGCTTCGCCGCTCGCTGAGCACCGCTGTCAACGCGGAACAGTTCGCGAGTGCCCACATCGACTCTGCGCGACGCCCTGAAACGCTCTCACTCGATGAGTGGTATGCGCTCACGAAAGCAGTCTCGTCATGAGCGCCACGGTCAACGCCCCCGCAAAACTCACTATCTCTCTTCGAGTAACCGGGATTCGCCCTGACGGCTTCCACCTCATCGATGCCGAAATGGTCACGCTTGACCTCTGCGACACGCTGACGATCACCGAAGCCGAAACGTCTTCGCTATCGGTTAGCGGACCGTTTGCTGAAGGTGTTCCGACCGATTCGAGCAACCTCTGCCTCGCCGCCGCAGAGTTCGCTCAACGTCCGGCGTCAATTCATCTTGAAAAGAACATCCCCCACGGAGGCGGTCTCGGCGGGGGTTCAGCCGATGCGGCGGCAGTGCTGAGATGGGCTGGTATCACCGAGGTGGCATCGACTGTCACACTTGGGGCGGACATCCCATTTTGCCTTCAAGGCGGGAGAGCTCGGGTCACCGGAATTGGCGAGAACATTGAGCCTCTTCCACATCTTGTCCACACTTTCACACTGGTTGCACCGCCGCTGCACGTCAGCACTCCCGCCGTCTATCGAGCGTGGGATGCACTTGGCGGGCCGACCGGTGAGGGTTTGAATGACCTCGAACCAGCTGCTCTGCATGTGGAGCCGAAACTCAACTGGTGGCGAGAACAGATCATGAGTCTCACCGGTGCTGTTCCCGTACTTGCAGGGAGCGGGGCCGCTTGGTTTGTGGAGGGTGAGCGCGATGACGCCCTCGTCGAATTGATCGGCGAGGGCGCTGTTGTGCGCGTCGTGCGCACGAGTAAAGCGATGTAAGAGACGGCGCTATTTGCGACGCTGGTGACGCGTCCGTCGCAACATCTTCTTGTGCTTTTTCTTACGCATGCGCTTGCGGCGCTTCTTAACGAGCGAACCCATAGGGTTGCAGACGCTACCGTCACAAACTCTTGTTCACGCTCCTGAGCACCAGTTGATATGGAACTCAACTTTTGTGAGATGCAGTGCTTGGCGCAGTGACCGGCGAACCAGGCGGTACCGTATGGGGAGCGATCCGGGGTCGTCTAATTGGCAGGACAGCGGTTTTTGGTGCCGTTTGTAGGGGTTCGAGTCCTCTCCCCGGAACCATGACCCTCCGTGCCGTCGTTCTCGCTGCTGGGGCCGGTACTCGCATGAAGTCCGATCTGCCAAAGCCGCTTCATGAGGTTTGCGGGAAAGCGATGGTGCTGCACGTCATTGATGCGCTTGCCGCCGCCCAACCTGATGAGGTCTCTGTTGTTGTCGGGCATGGTGGTGACCTCGTCGCAGAGATCGTGCAACAAGCATCGCCCACCTGGGCCAACATCAGGTTCGCAACGCAACATGAGCAGCACGGAACCGGTCACGCCACCCAAGTCGGCATCACCGCTCTCTCTGCGCCCTCAACAGGGGACGCAGTGATCGTGCTTCCGGGGGATACACCGCTCTTAACCTCACAGACCATCAATCGTCTGGTGTCAGAGCACATTACGAACGGCCACTCATCGACTCTTCTCACGAGCGAACTCGATGACCCCACCGGCTACGGGCGCATCGTTCGGAAGGCTGATGGCTCTGTCGAGCGAATTGTCGAACAGCGCGATGCCTCAGCGGCTGAGTTACTCATTACAGAGTGGAATGCTGGTGTCTATGTATTCAACCATGCCCAATTGCTGCCCGCACTGAGCGAACTCAGTACCGATAACTCCCAACACGAGTACTACCTCACCGACGCGATTGCTGCACTCGCTCAAGATGGACACGTCGGATCGGTCAGCACCGAACCAGACGAAACTCGGGGTGTAAACGACCGCGAACAACTTGCAGAAGTTGAGCACATCATGAGTGCCCGAGATCACCACAACGGCTGAGCCGCTTCACCGGTGAGTCGAATATCGGTGTTCCGCTCTTGTGACCTAGTTGAGAGGTAGGCCAGCGTTCTAAGATGAAGTCGGCGTCGACCTTCGGCGCGGAGGGGAGCAAGGTGGAGTCGCTCGAGAAGGTAACAACGAAGAAGCTTGCGCTGTACTCCGGGCGCACGCATCCGGACCTTGCGGGTGAGGTCGCTCAACATCTCGGACTCTCCTTAGGCGACCCCAACATCACCCAGTTCTCGAACGGCGAAATCCGGCCACGTTTCGCTGAGAGCGTTCGTGGAACTGACGTGTTCATCATGCAAAGCCATTACGGCATCGATGGCAGTTCCGTGAACGACTCCATCATGGAACAACTCGCAATGATCGACGCCGCAGCCCGTGCGTCGGCAAAGCGCATCACTGCGGTATGTCCGTTTTACGGTTACGCGCGTCAAGACCGCAAAGCAGAAGGGCGGGAACCCGTGACGGCGCGACTCGTGGCCGACATGTTCAAACTCGCGGGCGCAAATCGTCTCATTTCCATCGACCTTCACTCCGGGCAGATTCAGGGGTTTTTCGATGGTCCGGTTGACCACCTCACCGCAGCACCCGTTCTCGAGAACTACGTCCGCCAACACGCGCCTGACGCTCCGGTGATCGTGTCTCCTGACTCGGGTCGCATCAAGGTTGCAGAACGCATGGCTCAGCACCTTCATGACTGTGAGGCCGATATTGCGTTTATCTACAAACGCCGTCCGAAGGGTCAAGCAAATGTCGTTGAAGCAAAAGAAGTCATCGGCGATGTAAAGGGCCGCCTGTGCGTCTTGACCGACGACATGATCGATACCGGCGGAACTATCGTCTCGGCTGCTGAAATTCTCCTCGAGCGAGGCGCTACCGAAGTCTGGGCTATGGCGACCCACGGGGTGCTCTCAGGGCCCGCCGTCGAACGGCTCAGCGCATCACCTCTTGAGCGGCTTGTTCTCACCAACACGTTGCCACTGCCAGAACACAAGCGGCTCTCACAGGTCGACGTGCTATCGATTGCGCCACTCATCGCTCAAGCCCTGTCTGCGGTGTTTGACGACACGAGCGTGAGCGAAATCTTCAGCGGCGAAAATTACGCCTGAGGTTTCCCGACCTCATCTCCACCCAATGAGGTTGGGATCGCTGACGTGCTCGAGTTGATGTTCATCGCCACTGATGCACAAAACATCGTGCGAGAACCGTTGCACGGCAGGTGTGGCCTTGATAAGTCGCCGATAACCTCAGTTGGCGCTGTGGAGGTAATCCTGCCACCACACCAGTTCATCCTGAGGTCTAGGTAATTCGAGGCTCACCATGTCAGATTCAGTTCTCATCGCCGAAGCCGGTCGTTCGACCGGAAGTGCAGAATCACGCCGCATTCGCCGTGAGGATCGCATCCCTGCTGTCGTCTACGGACAAGGCATGGAATCACTCAGCATCTCCGTTAACCGCCGAGATCTGCGCCTTGCCCTCTCAGGAACAGCGGGCATGAACACGATTCTTGACCTCACCGTCGATGGCAATGTGTACCCCGCCATCGTGAAAGAGATGCAACGACACCCGGTACGGCGCACTGTGGCTCACGTCGACTTCATCCAGATCGATCTCACCGAAGAAATCACCGTGAGCGTGCCGGTCCGCCTTGAGGGCGAAGCTAAGCAGGTCGCGATGAATAACGGTCTCGTCGACCAGCAAATGATGGAAATCCAAGTCCGCACGACGCCACGTAACATTCCTGACGAACTTGTCATCGACATCAACGAAATGACGGTCGACACCGTCATCACCGTTGCTGATGTCGACCTGCCGAGCGCAGTCACCGCCGTCAGCGCAGAAGATCAACCCGTTGTCACCGTCGTCACGCTTCGCGTTGCCGCCGACGAGCCAGCTGCCGAGGAAGGCGAAGGCGAGGCCGGAGAGGGTGACGCAGAGGCATCCGACGAGTCATCTGATGGTGGCTCCGATGACTCTGGCGATTCAGACGCCGACTGATCGCTCTCGTGGGCCTGTTCTCAGGTCGCCGATCTGGTGACACTCCACCCGAGTGGATCATTCTCGGGCTCGGCAACCCGGGCGACCGGTACACCAATACCCGCCACAATGTCGGCGACGACGCGGTTCGCCTCGTCGGAGCGCGCGTCGATGCTCTCTTCAAGGCGGGCAAGAATGACGCCTTCGTTGCCGAAACACGCATCTCAGACATCCGCTGCGTGCTCGCAATCCCCGTTACCTTCATGAACAAATCGGGCCAATCTGCCGCATCACTTGTCAAGCGCTTTGGCATCACCGATTCGAGCAGGCTTATCGTCGTACACGATGAACTCGATCTTGAACCCGGAGATACCCGCCTCAAAATGGGAGGGGGCCTCGCCGGACACAACGGTCTACGCAGCATTGCCCAGCACCTCGGCACGAATGAATTCCTTCGAGTTCGAATCGGTGTGGGCCGCCCGCCCTCCGCTGACCGCGGTGGCAACTGGGTGTTATCAAAGGTGCCCCAGCGGAGCCGTGCAGAACTCGACAGCGGAGTCGTCGACGCAGCTGATGCCGTTGAGCTCGTCGTCACCAGCGGAATTGACAAGGCAATGCAGTCGGTGAACCGTCGGTGACACCGCTAGCTACCGCAGCCGCACTTCGAGATCTGCCGCCACTTCTTCGTGATGAGCCGGCACTCACGGTGGCGCTCGGCACCCCTTCTGCTCGACTCGCCATCACCGAGGTTGCACGGCCGATCAGTATTGCTGCGCTCGCTCATCTTTCTGACCGGTCGCCGCTTATCGTTTCATGTCCTACGGGTACCGATGCTGCTCGACTACACGATGATCTTGTTCATTTTCTTGGACGAGACGAATGCTTACTCTTTCCCGCCTGGGAAACCTTGCCGTTCGAACGTGTCAGTCCTGCTGTCGAAACGATGGGCCGGCGGATGGAGGTGCTGTGGAGGCTCACATCGGCCGATCACCAGCCACGCGTGATTGTCGCCGGAGTGCGGGCCCTCCTTCAACGGTTGGGTCCCGGTGCCCGCACCATTACGGCAATCCATGTTTCAGCAGGCGGCCGCATCGATGCCGATGCTCTCACCGAACAGCTCTCGATTTCGGGATACCGACGTGAAGAACTCGTTGAGCACCGAGGGGAATTTGCGCGCCGAGGAGCGATCATCGACATTTTTCCATCGACCGCAGATGCACCAATCCGTATTGATCTTTGGGGAGACGACGTCGACCGCCTCACCCAGTTCTCTGTCAATGATCAACGATCGATCGCTGACCTCGACGAGGTACGTATCTTTCCCGCGCTAGAGGTGACCCCAGACGAACGCGTCAGAGAGCGAGCAGCAGGCCTCATCGCCACCGAATCGTGGGGACGAGAGCACTGGGAACGGCTCGCAGAGGGAGCGCACTTTGACGGAATGGAGTCGTGGCTCCCGTGGTTGACCGACGACGATCTGCTGCTCACCGACCTCGTCGACGAACGCGGCAAAGTCGTCCTTGTCGAGCCCCGCCGCATGCGAGACCGAGCTCATGACCTTCTCGCCGAAGAAGCTGACCTCGCCGCTGCACTCGCTGGTACGTGGGCTCGTGACCCTGATCTGCAATTCCCCCATCTGCATGCTGAGCCCGACCGGCTCCTCGCATCGACAGGCTCGTTTTGGACGATTGATGCAACCCCGGAAGGACCAGAAACTCCGTTTGTGGAAAGCACTGGGTGGGGACCAATCATCGGCGACGGCTCTGGTCACGTGTCACGAGTGCGAGAACTACTCAGTGCTGGTGAGCGAGTCATCATCGCGGCCGATGGAACTGGGTCTGCTGAGCGGCTTCGCTCGCTGATGCTCGATCACGAACTTGAGTTCACGATTGCAAGCGCAGAGACAGACCTCACCGCGCCAGGCGCCTACATCACCGTTGCTCCTCTTCATCGAGGGTTTCATCTTCCACGGGCCCGCCTCAGCGTGCTCGCGGAAGCCGATCTCACCGGTCGTCGTCGATCGCGCCGACGTGCGAGGCCTCGACAGGGAACCGCAGGGTTTGACGACCTCAAACCCGGCAGTTTTGTGGTGCATGTTCATCATGGAGTCGGCCGCTATGAGGGCATGGTGACTCGGGCGATCGGCGGCGCAGAACGTGACTACCTCCTCGTGGCCTATCGGGGTGAAGATCGGCTCTATATCCCTTCAGACCAAATCCACGTCTTGAGGCCATATTCAGGAGGCGAGGCACCCTCGCTCCATCGGCTTGGCGGAAGCGACTTTGCCTCAGCAAAATCTCGGGTGCGTTCCGCAGTGCAGGAGATCGCCCAAGAACTTGTTGTTCTCTACCAGCAGCGCGTGAACACACCTGGACATTCCTTTGCTCCCGACACACCGTGGCAGTCAGAAATGGAAGACGCGTTCGGATTTGTTGAGACCCCTGACCAGCGAACTGCGATCGTTGATGTGAAGGCCGACATGGAGCGCGAGATTCCGATGGATCGACTCATCTGTGGTGACGTCGGGTTCGGCAAAACTGAGGTTGCTATTCGTGCTGCCTTTAAAGCGATTCAAGGGGGTAAGCAGGTCGCTGTACTCGCCCCCACCACGCTGCTTGCCACGCAACATGGCACGACGTTTAGCGATCGCTTTGCCGGCTTTCCCGTGCGAGTTGAAGTGCTGTCGCGGTTCTTGACCGACAAGCAAGCAGCGTCCGTCATCGCTGACCTCGCTTCGGGTGATGTTGATTGTGTCATCGGTACTCATCGGCTGCTGTCATCGCAAGTGACATTTAAAGACCTTGGGTTGCTTGTCATCGATGAAGAGCAACGGTTCGGGGTGCAACACAAAGAACTCATCAAGTCGCTTGCAACCGATGTCGATGTGTTAACGATGAGCGCCACACCGATTCCTCGGACATTGGAAATGTCGTTGGTGGGTATTCGAGATTTGTCGCTCCTTCAAACCCCTCCGGCTGACCGACAACCGATCCTTACTCATGTTGGCGAATACGACGAGCGTGTCGCCGTCGAGGCAATCCGTCGTGAACTGCTCCGTGAAGGACAGGTCTTTTGGGTTCACAACCGGGTGAAATCAATTGAGCAGTCAGCCGCTCGTCTCAGAGAGTTGGTGCCGGAGGCTCGAATTGCGATTGCTCACGGCCGCGTGGATGAAGGAACCCTTGAGCAAGTGGTGCTCGATTTTTGGGAAGGTCGGTATGACGTACTCGTCTGCACGACGATCATCGAGTCAGGAATCGATATGCCCACGGTGAACACGCTGGTCGTGGAACGATCTGATCTTCTCGGCCTTGGACAGCTGCATCAGTTGCGTGGTCGTGTCGGCCGCAGCGGGCAACGTGCCTATGCGTATCTCTTCCATCCTCAAGACCGGACGCTCTCGGAGGAGGCCTACGAGCGTCTCCGCACGATCGGCGAATCGACCGAACTTGGATCTGGCTTCAGGATTGCCATGCGCGACCTCGAAATTCGCGGCGCAGGCAACCTGCTTGGCGCAGCACAATCAGGACATATCGCAGCCGTCGGATACGACTTGTATTGCCAAATGGTGACCGAGGCGGTTGCGGAAATGAAGGGCGAGACCCCTGAACCAGTGGTCGAACTCAACCTTGACGTACCCGCTGACGCGTTCTTGCCATCTGACTACATCAGCCGCGAAGACCTTCGTCTCGAGGCCTACCGAAGAATTGCGGCAGCATTATCATTCTCAGAGGTTGACGACATCTCTTCTGAATGGACTGATCGCTACGGCCCGATTCCTGAGCCGGCCGCAGCACTGCTCGTCGTCGCTCGACTTCGCATTGAGTGCATGCGACTCGGCATCACCGATCTCAGTGTGACCGGAAGCCAATCGGCAGGTCGAACAGCAAAACTTTCGCCGATTGACCTCAAAGCGAGTGAATCGATGAGGTTGCGCCGACTCAGCCGACAGGCAATGCACAAAGAATCGCAGCGTCAACTGGTGATTCCGATTCCGCGGGGATCACTGCCATCAGAATTTCTCATCGGTTTCTTGAATGAGCTGATTCCTCAGGCGGCTCAATCGTCAAGCAGTGACGAGTAGCGGGTCAGCCGAAAAAGTTTCGGATACCGAGACCCATAATGAACAAGCTGCCGACTCCGTACAGCATGTGCTGCCGGTCACGTATAAACGGGCTCGTTCGATAGCTGTAGAGAATTCCAACTGCCACGATCGCGGAGAACCCGTACAGAGCGTGCATATCGTCTAACACCACACCTGACTGACTCGCCAACACGGCACCGAGCACCGCCTGCAGCACCACGATGATCTGCGCAGGGATGACAGGCCACCACATCCACCTCACTCGGGCAGGCTGCCATTGCTGAGCAATGACGAACCAAAGACCGAGCAGCCCATTCGAAAAGATAAGTATCCAACCAAAGAGGTCGTGAAGTTCTCTCACCATGACATCATCACCCGAAACACCCTGAACCTCCCAATATCACTAACACGACATCTTCATCGGAGGTTCCGCTCAACAGGCCCGTAACCGGAAATGGTTCGCGGTCATAAAAGAACGAAGGAGGAATGTCGAGTTCTTCATCGCCCTCGTCGAGTTGTGCATCGGTGCGATCGAGCAGCGTTGCGACCGTATTTGAGATGGTGAGACCCTCGCTCGTTACAAGCCCCTGCGGTTCGTCGCCCAATCGATCGATCAATCCGTAGGTGTACGACATGAAATGTGGGCGACCGGAGGCGCTCGATGATTCATCGCCAAACATCAAGGACAACACGCCCCAATTCACCTCCCGGACGACCGTGCCCGCACACAAAAATGTTTCGGGCGTGGTCCAGTCTGAATCTTCTGTCGGTGATCCGAGAATCGATGAGACATAACTGATGATTGCGTCGGGTTCACTGCCGAATGCTGCCTCTCCAAGTCCACCTGCGGTGAGGATAAGTTCAGCGACTCCCAACGGCTCCGGGATCGTCGTGGTGGGCGTCGTCGCCGGAGTTGTCGTGACGGTCGTCTGACCGCTCTGGTTCGTATCCGGCACCTCGTTCGGCGCATCTTCTGCCAGAGAGACCACTACGTCACCAACCGGTGACGAGGAGGCCTCGGTTGGTGACGACGTCTCATCTTGCGGAGTGAGATAAGCGCATCCGGTCACGGCGATTGCAACGATGATCAGTCGTGAGAGATGTTGCAACGCCGTCCGCACCACATCAGTGTGCCATCAAGGTGTCACTGCGCGACGTCGGGCTTAACGAATGATGGTGTCAGCCTCAGCACCGCCCTCAACAAGGGTCAAGATGCCGTCGGTTACATCGACGGTGGTGATCGACGTGTTGTCAAGAGTTCGAATGACAAGACGATCATCACCACTGCACGCCCCAATGATCGCGTTGATCGCAATGAAATGAGAGAACACGACGGTGTCGTGTTCGATTAACGCTATGCGCTCGACGAGATGGTCTCGGTACGCAACAAATTCTCCGCCGAGATCAGACCATGTTCCGTCCATCGCCGACCGCAGCCAGTCTGCTCGCTCGCTCGTCGCCATTCCCGGCGGTGACGGAATTTCGCGCACCGCCTCTTCGACCAGCGCGTCAACCCCTCGGCGCTGTCGAAATGGTTCGGCGGTATTCCTGCATCGCAGGAGGGGTGATGTCCACACCTCAGGTGTTGCTTCACCGACAAGATCGTCAAGTTGCGCAGCGACCGCTTCTGCTTGGGACCGGCCGAGGTCGTCAAGGTCAGGGTCGGGATCGATGCCCCACCCCGCTGATGCTTGGCCGTGTCGAACGAGTCGAACCGTTGTCATCAAGCTTGTGCCGCTGCGCCACCAGTGACAGCCGCATCGATGCGCCCTGCATCGAGACCCCAACTGAGAAGAACTTCTTTCGTGTGTTCACCTGGGCGGGCGCCCGGGCTTGGAGTATCGGGAGCAGTTCGAGAGAACCGTGGCGCAGGAGATGCCTGCATCAGGCCGTCAACCTCACAGAATGTTTCACGATCGACGTTGTGCGGATGCTGAGCAGCTTCAGGCATGGTGAGCACCGGGGCGAAACAGATGTCGGTGTGTTCCATGATGGCGCACCACTCATCTCTCGTTTTCGAGAGGAAAAGTTCGGTCAATCGAGTCTTCAACTCAGGCCACTTGCTCTTGTCCATCTGCCGCTGGAAGTCAGCATCGCTGGTCAACCCGGTGTGTTCGAGCAGCAGCGCGTAGAACTGCGGTTCGATAGACCCGATGGAAATCCACTTACCATCTGAGCACTCATAGGTGTCGTAGAAATGGGCTCCGGTGTCGAGCAAGTTGGTCCCAGGGTTTTCCGTGTCGAATGCACCCATTGCGGCCATCCCCCAAAACATCGACATGAGAGATGCGGTTCCGTCGACCATTGCGGTGTCGATGACCTGACCGGTGCCCGACCGCTGCGCCTCAAGGAGCCCGCAAACGACTCCGTAGGCAAGGAACATTCCACCGCCACCGAAGTCACCGACGAGGTTGAGCGGGGGGACCGGGCCAGATCCACCTCGGGTGATGTGCGCAAGTGCGCCACCCAGAGCGATGTAGTTGATGTCGTGGCCGGCGGCTTGGGAGTACGGGCCGGTCTGGCCCCATCCGGTCATTCGGCCGAAGACGAGTTTCGGATTGCGGTCGAGGCACACATCGGGGCCGATACCGAGTCGCTCCATCACGCCTGGCCGGAAACCTTCGATCAGCGCGTCAGCTCCTTCGACAAGGTCGAGAAGAATCGCAATACCTTCTGGGTCTTTGAGGTCGAGGGCGATGCTCTTTCGACTCCGCAGCAACACATCACGTACAGGTCCCGTCGATCCTGGTTTCACCGATTGTGCTCGATCAATACGAATCACTTCGGCTCCCATATCCGCCAACATCATCGCAGCGAAGGGGCCTGGCCCAATTCCGGCAATTTCAAGGATTCGATATCCGCTGAGTGGTCCTGACATGGTGATTGCTCCTTAGGTGTTTAGAGATGTGTGGGCGTTGGCAGAGTCGCCAAACTCCACGATTGCGGTAACGATTTCTGGCCAGAGAGGTCCAGGAAGATCATGCCCCATATCGTCGAGCATGAGTAGCGAGGCGCCCGGCACTACCGCTGCGGTTGCTTCCCCGCCTGAAGGGTGGATCAACGTGTCATCCCAACCGTGAATGACGAGCATTGGAACGGTGACCGACTTCAGTGCCTCAGTGCGATCACCTGAAACCATGATTGCTGCATACTGCCGCGTCGCACCCTCTGGGTAGAACATTCGGTCGAAGTTCGCCGCCGCTTTCTCCCGGGCGCGTTGAGGATCGAAATACCGTTGTGACGACCACACCTCGGCACCAACCGACGACTCGATGTACTCCTCGCGGTTGTCTGGGGGTTCCATCAACAATTGTTCGAGTGCCGCCTCGGTCGGAAGACCGACACCTGGGCCACCAGTGGTACTCATGATCGACACCACCGACCTCAAACGGCCCGGATGTTCAGTCGCCATGGTTTGCACGATCATGCCTCCCATCGACACACCGACAGCATCAACAACCTCGCATTCGAGAGCGTCAACAAGGCCGATGGCATCGGCTGCCATGTCCGAAAGGGTGTAGGGAACCTCGACCGGGTCGCCGCCAAAAAACGTTGCGTTGAAGACTGCCTCCACGTCAACGGCCTGTCCGTCGAGATGGCTGGAAAACCCAACATCACGGTTGTCAAAACGAATGACATGCCGCCCCGTTGAGGCAAGTTCTTGGCACAATCCTTCATCCCAGCCCAGCAATTGCGAGGTGAAGCCAGAAACAAGTAGCACAGTTGGATCGCTTCGCAAACCGAATTCCTCGAATTCGATTTCGATTCCGCTAGGAAGCGACACTCGCGCCATCTGCTGAGTGTGTCATTCTGCAGATGTTGCGCAGAAGTCGGGACTATGAGTTGCGAAGCCCGTCGATTGCGGCGTGAATGGAATTCTGCACGCGATCAGGATTTCGCACGTCGGTGAATGTTTGCTGACCGCTCTCACCGCCCGACTCGATGAGTAAATCTCCCGCTCCGATCAGGCGTTCAAGAAGCGACTGGTTGAACAGCACGTTATTGACGCGGCCAAGGGGAATTTCGATACCGCGCCGTGAAATCACTCCCGTTCGAAAGATGACTCGATCGGTTGTCACCACGAAGTAGGTCGTCACCCAGGACACCCAACGAAGTGCGAAACGAAGACTTGCGATGATCACCAAGACGATGGTGACCCAGGTGAGAACACCGGCAATCGATCCATCTCCGGCCGTCAACGCAACAACGATTGCAAGGGCGAGAGAAATGACGAGAAACAGGGCTTCTTTGACAAAAAACCACCAGTGTGGATGAAGGTCCACGATGGTTTCTTCTCCCGGATTTAGAAGTTTCTGCGGATACGCCATGGAGTTGACAGTACCGTTGTGGAGTGGATTCACATGACTTGCTCACCGATTTGGACGCAGACCAGCGTCGAGCAGTCACGACTGATTCACGGCTCGTTGCAGTGATCGCCGGTGCGGGTTCAGGGAAAACCCGTGTCCTCACAAGAAGAATCGCCTATCGAATCGCCACCGATACTGCCGATGCCCGCCACACCCTTGCGCTCACCTTCACTCGCGAAGCAGCTGGAGAATTGCGGCGACGTCTTCGACATATCGGTCTCGGCGAACGCATCGAAGCCGGAACGTTCCACTCGGTTGCGTTAGGGCTCCTTCGTCAACGATGGGCTGACCAAGGCAGACCGATGCCAACAGTCGTCGATGATCGACCGCGTCTCGTCTCCGCCGCACTCAAGACGCCGCGCGAACAACTTGATGACATTCTCACAGAGATGTCGTGGGCGAGCGCTCGCGGCATTACTGCTGACACCTACTCGTCGGTAGCGAGATCTCGACGTCAACCTCCCTCAAAGGCTGCCCGCATCATCGAGGCGTTGGCTGCGTATGAGCGGGAAAAGTCATCGCGAGGTGTGGTCGACCTCAATGATCTCCTCGTGCGATGCGCAAACGACCTGGAGCGTGACTCGTCATATGCCGAAGCTATTCGTTGGCGCTTCAGGCATATCCATGTCGATGAGGCGCAAGACCTAACACCGATCCAGCAGCGTTTGCTCTCAGCCTTGCGGACACCCGGCACCGACGATCTCTTCATCGTTGGTGACCCTGCGCAGTCGATTTACGGCTTCAATGGCAGCGACCCCAAATTGCTCGTGCAGATTGACGATCGCTTCCCTGGCGTCGAGGTCATTCGTTTACCGGTCAACCACCGATGCACACCGCAGATTGTGAACGCCGGTGTTCATGTACTCTCACATGCCCAGCTGCCAGCAGACTTGCGCTCAAGCCAACCCAACGGACCGGTTCCCGCATTGACGGCCTACGCCGATGAAGATGAAGAGGCGCACGGGATTGCCCGCTCCATCGCTGAGGCCGGACAGCATGCAATTCGTCATGGCGAGATTGCGGTGCTCGCACGAACCCATCAGCACTGCACGCGAATTGAACGTGCACTCTCCACAGTTGGGGTCGAGGTTCGGTCCCGTGGTTTTCGAGGAGATTCGTCCGGCAGAAGGGCTCTCGATGAGGCTCGACGAATCTCATCGCCCTCGGCCTTGCGTTCGTGGGCTCATGACATCCTCGACGATGATGCTGGTGCTCTCGGTGGCGATGAGTCTAAGCCAACCGAAACCGTCTCGTCTCGACAGGTTGCCGCAGTTGCCCTTGAGCATTTGCGAGATCAACCAGATGGCACCGGCGCGACCTTCGCCTCGTGGATGACAACAGCTGATCCATTCGGGTTTCAGCAAGGCGGTGGCGTGGAGGTTCTTACATTTCATGCGGCGAAGGGCCGGGAATGGGAGCGCGTGTGGATTGCTGCAGCTGAAACGGGCTCGGTACCCCATCGAAGTGCAACGACCAAAGAGGAAACCCTTGAAGAGGCGCGGTTGCTCTATGTTGCGATCACTCGAGCCACTAGTGAATGCCATCTTTCTTGGGCAGAGCGGCGCAATGGATACCGACGATCGGTGACACCATTTTTGGCTCAACTCGACCTTGTTGAGCCCGCGATCACCGGACCTTCAGCAGAACTCTCCGATGCGATGCGCATTTCAGCGACATCGACAAGTCGAGATGCTCTCCATCGCCTTGCCGAGTGGCGGAAGATGACCGCTGTTCGGTCCGGAATTCTGCCTGAAGAAATCTGTAGCGACCGAATGCTGCGTCGTATCGCCGAAGAGCAACCTGGGAACGCTGAACGCCTCAATGAAATCACCGGTTGGGGTGATCTCACTTGCACAACGCTGTTTCCGAGCCTTCAAACCGCTCTCGTTGACTAGATGGGACTACGTGAGGTCGACGACGACCGGGGCGTGATCGCTCGGTGAAGGCCCTTTGCGGGCATTCCGGTCGACGACGACGAAGTTGCTGCGCTCAACCATCGATGGCGATCCCATAATGAGGTCGATGCGGAGACCTCGACCCATGTGGAAGTCGCCAGAGCGATAGTCCCACCATGAGAACAGTCGCTCCCCTTCATGGTGGTGACGAAACAGATCTGAAAGTCCCCACTGTTCGAGCGCGGTGAGTCGCAACCGTTCGGCCTCGGTCACGTGGGTCGACATTGCAAGTTTGTTCGGGTCATGCACGTCGACGTCGGTTGGCGCAATGTTGAAATCGCCGGTGACGATGACATCGCGTTCGGGTGATGTATCGATCTGCAGGTGTTGCTGCAAACGGTCAAGCCACGACAACTTGTACTCGTAATGGGGGTCATCGATCGCTCGGCCATTGGGGACGTACACCGATGACACTCTGATATCAGCACAGGTTGCGGTGATGATGCGAGCATCGGGGTCGGGCTCGATCTCTCCCGCGAAGTTGGCGACGACGTCGGTAAGACCAACTTTGGAGATGATCGCAACTCCATTCCACCGGCCCTGCCCATAGTGGGCAGACTCGTACCCCATTGCCTCGAAGTGAAGACTGGGGAACGCGTCGTCGGCCATTTTGGTTTCTTGCAGGCACAGCACATCTGGCTGGACATCTTCAATCCACTCGGTCACCCGTTCGAGACGAGCTTTGAGCGAGTTCACATTCCACGTGGCGAGTCGGATCATGCCTCGTCAGCCTTACGTGAACGACTCGACGTTGCAACTTTCTTTGCTGCAGTTTTCTTGGGGGCAGTCTTCTTGGTGGCAGCGTTCTTCGGAGCTGCGTTCTTTGCCGTCACCTTCTTCGCGCTCGCTGCAGATTTCTTGGCTGCAACCTTTTTCGCTGGCGTCTTGGCTACGGCCTTCTTCACTGCTGCCTTCTTTGCTGCCACCTTCTTCGCCGGCGCCTTCTTTGCTGCCGCCTTCTTCGCTGGCGTCTTCACCGCAGTTTTCGAAATGCTGGTTTTCGGGGCTTTCGATGCTGCTCGCTTTGACCTTGCCGGCACAGACTGTTCTGACGGCTCTTCTGCTGATGTGGTCGCTTCCATGATGCCGCCATCAAAGGCTCCGTCGACGCTCCGACGTTCGGCAACAAACCCAACGATGGTCACGTCGACGTGCTCACCAATTTTTACGTGAGCTCGCGCGCTCTTCGGCGGCGGGTCTGCCATCGATCTGAGCGGCACATACACACTCACGTCGCCCACGGCCACGTACGCGCCATGAGATGAGTAACGATCAACCACTCCAGCCACACGGGCGCCAACGGGAGATATTTCCACAAATTCAAGGAATGGGATGAGGTCGTTCACCGGCTCCTCCGCCTTACGGGCCTCCCCGGTCGAAGACGCGCGCTTCTTGCCACTCGCCTTTCGGGTTGTCGCACCGGGCGGTGGATTCTTCGGCACCGGCATGGGCTCGCTCGCCCGCTTACTGGCCGTTCGACGAGAGCTGGTTGCTGGTGTGGTCGATTTCTTTGTCGCCTTTCGCGACACCGGTCCGCGAACAGGTGTCCGTTCGACGAATACCCATCCGACGTGCGGTACCGGCTTCCCTCCGACGAGTCGCCCTTCGTCGAACAGCCATTCGTAATCACCGTGGAATTCCTGAAACGAATCATTCGACAGCACCGATGCCCCAGCACGATCAGCGATGGTGAGCACGAATGCGTCACCACGACCAATCGCTCCTGCAGGAGGGGCAACGAGTTCGTTGTTCGCTACGGCCTCATCAAATTCGGGGCGTTCAGAAGCATCGATTCGGTGACCGAAGGTCGCATCGACCACCACGGTGATCATTGCGTCAGGGCGGTCGGCCATAAATGTGGTTACCGCCTCTTGAAGTTGTTCGAGGCTCGGCCGCGACCGACCTTCGGTAGCGATATTTGAGCCGTCAACCACGTAATGGGCTGCCGATGTTGTTGTCATGAAAATCCTCTTCGTCCCGAACCACTCGGGCTATGAGCGGAGAAGCCCGCACGCATCTCCATGTAGCCCCTCCGTGCTGGCCAACTCTGACCACGCATCGGGAGCGGACTACACCGCAATGCAACCTTCATCGTAGAGTCGGGTCTGTCCATCCCCACGTCTTTCTCGGAGGCAACATGTCAGATCGACCATTTGATGCAGTGTTTTGGGACTTTGGAGGGGTGATCACGACAAGCCCATTTGACGCCTTCAACACCTATGAGGCGGCCCATGGAATTCCGAAGGACTTCATTCGCGGGGTGAACACCCATAATCCCGATAACAACGCCTGGGCTCAGATTGAACGACAAGAGATCTCTGCTGAGGTCTTTGATGATCTGTTTGCTGCAGAGTCTGAGGCGCTTGGCCATCGAGTTCCAGGGGCAGACGTTCTTGGCTGCCTCTATGGCAACGTTCGGCCCGAGATGATGAACGCGCTCAATGTCATTCGCGAGAACGGATTCACCCAGGCATGTCTCACCAATAATGTCAATCGATCGGTCGAAGATCGCTCTGACGTCTCTTCAGCAATGCAGATCTTTGACCACGTCGTCGAATCGTCGAAGGTCGGAATTCGAAAACCTGAGCTCGGCTTCTACACCCTCGCATGCGAGACCGCAGGGGTCGAGGCCGACCGAGTTGTGTTTCTCGATGACCTCGGCATCAATCTCAAAACTGCTCGTGCAATGGGGATGGCGACCATCAAAGTTGTGACCGCTGACCAGGCACTGGGAGAGCTCGAAGAATTCCTCGGTATCTCGTTGCGGTGAGCTCTTCCGCTGTCAACTGAGGTCTAGAAACTGCCCTCGCTCACGCGGTCGATCTTCTGCAGCACGATGAGATCTTCGTGAAGTTCCATCCACACATCGTGAAATGACTCGCACATCACACCGGTGAAACGTTGTGACTGACCGTCGTCAATCGCGGTCAATGCTTCAAGAAGTCGGCGTCGATATAAGTTGAGACGAGGCACCGCGGTTTCTAGATCGGTAATCACCGGCTCTGATCGCATGTACAAGTCGCGAAGTCGAGCGATGCATGCTGCGTCATAGTCGCCATCGTCATGGGGATTTGGTTCTCCGTGACGAACCTGCCAGTCGGTGCAGACCTGTTTGAACTCGGTATTCAACGAGAGAAATGATTCGTAGGCGTCGCTCAGTTCAATGATCGGATCAGAAGCCGCAAGGTGATCATCGATACGAGACCTTCCGCTCGGTGCGAGCATGTACATGTTGCGGGCTCCGATGAAATTCACCTGCTCATCGGCGACGAGATGTTCGACAACTTGTGAGGGGTCGACACCGATACTCTGCCGAAGCCCGTCGCCCGTTGCGAATCCTCGTAGGCGCAGCACACGAAGGACATCGATGTCAGTGATCGACTCGATGTCAACTCCGCCGTCACATGTTTGGTCTTGGGGCGATTCGGTTTGGGTGTTCACCGTCGCTGAAGCGTCAGGAAAGAACAACTCTCCACTCACGACAGTCGAACCCGACCGCAGCACAGTTTGCGCAGCCACAAGTCGGGTCACCGGCACCCGATACGGAGAGCAACTCAGCGAGGTGCAACCTGCACCAATGAAGAACGCAATCGAACGGGGTTCGCCGGCGTGTTCGCCGCAGACGCCAATGTTGATTGAGGGCCTCTCGTTACGGGCATCTGAGATCGCATTGGCGATGAGAGTTCCGACCGCAACCTGATCAAGTACTTCGAACGGGTTGTCGTCAATGAGGCCAAGCGATCGGTATCGAGGCAACAGTCGAGCCTCCACATCATCACGACTGAGTCCGAAGGTCATCTGAGTGAGGTCATTGGTTCCGAACGAAAAGAAATCAGCATCTTGAGCAATCTCACGCGCAAGCAATGCGGCCCGTGGCGTCTCAATCATCGCTCCAACCGTCAATGAATCGTCGAGCATCCCCTCGGGGTCAACCTCGGCTTGCGCGCCTCGCACCCACTCTCGGGCGAGCCTGAACTCAGCCGGATCATTGATGAGCGGAATCATGACCTCAATCCGCGGACGGCAGCCACCGCTGATTGCGTTGAGAGCCGCCCGACACAGGGAGCGCACCTGAGCCTCGTACAGTCCTGCACGCATCGCCCCGAGGCGGACGCCACGGGTTCCAAGCATGGGGTTCACTTCACGAAGCTTCACAACAGCGTCGAGAAGTTCCTTTCGCTCGTCATTCAAGTCACCCGCTCCCTGGCTGACAAGAAGTTCATCTGCTGCCGGCAAAAACTCATGCAGCGGTGGGTCGAGAAGTCGAATGGTGACCGGACGCTCACGCATGACATCAAGGAGTTCGTCGAAGTCTCGCTCTTGCGCCTGCTCGAGGTCGCCCAAAAGACCTTCTTGAGTTTTGGCGTCTTCACTGAGAATGAACGACCGCATAATCGGCAGTCGATCATCGGCGAGAAACATGTGCTCGGTTCGACAAAGCCCAATACCGACTGCCCCATGCTCGAGCGACCGTCGAGCATCATGGCCGGTGTCTGCATTGGCACGGATCGATACGACTCCGTTGGTGATGGTGTCAGCCCAATCGAGCAGTTGCCACAACTCAGGGGGGACCTGCTGTTGATCGGTGTCAATTGCTCCTCCATATATCGTTCCGGCGCGACCATCGATCGAGATGATGTCGCCTTCGGTGAATTCGATGCCGTGTATCGTCACCTTCGAACCGTCAACCTCGACATCGGATGACCCGACAACGGCAGGAATTCCCCACCCTCGAGCCACAACTGCGGCGTGACTCGACATTCCTCCGTGCATGGTGACGATCCCTACCGATGCCTGCATTCCCAGCACATCGTCGGGCGTGGTCACCGGCCGCACCAGAATGACCGACCGACCCTCGTCAGATTTCTGCAGAGCATGCGCGGCTGACGTCACGATCTCGCCGGAAACCGCACCCGGTGATGCCCCGATTCCTGATCCGAGAGCAGTTGCTGCAGGGCTTGTTATTTCGGCGTGCAGCAATCGGTCAACCAATTCCGCCGAAACCTTCTGCACCGCGTCGAGCACCATTTCTGCCGAGCCCGAGTTGCTCGCCGTAACAACGCGGTCGATGAGCTCCTGTCGTGTGGAGATCTGTGCGTTGCTCATCGCCGGGCCTTGTGGCGCATACCGAAACGCTAGTCGCCGACCGACCGTGTTGGTTCGCTGAATGGGCTTAGAGGCCGGAGAACAGTGCGTCCATGAGATCGGCGAGCTCTTGATCGTGCACTGTCTTCGATCCGGTCGCTGGGCTGCCTGATTCGAAACGGGCGACATGGCGGAAGTCGTACCCGCGCTCTTTCACTCTCCAGAACCGGTGCTCAATGAACTTCCACGCTCCCATGTTCTCTGGTTCTTCTTGGAGCCAGACGACTTCACGGGCGTTCGGATAGAACTCCAGCACACCAAACATCTGCTCGGTTGGGAGGGGGTACAACTGCTCAACGCGCACTACCGCTAACGGGGCATTGCGCTGGTCTCGTTCAGCCATGGCGTCCCACGCGACCTTTCCTGAGCAGAACACGATGCGTTGCACCGCATTTCTGTCTTCCACGTGCGGGTCGTCGATGACTTCTTTGAACGACCCAGTTGTGAGTTCGTCGATGTGAGAACGGGTTTGGCGCATCCGTAGCCCCTGCTTCGGTGTGAAGATCACCAGAGGGGTCTGTCGCTCGCTGTGTACTTGCCGGCGGAGCAGATGGAAGTACTGCGCAGCTGTCGTAGCGTTGCACAACTGGATGTTGTCTTCGGCCGCCAGAATAAGGAAGCGTTCAATTCGCGCCGAGGAGTGTTCTGGTCCCTGGCCTTCGTAACCATGCGGAAGGAGGAGGACGAGCCCGTTTTGCTGGCCCCATTTGTCTTCAGCTGCGACGAGATATTGATCGATCACGATTTGGGCACCATTGATGAAGTCGCCGAACTGCGCCTCCCACATCACAAGTGCTGATGGGTTTGCCTGTGCATACCCGAATTCGTACCCAAGCGCTGCGTACTCGCTGAGCAGCGAGTCATACACCCAGAATTTGGTGTCTTCGTCGGTCAGTGTGTCAAGCGGGATCCACTGTTCGCCGGTTTCGTAATCGACGAGTGATGCATGGCGCTGACTGAACGTTCCGCGGCGGGAATCTTCACCTGCGAGGCGCACAGAGCGACCATCGAGCAGGAGTGAGCCAATCGCAAGAGCCTCACCTGTGGCCCAGTCGATTTCTCCACTTTCCTCAAAGAGTTGCTGACGCCCCTCGAACTGCTTCGCAAGTTTCGGATGTGGTGTGAACCCTTCGGGGTATTCGGTCAAGCGGTTGAACACCCGGTCGAGCACCGGTCGGTCGACTCCGGTTGGGATCGGAGGAAGGACCCCAATCGGGTTCGGTGGTGGCGGTGCCTTAAACGGTTCGGAGGCTTTTGACCGGGTTTCGTCGAGCGCGGCCTGCAATTTTGTCTGGAAGTCGGTAAGCGCCTGCTCTGCTTCATCGACGTCAATGTCACCTCGGGTGACCAGAGTCTCGACGTACAACTTTCGGACACTTCTGCGTTCGGCGATCGCCCGATACATGAGTGGCTGGGTGTAACTCGGGTCGTCACCTTCGTTGTGACCGTGGCGCCGATAGCAAACCATGTCGATGACGACATCTTTCTGGAATGTCTGCCGATATTCCCATGCGAGTTGCGCCACTCGAGCGCACGCTTCTGGGTCGTCCCCATTCACATGGAAAATCGGAACCTGAATCGACTTCGCCACATCGGAGCAATACAGCGACGACCGCGCAAACTGTGGCGAGGTCGTGAACCCAATCTGATTATTGATGATGAGGTGAATGGTGCCACCGACGCGGTATCCACTGATATCGCTCATCGCCAAGCATTCAGCGACGATGCCCTGGCCCGCGAACGCGGCATCTCCGTGAACGAGCAACGGCAGAACAGAGTATGAAAGCGGAGGATTAATTCGATCTTGACGTGATCGGGCGATACCCATCACGATCGGGTTGACGGTTTCAAGGTGGCTTGGGTTTGCCGCAAGTTCGACATCGATATGCGCGCCGCTCGGGCTCATGTAGTGGCCGGAGGCGCCGAGATGGTATTTCACGTCGCCGGAACCTTGCACAGTGCTCGGATCGAGGTGCCCCTCGAACTCGGCAAAAATCGCTTCGTGGCTCTTGCCCATGATGTTGGACAACACGTTGAGGCGACCCCGGTGGGCCATACCAATCACTGCCCCATCGAGGTTTGCCTCGGCAGCGCTCGACAAGATGGTGTCAAGAATCGGAATGGCGCTCTCTGCGCCTTCAATGCCAAACCGCTTTGTGCCGACGTACTTCGTTGCGAGAAAGCGTTCGAATGCCTCCGCAGCATTGAGTCGCTCAAGAATCCGAAGTTTCTCGTCATGCTCGAACTGAACAGGTGAACCTTCAAGGCGGGCTTGCATCCATTCCTGTTCTTCAGTGTTCTGGATGTGCATGTACTCAACGCCGATTTTGCTGCAATATGCATCACGTAAAACGCTGAGCAAATCGCCAAGACGCATCTTGGGTTTACCACCAACATTGTCGGTTAAGAATTCGCGGTCAAGGTCCCAGATGGTCAAGCTGTAGGTTGCGGGATCGAGTTCTTTCGGAGTACGGGGCGCTTTCCATTTCAGTGGGTCGAGGTCGGCCATGAGATGGCCACGCACCCGGTGGACGCGAATGAGTTTTGCAACTGCCATTTGCTTGGCGAGCATTGCCTCTTCGCGGTCGATCGGATTGGTGTCGTTTTCCCACTCAACCGCCTCATACGGAATTTCAAGGGCGTGGAAAATATCGACATAGAAGTTGTGATCTCCGAGAAGCAACTCGTGGACACGCTTCAAAAAGAGCCCTGACTCGGCTCCTTGGATAATGCGATGGTCGTAGGTGCTGGTGACGGTTACGACCTTGGAAATTCCCAACGACGAGAGGTTTGTTCGGTCGGCGCCTTCAAACTCTGCCGGGTAATCAATGTTGCCGACTCCGACGATGACACCTTGACCGGGCATGAGACGAGGAACTGACTGCACGGTGCCGATCGTTCCTGGATTCGTCAGAGTGATGTTTGCGCCCTGAAAGTCGTCGACGGTGAGTTTGTTGTTCCGAACTTTCCGAATGATCTCTTCGTAGGCGGCCAAGAAGCCTGCAAACGACATGGTGTCAGCATTGCGAAGTACGGGCACAACGAGCGATCTCGTTCCGTCGCCCTTGTCGACATCAGCGGCGAGGCCCATGTTCACCGATGTTGCCTTGATGAGGTGAGGCTTCCCGTCTGCGCCCTCCACAAACCCGTTTCGCATGTTGGGAGCCGCATCTGCGATCGCCCTGACGATTGCGTAGCCGATGAGGTGGGTGAAGCTGACCTTTGCCTGTCCGGTGCGCTCGCGGTAGGAGTTAATTGCCTTGCGGTTGACCTCTAGCAGTTTCGCAGGCACATTTCTGAAGCTTGTTGCGGTTGGCACCGAGAGACTGTTTTCCATGTTCTCGACGATCCGTGCCGCAACGCCGCGAATCGGTGTGCCGACTTCGGGTGCTTCACCATTGCTGGCGGGTGTCGTTGCGTGCGAGACGCTCGCAGGCTCTGGTGTCGCGGGAGCGGCGGGCGGCGGTGTAACCGCATCGGCCGAGGGCGATGGTGTCAAAGTCGGTGCGGTTGTCTCTACTGCTGTTTGGCCGTTTGGCCTGTAATCAGAAAAGAACTCTTTCCACGAGTCTCCAACCGAATCAGCGTCTGCGCAGAAGCGCTCGTACATTTCCTCGACGAGCCATGAGTTGGCTCCAAATGCTGCGGGAGGTTCAGACACGCTGGCAAGCGTACTGGCGGGAAATCAATCTGAGGAATCTTGGCTTCGGAGTTCTGCGATTCGTTCGGCGAGCAGTTCTTCTGCGTTTCGACCGTCGGTGATGATGACGTCGTCAGCAGCAGCAAGGAACAACGGCATCGACATGCGAGCACGGTTTGCAGCCTCTCCGACCGGGTTCACCACTCTGTGTGTTGTCGCCGGAAGGTAGCCCTCGGTTGCGCGATCGAGCATCTCCCCGCAGTTCACTGCAATCGATCCGGGGTCGCAAGGAACCTCATACCACTCTCCGTCCGCGCCTAACAGTTCGAGTCCTGTCTCGTTGCTGGCTGGAAGCACGGTCAACAAGTTGATGTCTTCATGGGCGGCGGCGCGCAACGCTCCTTCGGGTGCGTCACCCTCAAGCGGCGGATACCGCAAAATCCGCAGCAGGGTACGAGAGTTTCCTGTGAGCATGTCGGCGACCGGTCGCGAGAGCTTTTCAGCGACTTCCGACGGGATATTCGCATCAATCCAACCCAACAGAGTCGAGGCCACATCGGTAGCAATATCGCGGTATCTCATGGCGTCATCGGAAACCTCTGACGGATACTTGTCGCTCCACGGGTACACGTGAAAGAACTCTTTGAGGTCTCGAACGGTTCTGCCTTTTGCCGTTTCGGCAATTTTTGGTGGGAAATATCCCTCTTGATTGTCGGGGCCGACGGTGTACGCCTCGGCTGCCCCGCTCGTAAAGAATTCCTCCCACTCGGTGTAGAGGCTTTGCACAAGTTCCGACGGCAACGGGTGGTTCGTCACGACGGCGAAACCCGTGGTTCGAAGGCTCTCAGTAAAACGCTCAGGAGCGTCTGTTGCTGTGAAATCGACAACGTCAGGTGTCATGTGGACATCGTATTACTCGGCCATAAAGATGCCACTCACACCCATCAACCGCTGATGTGACTTCCGGCAAGGTCGCTTCGAGCGGCGTGGCTCTGACCGACGGCGTTAGCCTCAAGAACGCATGGCTCATGAGTTCATTTACACCTGTTACAAACTTGCCCGCCACTACCCGCCCGATCGGACGGTGCTAGAGAACATCTCGCTGTCGTTCTACCCCGGGGCAAAAATCGGCGTTATCGGATCGAATGGTTCGGGTAAGTCGAGTCTGTTGAAAATCATGGCGGGGCTTGATGATGGCTATTCCGGTGAAGCTCGACTCACACCTGGGTTCACCGTTGGTTACCTCGCTCAGGAACCAGAACTTGACCCTGATAAGGATGTCCGAGGCAACGTCATGGATGGTGTTGCCGAAGTACAGTCGCTCATCGATCGTTACAACGAGGTGATGGCGAAATGGGCTGACCCTGACGCCGACTACGACAAGATCGGCAAAGAACAAGCTGAACTCGAAGACAAGATCGCCGCAGCTGATGCGTGGAGCCTTGATCGAAACGTCGAGATCGCAATGGATGCGCTTCGTTGCCCACCCGACGATGCCGACGTCAGCACACTGTCTGGTGGTGAGCGTCGACGTGTTGCATTGTGCCGTCTGTTACTGAGCCGGCCTGACCTGTTACTCCTCGACGAGCCCACAAACCACCTCGATGCCGAGAGTGTCTATTGGCTCGAGCGGTTCTTACAGGATTACAGCGGCACCGTTGTCGCAATCACTCACGACCGTTACTTCCTCGACAACGTCGCACAGTGGATTCTCGAACTTGATCGGGGGCGCGGCATTCCGTTCGAGGGGAACTACTCCAGTTGGCTTGAGCAAAAACAGGCTCGACTTGCCCAAGAGGAGAAATCAAATGACGCTCGCCGTCGAACCCTTGAGCGAGAACTTGATTGGGTGCGCATGGCACCAAAAGCGCGTCAAGCGAAAGGCAAGGCGCGTCTTGCGGCTTACGAAAAATTGCACGCAGAAGCCGAAGCCGATCGCGACACCTCGAATCGCCTCGAGATTGCAATCCCGCCGGGTCAACGTCTTGGCGACACCGTGATTGAAGTCTCGGGTCTTTCAAAAGGGTTCGGTGATCGACTGCTCATCGAAGACCTTTCGTTCTCTCTTCCTCCTGCGGGCATTGTCGGCATCATCGGTGCCAACGGTGCCGGTAAGACCACGTTGTTCCGCATGCTTACAGGCCTCGAGACCGCTGATGATGGCGACATCACCATCGGGTCAACAGTGCAGATGAGCTACGTCGACCAGAACCGAGATGACCTTGACGCTGAGAGCACGGTCTACGAAGAGATCACCGGCGGTGATGATCATGTGATCGTTGGTAATCGTGAGGTGCACGGACGTGCCTATGTGGCAAGTTTCAATTTCAAAGGCACCGATCAGCAGAAGCCGGTCGGAAAGCTGTCTGGTGGGGAACGAAACCGAGTGCATCTCGCGAAACTTCTCAAGTCGGGTGGCAATGTTCTGCTCCTCGACGAACCAACAAACGACCTTGATGTCGACACACTTCGCGCTCTCGAAACAGGGTTGGAGTCATTCCCTGGTTGCGCTGTGGTTATTTCTCACGACCGATGGTTCCTCGACCGCATTGCGACTCATGTTCTTGCTTTCGAGGGCGACAGCCAGGTTCGATGGTTCGAAGGCAACTTCTCTGAATACGAGGAGTTCCGCCGCAAAGAAGTCGGCGTGAGCGCAGACCAGCCACAACGAATCAAATACAAGAAACTCGCGTAATGTCGACGGCCGCCGCTGAAGGCGATCAAGAACTCGCAACGCGTCTTGCCGTCGATGCCGGCGAATTGCTCGTGCGCACCCGCGCCGACCTCTTCGCCCAAGGCCTCAACCATTGGTCGGTAAAAGATGCAGGTGATGATGCCGCTCAGAGTTTTTTGATGAACGAACTTCGGGCGCTGAGGCCTGATGATGCTGTGCTGTCTGAGGAGGGCCGTGAAGATCCGCGCCGCTTTTCCGGCGGACGGGTGTGGATTATTGACCCACTCGACGGGACCCGTGAATTTGCCGAGCGCGATCGAGTTGATTGGGCTGTTCATATCGCACTGTGGCACGACGACCATTTCGTGGCTGGCGCAGTTTCACTGCCGGCGCTCGGGCAGGTGTTCGCTATCGACCCTGCGCCGGTCGTGCCCGACATATCTCGGCCGCGTCCCATCTTGATCACGTCTCGTAACCAGGCGCCTCCATCTGCGCACTGGGTTGCCCGCGGACTCGACTGTGATGCTCTGCGGCTCGGTTCGGCTGGTGCGAAGACGATGGCGGTGATCACTGGCACCGCTGATATCTACGTTCACGACGGTGGCATGTATCAGTGGGATTCCGCTGCGCCAGCTGCCGTTGCTCAAGCAGCAGGACTCCACGTCAGTAGAATCGATGGCTCACCAATCATCTACAACGGCCGAGATGCGTGGCTTCCCGACCTCATCGTGTGCCGACCCGAACTTGCTGATTCGGTTCTGCGAGCCTTATGGGGATGAGCGCAACAGAAATCCCTGCTTCGAATGACCTTCGAGCGATTCGGTATCGATTCGACGGACCGGTAGCCATCGTTGAACTGCATCGACCTCATCGAGCAAACGCCTGGAATGGCACGATGCACGGCGAATTCTTGGCAGTCATGCGTCACATCGAGACACTCGACGATGTTCGAGCGGTGGTGGTCACCGGAACCCCGCCAGCCTTCTCAGTCGGGGGAGACTCGCAAGCCCTGGGTGACCACGCCGAGCGCGGCTCTTACGACACCGGCCTTGCGAACGATGTTGTTCGTCCGGGGGGAACACTTCGTCACGAATTTGATGAGGATCTCTCGTGGATGTTTGGCTATCGGCTTCCGATTATTGCTGCAGTGAACGGATCGGTAGCCGGGGTGAGTTTCGCTCTTGCCTGTTTCTGTGACCTTCGCTTTGGCTCGGCTGCTGCAAAGATCACGACGGCGGCACCCAAACTCGGTCTTCCTGCCGAATACGGCTTGTCGTGGACTCTTCCACGACTCATTGGCACCACCAGAGCCGCCGACCTTTTGCTGTCGGGCCGGGTCGTGACCGTTGCTGAATCGGCCGACTGGGGGTTATGGAACGGAGTGCTTCCCGACGGCGAAGCCACCTTGGACGCAGCGGTGACATACGGACATCTTCTTGCCGCCACCACCGGCCCTTATGCAGTTGCTCACGCGAAACGGCAACTCCACGAAGACGTATTGCGAGGGGACCCTGCGGCGTCGGTAGCCGAATCGAAGGAGCTTCTCGATGTAGCAATGGGTACCGATGAGTACCGAGAAGGCATTGCGGCATTTCTTGAACGTCGACCGCCAAAATTTTAGATACATCACAAAGTTCTGAGCACGACATGACCTGCGACGTCTCAGTCGGCAGAATAACTTGAGTGACCGTCACCGACGACCAAAACCCCGAACTTTCTCACGACGCTCTACCCGCAGATTGCGAATGGGCCGCCTTCACCGAGACGGCACCTTGGGTTCTCAGTGCCGACTCAATCTCGTGGTCAAGGGGCCTCGATGTTGTTCGAGATCAGGCAAAAGCTGAAGTTCCAAAGCTGACTCGTCCTGGAAAAGTTCCAAATGTCGGTCGAATGCTCGTCGTAGTCGGCCGCATCGGATGGGCTGTCGGAAACTGGTGGGTGCGTAAGCGCCTCCGGCGCTTTTCTTCCACAGAAGCATCGCGCGCCGATCTCTCACGTCGCCTTCGCAGTGCAATCGAGTCACTCGGAGCCACGTATATCAAGTTGGCTCAAATCATTTCTTCCGGCGACGGATTGTTCCCTGGAGAACTCGTCGACGAGTTCAAAAAGTGTCGTGACCAAGTGCCCGCCGAGAACTTCGATGTGGTGAAGCGCACTATCGAACGCGACCTTGGTCGACCACTCAATGAGGTGTTTCTCTCAATCGATTCGACTGAACTCGCAGCTGCGTCAATCGCCCAGGTCCACCGGGCGACCCTGCTTGACGGCACCGAAGTCGTGATCAAGGTACAACGTCCTGATGTTGCTCGCCTCGTTCGTACCGATCTCAAGGTGATGGCGTGGCTTGCCCCACACCTCGTCGGACGAATTCCAGTTGCTGCACTTGCGAATCCTCCCGCCCTCGTCGAGCTGTTCGCAGAGACCATTGTCGAAGAACTCGACTTCCGTCTCGAAGCGGCAAACATGGTTGATGTTGCCAAAGTCCTCAACGATCTTGGTCAGACCCGATATGTCGTTCCTCGTCCTCACCCGCAACTGGTGACGACTCGGACACTCGTCATGCAGCGAATCGATGGTTTCAATTTTGACGATGTCACCGGAATGCAAGACGCCGGTATCGACACCGAAGATGTCATTAGAACCGGGATGGTTGCATTCATGGAGGGAGCCCTAATTCACGGCATCTTCCATGGCGACCTACATGGCGGAAATCTCTTCGTCCTTCCCGATGGGCGCACCGCTCTTCTCGACTTTGGTATCACTGCCCGACTAGATGATGAACGCAGACGGGCATTCCTTCGACTCATGATGACTGCCACCACTAATGATCTCACCGGTCAGATGGCTGCTCTTCGTGACCTTGGCGCTCTTCCTCTCGACACCGACCTTCAAGCGGTCATTCACGACCTTCGTCTCGACGAAGCGCCGATCGACCCGACGACTCTCAGCGGCGAGGAAATGGTTGCCGAGGTACAGCGCGTGGTGAAAGCCCTGCTGTCGTATGGTGCTCGCCTTCCGAAAGAACTCATGCTGTATGTGAAAAATATGGTGTTCCTTGACGGAGCGATTTCGCGACTTGCACCCGATCTCGACCTCCTCGCAGAAGTAGCAAATATTTCGATGATGTTCGCGTCACGCCATGGCGAACGTCTCATGACCGAAATCGGAATTGACGCTGCGAATATGCAGCTCAATCTCGACAGCGTCAAAGCCGGCTTCGGCGTCGACCTGTCGACCGATCGCCTCACATACAGAGAACTTCAAGAGCGCAGAGAACTCATTCAGAAGCGAATGCGCTCACACGTTGAGCGCACTCGGCGTTCAGCAAACGTCTAGTTTCATTTTGTGCGAATTCTTATTGCTCGGTGCTCGGTCGACTATGTCGGCCGTTTGTCCGCTCACCTTCCCGAAGCAGTTCGACTCATCATGGTGAAGGCAGACGGGTGCGTCGCAATTCATGCTGATGGCGGCGCGTATAAACCACTCAACTGGATGAACTCGCCAAACACTCTTACTGACAACGGCGACCACTGGGTCGTGACCAATCCAAAAGGTGAAACGCTCACGATCAATCTCGCAGAAGTACTCGATGAAGTCTCACACGAATTCGGTGAAGATCCAGGACTCACCAAAGACGGCGTCGAGGCCCACTTGCAAGAGCTACTTGCCGCCTCGCCTGAGGTGATGGAGGACGGTCTGCGACTCGTCCGTCGCGAATATCCGACTGCGATCGGCCCGGTTGATCTCGTCTGCCGCGACGCTGACGATGGCGTGGTTGCCATCGAGGTGAAACGTCGCGGCGAAATCGATGGTGTCGAGCAGCTCAGCCGTTACATCGAACGCCTCCATCTCGACTCATCGCTGGGAGATGTTCGTGGCATGTTTGTTGCCCAGGCCATCAAGCCCCAGGCCAGAGTTCTCGCCGAGTCTCGTGGCTATCGCTGTGTCGAGGTTGATTACGACGCGCTTCGAGGTCTCGCACCCGATGAGCTACGCCTGTTTTGACAGGTGTGCCGTCAATGAAAATCTGCTCGGGAGTATCGTTCACCTAATGCAGCCGATTACCGGCGTCGTTCAGCACTACGACTGGGGCACGACTGACGCAATTCCTGAGTTTCTTGGGGCTACGCCTGACGGTCAACCGTGGGCGGAATATTGGTTGGGCACTCACCATCGGGGGCCTTCAACGTTTGAAGATGGTGTTGCGCTCGAAACCGTCACCGGCGAGCTTCCCTATTTGTTGAAGTTGTTATCAGCGGGTAATCCTCTCTCGCTGCAGACGCATCCAAACACCGAACAGGCGGCTCGCGGGTTTGCTGCTGGCTACTTTGCCGACCCTCATCCAAAACCAGAACTGCTTGTTGCAACGACACAATTCACCGCGCTCTGCGGAATTCGCCCCGTCGATGACAGCGTTTCCCTGCTGCGTGAGGTAGGTCTTGATGATATTGCCGACCGACTGATTGCTGACGGCCCGCAATCGGTGATCGCAGATCTTTATTTCGGTCGGCTCGATGCTCAAACGATCGTCAATTCGTGTGCGCGATCAGCGCTACCGGAGGCCGCTCTCGTTTCACGTCTTGATGCGATGTATCCGGGTGAGCCCAGCGTTGCTGTCACGCTCTTGCTTAACCTTGTCACTCTCGAACCCGGTGAGGCACTGCGTCTCGAGGCGGGAAACCTGCATGCCTACGTTTCTGGCACGGGCATTGAGTTAATGGCGTCAAGCGACAATGTTGTTCGGGGTGGTCTCACCACGAAACCGGTTGATGTCGAACTCTTGCTCAGCACTCTTGATGCCACTCCACTCGCTCGACCGGTGCTGCCGGCCGGCGAGAGCTTCGAGTTGGGAGGCGCCGGGGTGCGGCTCTGCCGGCTGCACGCAGACAGCGATGCTGTTGCCGATATCCACTCAATTTCCCTGCGCGATGATGGCGTTGCGTTCTACACCGCTCCTGGAGAGTCGATTGATTCGACAGTGGGATGTTGGGTCGTCGTTGGCGCCACTGGCACGAACAACTGAACGACTAGCCAGCGCTGTTCAGTGCGGCGTGCATTGCGTTGGTTCCGGCGATGAGCGCTGCGGCCTCATCGTCGGTGAGTACAGCGAAAGCGGGCTCGAGAATCTCGTTCGTCATCGCTTCGGCCCGATCACGCTTTGCAATGTCGTCAGCGGTCGGTTCACCGACTTCACCCTCCGCCCAGCCAAAGGTCGCAACATCATTCGGGCGTTTGATGGCATGTGCCATTACTGACGGGAGTCCAACGGCTGCAATCGCTGTGAGGTGCGCGCTGCCTCGTAGTTCGCGCAACACCATGGCCTGATGGAAGGCTGCCGCAGGTGCGTCGCTTGGCACCGGCTCGGCTTTCAACCCTGCGAAAAGCGCGAACGAAGAATCGTCGATTGCGTCAAAGATCTTTTGTACCGCAGCGACATACTCTTCAAGCCCGTCAATGTCGGCAAAATGTGCACGGCCATGAGCGTGGGCGCACGCGATGTACTCGCGAGCTGCGTCTCGAGGCGCGATCTTCTCGCGGCCACCGTTCCACAACTTTTCGATCATTCCAGGGTTGAAGTAGCCGAACGCAGAGTGCACTACTGCAGGCTCCGCGTCTCCGAGCACCCCTCCTCGGCCGATGATGTAGAAGTAAAACCCGCCGAGACCAAACTCTTTTCCACGTCCGACTGTTTCTGGTGTGAAGTAAAACGCGGCACCGATGTCACCGGTCTTTTGCGCAACGGCTGAGATTGTTTCTAAAGCGTTCATGGGTCTAGATGTTCACATGCTCTTGTCGCCATCAACGAACCGGCGCACCTCGGGTGCGCGACCCGTATTTCCATACGCAATGCCTGACATTGTCTTCATCTTTTCGAATTCGTGATCGATGAGACGCGGAGCTGCAGCCATCAGACCACCATCAGCAACAACGCACTGCCCGGTCACGAATCGTGACTCGTCGGTTGACAGCCAATACATGACATCGGCGATGGCTGTGGCGTCACCACGATCGGGCCAGGGCTGGATTTCTGCTCTCCATGAGTCGGTGCGCTCAGGCTTTCCTCTCGTCAACAACTCGGTGTAAATCGCTCCTGGGCAAACCGCATTCACGCGAATGCGGTGCTCCGCGAGTTCAGATGCGGTGGTCATCGTTAGTGAAACAACACCCGACTTGGTTGCGGAGTAGGCCTGTGGCCCACCGCCGCCCGAGATTCCGGCAATGCTTGCCGTGTTCACGATCGTGCCGCCGTTACCGACCCCGATCATTGCTCGAGCGGCATGTTTGGTGCCAAGAAACACCGAGCGCATGTTGATGGCAAACGTTGCATCCCACTCATCAACTTCTTGTTCAGTGATGGGGCCAAACGCTCCGCCGATGCCCGCATTGTTCACCATCGAATCGAGACGTCCGTATCGATTCATCGCAAGTTCGACCAGTGCCGCAACATCGGTCTCTTCGGCAACATCGACGGGAAGAAATGCAAGTCGATCGCCTGCATCAATTTCACTCAGCAAGGTTGCTCCGCGTTCTTCATTGAGATCTCCGACGACAACCGACCACCCTTCACTGAGGAATCGTTCTGCCGCCGCTCGCCCGATGCCGCCACCGCCGCCAGTGACGATCGCAACCTGTGCTGTGTTGTTACCTGCGTCCATTTTCTTAGTTTGTCGTTCGATACCCAACAGACTGTTACTGGCGGAGACGCAGCAGTTGCAGCAGACCTATCGAGATCGTCCGAGCGAACAGGTCAGGATTTGCGCGGCTCAGCTCGGAATATCGATCACTGCGAACGTGCCCGCAGCACTCACTACCTCACGGTTCTCCGCATCGGTGACGATCGCGTCGACATGAACGACCCGTCGCCCTGCGCGACGAACAGTTGCCGTGGCTGAAATGTGACCTACTCCGCAAGGTCGGAGGAACCGGGTGTGAATGTCGATCGTCGTGCACCAGAACCCCTCAGAGATGACACTCATCACTGCGGCTCCCATCGCGGTGTCAAGCATCATGAAAGGGATGCCGCCGTGCAGCACTCCGTGGGGGTTCAGATGTCGCTCATCAACATCGAGTGACGCAGTTGCGACGCCGTCACCCTTGTCAATGGTGAATCCCACCATCTCCTGTAGCGGGAATGAGAGCGGGTCTGAGGAGGGTTCTACATCGTTAGCCACAGCACGGGACACTAATTCGCAGTTGATCCCCAACTCGATTGGTTCACCGGTCATGGTGGCCTCTCACTAGCCTCGCTGCTGTGGAACTTCGTCCGACCGAAACAGAAATCCAACGTCATCGAGTGCAGCGTTGGTTTGCGGTAGATGACCACGAGACTCACTCCGAAGAAGAATGGGTAGAGCATGAGGCGGTCGGCTATTTGGTGTTGACCAATGAGAGGTTGATATTCGAACCAACCCGCTTTGAGAAAGCATTGAGAAGCAAGAGGTACTCAATTCCGCTGAGACTCCTCAATGTTGCTCTTATCTTTTCTTCCGCCGGTCATGACCGAGGCGGGAATCGTCTCAAGCAGGCGGCACAGCATTGGGAGTGCGAACTATCTCATATCACAGCTATCGAAGGAGATGACGAAAAGAAGAAGTTGGAACTTGATCGGATTCGAGTGACGACGACCGACTCGTTCTACCGTTTCGCTATTCCCAAGAAGCAGTTTGAAAGCGTGTTGCGAGAGCTTTCTCTCGCCGTTGGTAATTGACCACACGCCGACGAAGCGACTTCTCTCGCGCAATGGCGTGAATGATCTGCATCAAGTTCGTCGCAAACTGAAGGTGCCGCTCACCCAGATGTTGTGCGGTTCGTGGCCTCGTATGGTGGTGCCGACTCGGGCTTCGCTCTCGCTTTTCATCACAATCAGGTA
>JAKMEY010000078.1 GCA_022425725.1 Ilumatobacteraceae bacterium
TCATCGTCTGCGGGTAGTTGCCGACCTGCTTCGTGATCCAATCGAGGTCACCGCCGGCAGAGAACGCTTTTCCTTCACCGGTGACAACAACGACCCGCACATCTGGGTCGCGGTCAAGATCGACGAACACCGTCGCCAGTTCGGCATGCATCACCTCGTCGGTTGCATTCAATTTGCCCGGATTGTTCAACCTGACGAGCACGACTCCGTTGTCATGGTCGGTGAACTCCAGTCGGGTGTAACGGCTTCTCCACTCAGCAGATGAACTCATGGTTCGATCCTACGCGGTTCGGTCCTGTGCGGCAGAGGGTGGGCTCAGCCGAGGGCGGAGCGAATGCGAGCAGCGACGTTGTCTGCGTCGAGATCGAACTTCGTAAAGAGATCGTCAGGGGCGCCGTGAGGAATGAACACGGTCGGCAAGCCAAGGTTGATGAACTGCGGTCGGTTGCTCGGCGCAACCGAGAGGCGCTCGTTGACGGACCGTGTGAGCATCGACCCGATTCCGCCTTCAACAATGCCATCTTCAATCGTGACAACAAGTTGGTGCTGTGCTGCATCGTCGAGCATGTCGGGATCGAGAGGTACACAGGAGCGAACATCCCAAACCGAGCATTCGATGCCGTCGGCGGCGAGTTTGCCAGCAACGATTTCAGCGGTTGCAACCATGCGACCTACTGCGCAGATCACCACTGGTGCAGGCTCGGTCGGGGTCACAACTTTTCGAGCACTGAGACCCGTACCGACCCCGTCAGTCGCTCGTGGTGCACCGCCGCGTGGATAGCGAATGACGATCGGGCCGTCATCGGCGAGGTCGACCGCATCTGACAGCATTTGTTCGAGTTCATCTGCGTTCGATGGCGCAAGCACACGCATGCCAGGCACCTTTGAGAGCAGGGCGAGGTCATAGACGCCGTGATGGCTCGCACCATCGGGGCCGGTGATTCCCGCTCGGTCGAGGCAGAACACCACCGGCAAACGGTGAAGGGCAACGTCGTAGACGACTTGGTCCCACGCCCGAGATAAGAACGTTGAGTACACAGCAACGACCGGTCGTAGACCAGCCATCGCCATGCCGGCTGCACCGGTGACCGCATGTTGCTCGGCGATGCCAACATCGAAGACTCGGCCAGGGAACCTCTCCTGCATTGGGATGAGGCCGGTCGGTCCTGCCATCGCTGCGGTAATACCGACGATGCGGTCATCGCGCTCGGCAATGTTCAGCATCGTGCGAGAGAACGCCTCGGTGTAACCGGTGGGGCCACTCGGAGGAGGCCCTGACAGTGGGTCGAAGACAGGGGCATCGTGCAGGTGCTTTTCGTCATCTGATTCAGCGGGGGCGTAGCCACGTCCCTTTTGGGTGAGCACGTGGACGACGATTGGTCCTTCTTCGCTGAGTTCTTCGGCTTGGCGGAGCGCACTTTCGAGCGCCTCGATGTCATGGCCATCGATTGGTCCGGTGTAGCGAACGCCGAGGGCTTCAAAGAATGATGGCGGCTGAAGAAATTCGCGCACACCAGCTTTGAAGGCATCCAACGCTCGCTCAGCCTGGGTGCCGATGCCTGGGAGTTCGTGAAGGAAGCGCTCAATCTTTCGCTGGCGGCGCACGTACACCGGGTTCATGCGAATGTCGGTGAGCGCACTAGATAGTGACGAGGTGATGCGGTCGGTGAAGCTTGGGTGGCTTGAGCGTTCGTCTTCCTGTTGGGCGTTCGCCCACAGGTTTGACACGGTCGGCGCATAGCTGCGGCCGTTGTCGTTCAGCACGATGATGACGCGCCGTTTTGAGTGGCCGAGGTTGTTGAGCGCTTCAAATGACATTCCGCCGGTCATCGCCCCGTCACCGATAACAGCAACGATGTGACGATGGTCGGTGGTGCCTGCATCTCGACCGACGGCGAGGCCGTAGGCGTAACTGAGAATGGTTGAGGCATGGCTGTTCTCAACGAAGTCGTGGCGGCTCTCTTCTCGTGAGGGGTAACCCGAGAGGCCGTCGGCTCGGCGGAGTTCATCGAATTGGGCTTGTCGGCCGGTGAGCAGTTTGTGCACGTATGCCTGGTGCCCGGTATCCCACAAAATGGCATCGGTTGGTGACTCGAAAACTCGGTGTAGCGCAATCGAGAGTTCAACAGCGCCCAGGTTTGATCCGAGGTGGCCTCCGTTGCTGGCGACGGCATCGACAATGACTTCACGTAGTTCGTACGCGAGTTCGGGTAGCTGTGCCGCAGGTAAACGCTTGAGGTCGTCTGGGCCGTTGATGGATTCCAACAACATGGTGAATGAAACGCTACCTCGCCTGCTGTCTCGATGTCGTCGGGTGCTCGCACTTCGTTCGGCGATGAAGGTGCGAGCGACACGCCACAACCCTGTCTCGTAGAATGTAGAGATGATCGAAAGTGATGTTCTCGACCGAGTGTTGAACGAGGCCCGCTGCCATGGTGCGGGATTTGCTGAGGTGTATGCCGAGGACCGCCGCAATACGGGAGTTGCATTTGATGATGGACGAGTTGACGGAGTGTCATCAGGTCGTGACCGTGGAGCTGGAATTCGTGTGGTGAACGGGGTGACGACTGGATACGCCCATACCTCAGATCTCAGCGAGAGGGGTCTGCTTGCTGCTGCTCGGGCAGCCGCTGATGCAGCCGGTTCAGCTGATGGCGGCTCTGTCGTTGTTGCTCTTGACGACAAGAGGTCAGGCGCTGGCACGAAGGTCGAGGTCGACCCGCAGGCGATTCCGAAGGCACGTCGGGTCGAGATGTTGACCGAAGTCGATGAGATTGCGCGCAGCATCAATGGTGCAGTTACTCAGGTGAGTGCAGGTCTCAGTGATAGTTACCGCTCAGTGCTGATCGCGAATTCTGACGGGGTCTTTGTTACTGACGAGGTCACCCGAGTGCTGTTTCGAGTGAGCGTCGTCGCAGACGGTGACCTCGGTATGCAGACGGGCGCCGAGTCGCTCGGGTTTACCGGTGGTTGGGAGGTCTTCGATCGTTATTCGCTCGCCGATCTCGCAGCTGAGGCCGCAGAACAAGCGGTTCGAAAACTTCATGCTCGACCTGCTCCTTCCGGGCAGTTGCCGGTGGTGATCGCTCAGGGCACTGGCGGAGTGCTGTTCCATGAGGCCTGCGGCCATGGGTTAGAGGCCGACCACATTGCGAAGGGTGCGAGTGTGTATGCGGGTCGAGTGGGCGAACTTGTTGCGTCTCCGCTGGTGACGCTCGTTGACGACGGCACCGTTGATGGCGAGTGGGGTACGAGGTCATTTGACGATGAGGGTCAGCCAACCCGTCGAAATGTGCTGATCGAAGATGGTGTGCTCGTCGATTACATGTGGGATCACATTCGGGCGCGAGATGAACAGAGGTCACCGTCGGGTAACGGTCGCCGCCAGGATTACGCAAGCCTCCCGATGGTGCGCATGACAAATACGTTTGTGCTCGCTGGAGAAGATGACCCTGACGACATCATTTCGTCTACCGAGCACGGTGTCTATGTCGCGAAACTTGGCGGCGGCAGTGTGAATACTGCCTCTGGCGATTTCGTGTTCGGAATGCGTGATGCATATCTCATTGAGAATGGCCAGATCACTGAGCCCCTGCGTGAAGGAAATCTCATTGGTAACGGGCCTCAAGTTCTCAGCGATATCGACATGCTGGGAACAGACTTTTCAATGGGTGGACCCGGTACCTGCGGCAAGGACGGGCAAGGAGTCCCAGTCGGCACAGGTCAGCCGACCCTTCGTGTGTCATCGATGACGATCGGCGGGACGGCTGCGTGAGCGAGTCTGAAACCAATTCAGAACTGTTTGCGCTTGCCGATTCGTTAATCGACAAAGCAAATCCCAGCGAGCAGATCGAGGTCTATATTTCAAGAGGTTCGAGCACCGAAGTGCGCGTTCACAACGGCGATGTTGAGCACTTTGTGTCAGCGATGTCATCAGGAATTGGCGTCAGGGTGATCAACGATGGTCGTACAGGGTTCGCACATGCCGGAACGCTCGATGTTGAGATTGCATCACAGGTGCTGGCTGAGGCTCGAGAAAATGTGAGCTTTAGTTCGGTAGATGAGTGGGCGGCCCTTGCTGAACCTGACGGCGTCGACGTCACCGAACAGGAGCTTTGGAGCGACGAGCTTGAGAGTTA
>JAKMEY010000007.1 GCA_022425725.1 Ilumatobacteraceae bacterium
GGCGAAGATGAATTCACGATTCCGGTCACTCAGGAAGAACTCGCGGGAATGGTCGGTGCATCACGCGAGCGGGTAAACAAAGCGATTTCAAGTTTTGTACGGCTCGGCTGGCTCGAACAGCATGACCGTAACTACCGCATTCTTCAGCGCAACGAACTCTCGATTCGAGCCCGCTAACTCAGCGTTTTGTGGCGTTACCGCCCGCGTACCCACTCGCCGACTCGAGCGAACGCGTCAGCTGCGTCGTCGGCCCGGTGATCAGGACGGCTTGAGTCGTGGGCAAACCCGTGTTTCGCATCGGAATACCGGACGACCTGGGTGCCGGTGGCTTCAAGGTCTGACACCGCATCTGGCGGGGTATACGGATCAAGGTCACCAATAATGGCCAGCACGGGGTCTGGTGAAGCGGCCACGTGAGGCAATGGCTCGCTTTGGCCAGGGCCGTTCCATGCATCAGGAAGCCGAATCATTCCATAAAAACTTGCGATGCGATCAAACCTTCCTTGGTCAGCAGCCTTGAAGCAATGCATCCCTCCGAGACAGAACCCAACAAGGCTCACCTCATCGCACCCGGTGAGATCGGCCGCTGCGGCTAGGTCACCTAACACACGATCATCGGTAAGCCTCGATACCGCCTCGTAGCGAGGCTCGATATCAGCCGAAAGTGATTCGGTTGGGAATGGCTCCACCGCGATCGTCGTCATGTTCCACTGGTCAGCAAACCGCTGTACAAGGTCATCGAAGAGCGGGCGAAGGCCGAAAATATCGGGGGCGACGACGAGTCCGCGAGTTGACCCAGCTACTCGGACGACTTCGAGTTCAGTTCCATTTTCTAGACGTTCACGCATGGTCGTGACCTTATTCCAATCGTTATAGGGGCATCGGCTTAGGCGTCGCGACGGCGATCGACCACAACACCAATACTGCCCACAACGATCACGAATGCAGCGAAATACAGGTGACCCCATGGTCTGTTGAGGGCACTATCAAACCCAGAAGCGCCCTCGATACCTTGGAACGCCGTCTGGTACGGCATCCACTTCCATGCCGACTCATACCCACTCAATGCAAAGGCAAGTGCTATCAGATTCTCGATGATGAGGGGCCACAGTAAAACAACGACAATCGCAACTGGAGAGTTCTTGATGAGCACGCCAAGCCCGAGACCAAACCACGACACGATGATCGCAAACGTCACAAGAGCGACGAAGACCTTGAACGAGTGGTCGAACCAGCCATCAACAATGATGGCGGCTCCACGGCTGTTCAACAGTGCCGCTCCAAGGCCGAAGTTCAGCCAGAACAAGACGGTCATCACAAACGCTGTCACCAATGTCCCGATGACAGCTTTGCCCACGATGACCTTCCAGCGTGCGGGCACTGCGGCGTAGGTAACGCGAATCGTTCCGTGTGTGAATTCGCTGGTGAGGTTGATCACCCAGAGCGACGAGAGCAGCAATAGCGAGAATGCACCCGAACTCGCAACGATCGACACAACATTGCGGTAGGACACAAATTGTGGATCAGGGCTGAAGATCCCGACCAGTGTCGAAATGATCAACGGAAACATCATCGCGATGATGAGCAACACCCAATGCGATCGCACCGTGCGCGCTTTCAGCCACTCACTCGCGATGATTGCTTTCATGATGACGACCCCGATCGGTACTCCTGGTGGTCTCTCGTCACCGCAAGGAAGGCATCTTCAAGACTGTCAGTGACTTCTGACAGTTCATGCACCACTGCTCCGTTGCTGTGTGCAAGTTCACCAACATCGACTATCGACACTCCGGTGACGAGCGCCCCATCAGTATCCGCGATATCGCTAAGCATTGATGCATCACCACCACGCTCCCGCACCGCCCGCACAATGGCATCGATCTGTGGCGACCGAACGCAAACTCGAGTTGTCGTGTGACGGGCAATGAAGTTGGCTGCGCTTTCATGCGCGATGAGACGTCCTCGGCCAATGACAACAAGATCTTCAGCCATCAGTGCCATCTCGGAGAGTTGATGGCTGCTGACAAGAACTGCTCGCCCTTGGCCTGCGAGATACTGCAACATGTCGCGCATCCACCTGATGCCTTCAGGGTCGAGCCCGTTTGCTGGCTCATCAAGGATGACGACCTCGGGGTCACCGAGCATCGTCGCAGCAAGTCCGAGGCGCTGCTTCATGCCGAGTGAGAATGTCTTTACACGGCGATGAGCAACATCGGTGAGTCCGACGAGCGCGAGAACCTCATCAACTCGCTGTCGGTCGAGATGGTTTGAGATCGCAAGCCACTCGAGGTGATGGCGGGCTGATCGACCCGGGTGCACGTACGACGCATCAAGTAAGACCCCAATTGTTCTGATCGGATCTTCGATCTGTCGGTACTGCTTGCCCAAAAATGTGACATTTCCAGACTGAGGATGATCGAGGTCAACCATGCAACGCAGGGTGGTCGACTTCCCTGAGCCGTTTGGTCCAAGAAACCCGGTCACCCGGCCGGGCTGCACCGAAAAGTGCAGATCATCGATAGCGACAGTGTTTCCGAAGCGCTTCGTCAGCCCTTCAACGGTGATCACCGTTGTGACCCTAGTTTCACTTACGGTTGGGCAGCCGACACTGCGGCTCGTTGCGCAGCAGAGGCGAGTTCTGTCATCACCGAGTCATCGTGTCCGAGTCCCACGAAGAGGGCCTCGTAGGCACCCGGAGCCATTGCGACGCCTTCGTTCAACATGGCATGGAAAAATCGTGCGTAAGCGGCCTCGTCGGTTGTGGTTGCGTCGTCAAAATTGCGAACTGGGCCACCATC
>JAKMEY010000037.1 GCA_022425725.1 Ilumatobacteraceae bacterium
TTCGTCGATCTTGACCGCGACCCAGATGTGCGGGTCGTTGTTGTCACCGGTGAAGGAAAAGCGTTCTCTGCCGGCGGTGACCTCGATTGGATCACGAAGCAGGTCGGCAACTACCCGCAGACGATGACGGTGATGAAAGAAGCGGGCGACATCGTTCGCACGCTCATCGAATGCGACACCCCAGTTGTGTCAGCAATCAATGGCGTTGCTGTCGGCGCTGGCCTAGCGGTCGCGCTGATGTCCGACATCAGCATCATCGACCGGGCAGCGAAGTTCACTGACGGCCATATCCGGCTCGGGGTCGCTGCCGGAGACCACGCTGTTGCAATTTGGCCGCTGCTCTGCGGCATGGCGAAGGCGAAGTACTACCTCATGACGGCTGACTTCATCGATGGAGCAGAGGCAGAGCGCATCGGTCTTGTCTCGAAAGCCGTCGATGGTGACGATGTGCTGCCTGAAGCAATGCGAATTGCCCAGACGCTTGCCACCGGGCCTAACGATGCAATTAAGTTCACGAAACGAGCCCTCAATCACTGGTTGCGGCAGGCGTTGCCAGCATTCGAGGCCTCGCTGGCCTACGAGATGCTGAACTTCCTTGGCGGCGATGCCGCCGAGGGCCTCGCCGCCTTACGTGATCGGCGCTCTCCTGAATTTGGGTGACGGCGTGTCGACATCTGCTTCTGCGTTCCGCGACGACCTCTCGCTCGCACTTGAACTCGCCGATCTCTGCGATGCCGTCACATTGCCCGCGTTTGAGAATCGTTCGTTCAGCGTTGAGTACAAGTCAGATCGTTCAGAGGTAACCGAAGCCGATCGAGAAGCCGAACGACAACTCTCAGAACGCCTGCTCACCGCTCGACCCGACCACAGCCTCTTCGGCGAAGAACACGGTGTCACGGGCAATGAGTCGTCACCGTGGCAATGGATCGTTGACCCAATCGACGGCACCTCTGGATTCACTCGAGGTATCCCCATTTGGGCGACCCTTATCGCCCTCCACCATGCCGATGACGGACTCTGTGTTTCCGTCGTCTCCGCTCCCGCGCTTGGTCGCCGCTGGTGGGCAACCAAAGGTGGCGGCGCCTGGGCCGATGACCGCAAGTGCACCGTTTCCGGTGTCGACAACATCGCTGACGCCCAAGTGAACGTGACATTGAACGATGGCTGGCGCGAACTCGGCCATGCGGAAGCACTCATTGATCTCACGATGACCGCTCGTCGCTCACGAGGGGTCGGCGATTTCTGGCAGCACTGTCTCGTCGCCGAAGGCGCAATGGATATCGCAATTGACGCCGTCGGTGTTCAACCCTACGACCTGGCCGCAGTTCGACTTCTCGTCGAGGAAGCCGGTGGAACATTCACGAATCACCTCGGCGATTCCAGCCACGATGGCCCTACCGCCATCAGCAGCAACGGGACACTTCACGCCGATGTGCTCGAGCGCCTTCAAGCGCCGGTACCGTACGACCGGTGAGCGAGAACCCTTCACACAATCAAGCCACCCGAGCAATCTCGAGTGGGCGCGGTGCGAACGATCGCGGGCTGTCGGTGCCGATTTGGGCGACCGCTGTGTGGGAATCAGATTCTGCTGAACACGCCTATGACATGGCCCACTCAGTGGGGCCCGATGAGTTTTATTCGCGTCATGGCAACCCGACGGTGTCGGCGTTCGCCGATGCTGTGGCCGACATCGAAGGCGCCGAAGGGGCACTTGCATTTGCCTCTGGCATGGGCGCTCTTGCGAGTGTTGTCTTCGCCTTGTGTTCGACCGGCAGTCACATTGTTGCTACCACCCAGATCTATGGAACCACCGCCACGTTCCTGAACGGCCCTGTCGCCCGAATGGGTATCGAGACGACATGGGTAAATGGCAGCGAGCCTGGAGCGATGGCCGCTGCAGTGATTCCTGGTCGCACGATGCTCGTCATCGCAGAAACCCCGTCAAACCCCATGCTCGACATCGTTGACCTCGATGAACTCGGCGCCATCAAGGGGCCATTCACCATGGTGGACTCAACCCTCGCGACACCGTTTGGCCAGCAACCGATTCGACATGGGGTTGATCTCGTGTTGCATTCTGCAACGAAAGGAATCGCTGGTCACAACGACGCAACGCTCGGTGTGGTCTCCGGTGAACAAGAACTCCTCGACGACATCTGGCGTTACGGCATTTTGCACGGTGCTTCGGCATCGCCGTTTGATGCCATGCTTGCGCTGCGCGGTGTTCGCACACTCGATGTGCGCCAACAGCGACAGAGCGACACGGCTCTCGACATTGCCACTCGTCTTGCGGCGCATTCAGCGATTAAGGCCGTGCACTACCCCGGTCTTCCGGAACATCCGCAACATGGCCGGGCGGCGGCGCAAATGACCCGCTTCGGGTCGGTGGTGTCGTTTCAAATGAACGACGGCGACGGCTTCGCACGGCTTGTTGAACGCCTCAACCTTCTGCGCTGCGCAACCTCTTTCGGCGGCCTCGAGACCCTCATCTGTGAATCGTGGACAACAACCCATTCCGGTCTTGATGAAGATGCCCGTCGGGTGATGGGCATCCACCCTGGACTCGTCCGCATGTCAATCGGCCTCGAAGACGTAGATGACCTGTGGGACGACCTTGATAGCTCGCTGTCGTCGATCTGAACGACCAGAGCCAGTTGCGCCAGGCTGCGCCTAGTTGTAGTAGGGGTTTGCTCCGGTCGAGTGGTCGGTGAGATCGCGAACACCGGTAATCGCGGGGACCGCCTCAACGAGCATTGTCTGCACGCCGTCGAGCATGGTCGCTTTGCTCATTGAGCAACCATGACAGCCACCACCCATCGTGAGATATGCCATGCCTTCGCCATCGTGTCCGATGTAGGTGACGAATCCGCCATGGCTCGCGAGAGCGGGGTTCACATCGCTTGAGAGCACCGCTTCAACCTCGGCGGAGAGCGAATCACCATTCGTTAAACCGTCGACGACCGGAGCGGCTGGCCGGTTCGGGTTGCGAATGACGAGACCCTGCGCTTCGTCGTGGTCGAGCACTGCCCCCTGCAAGAACTCCACCGAGTCTGCAGGAATGATGACCTTGAAGTCGCCAATCGTTCGAACCTCATCGGTAAACGCTGCGGTAAGGAATTCTTCAAAACTGAGGTCGTAACGGAAATCCTCCCCTGGGGCCGATGCAATGGCGAGACGAAGACCCAACGAATCTCCGTCAGCCTCAGATGCGCGCAGTTCTCTCATCATCTCAAGCGCGCTTTCAGTGATCTCCACAATCGTGTCAGCAGGAGCTGATTCAGCTGCATCGGCGAAGGGACTTTTCATGTCATCGTTCTGACCCATGCCCGCAGGCTACCGTCGTCGTACATGACGGTCGATTCCTACCTTTTCTGCCCCAAGGACCCATCGGAGTACATTGCCCGGTTCACCTCCGAGAGCGCTGCCGTGTCATCGCTCCTCGAAACTCAACCGCTCGACACCGCAGTGCCGACCTGTGGCGATTGGGACCTCGCCGCTCTTGTCACACATGTTGGGTGGGTGTACCGGTGGGCCGCCGTTGCGCTGCGAACGGCCGCAATGCCTGAACGAGGTGCGGTGAGCCGGCCCGATTCGCCAGACGAACTGCACGATTGGTTCACCACGAGCGCGACCGATGCGCTCGATGCGCTTGACAGCGTTGACCCATCGGCACCGACCTGGCATCCGTTTCAACCACCTCAACTCGCGGGCTTCTGGCTCCGACGCCTCACCCACGAAACAACAATCCACCTGCTCGATGCCCAACTCACATGTTCAATGACCCCAGGTATCGATGCTGAAATGGCATCCGACGGCATTGACGAATACCTCACTGTTGCTCTGCCCAGAGTGCTCTCCGGCGAGGGCGTGACCGTACCGACGACAACGCTGCACATCCACTGCACCGATGTCGACGGCGAATGGCTCATCGTGCCATCAGACGATGGGCTTGTTATCACCCGAGAGCATGCGAAGGGCGACGCCGCGCTCCGCGGCCCTGCCGCAGCGATTTTCGCTGGTCTGTGGGGTCGTCAAGGAGCAGCCGGCAAAATTGATATTGCGGGTGACGCCGACGTCGCAGCATCATGGCTTGCCATTGGAGGCAACTAACCCTTGCCGACAACCCCAGCTGAACAACCTGGCAAGCGTCGCCCTACCGCACTGCTCGGCCCACTTGCCGTGCTCGGAGCCTCGACATGCTTTGCGCTCTCATATGTCGTCATCAAATGGCCCGGCACACCTGGTTCGGTCATTGCATGGTGGCGCCTCGCAGTGGCGACCGTGTTGTGGTGGATCTTTCTCATCTATCGACGGTTCGCGAAAGGCGTCCCATTCCCATCGCGGGCGACATGGAGATATGTGACCCCGGCGGCGCTGCTCTTCGGAGCGAATATCGCCGTGATGTTCACTGCCGCAACGAAAACAAGCGTCGCCCACCTCGAGTTCATCAATGCCCTCGCCCCAATCGTGCTCGCCCCTCTCGGATTCCTGTTCTTCCGAGAACGCCCAGAGTGGAAAGCGCTGCGATGGGGTGTGTTCTCATTTACGGGAATTGCGGTAGTGCTGTCATTCGGCCCAGCAAATGGTGTTGCAACCGTCGAAGGTGACCTCCTCGTCGCTACCGCGTTTTGTGCATTTCTCAGCTATCTACTTCTCACCAAGCGTGCGCGGGCCCACGGTGTGACCACCGTCGATTTCATGGCGGTGATGATGCCAGTTGCGATGGTTGCTGCGACCCCAGTAGCTCTTCTCATCGCATCCGATGCATTCATTCCCGACAACTCGAAGACCTGGGGGTCAATCTTCATCCTCGCGGTACTCACCGGGGTGATTGCCCACAGCCTGCTCGTGTTCGCCCAAAAGATCGTTCCCATCGCCACCATCAGCATGATCCAGGCAGGCCAACCAGCACAGTCGACATTTCTTGCATGGGTATTTCTCGGAGAGACCATCTCGATCAACCAGGCCCCCGGCATGGCATTGGTCATCATTGGTTCGATCCTCGTCGTCATCACTGGTAAACGATCGATGGAGAACACACAGAAATTCACCTCGTAGTTGCCGTTACGTCACCCGCATCCACTAGGAAGAGGGGGTGCGCATTCTCGTAACCAACGATGACGGTATCGATTCGCTCGGACTTCACTATCTCGCTCGAGCAATGACCCCCCTCGGTGATGTTGTCGTCGCCGCTCCTGACGGCGACCAATCGGGTGCGGGCGCAGCGATTTCTGCGATTTACCGAAATAAGCCCCAGGTTAAGAAGGCCCACATCGATGGAGTTCCTGAATCATGGGCGGTCGCCGGACCTCCCGGGCTCTGCGCCTTCATGGGTCGTCTCGGCGCATTTGGTGAACCATTCGATCTTGTTGTCTCTGGGATTAATCCGGGAGCGAACGTTGGGAGGTCGGTGTATCACTCGGGAACCATCGGCGCATGCCTCACCGCCCGCAACGGTGGTCTAAGTGGAGTCGCCGTCAGCCAGGCCGTCTCGGGCTGGGGTGTGGAGGGCCAAGCGTGGGACGACATCGTGCTCAACCAAATCTGGGAAACGCCCGCAGCCGTTGCACAACACTTCGTCAAAGGACTCCTCGACGACGGACTCCCCGAAGAGCCAATCATTGCGAACATCAACGTTCCGAATGTTGAACTCGCAGATCTCAAAGGTTGGAAGCGAACCGCAATCGACTACCGCACGATCCGAAGCATGTCGACCGCCTCGCTGAAACCGATTGGTGGCACGGGTGGCACCTACGAAGTTGAGTTCACCTACGGCGATGCAATCGCCTTGCCTGACCACACTGACGGTGGAGCGGTCGAAGCCGGCTACGTCTCGGTGAGTTACCTTTCACGGATTACCGACGTCGACCGAGATGACGCACCCTGTGCAGAACGTGCGCTCAACTCGCTCCTTGACCAGTAACTCGATACGATCTTTTACAGCAGTCATAGGGGAGCTCACACCGGTGGGCTGAGAGGGTGGCCACTCGTCACCGACCCGTACAACCTGATCCGGGTAATGCCGGCGGAGGGACAACTTGGACACCAATTTCACCAATATCGACGAGACCGTGGTTGTCGTGTTGGGAGCCGAACGGATTCAACCCCAGTCGATCGCACACATTCCTGACGACGCCTACGTCATTGCCGCAGATTCTGGTGTCGACCACGCTCGTGCCGTCGGGCTCATCCCCAAAGAAGTTGTCGGCGATTTCGACTCGATCTCACGGCGCGGCCTGAAATGGGCCCATCAGCATGCAATTGTCCATGAATACTCCCCCGAAAAGGACCACACCGACACACAACTCGCCATTTCACTTGCGGTGCGTCGGGTGCCAGCCCGCCTCATCGTCATCTCAGGCGGCGGAGACCGCCTCGACCACACACTTGCCGTCATCGGTGCGCTCCTCGATGAAGACGTGACGAGTATCCCCGATGTTTCCCTGCAGTGGGGTGACAATGTCGCAACCATCCTTCACGGGCCCGGTCGCGCCACACTCACTCCCCCACTCAACAGCACGCTGTCGGTGATGGCCCTTTCTGCACCTTGTAATGGCATCACGATGACCGGCACAACCTGGCCGCTTGACAATGAATCATTGATGGTGCTCAGCGGACGCGGGGTGAGCAACATCGTCGAAGGCGACGTCGCTGTCACCGTACGAGAGGGCGTGCTCGCAATCTTCCATCAACTCCCCAACAAAGGCTGAACATGAACAACCGCTTCCTCGCTCTCTCGCTCGGCATTCTCCTCGCCGGAACAACCACCGGTTGTTCGAATAACGTCGACGAACTCACGCTCGTTACCTATTCGTCGTTTCCAGCAGCCGACACCGATCTCAATGACGCTCTGGCAGAGTTCACCGAAGACACTGGAATCACCGTCAACATTCTTAATGCCGGTGACACGGGAACGATGGTGACAAAAGCAGTGCTCGCAAGTGGTAACCCCGAAGGCGACGTCATGTGGGGTATCGACAACACTTTGCTGAGTCGGGCGACAACAGCAGATGTCTTTGAACCATATGTTGCTGATGCAGCGTCAACATTTGACGCACAACTCGTTGGTCTCGGCGATGGCATCGTGACCCCGGTCGACTTCGGAGATGTGTGCGTAAATTACGACCGATCATGGTTCACCGATAACGGCCTCGAACCTCCCAATTCGCTCGACGAACTTACCGACCCGGCCTACAAAGGTCTGCTCGCGGTGCAGCACCCTGGCACCTCATCACCCGGGCTTGCGTTCTTGCTCAGCACCATCGCTCGTCTCGGTGATGGGTGGGCCTCCTACTGGCAGGAACTCGTCGATAACGACGTGCTCGTCACCAACGATTGGGAAGAGGCGTATTACGGTGCGTTCACTCGTGCCGGCGGAGATCGACCACTTGTCGTCAGCTACGGCTCAAGCCCGCCATTCGAGGTGCTTTACGGCGACAACCCGAACGCGTCGGTCGCCCCGACCGGCGTGATCGAAGACACCTGCTACCGCCAGATTGAATTCGCTGGAGTGCTCCGCGGAACCGAGGCATCTGATGAGGCTCGTCAACTCGTGGATTTCTTAGTGAGCAGCACATTCCAACACCACATTCCACTCAACCTCTACGTGTTCCCTGTTGCTGATGTTGAACTTGACCAAGCGTTCGTTGACCATGCAGTCATTCCAGAGACTCCACCTGCGCTCACCCCAACAGAAATCGATACCGGCAGAGCCGAATGGGTCGAGCAATGGATCGACATCACCGGCTAAATCAGCCACCGCGCTGGTTCATCAGCGCGACCACCGTTCCCCCTGCTGTCATCGCTATCGGGTTCGTCATCGTGCCCGTTGCGATGCTCATCGTTCACGCCATCAGCATCGATGCGATCGGGTCGACGTTTGCCGATTCCCGCACCTGGGAAGTGCTTGGCTTCACGACCCTCCAAGCAACCCTCTCAACCCTGGCTACCGTCACCCTCGGCATCATTCCAGGGCTCATTCTTGCGAGATCTCACTTCCGAGGCCGTCAACTCGTATTGAGCATGTTCGCTGCCGTCTTCGTCATGCCGACCGTCGTAATGGCCGCAGGCGTACGAGCACTACTTCCCGGCGACCCTGACGGGCTGCTGCCAATCGTGCTCGCCCACACGTTGTTCAACTTGGCGATCATTGTGAGAGGCATTGCTGCCGCACCACTACCAACTGAACTCGAGCGGGCAGCGACAGTTCTCGGCGCTCGCCCGACTGAACTTTTTCGGACGATCACACTCCCGCTGTTACGTCCCACACTGCTCGGTCTTTCGGCCGTCGTTTTCGCATTATGTTTCACCAGTTTTGGCATCATCCGGATACTCGGGTCTGCGACTGCAACAACGATCGAGGTCGAGATATGGCGAGAAACGATCATCGTCGGGCGCGTCGATCGGGGCGTAGTTCTCGCTCTGATTCAACTCGTCACCCTCGCCCTCGCCCTTGTCGTATGGCTCAATGTGAGACGACAGCAAGCCCCCCATCGGCACGGACATCGACAGCCCATTTCCCGAAGATCAGCCCTAGTTATCACCGCAAGCTGCGCACTCGCCACCGCCCCATTGCTCGCTCTTATCTACGGGTCGTTCATGGTCAACGGCAAGTTGAGTGCCTCAGGATGGTCGAACCTGCTCGACACATCGATTCGGCCCGGATTGCGGCTCGGCATTGACCCAGCTCAGGCAATCGTGACGTCGCTCACGACGGCCTCGATCGCAACGGGGTTTGCAGTCGTCCTCGCAGTACTTGTCATCGCCTCAACAGCAGCGTCACCACAACTCGGCCGAGCGATTGATCTCAGCGCAATGCTCCCGCTCGGAATTTCAGCAGTCACCCTCGGCCTCGGACTTCTCATCACCTTCGACGTGCCTCCCGTCGACTGGCGGGCATCGTCACTCATGGTTCCCCTCGGTCACGCACTCATCGCAGCCCCATTTGTCATTCGACCAGCTATTGGAGCGCTGTCGACGCTCAACCGTCAACAAGTAGACGCCGCATCAACACTCGGAGCTCACCCGGTGAGAGCTCTTGCTCACTCGGTCATTCCCGTCGTTGCGGTACCGCTTCTGTCGGGCGCAGGCTTTGCCGCAGCGATCTCTCTCGGCGAATTTGGAGCGACGAGCATGCTGTCGCGAAGCGGTGGTGAAACACTTCCGATTGTGATCGAACGGCTTCTTTCCCGCACTGGAGGAGATTTCAGGGCGCGCGCCTATGGGCTGTCGATCATCCTCGCATCGGTCACAATGGGAATCGTGGTCGCTCTCGACATGTCATCGAATCGAAGAGAACGATGAGCTCACTTCACGTTGATCGGTTGCGCATTGCCCGTGGAAGCCATCCCGTTATCACCGAGGCCTCGTTTGATGTGCCGCACGGAACCACCACCGTCATCGTCGGACCCTCAGGAAGCGGAAAATCTACGCTCCTTTCAGCAATTGCGGGCCTTATCAACGTCGATAGTGGCACCCTGCAACTCGATGACCGGGAGATCACCAACGTTCCGACCGCACAACGTAATGTCGGGCTTGTCTTTCAAGACAACCAACTCTTCCCGCATCTCAACGTTGCAGACAACGTTGCGTATGGACTTCGGCGGAAGGGCGCACGGCGATCTGACTGCGATGTTCGAGTATCGGAAGTACTGCAACTCGTCGGGCTCGAAGGTTTCGGCGGACGTGCCATCGGTGAACTTTCAGGAGGAGAGGCGAAACGGATCGCTCTCGCCCGATCACTCGCTCCGGCGCCTGAACTCTTGCTGCTCGACGAGCCTCTCACCGGACTCGATGACTCTCTTCACGACCGCTTGCTTCACGACCTCGCAAAGGTGCTCTCCACCTCTCAAACAACTGCGATATGGGTCACCCACCATCGAAAAGAAGCAGAACGTGCTGGCACACAGTTGCTTCGAATTCATGACGGTGTCGTTTCACGTGAAATGACAGAGCGCAACCAATGGCATGTTGAGGTCGTTTCCGCGACTGACACCTTTGACTTGCGTCGACACGTACTACGAGACGGCACTCGGACAACCGACGTCAATTTTGATGGGGATGAGAGCGCAATTCACTTGGCGGTCTCAAACCCTGCAAGCGGGGAAATCATTGCGATCTCGAGTTGGTTTCAACGAAATCGTCAACATCAGACCATGAGCGGTTTACAACTTCGAGGGATGGCAAGCCATCCGAACTATCGCGGGCAAGGTGCAGCACAGGCCCTTCTACGGTCAGGTATCGAGTTGGGTCGCACTCTGTCCGTTGATGAAGTGTGGGCGAGGGCGCGAGATACTGCTCTCGACTTTTACCTCGCTCACGGCTTTGTCACCTCGGGACCGGGATATATCGATGACAACACCGGTCTCGCCCATCACGACGTCATTCTTTCACTTCGTTAAGAACCTCGTCATTCCCCGAGGTGCCACCTGCACACCTCTCTCAGGAATGTCAACATTTGGTCGCGGTGACCCACCCATTCAGTGTGATGTCAGTAGCGGGGCCGCAAACCTCCGCAGACAGGTTCACTTTTTTGAGGGACTTCACCTCCGGAAACTCCTTCACGACTGCGACAACGATGTGTGGTCGATGCCTGCCGCAGACGTATGGCGGGAGCACCTTCTCAACAACATTCGTTTAGTCGAGACACACTGTGATGCCCTTCGACGTGCTGCCCACTTGCTTGACTTGCAGGCGTTCAGCGGAGTCGCTACCGGCTCACAGGCGTGGTAATCGCCAACATCACCGGGTGGGCAGACCCGGCACAACTGTCGTCAATACGTTCTCGTTTGGCCGCCATGCTTGTCAGTCTCAACACGTCACACACCTACCTCAATGAGTCGTCACAGGCTGTCGTGAGAGCGCTACATCGAACAATCTCAGATGAGCTCATTGCCGGCCTCGACCGGGTCTTGCAGTTCGATGGCTGGCATCGTTGGGAGACAACGCCACTCGCTCACACAACGATGTCGGCACGCCCCACATTCACCTTCACTACCGACACCGGTGAACTCAAACAGCTGCTCACACGAATTGCTCAAGGCGGAATTGGTGACCCCGTGATCGGCGCTCTTGCCGCTCACCTTTCAACCCATCGAATTGATCTCGGTCTCTCACGAGACAACCTCGTTCACCCTGGCTCCCAATGGGCACATATCATGCAGTTCTCGACGACCACGGCAACGGCTGTATCGAGTTACCTTGTTGCGACGCTCATCAACAACGACCGCAGCGACTCCCTTGCTCGATCACTTGCGCATACCGCTCTGGTCGATTTCGATCACGCTCACAACCTTGCATCGATTGCACCTCACCTCAATGATCACGCGTTAGAGAGTGTGATGACGGCGCTCACGGCGCCCATCGAGCACGACCACACCCCTGGTGTTGACCCCGTGGCTGAACGCATCTCGTTACACGCCGTACTCGAGCAATGCACCGACCGACCAAAGGTTGCCCGGGTCATCATCGACGACACCGACCGACTCTCACGACTCGTCACCAACCCTCAACTCAGCCCAGATGCCATCGAATCACTTGGACGCTCGGCCATCACGCTCACGGGTACAGCCCCGCTCTTGCAACGACTCGTCACCATTCATGCCGAGCATGGCCAGCTCACAACGGGAGGAATCCGGGTCGCGACCTCAGCGTTCATCGACGACCTCGATTCTCTCGCACGCACGATTGACCTTCCAATGGTCCGAGGCCAAGGACCCTTTGGAGCAATTGATATCGGAAGCCGAGACCAGGTTGAGGCATTGCTTGCCGACATCATCAACGATCGGCCCTCACAAGCTGCCCTTGGAGTTGCCCTTAACGCGCTTCGACATACCCGAATCGAGACTGCGATCGACGAGATCACACGCCAACCGCATCTCGACTTCACGAGCATTCTCGCCGGTCAACTCGCTGATGTAGGCGATCTCAGTAACACGATCGATCGATCAGCACATTCGGCTTATGAGTCAGAGCTCATGCGTCGATCAGAGGTCTTTGGGAACATCAACCTCGGAGTATCGATCGCCGGCATTGCCGCAACCGTTGCAGCTCCAGTAATCGGTAGCGCAGCGTCGATCACCATCTCAGGAAGCCGTCAACTTGCGTATCTCGTCGAAACCGTCACCGCTGACAACACGCCGCCCGAGCGCATCACGGAACTTGTCAATATGACGACCATGATGTCGGTGCTTGGGTATCTGGCAAACATGCCCACCGTGCACCAGGAACTTCACTTGGCCACTGTTGAACCAGAACTGTGGAACGAAATCTCTCATCACGTTGCAACATTCAGTGCTGCGACAACCACCGTCGAGAAAGCACGTTCATTTGGTGATGTGATGCAACTGTCGGGGCAATCGGTTGAGCTCACGTCGCTCATCAACCGCCTCAATGTCTTGATCGACGGATAAGAGCAGCCCCACGTCAGGTCAGACCGCTCGGAGGGACCCCGTCGACTTCGACACGACCCAAGAACCATCCGAGTCGTTCATGGGGCGGAATCTGAAGAATGTCGGCGTGCAAAGGTGTCATCCCGATCGGACGACGTGCTCTCCACAACATCTCGAGCAACCGAAGATCACTCCGCAGGTAATGACGATCGAGGTCGTGTAAGTCATGGCCACAACCGAGATCAACCCAGTGCACTTCAACCTCTCGCCATCTGAGCAACGGCAACACTGACCTCGGGACAACTGCGCCACCGAGCAGGGTTGCCGAGCCCTCCCATGTTGAAGGGTCGGCGAGTCGTGAAGACAGTTCTGCGTCTAAACGCTCACATGATGACCGAACGTCGTCAATAAGGTCGGTCCAGATCCGGTTTGAGCCTGCCTCAATCGCAGAGTTCCGATCCTCAACGCTGTCGTATTGAGGGAGATCGCGCAACAGATTGACGTAACTGTCGGCATTATGTGAAAGGTGGGTCAAGACGTGACCAATCGACCACTCTGGCAATCTGCTCGGACGCTCGCTCGCGAGCGGCGGCTGTTCTTTAAGCCAGTCAACAAAGCGGCGTTGCGAGATTCGACAGCCCTCGACCTCTCTTGCGACCTGTCGAACGTCAACCGCCATACGACAAGTCTGCCCGACCGGGGTAGTCAGAGTTGTTCTCGCCGGGGAACAACGACAACAGTGCCGTCATCCTCTCGGTGGACGGTCACGCGAACGCCGTAGAACTCGGCAAGCGTTTCCGCTGACAGCACATCTTCAACCGAGCCGTCGGCGACAACTGTGCCTTCATGGAGTAGCGCCAGGCGATCGCTGTACATCCCTGCGAGGGTGAGGTCATGCATTGCTGAAATCACCGTGAGGCCGTGTTCACGGCGCAGTCGCTCAACAAGTTCGAATGCTTGCTGCTGATGCCCGATATCGAGCGCGCTCGTCGGTTCGTCAAGCAACAGGATCGGAGCCTCGGTTGCAAGGGCACGAGCGATGACAAGCCGCTGCCGCTCTCCCCCGCTCAGCACTCCCAAATGACGAGCAGCAATATCGTCGAGGCCGAGTCGGCCGATCACATCATCGACCATTGCCCGATCACTCTTTGTTGGATGCCCGAAATATCCGATGTGGGGTGTGCGACCCAGCATCACGTACTCTCGGCCGGTCATTTCGTCGGGCAAAATTGGTTCTTGCGGTACGTACGCCACGAGGGAGGCCCGGCGAGAACGACTACGCAACGACAGCGACGACCCGTCGACGACAATGTCACCGGAGTACTTCACCAGTCCTGCCACGGCACGAAGCAGCGAGCTTTTGCCCGCACCGTTTGGCCCGATGAGACCGACCCAACTTCCCGAAGCGACAGCCATCGAGAAGTCATGGATCACCGTACGACGGCCGTATTTCACCGCCACGTGACGAAACTCAACCGAACTCACCGACTGACCTGCCTCGTACGCAGCAGGATGATGAAGAACGGTGCCCCAATGAATGCAGTGACGACTCCGATCGGCACCTCGGCGGGTGACGAGAGTGTTCGGCCAGGGATGTCCGCCAAGATGAGAAATGCTCCCCCGACGGTGACGGCAAGCGGAATCACAACTCGGTACGTCGAACCCGCCATCAGCCGCACCATATGAGGCACCACAAGCCCGACAAAACCGATGAGGCCACTCACCGCCACAACGGCAGCGGTTCCAAGTGTTGCGGCGACAACAACGGTTAAGCGGACCCTCGCAACCGGGATACCGAGCGCGGCTGCCTCCTCATCACCGACCCTCAGCACATCGAGGTGACGCCGGTGAAACAACAGCACGGTCGTCGACAGCGCAACATATGGAAGCACGAGTACGACATCGCCCCACGACGCAGTGGCGAGCCGGCCGAGAATCCAGTTGTAGACCTCGCGCACAACATCTGAGTTGCGTTGCAAGATGAACGTCTGAATTGCAGTTGTCAACGACACCATCGCAACACCAGCGAGCACCAATGTGCTGGAGGTACGCATTCCGCCAAACGAGGCGCCAACGAGATAGGTGAGGGCAACGGTGCCAAGAGCAAACACAAATGCCACAAGTGGCACCGGGTCGACCGGCCACTCAAGACGATCGCTCCCGACGGTCGTAATGACAAGTGTTGCGCCGAGCCCGCCGCCTGCTGCCGCTCCCAGCAGGTAGGGGTCAACGAGAGGATTACGGAATACCCCCTGGTAGCTCGCACCGCCAAGCGAAAGGGTGGCGCCGACAATTCCTGCCAACACAACCCGAGGCATGCGAATATCCCAAATGATCGACCACTCACGTTCGGTGACTCCACTCGAGATTCCTAACCCCGATTCTCCGAACCCGGGTATGCGCTCAAGAAGTGCGAGTGGGACCCTCCACCATTCGGGGCCAGCCGGACCTGTCATCGTTCCGGTGCAGGCAATGACGACGAGAACGAGCACCGATAACGACACCTTCGCGGTGATCGACAATCGATGCTCTCTTCGCACTATTACTACTCGCCTGCGCTCGCTACTGCCTCTACCGCGTCGACGACGGCAGACATGTGCTCAACGATGCGGGGACCCCATCGCGAAGCAATGTCATCATTCAGAGGAACAACATGGCCGGCAGCGACAGCCGACAACGCATCCCAACCCGGGCGAGCAGCGACTGATTCTGGGGTTTCCCCGCAATAGATCGTGCAGGCCAAGAAAATGATGTCTGGGTCTTTGTCCAGAATGAACTCAGCAGACAACTGCGGATAACTATATGACTCTTCCTCGACAAGGTCAGCAATGTTGCGGAGACCCAGCGATGTATACGTCGACCCAATGAAGGTCTCACTTGTCACCGAGTAATAGGTGCTATCGAGCTCGTGGTAGAAGGTCAACGGCGTTTCAAGATCAGGCAACGTCGCAATGCGCTCGAGCAACGCATCAAGATCAGCGGTGAGCTCGTCAACAAGCGCTCCCGCTTCGTCAGCGTGACCAGTTGCCGCACCAAGTTCAAGAATCTGCTCAAACGTGTCATCGACGGTCTCCGCTGCCGGCCCCTCCCAGTGCGAGATTCCTGCACGGTCAAGGGCATCAAGAAGATCGGCGTTTGTTCCGTCGGTCACGATGAGGTCGGGGCCAAGACCAATAATTGCCTCGACATTCGGGTCATAGCCGCTCACTCCGGGCATCTTGTCTGCAGTCTCCGCAGGGAAATTTGAAAAGTCGTCGACTGCGAGCACTTGGTCTCCGGCGCCAACCGCATACAGCATCTCTGTTGCGGTGGGAGACAGCGAGATGATCGCCGACGGGTACACCATCTCATCTTCCTCACTTGGGTCGTCAGCCACTTCGGCGTCAGATTCCTCAGCGACTTCGCCATCAGCAGCAGGCGCAGTCGTTTCGGGTGCTGACTCGGTTGTTTCAGTCGACGTCTCGGCAACGGTGGTCTCCACCGCTTCAGAGCTCGCATCGTCACTGGCATCATCAGCTGATGTGCCGCAGGCCGCCACGGCCAGGACGAATGGCAGTAACACCGCCAGTCGGGTGATTCGTTTCATAATTGACTCCTGAGAACGGAGCGCAAGTTGGACCGAGGCCAGCGAACTGGCCGGCGAGCCTCCCTGGGCCTCGAGGGTGGTTATCGCGCACCACGCGGTCGACCGGGCTCGTCTGGCCAGATGCCAGAACTACCGTTGCGGGACAGCGCCGGAATCTCACCGGACTTCGCACACGTAGTGACCTAGGCAACATAACACGGCGGCCGCTATCTGGAACGAATCACGATGTGTGGGGCATGATGACATCTCCGCACCTATGCTCATCGGGGCATGTCTGAATCGAATCACCCCCAAAGCGACAGTGGCATCGTTGAAGAGCCACTCACCGATGACCCAAGACCTGACGGGCTTCGTTCGGCGCCGTCGCTCGTGGTGCTCAACACCGGCAACGGCAAAGGGAAAAGTTCATCCGCGTTCGGAATGATGGTGCGTGGCCTCGCCGTCGATTGGAACGTCGCCGTCTGCCAGTTCATCAAGAGTGGTGATTGGCGCGTTGGCGAAGAAAAGATGGGTCGCAAAATGGGTGTTGAGTGGCACTCATTTGGTGACGGATTCACCTGGGACTCCGACAATCTTGACCACGATCGCAACATTGCCCGCAAAGGCTGGGAACAGGCGGCGGCCGTCATCTCAGGAGGTGACCACCAGCTTGTCATCCTCGACGAACTGACCTACCTGTGCTCATGGGGCTGGATCGATACCTCAGAGGTCGTTGACACCGTCAAGCAACGCCCCGACCATGTCAACATCGTCATCACCGGGCGCGATGCCCCCCAAGACCTCATTGACATCGCCGACACGGTTACCGAAATGACCGAAATCAAACATGCCTACGCACAGGGCATTCGCGCAAAGCGCGGTATCGACTACTGACATGCCCGATCTCTCAACTCTCGACGTCCTCGACCTTTCCGATGCGATGTCGGAATATCAGGCCCTCGGGTGGAGCGTGTTGACGATTCGGCCCGCCGACGACCCGTATGAAGCGGTCATGCGGTCACCCGATGGAGAGATGATGTGCCTTCGGCGCACGCCCATCGTCATCAGCCGAATCGGTGACAAGAGCGACGGACACACCGGTCGAGCATCAATGATCTACCGGGATCTCATCCCCGGCCGATGGGATGGACGCTACGTCGCTTCTCACATTGCAGTACCCGATGGGGGCGAAGTGCCTGACGATGTGCACCATCATGAGGTCGACTTCCAGTTCCTTGCTGTTCGTTCGGGTTGGGTAGATGTTCTGTACGAAGGGCAAGGCGACACCATTCGCATGCAACCCGGCGACATCGTGTTGCAACCGCCGGGTATTCGACATCGCGTACTCGCAACATCTCCAGGATTCGACATTGTCGAACTCGGCTGTCCGGCCGACCATCTCACCACCTTCGACCACGAAATGACGCTTCCAAATGGAACTTATAGCGATCACCTCTGGGGCGGTCAACGCTTTGTGTTCTCATCTCCTGGGGATTTCGCCGAAGCATGGGACCACCCAGGGTTCTCAAGTGATGACAGCGGTATCAGTGCGGCAACAAACCGAATTGTTGATGTGCGAAGGGTGCGGACTTCTGATCGACTAGACACCTGCCCGCTCACGCCGCATGACTTTCGGTTTCTTTTCGTGATGGACGGCGACATCAACGTCACCGTGAGCGATGGCACGACTCACCATCTCGAAAGTGGCGACTCGATCGCTCTTCCACAGGCCGCGCAGGCACAGGTCACTCAAGGTGCAACGAATGCCTCGCTGCTCGATGTCCTCGTGCCACAAACGGCTGCAAGTTAGCCTCTTCATTCGTGCCCCTCTCCGTCATCGTTAGCCAGATTGCCCGCGGCTTTGTGATGGGTTCTGCCGACATCGTCCCCGGTGTCTCCGGAGGGACTGTGGCGCTCGTTCTCGGAATCTACGGTCGCCTCATCGAGAACATTCAACGAGGCGCATCAGCGTTGCGGTCTCTGCTTTCACGAGACGGCTCTGCTGCAATCTCAAAGGCAAAGTCGGTTGAGTGGGGATGGTTGCTGTCGCTACTCGCCGGAATTCTCATCGCAATCGCAACCCTTTCCGCCTTACTCGAACAACTACTCGAGGAGCATGCGATTCGCACATCTGCAGTGTTCCTTGGTCTTATTGCGGGTTCGATCGTCGTTGCATCGCAACTCATCAGAGACCGAAACGCCGCACATGTTGCCATCGCCATCGTGGCCGCCGCCGCATTGTTCTTCGTGCTCGGTCTGCGATCAGACACTCATGCGGTTGGCCCTGAAATCGTCACCCGGTCGACGTGGGTATTCGTTCTTGCTGGGGCGCTCGCAATCTGTGCAATGATCTTGCCCGGTATTTCTGGCTCTTTCATTCTCGTGATGATCGGTATGTACACCGAGATCATTGGGGCGGTGAATGACCGAAATCTTGCCGTTCTTGCCGCCACGGGTATCGGCTGTGTGGTCGGACTTGCTGCGTTCTCAACCTTGCTGAATTGGTTACTCGACCGCTACCACGACATTGTCATTGCCGCCATGGTGGGCCTCATGCTCGGTTCGGTTCGGGTGCTGTGGCCGTGGCCAAACGGAACTTCAACCACCACACTCTCCGCCCCTCAACACGACGTGATGATTCCGTTCGCCCTCATGTTCGTCGCTGCCGCTGTCGTCATCGCTGTGCAACGCTTGTCGGCTCGGTCGGCGAGCTCAGACAGCTGACAGCACATCGGTATTGATCTGATACAGGTCGGAGACGTTCCCAGAGAGAATTGCCTGCGTCATCTCATCCGTCAGGTGCGCGGTGTGCTCAGCCAACATCTCCTGCGACCATGGCCACGTCGAATCACTATGCGGGAAATCGTTGGCCCACATGAGCCGTCGCCAGTTCATCTGCTCGGCAACACGAAACGCCGTCCAGTCGTCTTGGAACGTGGTGTAAATGTGCTCTGCGAAGTACTCAGACGGCAACCGCTGTAATTCGACGCCTGGCGCCATCCAGTTTCGATGTCGCTTCCATGCGTGATCCATCCGGTACATATAGTGCGGCACCCAACCAGCATCAGCCTCAACACACACCACCTTGAGGTCAGGGTGCCGTTCAAACACCCCGCCGTAGATGAGGGTGCCCATGATGTCTTGAATACCGCGGATAATCGCAAGGAATCCGTTGATCCGCGGACCCCGAGGGCGGCTTTCGAATGCGCTGGCCCGAGACGTGAGAATATGAAAACTGAGAGGCAAACCAAGGTCGATTGCCGCCTGCCAGAACGGGTCCCACATCGGGTCGTCATAGTCGCCCGAACCATCCTCAGACCACGTTGCCGGTTCACCCGGCATCATCACGCCTCGAAGCCCAAGATCAGCAATTCGTTGAAGGTCAGCAATGCCCTCGTCAACACTGCGCAACGCGGTTTGGCCACAACCGAGAAGTCGGTCGGGCGCCACCGAGCAATAGTCGGCAATCCAGCGGTTGTAGGCAGTGAACGCTGCGTGTTTGAAATCGGCGTCTGGGTGATTGCAAATCATCATCCCAACCGTTGGGTAAATCACCTCTGCCGCAACTCCATCTCGCTGTTGATCAGCGATGCGATAGTTCGGGTCCCAGCCTGAGCGATGAAGTTCGTCGAACGACACACCCGACACCGTCAGTTCTTCGGCTGGCTTGCCTGCTGCGGCCACCAAACCCATCGCAATCGGTCGCGACATTCCGGGAATGACGAACATGTCACCTCGCGCGTCATCGCTCACCATATGCGGAGCCTGATCGCGCCACGCCGGATCGATATGTGCCGTGTAGCAATCGGGGGGCTCAGTGATATGAGAGTCGGCACTGATGACCGGAAACGAGAACGTCACTGCGCACCACGCACAAGACGACCCGGAGTCGCACCCGTTGACTCACCGTCAGCCATGATCTCAACCCCGGCAACAAATGTGTGTCGGTAGCCATCAGCCCTCTGCAACATACGTTTACCGCCAGCTGGTAGGTCATACGCCATCTCAGGAGCATGCAGTTGCAGACCATCGAAATCGATGACGTTCAGATCAGCTCTGCGACCGACACCGATCACGCCACGGTCGGTGAGGCCGACCGTTTCAGCCGTCATTCGGCATTGCTTGGCGATGAGCGTTTCGACCGGAATGCGCCCCGTCGGACGATCGCGCCCCCACCACTGCAGCAACGTTGTCGGAAAACTCACATCACAGATCGTCCCGACATGAGCTCCACCATCGGACAGCCCGGGAACCGTTGCTGGGTGGCGCAACATTTCACCGACAGCATCGAGGTTCTCGCCAAACCAGTTGAGAATCGGCTGATAGAGCAGTGCATGACCGTCGTTTTCCAACATCCAGTCATAGAGCAAGTCAAGCGGTTCTCGCCCTTCACGACGAGCAATCGCCTCGACTGAGGTTGAGGGGTCTGGTTCGTAATTTGGCGGGTCGCCCAACTGGAAGATGAACCGATACCGGTGGATCGCACGGCTCCCCAGGGACGTGTCATCAACACGGGCGCCTTCAATGATCTTGCGTCGCAATTCTGGGTCGCGCATAACCGCTACTTGCTCAGCGAGTGGGCGGTCGGCGATCGCTTGATACGGCTCAGAGAACATAAACGGATGCAACGTCGCTTCAAGTCCAAGCATCAGCCCGACTGCGCGCGCACCGACTTGCCCACGCATCTGCACACCGCGCGCCGATGCCTCAGCGAACCGAGCAAGTTCGACACGCCAGTCATCTCCAGTCTTCGCACCCTGAGCGATCGATACCGAAATTGGCCGCCCCGACTCTGATGCCATCCGTTCGAAAAGATCAAGCTCTGCATCACGATCGATGAAATCTGTCACCGCTTGCAGCACACCCTTCTTCGCCTCGCCAAGTGCTGATGCAATACCAACGAGTTCGTCAGCCTCTGCGCGCAACGTTGGCGTTGGCTCTCCAAGGCTTGTTCGGTGGTTGAGCGTTCGGCTTGTCGAAAATCCGAGTGCCCCTGCCTCGACCGCCTCGCGGGCAAGTCGAGCCATCTCAGCTATGTCGTCAGGAGTTGCGGGCTCTTGTGTGGCTCCGCGCTCCCCCATCACATGAAGACGAAGGGCACCGTGAGGAAGTTGGGTGCCGAGGTCAATATCTCGGGGGCGTCGCTCAAGTTCGTCAAGATATTCAGGGAAACTCGACCAATTCCACGAAAGACCCTCATGCAACGCCGTGCCTGGAATGTCTTCGACGCCTTCCATCAATTGGATGAGACGCTCACGATTGTGCTCATGCACTGGAGCAAAGCCAACACCACAGTTGCCCATGACAACCGTGGTGACACCGTGCCAACTCGACGGAGCGAGTGCTGAATCCCACGTCGCCTGCCCGTCGTAGTGCGTGTGGATGTCGACGAATCCTGGGGTGACCAAATGGCCTTCAGCGTCGATCTCGCGCGTTCCGCTTCCCGACACCGAGCCAACTTCGGTGATCACACCACCTGAAACAGCGACGTCACCGATAGCACGTTCCGCGCCGGTGCCATCAACGACAGTCCCATTACGAATAACGAGTTCATGTTCAGCCATGACACTCCTTTCCCCAACTGAAACGCTAGCCGGAGTGTGTCTGGTGGTGCGCAGTCAGCGACTTGCGAGTTCGGCGATGCGAGAGATGCCTTCCGCGATGTCGTCATCTCCAAGGGCAAAAGAGAAACGCGCGCAACCGGGTGTGCCGAATGCTTCACCGGGAACGAAGGCAACTTTGGCCTCGGTGAGCACGAGGTCGGCAAGTTCGAGCGTGGTGTTCGCAACCGAGCCGCCGAGCGGGCGCCCGAGCAAACCCGAGACATTCGGGAAACAGTAAAACGCCCCCTGGGGCTCAAGACATGTCACCCCGGGAATCGCGGAGAGCAGTCGATGCATCTCGGTGCCGCGACGCTGGAATGCTGACCTCATCATTGCGACGTCATCGAGCGGGCCGGCGACTGCTGCAAGCGCAGCTTGTTGAGCCACGTTCGCCACGTTTGAGGTTGCGTGCGACTGAAAGTTTGTTGCCGCTTTGATGACATCTGTTGGGCCGATCATCCAGCCGACGCGCCAGCCGGTCATCGCATAGGTTTTCGCAACGCCATTTACCACCACACATTGGTCGGCAACCTCAGGAACGAGCGTTGGCATCGAAGCAAATTCGTTCTCGCCATAAATGAGGTGCTCGTAAATTTCATCGGTGAGGACCCACACACCGTGCTCAACCGCCCAACGGCCGATCTCTGCGATTTCGTCTGGGGTGTAGACCGCTCCAGACGGGTTATCTGGGCTCACAAATAACAAGACCTTTGTGCGAGGCGTGCGGGCTGCTTCAAGTTGTGCGACGGTGACTTTGAATCCGGCAGTGTCGTCGGTGTCGATGACGACGGGCACACCTCCGGCAAGCACGATCGCTTCTGGGTATGTCGTCCAATACGGTGCCGGACAGATCACCTCATCACCCGGGTCGCACAAGGCAGCAAACGCGGTGTACACGGCGTGCTTCCCACCATTGGTGACGAGCACCTGGTCGGCAGAAATCTCGAACGCAGAATCGCGCATAGTCTTTTCGGCAATTGCCTCCCGAAGTTCGGGAAGACCACCTGCTGGCGAATAACGATGGTTTTTAACCTCCGCACACGCGACGGCCGCTGCATCGACGATATGGGCCGGCGTCGCAAAGTCGGGCTCGCCTGCACCAAAGCCGATGACGTTTTCACCCTGCGCCTTCAGCGCTTTCGCTTTTGAGTCAACAGCAAGGGTCGCAGATGGAGCAATGGATGCAAGGCGGGATGACACTCGATTCACCCCCACAGCCTGCCAGCATTTGCCCGAGTTCACGCCGTGGGCATCGCATTCCTGTATGAAATGTTCACCTGCTAGGCGTAGTGGTCGCGCCGACTGCCTGCCATCCTTGTGGAGTGGACCTCTCCGCTATCACTATCCCCTCCGAGCTCCTTCCAGCCGACGGCCGTTTCGGCTGCGGCCCATCAAAAGTGAGGAGTGAACAGATCACCGCAATTCGCGATGCCGCAACGACGATTATGGGAACTTCGCATCGGCAAGCCCCGGTCAAAGATCTCGTGGGCAACGTGCGATCGGGGCTCACCGAACTATTCGGCCTACCCGACGGATGGGAGATCATCCTCGGTAACGGAGGTTCAACAATGTTTTGGGATGCAGCCACATTTGGCCTCATCAATTCCCGCAGTCAACATCTTGTTTTCGGGGAATTCTCCTCAAAATTCGCCGATGCCGCATCAAGTGCACCACACCTCGATCAACCAACAGTGATCAGCACCGAACCCGGTGACCATCCCACCGCAGTAGCAGAAGAGGGCGTTGACCTGTACGCCCTCACCCACAACGAAACGTCGACCGGAGTTTCGATGCATCTCGAGCGACCGGCCGGAATCGCCGATGACGCACTTGTCGCTGTCGATGCCACGAGCGCCGCTGGTGGCCTCTCGTGGCGGCCATCTGAGGTCGATGTCTACTACTTCGCTCCACAAAAGAGTTTTGCCTCTGACGGCGGACTTTGGATTGCTGCGTGCTCAGCGACCGCAGTCGAACGCATCGAGCAGATCGCGGCAACTGACCGTTGGCGCCCTGCTGCACTCGACCTCGGCATTGCTCTCTCGAATAGCCGCCTTAATCAGACATACAACACACCCGCTCTTGCGACGCTCATCATGTTGAACGCCCAGATCGAGTGGATGTTAGAAAACGGTGGAGCCACCTGGGTTGCTGATCGTGTTGCCACGTCCGCTTCGACGATCTATGGATGGGCCGACACCCACTCGCTTGCAACACCGTTCGTCAACGACCCCGCAAAGCGCTCGCATGTTGTTGCAACAATTGACCTCGATGACAGCATTGAAGCAACTGCGGTCAGCGCAGTGCTTCGAGCTCACGGCATCGTCGATACCGACAGCTATCGAAAGCTCGGACGCAACCAACTTCGAGTTGGGATGTTCCCAGCAATCGACCCAGCCGACATTGAGCGCCTCACCGCTTGTATCGACCACGTGATGGAGCAGCTCGCATCATGACCGACGATTTCACCCCGACTGTCGAAGAAATCCTCACCCTCGACGCGCAGTCAATTCTCCCGCTTCGCAACCCTGTGATGGTCGTCGCTCTCGAGGGCTGGTTCGATATGGCAGGTGCTGCGAGCGCCGCCGTCGAAGCGCTCTTCGACGACGAACACCGCATCACTGTCGGAGAGATCGAGCCCGACCCCCTCTACGACTTCACCATCGAACGTCCTCACGTCGAAATGGTTGAAGGACAGTTACGAACAATCAGGTGGCCACGAAACCGAATCGACGTGTGGCGTAACGAGCTCGCATCTCGTGATGTGGTGCTGCTGTTGGGGGTTGAACCACACCTTTCGTGGCGAACATATTGCGAGGCGATTCTCTCGACCTGCGAGGAATTGGGGTGCTCACTCGTCGTCACGGTCGGAGCTGGCGCCGAACAGATTCCACATTCACGTTCACCTCTCGTCACCGGAAGTTCAACGAACCGCGATCTCGCTCAACGACTCGGACTCAGCATGCCCTCATATCAAGGTGTCACCGGCGTCGTGGGGGTCTTGCACCCCACACTCGAAGCTTCTGATATCCCGTCGGTGTCGCTGCGAGTCGGTATTCCTCATTATCTCTCGAACGCAAGCCACCCACTCGCCGTGCGGTCATTGCAATCGCATCTGTCTCATGTGCTCGGTGTCGGCCCAGGTCGAGACCTCAGCAACGACATCAACCAGGCGCGCATGCTTCACGACGAACTCGTCGCCACCGACCCTCAACTCGCAATGTATGTCACCATGCTTGAACGAGAATTCGATCGGCGGGCGGAGTCGATCATCCCAAGCGCCGATGACCTGGGTGCAGAACTCGAAGAGTTTCTGCGCGACCTCAATAACGACGACGAATAGACCGCGTTCGAGCACCGTTTCGTCAACCCCTACTATGCAGCCATGGGGGATACGCAAGCACTCGCGCCCGATGACGTAATGACCGCAACCGACCAGCACGGTCAGATTGCACATCAGTCGCTCATCGACCACAGTGTTCGCCTCGAGCGAACTCTTCACGAGGTCAGAGATGGAGTGTGGTGTCTCGTCGGTAACGGCCTCTCAAACCAGACGTTCGTCACCGCGCCCGATGGCATCATCGCCATCGATACCGGGGAGTCGATTGAGGAAATGCGCGACGCTCTGATCGAACTTCGAACGGTCACCGACGCTCCGATCGTTGCGGTGATCTACACACACTTCCACTATGTGAGCGGGACCCAAGCCATTCTCGGCACAGAACCGGTTGAGGCGATTTGGGGTCATGTCCGCATCGAGGACAACCTTCGTCGCTCTGCTACCGAAATCGCTCCCGCCTATGGGCGCGGCCTCGTGGAGCAATTTGCCATGCAACTCCCTCACGACGGCCCTGACGGCATCGTCAATGTTGGTCTTGGGCGTGCATACCGGATGCCAGAGCATGCGCCATTTACCGGTGGCCATGTTCCGGCAACCCATACCTTCGCCGAGGCCACCACGATTGAGGTGGCAGGGCTAACGGTCGAGGTAACCCCAGCACCGTCCGATGCTGACGATTCAGTCACCTTGTGGATGCCGACCATCGGTGTTGCGGTTCACAACATCCTCTGGCCCGCCCTGTTCAATGTCTTTGCGATCCGCGGGGAGGAATATCGAGACCCACGAATTCTCCTCACCGGCCTCGATCATCTTCATTCGCTCGGTGCCGAACATCTTGTGGCGACACACGGCCCACCGCTGTCAGGTGCAACTGATATCGATGAGCGCCTGCGCTCGTACCGCGACTCGATTCAGTTTCTCTGGGACCAAACAGTGCGCTGGACGAACCGAGGAGCCACCTCAGCCGAACTTGCGCACCGGGTTCGACTACCCGAGTGTTTCGGAGATGATTGGCTCACCCAGCAGCATTACGGCATCGCCGAACACCATGCCCGGCAGATCCGGACCGGGCTCTTTGGCTTCTTCGACGGCGATCCCGCAAACATTCTTCCGCTCGACACACAAGATCATGCAGAGCATCTCATCGACGCAATGGGTGGACAGGGTGCCGTCCGCTCTCGGTGCGAGGAGGCGCTCACCACAGATATTCGCTGGGGGCTGTACCTCGCATCTCAGCTCGCCCATCACCGCAACGCATCCGATGAAGATCGTGGCCTTCTCGCAACAGCTCTTCGCACCGCGGCCAGGCGAACACGGAGCGCAAATGTGCGGAACTGGTGCATCACCAAAGCTCTCGATGTCGAAGGATCGATCGATATGTCACGGCATCGGACGCACCGGCTAGGTCGACGTCAAATCACAGGATGGGATCTCGAAACCTCAGCGGGGGTGTTGAGGGTGATGGTCGAACCTGAAAAAATGGAGGGCGTCGATTGCCATATTGCGCTCGAGGTCGAGGGCGATCGCTGCGGACTTCACTTTAGGAATTACATTTTGTGCCCAACGAGCGGCACCGACGCAACTCATACGATGAGCTGCACTCGCACAACCTGGGATGGTCTCCTCACCGGGTCAGTCACCCTCGATGAAGCGCTCAACACCGGTGCGGTCACCGTTAACGGAGACACCGGCGCCGTCATTTCTGCGTTCAGTGCTCTCGATCACCCAGCTTTCGCCCGGTGATGAAATGACACAGCTACCTCACTCGTCACAACCGTATGCCGGAGACATCCAACGGCTGCTTTCTGACTCAACACCGGCATCGTTCGCGCAGCGCACAGCACCGACGAATGCTCCGAACGTGCTGCTCATCATGCTCGATGACGTCGGTTTTGGCTCAATGTCAACATTCGGGGGCCCGGTGCCATCGCCCGCGCTCCAACGCGTCGCCGATGAGGGATTGTCGTACAACCAGTTCCACACCACAGCACTGTGCTCGCCCACCCGAGCGGCACTCCTCACCGGCCGACAACATCATCGGGTACATATGGGTGGCATCACCGAGATCGCAAACTCGTATCCGGGATACGACTCTGCAATTCCGGTCGAGGCAGCGTCAGTTGCTGAGGTGCTGCGAATGTCGGGATATTCGACCTCGTGCTTCGGAAAATGGCACCTCGCCCCTTCTTGGGAACAAAGCCCATCAGGGCCGTTCGATCGTTGGCCAACCGGGCTCGGCTTCGATCGGTTCTACGGCATTATCGGCGCCGAAGCTTCCCAATGGGAGCCCGCCGTCTATGACCAAACCACACCAATTTCACCTCACGCCGGTCAACCCGACTACCACCTCACCGAAGATCTTGCCGACCGAGCGATCGAGTGGCTTGAACGACAGCGGGCGTCGACTCCTGACCGTCCTTGGTTCTGTTATTTCTCGACCCCCGCCGTTCACGCCCCGCATCATGCGCCAGCTGACTGGATCGATCGATTCGCTGGGAAATTCGATGAGGGCTGGGATGAGTTGCGCGACGCCATTTACGAACGTCAACTCGAACTCGGGGTGATTCCTCCCGGCTCAGCCAATACAAGACGTCCCGACCAAATCCCTGCATGGGACGACTACCCAGAGCGGTACCGGCCAGTTGCCACACGACTCATGGAATGTTTCGCCGGCTTTCTCGCCCATACCGATCATCACATCGGGCGGGTCATCGACGCAGCACGCGCACTTGATGAACGCCATGGCTCTGACACCCTCATCATCTACCTCACCGGTGACAACGGTGCCTCAGCCGAAGGTACGATTCACGGCGCGTGGAGCGCACCATCGTTCCAAAATGGTGTTCACGAAGACCCTGAGTGGCTACTCGAGCACATCGACGACTTCGGAACCGCTCGTTGCGAGAACCACTTCAATGTTGGGTGGGCCTGGGCGCTCGACTCACCATTCCAATGGATGAAGCAGGTCGCGTCACATTTCGGAGGCACCCGCAATGGGCTTGCGATCTCGTGGCCCAACAACATCACCGACGCCGGAGGTGTGCGCTCCCAGTTTCATCACGTCGTTGATATCGCTCCGACGATTTACGCAGCTGCCGGCATCACTCCGCCCGATCGAGTAAACGGTGTTGAGCAAATGGAACTCGATGGGGTTCCGATGAATTACACCTTCGGTTCCGACGGCGAAAGTACTCGCACCTCGCAATATTTCGAAATCCTCGGAAACCGAGCGATGTACCACGACGGGTGGATTGCATCATGCTTTCATGGTCGTGTTCCGTGGATCAGAATGCAGGCATACGAATTCGATGGCCCCGATGAAGTCTGGGAGTTGTACGACGTCAAGAACGACTTCTCGCAATCGGTCAACCTCGCCGAGGCCGAACCCGAGCGCCTCGCCGAATTACGTGATCTCTTCGATGCAGAGGCTCGCCGCCTCGGGGTGTACCCGCTTCGAGATGCGGGTTCCCCTCGCAACGGTGATCTCGCAGTGCCTCACTCCCTTGGCAACACCACGTCAATGACGTATTCCACCGCACACGTTCGGATGCCTGAATCATCGGTGATCAACCTCAAGAATTGCTCGTGGACCATCACCGGCAAAATCAACATCGACAGCAAGGCCGAGGGTGTCATTGTGTGTCAAGGCGGAAATATGTCGGGCTGGTCGATGTGGCTACGCGACAGCGCACCCCAATTCACCTACAACTGCTTCGGTCACGACATCACCACCATCTCAGGCGAAACACTCGCTGAAGGTGAGCACACGATCGTCATCGACTTTGTCTACGACGGCGGCTTCGGAGGCGGAGGAGACCTCGTCATGTCGGTCGATGAGACCCCCGGTGCTGGCGCTCGCATCGAACGCACGGTGCCGCTCGTCTACTCAATGAGTGGAGAAACGTTCGATGTCGGTATCGATACCGGATCAGCGGTAGGCCCATACCCTCACGACTACCGCTGCACCGCAACGATTCATGGCGTCACCCTTCAACGACGTTCAGAACCTGATCCCGCGATCAAGCAGCTGGTCGAAGAAGGAATGTGGCGAGCTGGAATGAGCACCCAATAACCGGCACTCTTCGGTTACGACGAGGCGGCGAATCCTGCGCGAAGATCATCAAGAATGTCTTCGATATTTTCAAGACCAACCGAGAGTCGCACGAGCCCCGGCGTCACCGAGCTCGCAGCCTGCTCTTCTGGGGTGAGCTGTGAGTGTGTCGTACTCGCCGGGTGAATGACAAGGCTTCGGGCATCACCAATGTTGGCAACATGGCTGTGAAGTTCGAGGCCTTCAACAAACTTCTTACCCGCCTCAAGACCACCAGAAATCTCAAATGCGAGAACGGACCCGTAGCCGCGACCGCCTCCGAGGCGAGTTGCACGCTCATGCCATTCGCTCGACGCAAGGCCGGCGTAGTTCACCGACTCAACCTGCGGATGAGTGTCGAGGAACTCAGCCACTGCCTGCGCATTTGAGAAATGACGCTCCATGCGAAGGCTCAACGTCTCCATGCCTTGAAGGATCATGAATGCGTTGAATGGAGAGATTGCCATTCCGAGGTCGCGAAGCATCTGAACACGTGCTTTGAGAATCATTGCGCCATGTCCGAGCGCCGGGAAATATGCAAGACCGTGGTAGCTCGGGTCGGGCTCGGTGAAGTTCGCAAATCTTCCTGAGGCTGCGTAGTCGAATGTTCCGCCATCGACGATGCCGCCGGCCACCGACGTTCCGTGACCGCCAATGAACTTGGTGAGCGAATGCACCACGATGTCGGCTCCCCACTCGAGAGGCCTCACGAGGTATGGCGTCGCGACGGTGTTGTCGACCATGAGCGGGATGCCCTCTGAGTGAGCGACCTCTGAGACACCTTCGATATCAAACATGTCGTTCTTCGGATTTGGCAACACCTCTCCATAGAACAAGCGAGTGTTGTCTCGCACGGCCGCTCGCCACTGGTCAAGGTCATGCGGGTCGTCGACGAAGGTGACTTCGATACCCATTTTCGGGAGCGTGTAATGCAACAGGTTGTAGGAACCACCGTAGAGCGATGGCGAAGCCACGATGTGGTGACCCGCTTCGACGACGGTGAGGATCGCAAGTGTCGCCGCAGCCTGGCCTGATGAGGTAGCCAGCGCTCCAGGAATACCTATTGCGGTCGTGCATCCACCCTCGAGGTCGCTCAGACGTGCCTCTAGGGCTGCCTGAGTTGGGTTCATGATGCGGGTGTAAATATTCCCGACTTCCGCCAAGGCGAACAGATTGGCGGCGTGTTCAGTATCGCGAAACTCGTACGCGGTCGTTTGGTAGATCGGCACGGCACGCGCGCCGGTGGCCGGGTCTGGGTCTCCCCCTACGTGAATCTGGCGGGTTTCAAAACCAAGTTTCTTTGCGTTATCAGGCATGGTCGGAGAGACTATCCCCTCAAAACCCGACCTGCAAGGTCATATTTAAAAAGACTTGGTGCAAAGGTGAAACGGTCGGGCCCGTAGGCCCATCAGATTACCTCGTGTCTATCACAAGCGGTGAGTGCCATAGCAACGGCACACATCGCTGAATGTCAGCTATCGCCGCCAGATGCTTCAGCAACCTTCTGCTTACCAGCCGAGATCCATGGCATCATTCCGCGAAGATGCGACCCAACGACCTCGATCGGATGCGTCTTGCCCTCTTCTTGCATGCGGTGATAGTTCTCACGGCCTGACTCGCTCTCATTCACCCACTCTTCAGCGAACTGACCCGACTGGATCTCCGACAGCACCTTCTTCATCTCAGCCTTCGTTGCATCGGTCACGATGCGAGGCCCACGAGTCAAGTCGCCATACTCGGCGGTGTCAGAAATCGAGTAGCGCATACCGGCGATGCCCTCTTCGTACATCAAGTCGACGATGAGCTTCACCTCATGCAGGCACTCGAAGTAGGCCATTTCCGGCGCGTAACCTGCCTCTACCAACGTCTCGAATCCGGCTTGCACCAGACGGGTAAGACCACCACACAGCACGACCTGCTCACCGAACAAGTCAGTCTCAGTCTCTTCGGTGAACGTCGTCTCGATCACACCAGCGCGAGCCCCACCGATGGCATCAGCGTATGACAGGGCAATTTCTTTCGCCTGACCGGTTGCGTCCTGCTCGACTGCGATGAGCGCAGGTACGCCGCCGCCCTCGGTGTAGGTGCGACGCACCAAGTGACCAGGACCCTTCGGCGCAATCATGATGCAATCGACACCCTCTGGAGCCGCAATGCGGCCAAAGCGGACGTTGAAACCGTGCGCAAATGCAATTGCGTCGCCGGCGTTCAGTTGTGCCGCAATGTGCTCGTCAAAGATCTTCTTCTGCTCAGTATCAGGAGCGAGAATCATGATGACCTCTGCCCACGCAGCTGCGTCTGCAACCGACTTCACGGTCAATCCGGCCTGCTCTGCCTTCTGAGTTGAACTTGAACCCTCACGAAGGCCGATACACACATCAACGCCAGACTCTTTCAAGTTGAGCGCATGTGCGTGGCCCTGTGAGCCATAACCGATAACAGCAACCTTCCGGTTGCGAATGAGGGAGCCGTCGCAATCGGCCTCGTAATACACGTTGGCGGCCATGTCAGCTCACCTTTCCTTTCTGGTTGGGGTTGACGGCACGTAGTCGTGCCGCCCGATCAAGTTTGGGAAGAGCCACTCGACCCGTCCGTTGCAACTCAACGATGGCATAAGAATCGAGCAGTTCCTCAAAATCATCCAATTTGTCCGGATGGCCCTCAAGACTCACCGTCACCGCATCTGATCCAACGGCAAGAATTTTTGCCTCGAAAATCTTTACCAGCTCAACAATTTCAGACCGTTGCCCCGTATCGGCACGGACGGTTGCGAGCAATAATTCACGTTCGATCGAACGACGAGGGTCAAGCTCAGAAATCTTCACGACGTCGACCAACTTGAACAGTTGCTTCACCATCTGCTCGAGTGGGGCTGATTCAAGATCGACAACGATCGTGATACGGCTTTGGGTTTCATCTTCAGCTGGTGCTACCGCCAGAGAGAAAATGTTGTAGCCACGTCGGGCGAACAAACTCGCAACACGGGCAAGCACGCCGGGGCGGTTCTGCACCAGTACCGAAAGAATGCCGTGATTGAGCGAAGTTCCGTGCGGATTAAACGCAGTCATGTCGTGTTCTCCAGTTCTCTTCAATCACTTCAGCCGAGCTGCGCTCGGAACTGCTCTTGCGATGGGTGCACGAGCACCTCGTCGTTGCTGACGCCAGCCGGCACCATCGGGAACACCTTCTCTTCGGAGTCGGTACGGAACTCAACAACAACCGACCGATCGTTAATCGAGTTCGCTTTCTCGATGGCTGGGCCAACCTCTTCAGGGCTTTCCACGCGGATCCCCACACAACCCATCGACTCTGCCCACTTCACGTAGTCCGGGGTTTCCGTTGACAAGTAGACCTCTGAGTAACGCTCGTCGTAGAACATTTCCTGCCACTGGCGAACCATACCGAGATACGAGTTATTCAACAGAGCAACCTTGACAGGAATTCGCTCGACCGTTGCGGTCACGAGTTCTTGCGCCGTCATTTGGAAGCAACCGTCGCCATCGACAGCCCACACCGTTGCGTCCGGGCGACCCGCCTTTGCTCCGATCGCAGCAGGAATCGAGAAACCCATCGTTCCCAAACCACCGGAGTTCACCCACGAGTACGGCTGATTGAACTTCCAGTGCAATGAAGCCCACATTTGATGTTGGCCCACACCAGAAACGAGGATTGTTTCGTCAGTCGATGCGGCGCGAAGTTCTTCCAGGCAATACTGCGGTTTCAACCCAGCGCCCGGTGAAGCCTCGTCGTAGGTCAACGGGAAGATTTCTTGCCAGCCTGACACTCGAGACTTCCATGCGGTGATATCGGCCTGCTCAATTCCCGACGCCGTGAGGTCACGGATTGCCTGCACAATTTCTTCGGTAACCAGACGACAGTCACCCACAATCGGAACATCAGGGCGACGAACTTTGCCCTGCTCAGCCGGGTCGATGTCAACGTGAATAATCTTCGCGTCAGGCGCAAACGCGTCGAGACGACCAGTGATTCGGTCATCGAAGCGGGCGCCAAGGGCGATAAGTAGGTCAGCGCGCTGCATTGCCGTTGTAGCAGCGATCGTTCCGTGCATTCCCGGCATTCCGAGGCACAGTTCGTGGTCATCAGGGAACACGCCACGCGCCATCAACGTCGTGACAACATTGATGCCCGTCATCTCTGCGAGTTCTCGCAAAATTTCGGCGGCTCGCGCTTTCAACATGCCACCGCCGACGTACAGCACAGGACGTTCAGCCGCAAGAATCATTCGTGCGGCTTCTTTGATCATTCGCGGGTGACCCTTCATTGTCGGGCGATACCCCGGAAGCGAGCCAGCCACCTCATCATCGGTCGGCCAATGCCATGTCATCTCATTCTGAAGAACGTCTTTCGGGAGGTCGAGCAGCACTGGCCCCGGGCGGCCCGTCGTCGCAAGGTGGAACGCCTGGCGAACGGCGAGCGGAATGTCATCGGGTGTCATGACAAGTTCGTTGTGCTTCGTACAAGAACGGGTAATGCCGACTGTGTCACATTCTTGGAATGCGTCAGATCCAATCGCTGAGGTACCCACCTGGCCGGTGATACCAACCATCGGAATCGAGTCCATGTACGCATCCATCAGGGGTGTCACGAGGTTTGTTGCCGCAGGACCTGATGTCACCATCGCAACTCCAGGTCGACCGGTGACGTGGGCATAACCCTCCGCCATATGACCAGCACCTTGCTCGTGCCGTACGAGCACGTGGCGAATAGACGACTCGAGAAGAGGGTCGTATGCCGGCAGGATGCAGCCGCCGGGCAATCCGAAAATCGTGTCAACCTGCTCCATCTCGAGCGCTTTGATCAGAGCTTGGGCCCCGGTCATGCGAGTAGATGCTGTGCTCATTGGTTCTCCTGGTTGGTGGTCGTGGTCATGAAGTACTTGCGGTGAAAAACGGAACGACCCCCCGATGTCGGGAGGTCGGTGCGCACGCGGTGTGAGGTCCGGTGCGCTACCGGATGCCTACTACAAGATCAAGAAACACGCGCTGTGCTGTTTTCATCGCCTTACAGTGTGCCAGCACGCGCCGCAGAACGCAAATGCGGGGCGTAAAACCCTGCACAACTCTCATCGCACGTGCTCAGAAGTTCTTGATGACAATGCACGTCACGCAGAGATGACACGGTGCACCGAGATGTCATGGGGTTCCTGAGGCACAGCAGAAACGACCTGTTCTGCGAAACACACTCCAATCGTCACCGTCTCGTCACCGACATCGGCGAGAAATCTGTCGTACCAGCCGCCACCCTGACCGAGCCGGTGCCCATCGGCAGTGAACGCAACTCCTGGAACAACGACAACGTCAATATTGCGTGGCTCGGGACCATCTTCGGGAACAGCGATCTCAATGCCATGTTCTCCGAGCCAATCACGAAATATTTCGAGACGAGGTTCACCGGGAACCCAGTCAAACACCATCACACTCGACGGCGTCGACGATTTCACTGCCGTAATGAGCGCTTCACAGATCACCGCAGACCGATGGTCAATCTCCGCGCTCTCCAGACCACGGCGCCATTTCCTGAGTTCAGCACGCATCTGCAACTTTTCATCGATGACGGTCGACACACCAGAACCGTACCCGGTTCGCCTCCCCTGCGTCTCCTGTGACCGCATAGTGTCGAAGGGGTGAGCACGATTGACCCAAAAGAATTTCGTAATGTCCTCGGACACTTTCCCACCGGCGTCACCATCGTCACTGGGATGGACGGCGAAGAGCCCGCCGGTCTGACGATTGGCTCGTTTACTTCAGTTTCACTCGACCCACCGATGGTTGGGTTCCTTCCCGGAAAAGGGTCATCGACATGGGAGGCAATTCAGAAGAGTGGCAGCTTTTGTGTCAACGTGCTTGGCGACCACCAAGCAGATGAATGCTGGACGTTTGCAAAACCTGCCGAAGGGTCTCGTTTTGATGGGCTTGCGTGGCACGCTGAGTCGACCGGATCACCTGTGATTGATGGCTCGCTTGCGTGGATCGACTGCTCGATTAATGAGGTCTACGAAATGGGTGACCATCTCTTCGTGCTCGGCGATGTTGTCTCGCTCGCCGGCAACGACGGCGACCCGCTGCTGTTTTTCAAAGGCGGATTGGGAACTTTTGCAGCTTCCTGATTCTGCATCACGACGGCGATTCATCGCAGCTGATGCCACTGTCGTTGCGATCTTTGTTCTCATTGGCAGAAACGAGCACAACAGCAGCTCACAGATCGTCGGCTACCTCGCAACTGTTGCTCCATTTCTCATGGCGATTGCGGTGGCGTGGAGCATTCCGGTCGTTCGCCGTTCGCCGATCACTCCAACGTCGGGATTGATCGTCTGGGTGTCAATCGTCATTCTTGGCATGACCTTTCGGAGGGTCATCTTTGATGGCGGAACTGCGACGCCATTCGTCGTTGTTGCAACGATCTTTAATGGCGTGTTTCTGCTGGGGTGGCGACTTTTCGCCAGTTCACGGGCGCGTCGACCCGATCGCGGTATGCCACTCGGTTGAGCGGCTCACACCGGGTTCGTGATCGCACCCTTTTCGGCACCTTGGGCAAGCCGGGCGTATTTGCCAAGGATGCCGGTGGTGTAACGCGGCTGAATGGGTGACCACCTCTCGCGACGGCGAGCAAGTTCGTCGTCGTCAACAAGAAGATCAAGTCCAAGCGTCGGCACGTCGATCCGAATGCGGTCGCCATCTTGCACGAGGGCAATCGGTCCACCGTCGACCGCCTCGGGCGCAACGTGACCAATGCAGAATCCCCAAGTGCCTCCTGAGAAGCGACCATCGGTAATCAATGCACAGTCAGCACCACGACCAACGCCTTTCAGAGCACCGGTGATCGCCAGCATCTCGCGCATCCCTGGGCCACCCTTTGGCCCCTCATACCGGATCACGATGACAGTGCCCGGCTCAATTTCGCCACCCATGACTGCAGCCATCGCTCCATCTTCACCATCGAAGACACGCGCCGGGCCCTCGAACACACGCTGATCTTCGGTAAGACCAGCCACCTTTACCACCGAGCCAGACGGTGCAAGTGAACCGGTCAACACGTTGAGGCCGCCTTCCGCGTTAATCGGCTGCGAAATCGGATACACGACCGTTCCGTCAGGTGCAGGTGGATCAATTTCAGCAAGGTTCTCGGCCATCGTCTTACCGGTCACCGTCATCTCGTCGCCATGAAGCAAGCCCTCTTCAAGAAGGTGCTTCAACACCACCGGAACACCACCAACCCGATCAAGATCGGTCATGTGGAACTTTCCACCGGGTTTCATGTCGGCGAAGTGTGGGACTCGGGCTGCAATGCGGTTGAAGTCAGCAAGTTCGATATCGACACGCGCTTCATTTGCGATCGCCAGCAGGTGGAGCACCGCATTTGTCGAACCTCCAAGGGCATTCGCCAACGTGATCGCATTCTCAAATGCCCCTCTGGTGAGAATGTCATGAGGACGCAAGCCCGTCTTCAACATGTTGATGACGGCCTCTCCGGCACGACGAGCATCATCTTCACGGCGACGATCAACCGCTGGCGGCGACGCAGAGCCCGGCAGGCTCAGACCTAGTGCTTCTCCGATAGATGACATCGTGTTGGCGGTAAACATTCCGCCACACGCACCCTCTCCGGGGCAGGCATTCGACTCGATTGCGTGCAGTTCATCTTCTGAAATCGTTCCTGCCGCGCAGGCGCCAATCGCCTCAAACACGCTGGTGACATCTAGTGCTTTGCCGTTGTGATAGCCGGGCAACGTCGATCCGTTGTAGACGAAGATTCCAGGCAGATCGAGCCGCGCAATCGACATCATCATTCCTGGCATCGACTTATCGCATCCCCCAAGAACAACGACGCCGTCAAGTCGTTCTGCGTGGATCACTGCTTCGACCGAGTCACAGATAATTTCTCGACTCACCAGCGAGGCCCGCATGCCCTCGTGTCCCATCGAAATGCCGTCGGAAACGGTGATCGTCCCGAATTCGAGTCCGATACCACCTGATCGTTGGACACCATCTTTGGCGGCTTGGGCAAGCCGGCGAAGGCTGAGGTTGCATGGGGTGATCTCATTCCACGACGATGCGATACCGACTTGAGGCTTGTCCCAATCGTCATCGGTGAGCCCCACAGCCCGAAGCATCGCTCGAGCTGCTGCCTTTTGAATACCGTCGGTGACGTCGCGTGAACGCGGCTTGATATCTACTGAAGTCTCAGATGGACGATCGCTCATGCCACCACGCTAATGCTGGCGATGGCTACCACCATCGTCCGGGGCGTTCAGCCTCTGCGTGAATTGAGTATTGCTGTCACTGCCTTACCGTCAGCTTGGCCTCGCGATGCCTTCATGACATGGCCGACCAGGGCACCCATTGCTTTGCCGTCACCGGCGCAGAACTTTGCCCATGCATCAGGATCAGCCGCAATTGCGTCGTCGACAAATCCGTCGAGTTCAGACGTATCCATGGCCTCAAACCCACGAGCTGCCGCCATCGCCTTGGGGTCACCACCACCTTGTTCGACAAGATCGCCAAGCAATGTTTTCGTCTGCGTTGAAGTGAGTTCTCCGCCTACTTCCATTGCGACTAATGCTGCGAGATCAACGGCTGGCACAGACGGTTCACTGCCTTGCTCGGAGAACGCTTCTTTCACGTGGACAAGCACGCGTTCGGCACCACCACCGATTTCCACCACCGCTACGACATAGTCGTCTTGGCGGCGCTCGACCACCGTTGCGATCGCTTCACTATCGGCTGACTGACCGGTCACTTCTGCCAGACGAATGCGTCGGGCAGCCGGCAACATCGGGAGTTGCGAGCGAACGGTGTTGATCCATTCGTCGCCTGGGTCGAGTGGCACGAGGTCGGGGTCTGGAAAATAGCGGTAATCGTCGGCATCTTCTTTGGTGCGAAGAGTGTGCGTGCGTCCATCGCCTTCATCCCAATGGCGGGTCTCCTGCTGAATCACTCCACCATCGGAGATCAACGCAACTTGCCGACGTGCCTCATAATCGATTGCCCGCCCAAGCGATCGAACCGAGTTCACATTCTTGATTTCACAGCGGGTGCCGAACTCCTCGCCTGGATGGCGAACACTCACGTTTGCGTCGACTCGCATCGAGCCTTCCTCCATGCGTGCATCGGAGGCACCAATTTCAAGAAGAATTGCTCGGAGTTCGTTGACGTACTGTCGCGCCTGCTCAGGGGTTCTGATATCAGGCCGGCTCACGATCTCGACGAGCGGCACGCCGGCACGATTGAAATCGATGAGCGAGCCCTCGCTTCCATGAATTCGCCCCGAACCGCCAATGTGGGTGCTCTTGCCGGTGTCTTCTTCGACGTGTGCTCGCTCGACGCCGATGACGATGCCGTCAGCAATTTCAAGGTGACCGTCAATGTTGAGCGGACGGTCGTACTGAGAAATCTGGTACGCCTTCGGCATATCGGGATAGAAGTAATTCTTTCGCGCAAAGGTGCACGACTGAACGGTGCAATTGAGTGCGAGGCCGATTCTCATCGCCAACTCGACAGCCTGACGGTTGAGCACCGGCAAGGCGCCAGGCAGACCGAGCGACACCGGGTCAATATTGGTGTTCGGATCGTCTCCAAAACGATTAGGAGAGCCTGAGAACAATTTTGTTTCGGTAGCGAGCTCGACATGCACCTCGAGGCCAACCACCATCTCGAACCCTTCGTGGGTCCATGTCGCTGAATCAGACATGGTTACCCCCCGCCGACCGTTCGAGTTCTGCGGCGACGGCAAACATTGTCGGTTCGCCCATTGCCGGAGCAAGCACCTGAACACCGATCGGAAGGTCGTTCTCGCCTGCACCGAATGGCACGCTCATCGCCGGGTGACCGATGAGGTTCGATGGGATCGTGTAGGTATCGCAGAGGTACATCGCAAGAGGGTCAGAGGTCTTCGAACCGAACGGGAACGCCACGCTCGGCGAAGCTGGCGTCACCAGCGCATCGACCGACTCGTATGCCGTTGCGAAGTCTTGAGCCATCAGTCGACGAACCTTCAGCGCTTTGCCGTAATAGGCGTCGTAATAGCCAGCCGACAGTGCGTAGGTGCCGAGCATGATTCGGCGTTTCACCTCTGGCCCGAACCCCTCACCACGGGTCGCCATGTACATCGAGTTGGTGTCAGCAGCCTCAACCCGAGAACCGAATCGAACGCCGTCGTAACGAGCCAAATTAGATGATGCTTCGGCTGGAGCGATGAGATAGTAGGCCGTCAGGCCGTAAGTGAAGGCCGGAATCGTGACGTCGATGATTTCTGCTCCTGCATCTGCGAGCACTTCAAACGCACGATCGACCGATGCGACGACATCAGCATCGGCGCCACTTGGCAGATCAACAATGCGACCGATACGAAGACCAGCGACGCCACGGTCGAGTGACTCAGACAGCGACGGGAACGGTTGTGGGATCGACGTCGAATCACCGGGGTCGTGCCCGGCCATGCATTCGAGGAGCAGCGCTGCGTCTGCGACATCATGGGTAAACGGCCCAATCTGGTCAAGGCTCGACGCAAATGCGATCAACCCGAGTCGACTCACCGCCCCGTAGGTGGGCTTGACGCCAACAACCCCGCAAAGGGCCGCAGGTTGACGGATCGAGCCACCGGTGTCTGAACCGAGCGACATCGCGGAGAAACCAGCAGCAACCGCAGCTGCCGATCCGCCCGATGAGCCTCCCGGGACACGACTCGTATCGAGCGGGTTTCGTGTCGGGCCGAACGCCGAGTTTTCGGTGCTTGAGCCCATCGCAAATTCATCGAGGTTGGTTTTGCCCACAAACACTGCACCGGCGTCTGCGAGTCGTGACACCACGGTTGCGTCATACGGAGGGCGCCACCCATCAAGAATGTTCGACGAGCATGTCGTCGGAATTCCGCGGGTGCAGAGGTTGTCTTTCAGCGCAATCGGCACCCCAGCAAGTGGCCCTACCTGCTCCCCTGCCGCAATTCGTTCATCGATGCGTTCCGCTGATTGCAACGCCTCATCGCGAAGCACCAGATTGAACGCATGAACCTCTTCTTCGCGTTCTTCAATGCGCGCAAGGTGCTGTGACACGACATCAACCGCAGATGATTCTCCGGTTGACACCGAGGCCGCAATCGAACGCGCGCTCTGGAACGTGCTCACAGGTCGAGCCCCAAGATTGGCGGCACACCGAATCGGCCGCCGGAGGCATCTGGAGCGGCAGCGAGTACTTCATCGTGGTCAAGAGTCTCAAGCGGAACGTCATCGCGCAACACATTGACCAATTCGTACGGCTGGGTCATCGGCTCTACATCATCGAGGTCAAGCGCATCGATATCGGCAAAATGCGCCATCATTCCCGCAAGACGGGTCGTTGCCTCATCGAGTTCTGCGTCGCTCAATTCGAGCCGCGCCAACTTTGCGACCCGCTCAACAGCACCACGATCTATCTGTTCTGACACCCTCTTGAGGTTACCGGTCACCGTTGATGGCGGCCTGCTGCACATCGACTTCTTCGGCGGAGTCGCCAGATGACGATGTCACTGCGAGATAGATCAGCCCACCCACAATCGCCGCGATTGCAACCCACTGATTCCATCGAAGACCGCCGATAACCGAGGCGTCATCGATGCGGAGACCCTCAATCCACAGCCTGCCAAGTCCGTATCCGCTTACGTACAGCGCAAAGAGTCGTGAACCCGCAAACCGTGTTGACCCACTCAACCGAACCAACCACAGACTGAGGCCCAGGGTCCACATGCTCTCGTACAGAAATGTCGGGTGGAAGGTCGTACCTGATTCGTATGCCGCTGGCAGATGATCATCATCGATACGCAGTGCCCACGGCAGAGTCGTGGGGCGGCCAAACAATTCTTGGTTGAACCAGTTGCCCCATCGCCCAACAGCTTGAGCGAGCGGAATTGCCGGCGCCGCAGCATGCAAGGTCTCCGCTGTCGAAATTCCAAACGATCGTGCCCGCAAGACGCCAACGATCGTTCCGAGGAGAACCCCTCCGGGAACTCCAAGACCTCCATGCCAGACCTTTGGGATCTCGCTGAGATTTCCAGAGAAACGGTCCCATTCAGTAACAACGTGATACAAGCGGGCGCCGATGAGGCCCGCTCCAACACCCCACATACCGATCGACGCCGCTGCTTCTGATCCACCCGTCTTGAATCGCTCAAGTCCAATACCAAGTCGCCGTACTGCGAGAACCACGCCGACAGCAATGAGGAACCCGTACACCCGCAACTCGACGGGCCCTATCGACAGACTTGACCATGAAGGTGAGGGAATCGATGCGAACATACCGGTAGCTCAACGATCAGTGTGCGAGTTCTGAAATGAACGCCAGGAACTTCTCAACGATCAACGCTTTGTCGTAGTCCTGTGTTGCAACGTGATACGACTTCTTCAACCACACATGGTCAACACTCCCGCCGTATGTCGCCGCAAGATGTGAACTGTCAGCAGGGTCAACAACATGGTCTTGTTCTGAGGTGAAGAGAAGTAACGGCGCCTCGAGATCTCCCCACTGTTCCCATCGGGGCTGAACACCCTCAAAGAACATTGATCGAAGAGGCACGAGTGGGGTGCCTTCATATGCGGTTTCAAACGATTCTGGGTCAGCGATGTCTGAGCCAACTCCGGGAAGAATCTCCATGCCGTCCGCGATGAGTTCTTCAACCATCTCAACCTCTTCAGGTGATCTCATTCGTGCGACCGGGTTTACGCATATGAGACCAGCGACCGAGCGTGCACCTCCTACAGAGAGCGTGAGAAGACCGCCCATTGAGAGTCCGGCGACAACCACTCGCTCACATCGCTCGGCAAGGGCGTCAAACGCCTGGAGAGCGGCGCCAAACCAGTCATTCCAACCTGTTGTCATCATGTCGTCAACCGTTGTGCCGTGCCCCGGCAAACGGGGCATTTCAACGTCGTAGCCCTCTGCAATTGCCGCTTCCGCAAGAATTCGCACCGAAGACGGATTGCCAGTGAAGCCGTGCAATACGAGCACACCGGTCGTCGAACCAGCAACATGAGACAGTGGTTCTGCACCCGGAATAATCGATGGAGTCGACGAAGTTTGGTCAGCCATCTCTCCATTCTGCCTGAGAGATGGCGTAGACAAACCGCACTGTCTACTCCGTAACCTTTCATGTGTGGAGTCAACACCGCCTCGCTCCCCTCGCCGCGCCGCCAACTTTTCTTCACTGGCGGCGCTCACCCCGCTAATGGTGCTGTTGCCGTTTTCACTGATTTCACTGCGACTCATCTGGATTCCCCTCAACGCAGTGCTCAACTTGTTCGGTATTTCGGTCACGTTTTGGTTGCTACCGATCGTCTGGATGGCGGGTGCCGGTGTGCTCTTTATTCGATTCGCTCAAACACTTCTCCTCACTCCTGCTCTCGGTGCTCGGGCCTTGACCATTGAGGAAAGTTCGGTCGCTCAACCCGTCTGGCAAGAGGTTGCAGCGGCCGCAGGAGTTAATCCCGACAAATTTGTGCTTCGGGTCATCGATGCCGACGAACTCAATGCATTTGCCTGTGGAGGACATCTTGTGGTGACAACCTCATTCTCTCTGCAATACCTTGAGCCTCGTGAACTCGCCGGTGTATTCGCTCACGAACTCTCGCACCACCTCGGCTTGCACACGGTCTCGCTTACCTTGATCCACTGGTTTTCGCTGCCGATCATTGCTCTTGCCCGCGTGGGGTTTGCCGTGAAGAACGTAGCGAGAGCCGCAACTGACACCTTTGTCGCCCATTCCTCTGCGCTGACGGCTCTCGGCAGGGTCGTCTCGGCAGTCCTCACGGCGGTGTCATGGATCTTCCTGATCGTGCTCTACGCCAGCGATGCCGTCGGCAATCTTGTTGGACATCGATCAGAGTTCGATGCCGATCAACGAAGCGTTCGACTCGGCTACGGCCGCGAACTCGCAAGTGCGCTCAACACCGTCATCGCTCACGGAGGAGGCCAGCGCAGCATCGGGTGGCGTCAACGACTCAATGCCTCCCACCCACCGGCCCGCACCCGAGTCGCGCGGATTGAGGCCACCCTCCGTCATCCGTCGGGCATCTGATCGCGTCTGCTGCTAACCGCTGGCAATGTCGGCGAACGTGGCATCGGTGAGGAATGCAAGATCGTTTGGGCCGACCGCGACATCGAGGCCTCGCCGGCCACCGCTCACATAGATCTCATCGAACGACTGCGCAGTTTCATCGATGACGGTTGTCAGTCGTCGGCGCTGAGCAATTGGCGAGATTCCTCCAACCAGGTACCCGGTCGATCGCTCAGCCCGATCAGGGGGGCACATTTCTGTGCGCTTCGCACCAACGGCCTGCGCAAAGAGTTTCAGCGAGAGCTGCCCGCTGACCGGAACGACCGCGCACATTTCTTCTTCACCGGCAAGCACGATAAGGGTCTTAAACACCTGATCTGGGTCGAGTCCGAGCAGGTCTGCCGCCTCGAGACCGAAATTTGAATTTGCCGGGTCGTGGTCATATTCGCATAGCCGAAATGCGATCGACGTGCTCGTCATCAGCTTCACCGCCGGCGTCATAGTCCGAGACTCCTCACACCAGCACGATACGGTCGAGGGTTGTGAGAATGTCTATCGAACCGCCTACCGACCGTTCGGCATATGACTTCTCGCATCGCATTCGCGTTCGATTTGCTGAAACCGATGCAATGGGCATCGTTCACCACAGCAGATACCTCCCCTACCTCGAGGAAGCCCGGGTGGAATATCTCCGCCATATCGGCCACCCCTATCACGAGATTCGGGCGGAGGGCGTTGACATGGCGGTGCTGGAAGCAGGAGTGCAATATCGCCAGCCGTTGAAATTTGACGATGTGGTTGACGTGCACGTGGCAATGGGGCCGATCACTCGTGCCACCTTCCAGATGGTGTACCTACTCACCGTCGATGAGGTCGTCCACTCGACGGGCATTACCGTTCACGGCGCAGTCACCCCTGAGGGACGCCCCACACGGCTACCCACCTGGCTGCGCGGTTTCTCAAACGAGGCTCCCGGCACGTAGCGTCTGGGTGTGCGTTCACCTAAAGACTTCTTCCGTCCGCTCGCCGTCGGCGCCCCTGAACCCGTTCGCGAGATTCCGTTTCGGCCTAGCCGAATGCTTCATTTCTTCCCGCCAAATAATGAGAAGATGCGCAGCAAAGTTCCGTCGCTCGTCGGCAAGGTCGATGTGCTCGTCGCCAACCTAGAAGACGGCGTCCCAATGGCAGAAAAAGATGCAGCCCGTGCCGGGCTCGTCGATGTCGCTCAGAATGTTGATTTCGGTTCAACGCAACTATGGACTCGGGTGAACAGTCTTGATTCGCCATGGTGTCTCGCTGACATCCGTGCCGCCGTTATCGAAGCAGGGCATGCGGTCGACGTCATCATTCTGCCCAAGGTCGAAGGTGCCGAAGACATCCATTACGCCGATCGACTGATTGCGCAGTTGGAGGCCGAAGCTGGACTCACCCGGCCGATCCTGCTGCACGCAATTTTGGAGACCGCTCGCGGTGTGGCAAATGTAGAAGAAATCTGTCTGGCCTCACCACGCATGCAAGGACTCTCGCTCGGTCCGGCCGATCTCGCTGCGAACCGCCGCATGAAGACCACCCGAGTTGGTGGAGGACACCCCGACTACCTCGTGCGGTCTGATCCTGACCCTGACAACCCAGATGCTGACCGAGCAACATTCCAGCAGGACCTTTGGCACTACACGATCGCTCGTATGGTCGACGCATGCGTGATGGCTGGCATCTTGCCGTATTACGGACCATTCGGCGATATTCGTGACACCACTGCGTGCGCAGACCAGTTCCGCAATGCCTATTTGCTTGGATGTGTTGGGGCGTGGAGCCTGCACCCTGACCAGATCGCCGTCGCCAAAGAAGTGTTCTCGCCATCGGCTGAACAAGTTTCCCACGCCCGACGCGTGATCGACGCAATGGGTGACGGCACCGGCGCCATCATGCTTGACGGCAAGATGGAAGATGACGCATCGGTCAAGCAATGCCAGGTCGTCGTTCGCCTTGCCGAGCAACTCGCAGCAAGCGACCCTGAATTAGCTGCCCTTTATGAGATGGGATCTTGACATGTCGTCATTACGACCACGCCGATCGGTTCTCTACATGCCTGCAGCAAACGAGCGAGCGCTTGAAAAGGCAAAGACCATTCCAGCCGACGCCATCATCTTCGATCTTGAGGACGCCGTCGCCCCTGATGCGAAGGAGGCAGCCCGTGAAAATGCGGTTGCTGCCGCCACCTCAGGTGACTACGGACGCCGAGAGCTGACGATTCGCTGCAACGGTCTTGACACGCCGTGGGGAGCAGCCGACATTGCAGCAGCTGCCGGGTCATCGGCTGCTGCCGTTGTCATTCCGAAGGTGACATCCACCGATCACCTCAACGAAGTCGATGCCCAACTTCGAACAGCCGGCGCACCCAAAGACATGACGATCTGGGCGATGGTCGAAACCCCGACAGCGATCTTTGATATTCGATCGATTGCGGCTCACCCTCGGGTCAATGTGCTCGTCATGGGAACAAACGACCTCATCAAAGAGCTGCGCGCCGAACAACACACCGACCGGGCCCCGTTGATTCCCCACCTCGCAATGGCGCTTCTCGGAGCCCGAGAAGCCGACAAGGTCATTCTCGATGGCGTCTACAACGACGTGAAAAATCCCGAAGGGTTCCTCGCTGAAGCACAGCAAGGTCGGGCATTTGGTTTCGATGGCAAAACCCTCATTCACCCGACCCAAGTTGAACCGGCAAATGATGTATGGGCCCCATCTGAGGCTGACATCGACTACTCACAGCGAGTGATCGAGGCGTTTGATGAAGCGGTGAGCGAAGGCCGTGGAGTGATCACCGTCGATGGTCGAATGATCGAAAACCTTCACGTCGACAATGCTCGACGGGTACTTGCGACCGCCGCCGCAATCGCAGATCTCGACGGCTAGTTACGACGCGCTGTCGCCTGAGAGGCGGCGACCGATCTCAACGATGCGTTCGGTCGTATTGTTCGCATCATCGCCCTGTTCTGCAAGCAGCATCGACCGGTCTTTCTCGGCCTCACGTTCCGCTCTCGCAGTATCAGCGCGAGCGATCGCCGCTTCGGTGCCGTGTTCGTGAATGAATTCGGCCCATTCGACAAGCGCTCCAACCATTTCATCTTCAGGTACGACGGCCACGTTTCGACCTTTGATGAACAGATGGCCCCGTTTATTTCCGGCGGCGATTCCAAGGTCGGCCTCTCGTGCTTCGCCCGGTCCGTTCACGACGCATCCCATCACCGCTACCTGCAACGGAAGTTGCCGCTCACCAAAGGCCTCCATCGCTTTTTGAGCAACGTCGATGACATCAACTTCTGCTCGCCCACACGATGGACACGCAATGAGATCAACATTCTTTCGCTCGCGAAGCCCGAGTGCCTCAAGCAGTTGGCGGCCTGCACGGGCCTCCTCAACCGGGTCAGCCGTTAGTGAATACCGGATGGTGTCGCCAATACCCTCCATAAGAAGCGTCGAAATCCCTGCGGTGGCTTTGACCAGCCCTGCGGGTGGCGGGCCTGCTTCAGTTACTCCGAGATGCAACGGATGGTCGGTCACCTCTGCGAGTTGCCGGTAGGCCTCGACCATCAACGGGACGCTCGATGCCTTGACCGAAATCTTGACGAGATCAAAATCGACCTCTGCGAAATACTCAAGTTCTCTCTGCGCAGACTCGACCATGGCCTCAGGCGTTGCTCCCCCATACTTCTCGTAAAGGTCAGGATCGAGTGATCCTGCATTAACGCCGACGCGAATCGGTACGCGCCGATCTCGACATTCACTCGCAACTGCCTTGATGTGCTCTGGTCGGCGAATGTTTCCCGGGTTGAGACGCAGCCCGTGCACTCCTGCATCTAACGCAGCAAGTGCCATCTTGTATTGATGGTGGATGTCTGCAATCACCGGAATCGGTGAACGAGGAACGATCTGAGCGAGTCCGACCGCGGCCTCCGACTCGTTGCAGGTACACCGAACGATGTCGCATCCGGCTGCGGCGAGCGCATAGATCTGTTGCAGCGTTCCTTCAACATCAGCAGTTTTTGTCACCGTCATCGACTGCACCGTGATCGGTGAGTCACCGCCAACTGGGACACTGCCAACATTGATCACCCGAGATGGGCGACGCTCCCCTGACCATCCTTTGACTTCCATCAGGTTCTCCTCACCGAATCGGGTTGACGATGTCGAGGTACAGACCGGACATAAACATGAATGCAAGCATCGCTACCACCGCCATTGTCAAAGGAACAAGCCGGGCGACGTCGGCGTGATATCTCGAGCGCGTCCGCCCCTCTCGAGCACGCTCGTACGTCGCAATCGCAGCATGACCACCGTCAAGTGGCAGGAGGGGGAACAGGTTGAACACCCCGACAAAGACATTCAGAAACGCCAACAACTCGATAATGCCCGCGAAGCCTCCCGACTGGCCAACGTCATCACTCACCGCAGTGATGCCAACCAGTGTCGTCGGTCTCGTCATCGGATCGGCATTATCACCCGACAGGTGGGCAATGACGTTTGCAGGATTCAACACGGTGACGACACCCTTCACCGACATCCACATTTGATCGACCATGGCCGTAACCGAATGCCACGGTGCTGACCACCATGCACGTTGCTCGAGCGCTACCGGCATCACCGTCGACACACCCAAAAACGATGACGTGCCGTCTCCGCCAACGAGTGCGTTCGAGCCGAGTGTGGTGGTCACCACCATTTCGACGCCTGCACGCTCAATCGCAATGTCAACTGCAGATCCTGGTTCAAATGACCTCACCACATCACCGAGAGCACCATCGACCACCTCAAGACCGTCGACGCTCAAAATCACATCACCGGGCAACACGACGCCTGTGGCTGGCATCTCTTCGCCAACTGACATCACTTCAGCGCCCGGCAACACCACTGCCTCACCCCGGGTCGTGAAGACCGCTGACAGCAGCACCAGTGCCAACAAAAAGTGCATGAGCGAGCCCGCAGTGATGACGAGCATCCGCTTTGGATACGACTTCGACCGGTAGGTCTGTTCCTCGTCAGCATCGTCGACGTCGTCCATCATGTTCATGCCAACGATGCGAACAAATGCCCCGAGAGGCAACGCCCGAACACCGAACTCGGTTGACCGATGATGCATGCTCCACACGCGTGGTCCGAAGCCCACAAAAAACTGGGTCACTTTCATTCCGCTCCAACGCGCCGTCGAGTAATGGCCGACCTCATGAAGCACGATGGAAAGCAACAGCCCAACTGCGAACACGAACCACCAAATGTTTGCGACCGCAAGGGCAACAAAAATCCCGATGAGCACGACGAGGCCGATGATGCCCGAGCCTTTCTCATCTGGCGGTCGCTCACCAACCGCCCCACCAGCAACTACCTCTGAGACGAAACGCGAAGGCGCAGTCGGTGCGGGCCACGCAGCAGGAGGCGATGACTCTGGTTTCAAGTGCTCAGACATGATTGCTCTTACGCAAGCATGCCACTGATCACACGCCTTGCGTCCTCACGAGCGCGACGATCGGCATCGATAACTTCGTCGACCGTTGATGGCTGTGAAAGCGATGTCGAGTCGAGTACCGCTGCGGAGACATCGTGTATCTGAGCCCATGTGATCTCTCCATCAATAAACGCATCAACGGCAATTTCGTTGGCTGCTGAGATCACCGCAGGCGCAGTGCCGCCTGCGCGCCCCGCGGCATAGGCAAGATCCAGACATTTGAAGGTACTCCGATCTGGTGGCTCGAAATTCAACTGCGAAAGTTGTGTCCAATCAATCGTTCCGAACGGTATCCCGAGGCGGTGAGGCCACCCGAGCGCATACCCGATTGGAAGCCGCATGTCGGGCATCGACAATTGAGCGATCGTCGAACCATCAGCGAATTCAACCATCGAGTGCACCACCGACTGCGGGTGGACCACCACGTCAATCTCATCGAATGGGGTACCAAAAAGTTCGTGCGCCTCAATGACCTCGAGGCCCTTATTCATCAACGTTGACGAATCGATCGTGATCTTTGGCCCCATCGACCACGTCGGATGACGTAGCGCCTCATCCACCGTCACATTCGCAAGCTCTGCCGCCGAACGGCCCCGAAACGGGCCGCCGCTTGCAGTGAGCACCAACCGAGAGACCTCTCGGTTGGTGTCGATCGACGAACGAAGGCATTGGTGCAGCGCACAATGTTCAGAATCGACCGGCACGAGTTCGGCACCGTCAACCTCACGCAACGGCTGCACCACGGGCCCAGCGGCAATCAGACTTTCTTTGTTGGCAAGTCCGAGTCGACGTCCGTTCGACAGTGTTGCCATCGTGACGGGAAGACCAGCAAAACCCACGACTCCGTTAATGACGACATCAGCAATGTCGCACATCTCTGTCGCATCTGCCACAACCTCGATCTCACTCAGCCCCGAAAGTGCTTCGCTCACCTCGTTTCGCGCTGTGGGGTCAGCTACCGCAACAATCGCCGGCCTAAATGTCTTGGCCTGCTCGATAATGACCGCAGCTGAGCGTCCAGCCGAAAGGCCAACGACATCAAACGCATCGGGGTCAGCCGAAATGATCTCAAGGGTTTGGCCGCCAATCGAACCGGTAGAACCCGCGATTGCGACCCGAGTAGGAGCCATCTTGGTAATTGGCTATCAGCCAGCCCACGGCTCAAGAATCAGCGTCAAGTAGTAGACGATCGGCAGCGTCAGCAAGAAGCCATCAAAGCGGTCAAGAACCCCACCGTGGCCCTTCACCAATGATCCGAAATCTTTCACGCCAAGATTCCGCTTGAACATCGACTCGACGAGATCTCCCATCGGGGCAAAAATCGAGACCACGATCGCGAGCAGCAGCAGATCACCTGTGCTGTCCCACGTGGTGTTCCATCCGCCGATACCAGCCACGATAAGCACCACGATTGTGAGTAACGCCCCACCGATAAAGCCTTCGACGGTCTTCCCGGGGGAAATCCATGAGCGTAGAGGTGTGCGGCCGGCTGCCGCACCAACGAACAGTGCACCAACATCATTCGCAACCACCGCGAGGGCGAGCATGAAGAGAGTGTCGGTACCGTTATCAGCCCGCAGCACCTCCCCAGTCGTCGAGAAACGAAGAATCAATCCGGCGTATGCACCGGCAAGCCCAACCCACACGATTGGCAACGTCGTAATCGACACATTCGGAAGCGGGCCGATATCGACTGACCGTGCCCCGATATAGGTGCCTGCAGTGGCGATGAATGCGAAGACAATGACGAGTGGGAGCGCACCGTCACCTTGCCAGTACGCAGCAATCGGTGCGATCACACATGCGACAATTCCAGGAACGACCGCTGGCCGGTAGCCCTTCTCGGTCACCTTGTCGTAGAACTCGACAGCGGCAAGTCCTAACACGACAGCCACGAGGACGAGAGCCGCCCAGGGGCGATAGACCAACGTCCCGACAAAAATCGCAACGAGCAAAATGCCGACCGCCGTTGCGACCGGCAAATCGCGACCACTTGACGCCGGAGCGCCTGGTCGAGGGGCGGAGGCTTTTGACTTTCCAGCAGCACGTCGACGAGTACCGCCCGAATCTTCACGAACCGCAGCCTGCGACTCTGACATCGGGCGATCCATTCCTGATGGGTCAGTTCCGATCACGATCCGGCTCTGCTGACCTGTGGAAGAACCCACCGAGTCTGCAGGTTCGTCGAATGTACCAACCGCTGGCGATTCACGCGTCGGCTCAGGGCTATCGCCCGGCTGCCACACGGGCTGCTCAGCGGTAAATGTCGCCCACAGATCGTCTTCTGACCGACCGGTTGGCACATCATCGTCAAGTATTCCGAGATCATCATCGTCAAATGAGCGAACGGGTCCACGCTCTTCGGTATCTTCGGCCGACTCATCGGCACGAGAGATCCCGCCCGACGGCGCCTCAGTCCAATGCGGCAAAGGCCCTGACTCGTCGTCGAATGAAAACGTTGGTGTGGCCGGCCGGTCTTCTGATGTCGACTCGTCTTCTGATGTCGACTCGTTGTCTGACTTACGACGATCAGGGCCGTCAAACAACGAGCCTGAATCGCCCCACATGTCGTCACTCATCGTTCATCACCTCTCTAGACCTCGAGGAGCTCAGCTTCTTTACGGCCGAGTCCTTGGTCGATTCGCTCCACGTGCTCGTGGGTGTACTTATCAAGTTCTTTTTCTGCTCGATCAAGATCATCAGCAGAAATATCGCCGTCTTTCTCGGCTGCCTCGAGCGACTTCCGTGCATCACGTCGAATATTTCGAATGGCGATTCGGCCATCTTCAGCCATATTTTTCGCCACTTTCACATAGTCGCGTCGGCGTTCTTCGGTGAGCGCTGGAAAATTGAGGCGAATGACGACGCCATCGTTGTTCGGTGCGACTCCCAGATCGCTTTCCCTAATCGATTTCTCGACTGCAGGAAGAGAAGCCCGGTCGTGAGGCTTGATCAGCAATTGGCGTGCCTCGGGAACTTGAATCGATGCCAGTTGCTGCAACGGAACGTGCGCTCCGTAGTACTCGACTTGCAACTGCTCGACGAGCGCAGGAGCGGCTCGGCCGGTGCGGACGGTAGCGAATTGTGATTGCACATGCAGCACGGCTTTTTCCATCTTGTCGATGGCTTCGAGAATGGTCTCGTCGATCACCCTCCTAGCGTACCCACCCACTGCAGCCCGTTGGGGACAACAAGAAAATGTTACGGCGGCGTTCGAATTAGACGTCGTGCACCATGGTGCCAACCGAGTCGCCGCACAGGATCGACCGGAGCGCTCCGGGTGCCGTCATATCGAACACGACAATCGGGATCGAATTATCACGGCAGAACGCAATAGCCGTCGCATCCATCACCTTGAGGTTCTTTGTCATAACCTCCATGTAGCCAACCTCGTCGTACTTCACCGCCGACTCATCAACACGGGGATCTGCGTCGTACACGCCGTCAACACCTGAATGTGTTCCCTTCAACAGGGCATCAGCTTCAATTTCTGCCGCCCGCAATGCTGCGGCGGTGTCAGTGGTGAAAAACGGGTTTCCGGTACCAGCGGCAAAGATGACGACACGCCCCTTCTCGAGGTGGCGAACCGCACGACGACGAATGTACGCCTCAGCGATTCTCGGCATCTCGATCGCAGACTGCACACGGGATGGTTGCCCTTGGCGCTCAAGCGCGTCCTGAAGAGCCAGCGCGTTCATCACTGTGCCCAACATGCCGATGTGATCGCTCTGAGTGGCGTCCATGCCTTCCATTGCGCCGGTGCGGCCGCGCCAGAAGTTTCCGCCACCGACGACAACCGCGACATCAACACCAAGGTTCTGCCGAAGGTCAATGATCTCTCGAGCAGTCGCATCGAGGGTCGGGCCATCAAGTCCGCGACCCGATGGGCCGGCGAGTGCCTCACCTGAAGGCTTAAATACGATCCGTCGCCATCGTGGGGTGGTCGTCGAATCGTCGCTCATATGAGAATTATCTCAGCCGATCTCAACCTGAGCGAACCGGACGATTTCGGCCGACCCAATTAGCTGCCGAATCGACTGCTTGTCGTCTTTGGCAAATGGTTGCTCGAGGAGGCACACATCTTTGAAGAACCCGCCAATGCGGCCTTCAACGATCTTTTCGATCGCTTGCTCTGGCTTACCCTCGTTGCGTGTGATTGTTTCGAGCGTTGATCGCTCGGTGGCAACCACATCGGCAGGAACATCTTCCCGGTTGAGGTACTGCGGGCGTGCAAACGCAATGTGGACAGCGATGTCATGGGCAAGTTCGTCACTCGCACCTGCCATCTCAACGAGAACACCGTTGACCCCTCGGCCACCCTGAATGTGCTCGTAGTGTCCAATGGTGTTGCCGTCAGCAGCCACCATGTGTACAACGTTGCCAAGTTCGATCTTTTCTTTGAGGAGAATACGAAGCTCCTCGAGTTGAGTCTCACGGCTTGCGACTGCGTCGGCGCCTCCTGCCAGAACTGCCTTCAGTAATTCGGCGGCCTCGTTGAGGAAGTGCTCGCTACCGGCGACAAAGTCGGTCTCGCACTTCAACTGCACCATCGCAGCGGTCGAGCCTTCAATACCGAGGGCAACCAAACCCTGGTCGTTTTCTCGGTCGTCACGCTTCGCGCTTGCCGCCAAGCCCTTCTCTCGCAGGTACTGCTTGGCAGCCTCGATATCACCCGATGATTCTTCGAGTGCTTTCTTGCAGTCCATCATGCCGGCGCCAGTTGATTCGCGCAGCGCCTTCACATCCTGTGCGGTAAATGACATCTGTCAGCCTCTCTTCAGATCGTTTCAGGATTCAGCCGAAGCATCAGCGTCTGCGGTCTCTTCGGCAGCTGGTTCGTCGGCAGCTGCTTCTGCTGAATCGGCAGCGACATCATCAGCGGCCTTCTTTGCGGCCATCCGTGCCTCTCGCTCGGCCTGAGCGCGAGCGGCGGCGGCGCGAGCCTCAGCCTGTGCCTGAGCAAACGCTGCCTCTTCTTCAGGGGTGCGCTCTTTCGGCTCTGGTGTAGCAGGAGCTGCCTGCGGGCGGCGCGACGCAATGTATTGACCTTCGAGAACGGCTTCTGCGATCACGTTCGCGAACAATGCATTGGCGCGAATCGCATCGTCATTTCCAGGAATCGGGAACTGAATGGAATCTGGGTCGACGTTGGTGTCGACAACTGCAACAACAGGAATTCCGAGTTTGTTTGCCTCGGTGACCGCAATGTGCTCTTTCATCGTGTCGAGAACGAAAATCGCTTCCGGTGCCTTCTTCATCGAACGGAGACCACCGAGGTTGCGCTGCAACTTGGTGAGTTCGCGGTCAAGAAGCAACGCCTCTTTCTTAATCATGAGATCGAACTCGCCGATTTCTTTCTGGCGCTCAAGTTCAAGCATCTTGTTGACGCGCAGAGAAATAGTGCCGAAGTTCGTGAGCATTCCGCCGAGCCAACGCTCGTTGACATACGGCATTCCGCAACGATCTGCCGCCTCACGAACTGGGTCTTGGGCCTGCTTCTTCGTTCCGACGAAGAGCACGTTGCCGCCGTCGGCCACGAGGTCACGAAGGAAGTTGTAGGCCGTCTCGACGCGATTCAACGTTTGGTCGAGATCGATGATGTAAATACCGTTGCGCTCACCGAAGATAAAGCGGCGCATTTTTGGGTTCCAGCGTCGGGTCTGGTGGCCGAAGTGCGCACCTGCCTCAATCATCTGACGCATGCTGATGAGAGCCATGAAAGTCTCCTATGTGGGTTGCGGTTAGGTTCACGTCAGGGCGCCGAAACGACCGCAAATGACGGGAACATGTCGTATCTCGAGTGACCCGAATGCTCGGGTGCTGACCGGTTGGTAAGCCGTCCGACACGCTATCGGCGAGTGGCCGAAATATCACCGGGCTCATCAGGCGAACACGACGCCCTTGGCCTCGTCGCCCGACCAGGTGCGTCGAGGGGGACGAGACGAGCCCGGCCACGCCCCGCCCGCATCCATAACTCAGGATCAATGTAGGTTCCCCCAGATCGAACACCGAGGTGAATTGACCCGGTGGCAACGCCGATGAATTCACCTGCAGCAATATTCGACCCGCGTAGACGACGGCGATCAATCTCAATTCCACCAACGGTGACAAGAAGAGAAGTTGAACCGCCGTCGACGATGACGGTGAGATAGCCCGTGAGGCCGACAGAGCCGTGAAACCACACCGTTCCACTCACCACAGAGCGAACATCGTCACCCAACTGGGCAGCAAATTCAAGGCCGCGATTTCCTGAGCACCAATGACACGGTGGCGGCCGAAACGGATCAATGATCGGCCTGTTGACGGGAGGGCGCCAGCAGCCGAACCTTCCACTCTCAACGGCGCCAGTCAGGGCAGGCTGATCAATGGATTCCTCGGCAGAACCCCAAGCCATTTGTCCTTCGGCGTCAGGTTGAAGCCGACCGAACTCTCGAGCTTGCTGGTTGCTGGAAGCCGGAATTATGGTGCCCGCTAACACCGAAATGACCACAGCGACACGAGCGATCACTGTTGGCGAATCCGACGCGCTACAGGTGCCCGGCTGCCCGCATTCGAGAACGAAGTCGCAACACCGACTGGGCATGCAGTTGCGATACACGAGACTCGGTGACATCGAGAATCTCCGCGATGTCGGCGAGCGTCAAGTTCTCGTCGTAATACAGAGAGAGAACGAGGCGTTCCCGCTCTGGGAGTTCGCGCATCACCTGCCGAATAATGGAGCGAAGCTCTTCGGCTTCGACTGCCACTACCGGGGTATGTGACCCGTCGAGCTCGTCTGCCTCGGGTTCGAAACCCATCGAAATCGCTCTGTCGAGCGTGCCGACCGTGGTTGTTGCAACTTCGGATAGCCACGCCGCAAGCTCGTCGATCGAAATTTCGAGGTGTGCAGCGAGCTCGTGTTCGCTCGGAGAACGGCCGAGTTCTCGCTCGAGCTCTGTTAGCGCCTGTTCGATGCGGCGACCTCTGGTGCGGACCGTTCTCGGAACCCAGTCGAGTTCGCGAAGACCGTCGTAAATCGCGCCTCGAATTCGAGGCGCTGCATATGTCTCGAATTTGACCCCATGAGAGGGGTCGAACTTTTCGATCGCATCGATCAATCCGAACACCCCGTAGCCGACCAAGTCGGCTGGGTCGACTGAACGAGGAAGGCCTGAACCAACACGACCAGCGACGAATTTGACCAGCGGTGAGTAGTGCACGATGAGATGATCTCGTGCCGACGACGCCCGCCTGCGATTCCAGCGATTCCATTGCTCGGCAAGCTCGGTGGCAGCGTCGACGAGACCTGGGCGCTGTCCGGCCGGGGGTGGAGGCGGAGGTGTCATGCTCGTGGGTGCGATTGACGATACGCCGCGGTAAGCCGCTCTTTACTGACGTGCGTGTACCGCTGGGTGGTCGCAACATCAGCATGCCCAAGAAGCTCTTGAACGGCCCGGAGGTCGGCGCCGCCATCGAGAAGATGGGTAGCAAAGGTGTGACGGAGCGCGTGCGGATGGGTTGGCGTTGCACTTCGGCGATCAAGAATGCGTCGAACATCACGCGACGTCAGCCGTCGGCCACGTTCGTTGGTGAACAGCGCGTCACCGGCCTCGGAAGGAGCTGCTTCGTGTCGAATCTCACACCATGCTGCAACGGCATCGCAGGCGGGCTCGCCAATCGGAACTCGCCGCTCTTTCGAACCTTTTCCCCATACGCGCAACGCCTGATGATCGAGGTCGAGTGATGACCGATCGAGTGAACAGAGTTCGGCAACACGCAAACCGGATCCGTAGAGCAACTCGAGCACCGCGTCATCTCGCCGACGACGCCAAAGCGGTTCATCAGGGTCAACGGCGGGTTCAAGAAGATGCTCGAGATCACGCCGATCGAGCACTCTCGGCAGACGACCAGATCCACCGCTGACATGTACCCCAAGGGTTGGGTCGGTGTCGGCAACATCATGACGAAGTGCCCACCTGAAATACCGCCGAATCGATGCGACCTTTCTCGCAATGCTTCGTTGCGCGTACTGCCGGGTCGAGAGGTGAGCGACGTAACGACGGACGTTCGTACGATTGACCGAGGAGGGACCGTTGATGTTCATCCGTGCGATGAATTCGGCAAACATTCGAAGATCGGTTCGGTACGCCTCGAGGGTTCGTTCTGACAGCGAAGTCAATGACGCAACAAACCGGTCGATCTGCCACAGATCGACCGGGTTCGACTCGGTCGTTGGATCGGTGTCCACGTAGTCGAGGGTATTCGCTCATCAGGGCTCTTCGCCGGACACCAACATCGAACCCGCCAGTTCAAACCATCCGTTGGTCTCGGAGATGATCTTTCGCTGAACAAGCTCACTCATCACAATGACGGTTTCCCCGATCGGCATCGACAGTCGATCAACAATCTGACCAAGCGTCAACGCCTCGCCTTTCAGCAGGTGCACAATCTCGATCGAAGTCTCGTGAAGGCCAGCTACTGGACTCGTTTGTTGAACACTTATATGCGTGATGCCAAGGACCTGAATCACATCGTCAACGCACGTCACCGGCGTTGCCCCATCTCGAATTAGTGCATTTGTTCCACGTGATGTTGCCACCCGCGGACTTCCTGGAACCGCCATCACTTCTCGACCACGGTCAAGTGCCTCGCGCGCCGTGATGAGACTTCCGCCGGTCGAATCGCTCTCGACCACGATGAGAAGTTCGGCGAGGGCTGCGATGAGACGATTCCGCATCGGAAAGCGATAGGGGGCTGGGGAAATTCCTGGAGGCCACTCGCTAAGAACAAGATGGTGCTCGCACATTTCATCGAATAGTTCTTGATGCCGAGTCGGATAACACCGGTCGAGCCCACACCCAACGACCGCAACCGTTGAACCTTGTGACATGGCCCCTCGGTGAGCGGCTGTGTCGATACCGAGCGCAAGCCCCGACACCACGATGACTCCAGCCGCGCTCAACTGCTCTGCAAGTTCGGTTGCGGTTGCTCGACCCGCCGCCGTTGCCCTTCGGGTACCGACGATTGCGACCATCCGTTGTGTGAGCAGAGATTGGTCACCTCGTAGAAAGATGGCAGGCGGGCGGCTCTCATCATCGCGGAGGCGATCTGGTGTATCTGCAGAGTGAGTCGCCAGCACTCGAATCGAGAGTTGAGTGAGCGTCGCTCGAAGCTTGTCGACGTCAAAAGCAGTTGCCTCCCTTGCCGCATCTTCGTGCTGACCGGGGACGATCATGCTGAGGTTCATGGAAGACCCAGATGAGATGTCAGCCCACAGAGTGCACGGGTCGACTTTCGCGAGCGCAAGTCGAAGTTGTCGCGGAGTCAGCGCCGTTAGCGACGAAAGGGCGGCGAGCGCAACCTCGGCGTCGGTGAGCACATGCGACGTCATTCTCGATCAGCCCCGACTGCGACTCGCAGCGACAACGCAGTAGCAACGTGTTCTTCCTGAATCACCTCTTGAGGAGCCGTCTCTAAGTCAGCGATCGTGCGTGCTGTCCTTCGAACTCGGTGAAGACCTCGCCCGGTGAGACGACCCGCGTCGAGTTCACTTCGAAGTCGATCGATCGCTGCTGAACTGAGGGGTGCAAGAGCATCGATCTCTGCCTGAGGAATGTCTGCATTTGTACCCCCTGAGCGCTCGAATGCTCGGTGACGAGCAACCTGAACACGCTGAGCCACCTCGGCGCTCGACTCTGACGGCTCGGTCGCCATGAGGTCACCGACCTCGGGGCGCTCAACCGCAACGCGCAAATCGAACCGATCGAGAATCGGCCCCGATAGGCGGCCGAGGTACCGACGTCTCGAGCGCTCGTCACATCGGCACATGCCAGGTCGGAGCCCTTCTCCGCATGGACATGGGTTTGTCGCACCGATGAGTTGAAATCTGGCTGGCAGCGTGAGGTGGTGTTGTGTTCGGCTGATCGAGATTGTTCCGGTTTCGAGGGCCTCGCGTAAGCAATCGATAACAGCCGGAGCGAACTGCCCCATCTCATCGAGGAACAGCACTCCACCATGAGAAATGCTGATTTCACCCGGGCGTAGATAATGAGCACCCCCACCAACGAGAGCAGGAGCTGTCGATGTGTGATGCGGAGATCTAAACGGTGGTCGGCGCAGCAGCCCGCCCGAGGGCAACGAAACTCCCGCAGCCGACTGCACCATCGTGACTTCCAACGCAAGCTCAGGGGGAAGATCAGGAAGTAACCGAGGGAGGCGTTCGGCGAGCATCGTTTTGCCCGAGCCTGGAGACCCGATCAAAAGCAAATGATGGCCACCAGCAGCCGCTACCTCTAGGGCATAGCGGGCGACCTGTTGACCTTTCACATCTGCAAGGTCTGGTCCACCATCGTCTTCAAGACTCTGGGTGTGAGGTGGCGGATCGCTACTCCACTCACCGATACCAGCGAGGGCATCGACAAGGGTGCGTAACGACGGAGCTGACCGGACGTGGCCGGTGGTCACGAGTCGAGCCTCGCTTACGCCACCTTCGGGAACAATCCAATCGGCATCTGGATGCACACCAACCATTGGTGCAGTGCCTGGTATCGGGCGAATCGAGCCGTCTAATCCAAGTTCGCCAAGAGCACATGTTGTGGCAAGGGCTTCGGCCGGTAGCTGCTGAGTAGCGAGCAACACGCCGAGTGCGATCGGAAGATCGAGCCCAGACCCCGTCTTGCGATGATGCGGTGGTGCAAGATTGACCGTGATCTTCTGGTCGGGCCAATTGAGACCGGAACTCAGCACTGCCGCCCGCACTCGATCACGAGCTTCACGGCACGCCTCATCGGGAAGCCCCAACATCGAAAAGCCTGGCAGGCCTCGACCCACGTGAACCTCGACTTGAACCGAGAAGCCACGTGCACCGAGGATGGTTGCCGACGACACGGATGCAATCACAGGAAGAGTCCTTCGCAGATGTGCGGAATGGGGTGCATCACCCGATGGGTGGCGACAATCTAGGGAGCCGTTGTGTCACACTCGTTTTGTGCAGAGGAAACGTCTTGGTTCGATTGCAACCGTCGTTGGATTCGCAGTGACAACTCTTTCTGCCTGTGGAGAGGCGACACCCGTTCCTGATGCGGCTGCCTTCTGCGAGGAACTTCGAAGCAACCGGTCAGCAATCGTTGCCGCAACGATTAACAGCGATCTCGAACTCACCGCAACCCTTGAGCTCTACCGACGCTTACAGACGCTTGCGCCGTTGGCTGTTGCTCAAGAGTGGTCGAACGTGCTCCAAGCAATCGAGACTGCGAATAACGTCGTTCCTGGCGACCCGGACAGCATCCAACGTGTTGCCGCAGCGGCCTACCAAAGTGAATCTTCTGCACTCACGATCCGTGAGTGGGCGATGGCATCATGCGACGTCGACCTCGGGCCTGTGACGACTTTGGTACCGCATGATGCTCCTGAGCCTGCAACGCCGGTCGGCGCAGCAGACTAAACGTCAGACGATTTCACCTCGCCGCAGGATCACGTTGTCGCAAAGACCATATTCTTTGGCCTGCTCAGCGGTAAACCAACGGTCGCGTTCGGAGTCTTCTTGAATCTGCTCAAGAGGTTGCCCTGAATGCTCTGCAATGAGTTGAGCCATACGTAGCTTGGTGTAGGCAAGCTGCTCAGCCTGAATCGCAATATCGGCCGCCTGACCACGAAGACCCGCCAATGGCTGATGCATCATGATGCGAGCATTCGGAAGGCAGTAACGCTTACCAGCGGCTCCCGCCGTCAGCAAGAACTGGCCCATCGAGGCGGCGAGGCCGAGGCAGACAGTTGCCACATCACAAGAAACGAACTGCATCGTGTCGTAAATTGCCATACCTGCAGTGACCGATCCGCCGGGCGAATTGACGTACAACCAAATATCACTGTTTGGATCTTCGCCTTCGAGATACAGCAATTGTGCGCAGAGCTGATTCGCAATCTCATCGTTCACGTCAGAACCGAGCAGAACAACACGGTTCTTCAGCAGTCGGTTAAACACATCACTTCGAGGGTCGATGCCGCCCTCTAGTGCGGATGGGCTTGGATGAACGTTGTCGCCGAACATGGGGCTAAGGCTACCCCCACTTGCGCTCAGGCTCAGCGTGCAGCTCCGGAAAGCAGCACAACAATTGGCCGATCATCAAGCGTGCCGGCGGCGCTCTCACCAAGGGCTCCAGCTACGCCGGCGGTTCCTGTCGCCGAAGTCGGAGGTCCTGATGTATTGACCAGCTCGTGAGCGTGGACAATCTCTGATTCAGTAGCGACGACAGATCGGCCTGAAGATCTCTCGATGGCACGCCCAATGCTGATCCAGTCATACGTTTCATCGTCGAGAATTCCGTCGGCCAACGAGTGAGGTGACTCCCACGGCTGCATGAGTTCAGCCCAATGGAGTTCCGGAGCATCAACTCCAGACGCCGCTTGCAACGCCCGATGGAGGGGTGCACAGCCCTCGGCTTGCACAACGACCAGTGGGACATCATCGCCGAGACCGAGCGCAAGCGATGTTGCGAGGGCACCACCTCCGACCTGAACAAACACCGCCTGCGGGGCGACCTCAACGTCGTTCAACTGGTCGTGAAGCTCCCAGCCAATGGTTCGACCACCATCGAGGCACCACCCATTTGCCGGACCCTGAACGCTGAAGGGGATTGCCCCCTGCGACACTGCCTCTCTAAACGCGCTCATGGCGGGATCGCCTGCGGCGCCGGTGATTCGTTCACAACGATTGACCTCAGCGCCAAGGACATCAAGACCACTACCGAACGCGTCGTCCATCCATGTCGGAACGAACACTCGCAACGGCCATTCTTGCGAACTCGCAACCGTTGCGGCAGCGAGCGCCGCATTCCCACACGACGAAATCGCAAGCGGTGGACGCTCGGTCAGCATGCCGAGTTGCTCAGCAGCGATGAGGTGCAACATAATGCCAACGAGATGGCGAGATTTATGAGATCCGCTTACTCCGACCGTCTCATTTTTCGCCCACACGGAACGACCAATGACGTCGCTCAGCCCATCGTGCGGTTGAAGAGGGGTGACGCTGAATTGCCCTGCGACCGACCGAGCAAGACCAACGGTCTCATCATCGGACATGCCGTTCGCCCGGGCGAATGCCCACCACCCCATTCGTTCGCGATAGCGAACAAAGGGATTGCTCTCCCCACGATCGATTTCAATCGTTGGTGCTGCCCCATCGTCAACAAATTCGAGCACATGAAATGGATCGGCCTCTGTTGCTCGAGGGCATGTCCACGACAATGGGCGTGAGATTTTGATCTCTTCCCCGCACACCACGCATCGAAGACCGACCACCATGATCGCTGATTACGCAGATGCGACGCGTTCGTTGAACTCAGAGATCATCGAGTCCCACACGCCGACATATCGGCGAAGGTTCCGCCAGAACGACTGGTGACGACGCTCTTCGAAGAGTTCAAACGGCGTTCCTTGTTGCTCAACCCAGGTGTAGTAACCCAAGTTGAAGACTCGACGACGATCAGCCTCGGTCATTTCAATCATGTGTTCGGTTGAGACATTGGCGAGATGCTCTCCGTAAATGGCAGCGGCATCAGCCTCAGATAGCTCCCCGCCAAATCTTGTTGCCAGCGTTTTCGCCCGCTCACTTGGGTAGAGCGCCCCGCCATCTGTCGCCACCGTGATGAGCGCATCGTTCTCGCCAAGGTCAAGCATGCGAGCGGTCTTGATCGCAGCCAGCGTGTTGCAAATCGCTGAGAAACCAAAGTGAGAGAGAGCATCGATAGTTGCTTCGTCAATGCCATGTCGATCAGCCAACAGCCGACGTCCTGCGTCGGTGTTGAACAGCACATCAAGATCATCGGTTGAACGATCGCTGATCGCCACCACCAGGTCGGAGTTCATAACGTTGTGAATGAGCGGAATGTGTTTGTCACCAATTCCCTGAATGTTGTGCTCGCCGTAACCGTTCTCAAGCATTGTTGGGCACTCAAGCGCCTCCACCGCAACGATTTTTGTTCCGTATTCATCCTTGAGACGATCACCAGCTGCAATGGTGCCTGCAGACCCTGTCGCTGAGGTGAACGCTGCAAGGTTGAGGTCACGCCCGCTGCTCTGTTGCACGTGCTCAAAGACATGAGCAAGCGCTCGGCCGGTAACGGTGTAATGGCCGAGGTGATTTCCAAACTCTGAGAACTGGTTGAGGACGAAATTCTCAGGGTCGAGGGAGAGTTCGTTGCAGGCGTCGTAAATCTCTTTGACATTCGATTCGGTTCCATGGGTGCGAATGACATCCTCTGCCGGGTTCTCACACCATTTATCGAGCCAGTCAAAACGCTCCTGGCTCATGCCCTCAGGAAGAATCGCGACACCGCGGCTCGCCATGATCCGGCTAATTGCAATGCCCCCTCGGGCGTAGTTGCCCGTCGATGGCCAGATCGCCCGGTGACGGGTCGGGTCGAATTGACCGGTGACGACACGTGGCGCAAGACATGAGTACGCAGCGAGCACCTTGTGAGCGGTAATCATCGGGAAACGATCGCCGAAGACAACGATGATCGGGCTCTCAACTCCGGTGAGTTCTTTAGTCAACACCACATGATTAGGCACCGACACCCGGTTTCCCGCAAGGTCGTTATACCAGTGCACCCGCCACAGGTTTCGGGGGTCCGCGCCCTGCGGATCAGCATCACCAACGAGGCCCTCGTCAACGGTGGACGGGTCAGCCAACTGTGCGAACGTTGGCAACACAATGCCTCGTTCTGCAAAACGGCGAACCGAATTTTCAAGCGCTGCCTCATCGACCAGTCGATCAGCAAGCCCGAATTGATTCTCCAGTGCGTTAGTGATGTCGGTATCTACAGCGGTCACCTCGACAGTCTTACACCGATCACCACCCGTCGTCACCTTGCCCACAAGAGATCTTGCGGAAATGCTCTACCGTTAACGCATGACCACTCGACCACACCTTCGTGTTGGCGCCTGCTACGACTTCCGAAATCCAAAGGATTCGCCACTTTCGTGGCCTCAACTGTATGGCGCAGTCCTCGATCAGATTGCGTGGCTCGACGAACTTGGGTTCGATCTTGTGTGGTTCACCGAACACCATTTCGTCGACGACGGCTACCTGCCATCGTGGATTCCAGTGGCGGGAGCGGTCGCCTCACGCACGAGTCGAATCAGAATCTCATCAGACATCACCCTGATGCCTTTCCAGGAACCACTCCGACTCGCAGAAGACCTCGCCGTGCTCGACAACATCTCGAACGGGCGAATGGAAATCGGTGTCGGCATGGGCTACGCCCTTCATGAGTTTCACGGATTCAATATTCCGCGGGCGCAGCGTGTCTCACGAACCGAAGAAGGAGTCGAAATTCTCCAACGGGCGTTCTCCGGAGAGCGCTTCTCATACGACGGTAAACGCTTCACGTACAACGATGTCCGAGTGACACCAACTCCCGTGCAAGAAGGAGGCCCTCCAATCTGGATGGCAGCGATGGGAACACCAGGCGCCGAGCGCGCTGCGCGTCTCGGGCTTCACCTGCTCCCCCAGGGCGCAGCTGATCAAGTGCTCGACCCGTGGCGGGAGGCAACTCGGGCACGCGGCGACGACCCCTCGGCTCGTCGGGTTGGCATCATCAGACCGTGGCTTGTCACCGATGATCGAGATCGCGACTGGCCCCCAATCCGGGCAGCCGAGCGGTACAAAGCTGGAATTTACGCCGACTGGCTCACGTCATCAGGTGACAACGTGTCGCTCCAGCTCACCGGCAACTCCGATCCCATACCGCAGACCTGGATTATCGGCGACGAAGACATCGTGTTCGACGAGATGTGCCGGTTCATCGATGCCTACGGCATAACCGATGTTGTGACTTGGGGGTGCCCTCCAGGTTTTGATCCCGAGCAGATGAATGAAAGTTTTGAACGATTTGCCACCGGAGTTCTTCCACGACTTCGGGAACGCTACTGAAGGTATTTGACTCCGTTACTCGCGATGTGACGACACGAGGGTGAAAACTTCCGCAAAGATAGAGACATGAAACGCATTTCTCTTATGACCTCTGTGGCATTGATCATTGCACTGACCACTGCGTGTTCATCATCGGTCACCCTCACCAACGAGCCCGCCGCCACGCTCGGTTCTCCTCAAACCACCATCGTCAATGCTGATCCGTCGACATCTGCCCAACCAACAGAATCGTCAACACCAACCAACGACAATGCCGACAGCTCCGACGATGAGTCGTCAGAAAACCCCGAATCAACCTCGACGACGGCCCCAGATGCGGGCGCAACGTCGACCACGACGACTGTCGAGCCGGTGGACCCGGTTGAACCAGAATTGAGTCCAGAACTCATCGCAGCCCGCGACGAGCTGCAATCTCAATATGCGAGTTCACGTCTGTACGGTCCAATCAGCACCGAGCGGTGTGGAGTTCGAGCCGGAATTCTCATCGGCCCCGAACAGTGGGGCCCGCTCGAAGATGCGGAAGACCAGCGGATACCCGAAGCAGCAATGTTCAACTTGGTTGATGGCGAATGGATACGCACCGACCACATCAGCTACCAAAACGCCGTGAGCAATGGCATCGCTGCGGGAGCGTTCACTCAACTCTCGTTCATCTCTGTCTCCGGCTATGACGAGCCGCTGCTCGTGCGTGCCGAAAGCACGAGCGATGGCAACTACGAGACGGTCAAAAAGCTTGACTCGAACTGCCGTTGGTGGGACCGTCCCGTCATCACGCTGTGCGGGGTCAATCGCATCGCTGCCAACATCACTGATTCTGGCTCGATGAACATGGTGTACCAGTCGCTCTACAACGACAATCCGTGGCCATGTGAACCATCAGGATCAATTCCCATTCAGTGGAACCCGGAATTTCAGATGATCGAACCAGCGGTAAGCGGAGCCAACTGGTGTGCTGCATACGTACCTGACGCCGAGGTCGAATATCCACTTGCGCCTTGTGTTGTCGGCGACAGGGTCACGGCTATCCAAAACGGCCTCGCCGCAGCCGGATTTAACGTCGATACCGATGGATATTTTGGCCCCGGCACGATGCGCACCGTCATGCGCTATCAACAACGCCAAGGCCTCGATATCACCGGTGTTGTCTCTGAAGAACTCGCCGTTCAACTCACTGCCGGTAACAGCGGAGATGGCGACTGAACCAACGCTGATAACTCTCAGTACGCTGTCACTCACATGCGGGCGTGGCGGAATTGGCAGACGCGCAGGATTTAGGTTCCTGTTCTTCGGAGTGTGGGTTCAAGTCCCACCGCCCGTACTACCTCAGCGGTCGTGTGGTCACGGTTGAGAAGCACATCTCGTCGTCTGAACCGTATGACCACAGCACATAGGCGGGCTCAAGATTTGGATCGCGTCGTGAACGTTCCCACGTGCATTCAAACCGAAGCACATCTCCGGTCTGCAACTCGATCGTCTCGACCGGTCGATATGAGTACTGCCAGTCGTAATCCCAATCTGGGATATCCAGCAAGATCATCTCACGGTCGGTGTCAGGGTTAAGAGTCATTCGGTACTGGGCCCCAAGGTCGTGCATGTGTCCGAGCACCGACACAATCTCACCAGGTTCTTGCACAACTCGATCGCACGAACTCCACGCCACACCATCGGTCATATGAGCAAATGCGTCCGGCGTCACGCCGCAGCCCAAATTGATGAGGTCGGCAGGTAACAGTCCGTACTCTTCGCGCATGGCCTCCGCGACCACCTCCCGATCGCAAAGCAGCCCCTCTTCATCGGTTGAACACGGGATTTCCGCCGGAGTGAGATAGCGATTAATCGAAATCGGTTCGAGATCTGACGTCGCCGGCTCGATGTCGATCTCTAGCCATGACGAATCAGGGTCAACTGCGATTTCGTAGTGATAGTGAACTTGGATGACAAAGAAGTCTCCGGGTTCGATCGTGAGCCCGGTTCCTTCCGGATACTCGAGTGGCAATTGCCCAGGGGCCCATCCGACAAGGAATGTGTCTTCCGCAAGACCGGTACCGCCGTAACATTCCCATCCACTACCGGGGTCGTCGAGGTCTCGCTGTTGAGCGGCCTCTGCCTGTGAAGCAGGCACCAGATAACCGATTGCGTGGTGCACAACCTCAGTCTGATCCGGCATGAACTGCAGGCTCCGAAGCCACGACGTGCGCTCAATCTCGGGGTAGTACACGAGGCATCGATAGTCATCGAATCGACCGCTTTCGTTGTCGTACGGCTCAGTCGGCGGCACCACAAAGTCAGGGTCTTCGATTCGGACGCTTCTGCCTCCGATTACAGGTGTCGTCGGATCGACGTCGAGAACTGCCCCGTTATCAATCCATTCGAGAATCGGCGCAAGAGCCTCCTCCTCGATTTCGAACGAGTTCTTATAGGCGATGCCGAGATTGCTCGCAGGCCACGGCGGCATGTAGCCCGACAGCAACGCTGCTCTAATGAACTGAGCATTTTCTGAGACGTCTCGGGCTTCAGAAAGATTCCAGTGGACCGATCCCGGTCCGCCGGGATTGTGACAACTCCCGCAGTTATTGCTCATTACCGGAGCGACAGCCGAGGAGAAGGTCGCCTCCACCACAACATCGTCGCTCTCGGTGTCATCGGTCCCGCTGTCATCAGTTGATGCGTCACTTCCAGACGTCAACGGAGCACTCGTCGTCGTGGATGTCTCCGTGTCAGCTTGAGAGCTCGCCGGCACATTCGTCGTTGTCGAGCTACTCGCTTCTGTTTCTGGGGACAACGATGAGGTTTCGTCGACACGTTCAGGGACGGTCGTCACCGATGGAGCATCGACGGCGACCGGCTCGGTCTGGGACGTTGAACACCCAGCGATCGCAACCGCTACAAACGCAACGACTGCTCGCTGAGCAATGTTCGACGTCACTGAACAGAGACTGTCGTCAGAGTCGCTCAATGATGGTGACGTTTGCTTGGCCGCCACCCTCACACATCGTCTGGAGGCCATATCGGCCGTTGGTGCGCTCAAGTTCGTTGAGCAACGTCACCATCAGGCGGGCACCGGTTGCACCAAGAGGGTGACCGAGAGCGATTGCGCCACCACTCGGGTTGACCTTTGCGGGGTCGGCACCAATTTCTTTCAACCATGCCATTGGTACTGGGGCGAATGCCTCGTTGATTTCGACGACATCGATGTCATCGATGCTCAATCCGGTGCGCTCGAGCGCGCGCCGTGTTGCGGGAATCGGTGCCGACAGCATCATGATCGGATCATCCGCGAGCACCGTCATATGGTGGATACGAGCCCGAGGTGTCAGCCCGTGGCGCTCAACTGCCTCTTCGCTTGCAACCAGCAGCGCAGCTGAGCCATCAGAGATCTGGCTCGCTACTGCGGCGGTGATGCGACCACCCTCACGCAATGTTGCGAGTGACTGCATTTTCTCGATGTTTGGTTCACGTGGACCCTCGTCGTAGTCAAGGCCATTGAGTGGCACGATCTCGTTATCAAAACGGCCCTCTTCACGTGCCCGAAGTGCGCGTTCGTGTGATTCAACGGCGAAGGCTTCCATCTCTTCCCGAGTGAGGTTCCAGTGCTCTGCCATGAGTTCTGCCCCATGGAACTGGCTCACCTCGGTGCCGCCGAACCGTGAGTGCCAACCCTCTGCTCCGGTGAAGGGGTCGAATTCAGGGTCATCCTTGCCGGCCTGAGATCCTGCGGTAATGGGCACCATCGACATGTTCTCAACGCCGCCCGCAACGACGATGTCCATCGTTCCTGACATGACAGCCTGAGCGCCGAACTGCACGGCCTGTTGGGCTGAACCGCATTGGCGGTCGATGGTGACACCTGGAACATGCATCGGGAGTCCGGCGGTCAGCCACGATGTACGAGCGATACAACCGGACTGTTCCCAGATCGAGTTCACGTTTCCGAAGACCACATCATCAACCGCTTCTGGATCAACGCCAGAGCGTTCAACAAGATGCTTAATCGAGTGGGCCCCAAGATCGGCAGGGTGAACGGTAGAGAGCGCTCCTCCACGTCGGCCGACGGGCGAGCGAACTGCGTCAACAATGAATGCTTCGGTCATACAGGTCACGGTACATCGGTGACCGTCTCCCGACATCATCCGACAGCATCGATTCGTGGCAGGCTCTCTTGATGCACATCGACGCGATTCCAACGCCGGCTGCGGTCGTTGATGCCTCGACACTCTCGCGGAACCTGCAATCGATGGCAGCACGGCTTCCGGGCTTATCATTGCGGCCACACGTGAAGGCACATAAATGCACTGCGCTCGCTGCACAACAGGTCGCACACGGGCATCATTCCTTCACCTGCGCAACGCCTCGAGAGGTCATTGGAATGATCGGTGCTGGCGTCGGGGACGATCTCTTGCTTGCGAACTCTGTGCTGAACGTTGATCGCCTTACCGAGGTGGCGACTGCAGCGGAATCTGCGGGTGTGATTGCACGAGTTGCGGTTGACTCGATTGAAACCATCGAAGCAGCTCATCGTGCCGGTATTCGAGACGTCATCATTGATGTTGACGTCGGAATGCCACGCTGTGGGGTACGGCCTGACCAGGCTGGCCAACTCGCTGACATCGCACGGCAACGCGGGCTATCCGTGTCGGGCGTGATGGGATACGAGGGGCACCTGCAAATGGTGAACGACCGGAGTGAGGCAAAGGAACGAGTTGCAGAGGCGATGGCCTTACTTCGGGCAGCCCATGATGATGTTGGCGGTGACATCGTGTCGACCGGGGGAACCGGCACTCACGACCTCCACACCATCGGTCTCGACCACCCCACGGGAGTAACCGATGTACAGGCGGGCTCGTATGTGATGGTGGACACTCAGTACACAACGCTCAACCAAGGATTTGAGCAGGCACTCACCATCGTTGGGACGGTGATTGCACATCACGGCTCGCGATATGTCATCGATGTTGGCCTTAAGGCACTCGGAATGGATCATGGCGACCCGAGTATCGATGGCTGCAACGTCTGGTTCTGTTCAGATGAACACACCACGTTCAGTAGTTCTGATCGCACATTTCACATCGGTGACCGGGTGCATGTACGGCCCGCGCATATTGACCCAACGATTGCTCGCCACGAAGAGCTCTGGATTGTCGACAATGGCGAGGTCATCGATCGTTGGCCGATCGACCTGCGCCACTGGTGAACTTCACCCCTCGGTCGATGAATGAAGCGCTAACGCCCCGGCAAGGGCAGAGAAAGCGCGCGCCCGATGAGACATCACGTTCTTCTCATCTGCCGACATTTGAGCGAATGACCGCCCATTACCGTCATCCGGGATGAAGATCGAGTCGTAACCAAAACCCGCGTCGCCCATTTCAGCCTCGGCGATGTGACCCTCGCAGACACCTTCAACAACGATCTCGTCGCCATTCGGCCACACCACCATGACGACGGTTCTAAAACGTGCAGTTCGGAGACGCTGCTCAACACCGCTCATGTCGTAGAGCAATTTGCGACGGTTGTCAGCGTAGGTTGCATTCTCACCAGCGAATCGAGCCGCATAGATTCCCGGAGCACCACCGAGGGCATCAACCTCAAGCCCGGTGTCATCAGCAACAGCTGCGTGACCACTTGCACCACATACTGCGACGGCCTTGAGCCGAGCATTTCCGGTGAGCGAGTCAGCGTCTTCGATCACTTCCCCAAGCATCGCTGGCCGTGGCTCCATCTTGGCAATACCGGTCAGCAACTGTTCAATTTCAGCGACTTTGTCAGGGTTCGCTGAGGCGCAGACGAGCCGAAGTTGACGAGCTGTCATGAACGAGGCAAAGGCGGCGACGAAATAAGTTCATCTTGCAAATCAGCAATCGAGGCGAGCCCGGATTCTGCGAGCACAAGCATCGAATCAAGTTCACTGCGAGTGAACGCCATTCCTTCTGCAGTGCCCTGCACCTCAACAAATCGAGCTTGGCCACCGACGCCAGCGGGGCGAAGCATCACGACGTTCATGTCGACTTCGGCCCGAGAATCTTCGACGTACGGAAGGTCGAGTACAGGCACCCCGTCAACAATGCCAACCGAGATTGCGGCACACGTGGAGTGCAACGGATGTGATGCAATGAGACCTTGCTGCACTCGTCGAGTGAGCGCATCGTGAAGCGCCAAATATCCCCCGCAGATCGACGCAGTTCGCGTTCCTCCGTCGGCTTGAATCACGTCACAGTCGACCACCACCTGGCGTTCCCCGAGCAACGACATATCGCACGCGGCCCGAAGTGCTCGTGCGATAAGCCGCTGAATTTCGACGGTGCGTCCAGACTGCTTTCCTTTTGCCGCTTCGCGGTCAACGCGCTCTGGCGACGACCCGGGCAGCATCGAATATTCAGCGGTGACCCATCCTGTCCCTCGCCCTTTCATCCAACGAGGGACGTCCTCATCGATAGATGCGGTACAGAGCACCTTCGTGCGTCCGACGGTTACAAGACACGAACCGTCTGACATTTCAGTGAAATCACGTTCGAATGTGATTGGACGTAGTTCGTCTGACGATCGGCCATCAGGTCGCGACATTGATTCTCTTCCTCTCGAGTAGTCGTGCCCCTTCAGGCTACGTGCTCAGCGCTCCCAGTGTTCTGCTGCGACGAGGTCTGCGCCGAACAGTGCTGATCCGAGGTCACGAAACGTGTCGACATCACCGCTCGACAGAAACCGACGGGTTCCAACCTCACCAGGTTCGCGAAGAAGGAGCAGTTCGCGTAGTCGTTCACTTACCTCGAACGCAGTTTCATCCGCTGACGACACAAGCACCACGTCTGGGCCCATGACCTCGCCGATCGTCCTCGCAAGGAATGGGTAGTGGGTGCAGCCCAACAGCAATGTGTCGACCTTGGCTTCAATCAATGGTGCCAGTAAGCGCTCCGCAAGCACCATGACTTCATCGCCACTCAATTGACCACGTTCAACGAACTCGACGAAACCTGGACACGCCGCGCTCGACAGTTCGATGCCGCTCTCTGTCTGTCGTGCTGCCGCTTCAACTGCCTGAACGTACGCACCTGACGAGATCGTGCCAATGGTTCCGATCACTCCAACTCGGCCGGCTCGGGAGGCTCTGATGACGGCTGAAGCTCCAGGTGTGACGACATCAAAAATCGGAACGTCAAGCTCGTCTCTCAAATCGTCGAGTCCGGCGGCAGTCGCAGTGTTGCAGGCGACGACAATTGCCTTCACATTGAAATCATCGACGAGTGAGTGAGCGAGCTCGCTGGCATATCCGCGCACATCATCGAGTGGCTTCGACCCATAGGGATACCGGCCGGTGTCACCGATGTAGATGTAGTCCTCGGCGGGAAGGAGATCAATAAGAGCTCGAGCAACGGTGAGACCCCCAAAGCCCGAGTCGAAGATCCCGATTGGCTGGTCCACGGTCGTAACGCTACTGACGGCTCGCTTGTGAATGTGGTCAAGCTCAGCTCAGCCACACACCTCAAAGGAAACTGCGGAGGTCAATCGCCCTCAATCGTCAACAATGTCTGTTGAGCCGTTGTCGCTGTAGTCGAGTGTCTGAATTGGCTCGATCGCCGAAGTGACGATGCCTGCAAGATTCGCAACAATACGTTTCCAATAACGGTGCAAGACCGCTCGAGGAACCGCCCAGTGACCGGGCTCATCAGACCGCATGTATTCATGAATCTTTTGCTCGCACTCTCGATTCATTTCCATTGAGCGATCGAGGAACTGTCGAGCGTCATCGACGTCAAGCGAGACAAGAATATCTGCGGCGTCCACATACATTTGCGAAATCGTCTGCCGGCGCATCAGAAATTCGTCGACATCCGGGGCACCTGACAGCGAAATTCCATCTTCAGCGAGATCGAGAATGTTCTTTGCCTGATCCCCTATTCGCTCAATTTTCTTCAGCAGCAGCGTGTAGCCCATCACCACACCGATGTCGTCCCCACCATGCACCGCAATATGAACGACGAGTTCCGACCTCAACCGTTGTTCGGCAGCATTGATTCGATCGTCCGTGGCACGAATGTCAGAGCTCACTGCGGATGCATCTGCTCCGGCAAGAAGTGCGGTCGATGCAAGGTCAAACGAGTGACGCGCATCGCCGAGCATCAGCACGGTCTCGTGAGATATTCGTTCGAGCGGTGACTCCCCTTTTTTAAAAAACGACAAGACCATGAGATCCCTCCATTAGCGGAATATTGCAATCACTAGTAACGGAATAATGACAAAGACAGAGACGACCCAACCGACCGCAAGGCTCCGACGCTTCACAGCAAGCTCGGCAAGAAGTTCGGCACATCGAATTGGAAGTGGCCGCAGGAACGGAATGCCGTACAGCACCACGATTCCCAACACGTTAAACCATGTATGGACGAGCGCGATGGTGAGCGCATCTGAACCACTTGCCGCAAGCGCAGCGAGTAATGCAGTGATCGTCGTACCCACGTTCGCTCCGAGCGTTACCGGATAGATGTTGCGGAGCGAGATCACGCCAGCAGCCGCCATCGGAATGAGGATCGACGTAGTGATGCTCGATGACTGCACTGAAATCGTGACCAGCATGCCGATCACCATTGCGACAAGACCGCCACCGCGCCCGAGTACCCGGTTCATCGAAGCTTCGAGTCGTTCGGCGATGAGCGCCTTCATATTTTTTGTAACCGCAATCAAGGCAACCACGACTACGAGTATCCCGATGACCACCATGGAGACACCAAGCGATGTCTCCTCGAGAGAGGCTTGTTTGAGTCCATCTTTAAGCCAACCGACAGGGTGTTTCACCCACGCCTTGATCGGGCTCTTCCACTCTGAACCGCCAGAGCCAGTGAGAATCTCAGCAGTGCGAGACGCAAGCCATGAAATTCGTCCGGTGAGAAGTTCGAAGGGAAGCAAAATGGTGACGGCCATCAAGTTGAAGAAGTCGTGGACGGTGGCTGCGGAAAGAGCTCGCCTGAACTCCTGCGATTGGCGCACATGACCTAACGACACAAGAGTGTTGGTCACCGTGGTGCCAATATTTGCGCCCATGATCATCGGGACCGCTTGGTCGAGGCCGAGCGCTCCCGACGCAACAAGTCCGACAATCAGAGAAGTACTCGCCGAAGATGACTGAACCAGCACGGTGCCGACAACACCGATGAAGAGTCCGACGATCGGGTTTGACACGCTGGAGAACAGCCGTTCTTGGGTGTCTGCACCCATCACCTTGATGCCAGATTCGAGTGATGAGACGCCTACTAGAAACAAATAGATGATCGCGAGAACAAGAAGTCCACGAAACCAGCGAGGAAGCGTGAAAGTGTTTGTTGAAGACACTTTTCAGGACAGTAGTCGAACCACGACTGCGGGGTCCAAACACCCCGGTGTCTAAAAGTAGATAATTTTTTCAGCCGCTGCTTCAGCTGCATCGAGGTCATCGGTGTAGGCGCCGGTGGAGAGGTATTTCCACCCACCATCGCACACGATGAACACGATGACGCCTGAATCGATCGATGATGCAACCTTTGCTGCACCAGCGAGCGACGCTCCCGATGAAATTCCAGCGAAGATGCCCGCCTCGTTCACCAAGCGGCGAGTCCATTCGATCGATTCGCGGGGACGAACCACTCGCTTGCGATCGAGCAATTCAAAGCCATTCCAGTTTTCGAAGACCGGGGGGATATACCCCTCGTCGATGTTTCTCAGCCCTTCAACATTTTCGCCGAGCGGCGGCTCTACTGCGATGATCTGAATATCTGGGTCGCGTTCTTTGAGAAAACGTCCGGTTCCCATGAGGGTGCCCGAGGTACCGAGACCAGCAACAAAATGAGTGATGTCTGGGACATCCCGCCAAATTTCAGGTCCGGTTGTCTCGTAGTGGGTGCGAGGGTTTGCGTCGTTGCCGTACTGATACACCATGCACCACTCTGGATGTGCCTCGGCCATCTCAGTGGCACGGCGAACAGCTCCGTTTGAGCCTTCGCCACCCGGGGTGAGGATGACGTCTGCGCCCATAATTTGGAGCATCTGGCGGCGCTCAACCGACACCGACTCTGGAAGCAAAATCTTGATCGGGTAGCCCTTCAAACGGGCGATAGCGGCGAGAGCGATGCCGGTATTTCCTGAGGAGGGTTCGATAATGGTCTGCCCGGGGGTGAGACGCCCGTCTTTCTCTGCAGCGTCAATCATTGCCTTTGCAATGCGGTCTTTCACCGATCCGAACGGGTTCTGCATCTCGAGTTTCGCTATGAGACGAACATCCGGGTTCGGCGACAAATGCGACACGTCAACATTTGGCGTGTTGCCAATGAGGTCGAGCACGCCGAGGTTGCCAATGGCTGCTCCGGACGCCAAATTCGCCGTCATTACGGGGTTCATGACTCTTGTAACCTCACAGGCCGAGAGTGTATTCCGATAAATCTGATTCGGCTAGTCGGCTTTTACATTTTGTCGCTCGAATAACGGCGATCAAACTGGGTTTACGACCCCATCACGGCTGATACGTGCCAAAGACGTCACGGAGTGCATCACTCACTTCGCCGAGCGATGCGCCCGCCAACAGTGCATCTTTCATCGGGTACAGCACATTGTCAGTCCCCCGGGCCGCGGCGCTTACCGCCTCGAGTCCTGCTCGAACCGCACTCTCGTCACGGTCAGCCTTAAAGGCCGCGAGACGGGCTTTCTGTGCCGGTTCTAGAGCAGGGTCAATCGGGAACACATCCGGCTCGGGTTCGTTGTCAATCGTGAACCGGTTGAGCCCAACGATCACTCGCTCATCATCGTCAATCGACTTCGTGTACTCATATGCCGATTGCTCAATCTCGTCTTGCTGGAAATGAGCCTCAATCGCTTCAACTGCGCCCCCCATCTCATCGATTCGCTCGATGTACTCCCAGGTGAGCCGCTCGACTTCATCGGTGAGCGACTCGACGAGGTACGAACCAGCAAGCGGGTCAGGCGTTTCGGTGATACCCGATTCGTAGCCGATGATTTGCTGCGTGCGAAGCGCAAGGCGAGCCGCATCTTCGGTCGGCAGTGAAAGTGCCTCGTCGAAGCCGTTGGTGTGAAGCGATTGCGTGCCGCCCATCACCGCTGCCATCGCCTGCACTGCAACTCGCACCACGTTGTTGACCGGCTGTTGCGCCGTCAACGTTGACCCACCGGTCTGCGTGTGGAATCGCAGCATCGCCGAACGAGGGTCTTTTGCTCCGAATCGTTCGGTCATGATCTTGTGCCAGATTCGACGGCTCGCCCGGAACTTTGCGACTTCCTCGAAGAAATCGTTATGGCCATTCCAGAAGAACGACAAGCGGGGGGCGAAGTCATCGACATCGAGACCGGCGTCAACAGCTGCCTGCACATAGGCAATGGCATTCGCCAAGGTAAACGCGATTTCTTGAACCGCAGTCGAGCCGGCCTCTCGAATGTGGTAGCCCGAGATCGAGATCGTGTTCCACTTCGGAATGTGTTCTGAGCAGTAGCCGAAGATGTCGGTGATGATGCGCATCGAGGGTTTCGGTGGGTACACATACGTACCTCGAGCGATGTATTCCTTCAGGAGGTCGTTCTGAATCGTTCCTGAAATCTGCTCCGACGAGACGCCTTGTTCTTCCGCAACGATTTGGTACATCAGCAACAAAATTGCTGCTGTCGAGTTGATCGTCATCGACGTCGACACTTTGTCGAGCGGGATATCTGCGAGCAGGGTTCGCATATCATCAAGCGAGTCGATGGCGACACCCACCTTGCCCACTTCACCTTCTGCTCGAGAGTGGTCTGAGTCGTAGCCCATCTGAGTCGGTAAGTCGAAGGCGCAACTGAGACCGGTCTGACCGGCGGCGAGCAGGAACTTAAATCGCTCATTTGTGCTCGCGGCATCTCCAAAGCCGGAGTACTGACGCATCGTCCACAAACGACCCCGGTACATCGACGGGTAGACACCACGGGTGAATGGAGCCTCACCGGGGAGACCCAACTGCTCTGAAGGGTCCCAACCGTTGAGTGACTCAGCCGTGTACAGCGGGGCAATCTCAATGCCGGAGTCGGTGGTGCGAACGTCGTCTGCCATCCGTACAGCGTAGGGCGAGAACCCTCTGGAGCGTTTAGGCAGACGCGATGATGGCGATCTCCATCAGCCACTCCGGTCGCGCAAGAGCAGGCACCGTGACGAGTGTCGATGCGGCACGATGGTCGCCAAGGACACGGTCTCGGGTCGCCATCACTCCTGCCAAGGGTTGTCCGACGACGGCATACGTCGTTACCGACACAATGTTGTCGACCGACATTTCAGCATCGCTCAACATCGCACAAATATTCACCCACACGACCTCGGCTTGCTCGTCAATCGCCTCGGGTACCGAGCCATCAGGACGTGACGGCACGACCCCAGAGGTGTGCAACCATCGAGTCGCATCTGTCGTCAACACCGCATGCACGTACTGTGCGGCAGGAGGGGCAATCTCGCCTGGCTGAATTTGACGGTGGGTCACCATGTACGAATCGTGCCAGAGTTCAGCACTGCGACACTAGATCGAGTGTGAATTTATGACTATCGTTCAGATATGGCCATCACCGACAAGCCGATCATCGCATTCCATCCCGAAACGTTCGACGACCTCGAAGAGGAGCGCGCTCACCGCAAAGCAAAGCTCGCTGGTGCATTGAGAGTCTTTGGACGCCTTGGGTTTGGCGAAGGCGTCGCAGGGCACATGACCGCCCGTGACCCAATCTTGACCGATCACTTCTGGGTCAACCCCTTCGGCAAGAGCTTCCGCCACATGAAGGCAAGTGATCTTTTGCTGGTCAACCACGACGGCGATGTTGTTGTCGGCGATATGCCCGTCAACCGAGCTGCCTTCGTACTGCACTCCGCAGTGCACAAGGCCCGCCCTGAAGTGATTGCCGCCGCGCATACCCATTCGACGTACGGCAAGGCCTTCTCTGCGCTCGGTATTCCACTCGCGCCGATCACTCAAGACTCCTGCGCGTTTTACGGCGACCATCACGTCATCTCAGAACAAGGTGGCAAAGTTGTTCTTGAAATCGAAGCTGGCGAAGAATTTGCCTTGAAGTTCCAGACTGGCAAGGCAGCGATCCACCAGAATCACGGCCTGTTTACCGTCGGCACCACCGTTGACGAGGCGGCGTTCTGGTTCATCACGATGGAACGGAACTGTCAGGTGCAGCTCGCAGCGATGGCTGCCGGCGACCCGATTGAGGTTCGTGACGAGTACGCCCGCTACACCTTCGAGCAGACGGGCTCACATCTCGCCGGTTGGTTTAGTTTCCAGCCGCTGTGGCAAGAAATTTGCGCCACAGACCCTGACCTCTTCGACTAAGACTCATATCTCAGGTGCAACCGCGCAGAGTTCCCGCGGAGGGACTCTTTATCGTCTCCGCGATCTCGCAGTACATCGGTGCTGCGATCGCGATTTCCGTCTTTGATCAAGTCGCCCCACAATCGGTGGGGTGGCTCCGTGTGGTCGGTGCCACCGTCGCACTCTGGCTAATCGCTCGCCCTCGACTCGGGCAATGGCGCGGTCGCAAGCTCCGCGGCGCCGCAGTATTTGGCATCGCAACCGCCGCAATGAACACGTTTTTCTATCTCGGCATCGCACGGATTGATCTCGGAAAAAGCGTCGCGATTGAGTTCATCGGACCGATCGCCGTCGCTGCGTTCGCAACTCGCTCGCTCCGAAATGCGATCGCTCTCGGATGCGCAGTCACCGGTGTACTCGTACTCGGCGGGGTAGAGATCGGCGGCGAGCCCGCTGGGGTTGCGTTTATTCTCGCCTCCTCGGCATGTTGGGCCGCGTACATCGTGGTCGGCTCGCGAGTCGCGTCGTCGAGCAGCGGAGTCGACGGGTTAGCAGTTGGCCTCGCTATTGGCTCTCTTGCTCTCGTGCCGATCGGCGCCCCATGGAGCGGACCTGTGTGGGGTGCCCCGCTCCTTCTGCTCGCATGCTTGGTAACCGGAGTCTTTTCAAATGCGATTGGTTACGGCATCGATCAGTACGTGTTGCGAGAGGTGAGCGTTCGACGATTTTCCGTCTTGCTCGCAATGCTTCCCGTGACGGCGGTCATCGTCGGATGGGTCGCCCTCAATCAACAGCCGAGCGCTCTTGATCTCGTCGGCATTATCGCCGTACTCATCGGCGTCAGCGTGCAGGAGCGCGATACCGCCCAGCCGATTGACCCCGTGGTTCAGGTTGCCTGAGACCGCTCAGTGATCTTCGAGCCAAGGAGCGCATAGACCGTCGAGATCACGAACGACAATGCGGTCACGGTTCTCCCATGTCACCGGATTCGACGGATCAGGACGCAGATTGAAAGTGCGGAACTCCATCTCGGTCGTGTCAACCGAAAGAATTCGGCCGATCAGCGCATCACCAAGACCGAGAATGACTTTGATGGTTTCGAGGGCCTGAATTGAACCGATGATGCCTGGGAGCACGCCCAGCACCCCGGCCTCGGCACACGACGGAGCGAGTTCGGCAGGCGGTGGTTCTGGAACCATGTCTCGATAGGTCGGGCCCTCGGTCGGATGGAACACGCTCACCATTCCCTCGAAGCGGAAAATCGAACCATGAACCACAGGAATGCCGAGTTTCACGCTCGCATCGTTCAACACGTAACGCGAGGGAAAGTTGTCGGCGCCATCGACGATGACGTCGTAGCCAGAGATGATGTCGACAATGTTCTCCGCTGAAAGCCGCGTGTCGTAGGTAACGACGTTCACGTCGGGATTCAACAGAGTGAGTGTCTTTTTTGCCGAATCGACCTTGCGGTCTCCGACACGGTCGATGTTGTGAAGAATCTGGCGCTGCAGGTTCGACTCATCGACATCATCCATGTCAACGATGCCGATCGTTCCGACACCGGCGGCCGCAAGATAGAGAGCGGCTGGTGAACCCAGTCCGCCAGCTCCAAGCATGAGGACTTTCGCGTCGAGCAACTTTTGCTGGCCTTCAACACCAACTTCTGGCAGCAAGAGGTGCCGCTTATATCGATGTTGTTGCTCTGGGCTGAGGCTGGCGGGCTGACGCCATGGACGGCCTTCATCTTTCCAGCGACCAAAACCACCATCCATCGACGCGACCTTCTCGTAACCGAGTTCTTGCATCGTCTTTGCGGCAAACGCAGAGCGAACACCGCCTGCGCAGTACACGACGACCGGAAGCGATTTGTCAACAATGCGGTTTTCGATCTGCGCCTCAAGATGGCCCCGAGGAATATGGATCACTCCCTCAAGAGCACCCTCGGCGTATTCGTCGGGTTCGCGAACGTCGAGGATGAGGTGGCCAGCAGCGATGCGCTCGGCAGCCTCATCTGTGCTGATCTCAACAATCTCAGATTTTGCAGAACTGAGGAGGTCTCTAAAGGTGGCCATACCTAAATCTTACTGATTTGGTCGGGTATTGCTACTTTGAGCAAATAATTGAGGAAGAATCTCTCCAATCGACCCCCGAACGACAACATCGGCGATGTCGTCCATCTCGGTTGGCTCGGCATTCACGATGACCACTTTCGCCCCCCTCGATTTCGCAAGAGGCACACAATTTGCCACCGGATACACACTCAATGTCGACCCAATCGCCACCAACACATCTGCTTGCTCACTCACCTTCATCGCCCTATCAATCACCTCGGGTATCAATGACTGACCGAAACTGATGGTGTCGCTCTTCACAATGCCGCCACACAATTCACAGGCTGGGTCAGGTTCGCCACTGCGCACGCGCTGCAACATCTCTTCCATCAAACGACGATCACCGCACTCCCAGCAACGCGAGTACCAAATAGTTCCATGCACCTCGATGACGAGATCAGGATCAACCCCAGCCCGCTGGTGAAGGCCGTCAATATTTTGCGTGACTAATGCATGTAGCCGTCCGGACCGCTCAAGATCGACCACCGCGAGGTGCCCGCGGTTTGGTTCTGCTGTCCATGCGGATGCCTCAAGTCGTGATTGCCAGGCTGCTCGCCGCACCTCTGGCTCTGCGAGGTAGTACGAAATGTTGCTTGCTTTCTCCGCCGCAGGGTTCTTCGTCCACACCCCATTGGGGCCGCGGAAATCAGGAATTCCCGAATCGGTCGAGATACCTGCACCGGTGAGCACGACAATTCGTTGAGCTCCACCAACAAGTTCGCACGCAAACTCAAGTTGTCCGGGATCGACTGCATCCATATCTCCAGTGTGACGCACACTTCAGCAACGAGCGAACTGGCAGACCATCACACGAGCCCACTCCCCCATGCCAGCCACCACGACCCACGACATTGTCACTTTTCAACCATGGGCTATGCCGCCAGGCCGAGACGTCGGACATGACCCAAGAAGTGCATACGTCGAACGGTTCTGGCTCAGCACACTTGGGCCGTCAGCAACATGGATCATCCGTCGAATCGCCGACCACCTTGATGACTCACCTGACGGGGTTGCCGTCAACCTAAACGATCTTGCGCAATCGGTTGGTCTTAGCTTCGCTCGGGGAGTTGACTCGCCATTCGGTAAAGCACTGCACCGATGCTCGATGTTCAACCTCATTCGGCCAAACGGCAACGGATACGACGTGAAGCGGCGTATTCCTGATCTCACCACCCGGCAACTCGACCGTATGCATCAACAACTGCGGCGAGACCATGACGAATGGATTCAGCGAACATGGACGACCGATGTCTCAGCGATCGAGCATCAACTCGTCAGCGCCGGTGTAGACCGGCGGGTTGCCGCAATCGCAGCAGAGAATGTGATTACGCCGACCAGTTCGTGACCGCATCGATGAGCAGCCGCGTTCCGAAGCCAGTCGCACCCTTCGAGCGCCATGACTCATCACCATCGACTTTCATCGGACCGGCGATGTCGAGGTGAGCCCACGGCACATCAGCGGTGAACTCCGACAGGAAGATTGCTGCGGTGATGCAGCCGGCATACGGACCGCCAATATTTCGCATGTCGGCCACATTTGAGTCAAGAAGCTTCCGATAACGAGCCTTCTCGAGCGGCATCTCCCAAATCGGTTCGCCTGTCGCCTCAGCGCTATCTGCGAGTTGCTCGACAACTTTTGAGCCCGTGCCGAGCACCGCAGCGATATCGGGCCCCAACGCAGCCATCGATGCTCCGGTGAGCGTTGCGATATCGATAATTGCCTCGGGCTTATCTTCCACCGCCAGAGACAGGCCGTCAGCCAAAATGAGCCGGCCTTCTGCGTCAGTGTTGTGCACCTCAACGGTCTTGCCATTGCGCATCGTCAACACGTCACCAAGCTTCATCGCTGAACCCGATGGCATGTTGTCAGTGCACACGATGTATCCCGTTACCTGATTGCGGCAGCGCAAATCTTTGAGTGTGGTCATCGTCGACAGCACGGCAGCCGCACCCGACATATCCATTTTCATGACGACATGGAATGCATCGCTTGGCTTCAAGCTGATACCACCCGAGTCGTACATCACTCCCTTACCAACGAGTGCTACATGACCCCGTGGATTTCGCGGAGTGTACGTGAGCCTCATCAGCCGTGGCGGCTCGACACTTCCCTTATTCACTCCGAGGAGCCCACCACAACCCATCTCTTCGAGGTCGTTCTCATCAAACACTTCGACATCGAAACCATGCGTGGGTGCCAAAGCGGTAACGATGACCTCAAGGTCACGAGCGTTGAGATGTGCCGGCGGTGTGTTCGCAAGATCACGAGCAAGGTACGTCGCCCTCGAACGAACCTGGCCCTCTCTGACACCTCGCTCGGCGGCTGCCGCTCCCGACGTGACGATGGTCAATGTTGCAAACCGTGGTTGAGTATCTGGCTTTGCGGTGATACCCGGATAGCGATATGCGGCGAGCAACGCTCCTTCGGTAACTGCGCGCGCATCTGCGGAATTCGACGAGCCTGTCGAGAGCAGATCAAGCGCTACATGCTGGTGACGCTGGGCGTTACGCACCGCAACCGCCGCGGCGTTGCGAAGATCTCCACTCGAGGGGCGTTCACCAACGCCGACCGCAATGACCGTCGCTCCATCACGGCGAGGAATCACCACAGACTGACCAACCTCACCAGCGAAGCCGTGACGTTCGAGTTCGCGGCGTGACATACCAACCGTGCGAGGTACGGCGCCGGTCGAACGAACTGCGACCGCGATCGCCGTTGCCGAGCGGGGCACTGAACCTGCCGTCACTACAGCGCTAGGTGTCGAAAACGGAATAGACGTGTTTGCCATAGCCACATTGTGCACGAATAGTGAACGGCCGAACATTACCCATCGATAAACAATCGCCTCCTGTGGACAGAGCCGTCTCGGGGAACCACACTGTCGGCATGTCTCTCAAACGACTTGGAGTTCGCCTCGCCGTCGCCGTACTCGCTCTCGCCGCTCTTGCTGTTGGCGGTGCATGGGTATATGCAACGTTCATCAACGACGCTGCTGAAGAGTTCGAAGTGGCTGATCTTGATGAACGTCTCGATGCCAGTGCCGAGCAACCGAGCGAAGAACCACAAGACCCTGCACCCGACGTCACCACGCAAGCCGACGCCACCGAAGCCGACACAACGCAAACTGGCGAGGCCGTGGAATCTGAGGATGTAACGGAAGTTGACGATGGAACCCAACTCTGGATCACCACCGAAGGCTCAGAGGTTGGCTACCGAGTCTCTGAAGTTCTCTTCGGGATTGACACCGAAGGCGTGGGCCGCACCGAAGATGTCACCGGTTCAGTCACCCTTGACGACACAACTATGACCGAGGCCGAGTTCACCGTCGATGTTGCGTCGATGAAAAGCGACGACGGTCGAAGAGATGGCCAGTTCAGAGGCCGCATCATGGAAACACAAACATTTCCAACGGCATCATTCACTCTCACCAGCCCGGTCGACCTTGGCGTCACCGCAACTGAAGGTGCAACGGTAGACACCACGATCTCGGGCGAACTCACAATGCATGGCGTGACAAACCCTGTGTCATTCGAGATCGCTGCGAAAATTGAGGGCAACCGCCTGGGGGTCATCGGAACGATTCCCGTCACATTCGTCGACTACGACATTGTTGACCCCTCGATCACCGGTATCACCGTCAAACCAGAGGGCGTCATCGAGTTCGTCTTGGTGTTTAGCCGGCAGTGATCTCCGACGTGGTGGGCTGGCTCGCCATCCACGCCTGCTGAAGGGCGGCATACCGACCGTTGGGAACAGCGGTGAGTTCTTCGTGAGTGCCGACCTCGACCAGCCGACCCTCGTCACAGACCACAATCCGGTCTGCCCGACGCACGGTCGACAACCGGTGAGCGACAACGATCACCGTGCGACCTGACATCAACCGCTCGAGTGCGACTTCGACCTCGGCTTCCGTACCGGGGTCGAGATTCGACGTCGCCTCGTCGAGCACGAGTACCGCCGGGTCAACGAGCGCAGCTCGCGCAAGAGATACGAGTTGGCGCTCACCCGCCGACAACCGCGATCCGCGCTCGCGCACCACGGTGTTGAGCCCGTCGGGCATCTGTTCGAAACGATGTCGGGCGCCGATGAGGTCAAGGGCTTCCCACAGTTCGTCTTCAGACGCGGACGGCTGGGCAAGCCGAAGGTTGTCGGCGATCGTTCCGTTAAATAGGAAGCCCTCCTGGGGAACCACCACAATCTGTGCGCGCAATGACGACAATGTGGCATCGGTCAGGCACACCCCACCGAGCGAGACCGACCCCTCGGTCGGGTCATAGAGACGAGCAATGATCTTTGCCAACGTCGACTTACCGGCACCAGTTGGCCCAACCAACGCAACTCGCTCGCCGTGTGCGACCTCAAGAGACGCATCGCGAAGAGCAGGTTGGATGGCCCCCGGGTAGGTGAAACCGACCCCGTCTACAACAAGTGGACCTGACGTGGGAAGATCGACCGCTCCGTGATGTTCATCAATTTCGGGTTCGGTGTCGAGAATGTCAAACATTTTCTTCAACGAAGCAGTCGCTGCCTGAACGGTGTTGTAGAGCTGGGACAGCTGCTGCACCGGCTCGAACAGGCTGGCCAACAACAACACCACGGCGACAACGGTTCCGACCGTGACGTCACCTCGCCCGACGAGCCACCCCCCTGCCAAGACACCAAGCGCTGTCGCAACGACCCCACAAAATTCAACGACACCGAAATACCACGTCGACGCCTTCACCGTTCGAAGATGAGCGGCGTAGAGCCCGCGATTTGATTCGTGGAAACGGCGGCGCTGCTCATCAACTCGGGCCGATGCCTGAATCACTCGCACTCCCGCAAGGTTTTCTTGAAGGGCCGACAGGTTGGTGCCAACACGCTCGCGCACCTCAAGGTACGCATCGTTTGACACCCTCTGAAATCTCATCGACGCCAAGACGACGATCGGCAACACCGCAAGCGCAATCAATGTGAGTTGCCACGACATCACAAACAGCACGCAGATTGCAACGAGCAACAAAATGCCGGCAGAAACAAATTGCAGAAGTCCCCACTGCACGAGCTCAGACATCGACTCGATATCAGCTGTCATTCGCGCAACGAGAACACCTGCCTTGTTCTCATCAAAAAACCCGAGTGACTGCCGTTGAATATGGGCGAACAGGCGAAGCCGTAGCCCACGCAAAAAGCCCTCTCCCGCCCGATTGATCAGTACGTACTGACGACGTGACCCGATGTAGGCAAGCACAACCGCAAGCGCAAACCCGGCTACGGCAATACCGAGGGCCGATCGGTCAGCCGTTCGAATACCGGTATCGATACCAAACCGAACGAGCAAAGGGCCGACAATGGTGGTCGATGTCGCCAGCGCGACAAACCCGACTGCAGTAAATGCGGTGCGCCAATACGGGCGCGCTAGCCGCGCCGCTCGACGAAGTACCTGACTCGCATCATCTCTCGTGAGTCGGTCGTTTGGGTCGACCCCAACACCACCCCACATCAGTTCACCACCGCCTCAGCATCACCCGGTTCGAGGGCGGCAAGCACCTCCCGATAGCGGGGCTCTGTGTTGAGTAACCCTTGGTGATCTCCTGTCGCAATCACCCGTCCTTCATCGAGCAAGACAACATTGTCAGCCATTGCGATGGTCCCTGGACGATGAGCAATGACCAGCGTTGTCCGGCCATCCATCACCGTTGACATGGCCGAACGAATCTCATGCTCTTTCGACGGATCAACCGCGCTCGTTGCATCGTCGAGAATGAGCACCCTCGGGTTCGAGATAATTGCCCGTGCAATCGCAATGCGCTGCCGCTGTCCGCCAGACAGCGAGTAGCCACGCTCACCGAGCAACGTGTTGTATCCATCTGGAAGTTCCTCGATAAACGATGCAGCCCCGGCAAGCTCCGCCGCATGGCGAATTCGGCCAAACTCTGCATCGAGATCCATCGACGGCACCGTGAACGCAATGTTGGCGGCGACAGTGTCGTGAAAGAGCAAGGTGTCTTCGAAGACGATGCCGATCGTTCGGCGCAGATCGTCAACCCGCAGCGATCGAAGATCAACACCGTCGAGCGTCACCGAGCCGTGTTGCGGGTCGTAGAACCTCAACAACAGTCTCGCCACCGTCGATTTTCCTGACCCGGTGGCGCCAACAATCGCAATTGATTGGCCGGCTTCAATAGTGAGGTCAAAACCACTGAGCACGTCGTCACCGTCGCCATAGGCAAATGAGACCCCATCAAATCGCACGGCCCCCACTGGTTGCTCCCCCACCACCGGGAGGTCGCAAGGCTCAACCGGATCAGCAATTTCAGGCTCAACGGACAGCACCTCGTGCACTCGATCAAGCGCGGCCGCAGCACGCTGCCCAAATGCAACGGTCATTCCGATCGACCTCAGTGGCCACACGAGCAACGTGACAAAAAAGTTGAACGCAACAAGTTCGCCGACCGTCATCGAACCATCGATCACCCGTAAACCGCCCACTCCAAGCACTCCGACCAGACCAACAGCTGGCAACAACTCAAGAAATGGCATGTACTTCGCCCGAATTTTGGCGGCCTGCAGCGAAACCTCGCGGATGTCATCAGCCTCGGTGGTGAGGGCCTCCATACGAACATGCTCTGCGCCAAAGCCTTTGACGACCCGCACCCCTGCGATCGATTCTTCAACCACAGTCGACAACTGGGCCTGCTCTGCCTGTACTGCGAGCACCGCCGGATGAATTGCATTCGAAAACAATTTGGCGGTGACGTTGACGAACGGCAACGGCAACAGGGCCACGAGAGCGAGAAGTGGGTCGAGTGAAATGAGCACCCCGGTCACGCCCAAAATAAGTGCAACGTGCGAGAGCGTGAGAGGGATCATCACGACGAACATCTGCACCTGGTTGAGGTCGGCTGACATGCGGCTCATCAACTGACCGGTCTGAGCATTGTCGTGATACTCGGGGTGTAGACCAAGGACATGGTCATGAATTTGCTCCCGAAGCAACGTTTCGACCATGCGACTCTCTTTAAACGCAAAAAATCGCCGACCTGCTGTCAACAAACCAGTCGATAAGCCTGCACACGCAATTCCGATTGACCATTTGAGAGCAGAACCGTCACCGATGATGGCGCTATCGACTGCAGACTGGGTGAGGAGCGGCACGGCGATCTTTCCAACCGTCCATGCAATGCCGAGTGCGACACCTGTCGCAATGCCTACCCATTGCGCTTTCAATAACACGATGAGATGTGACCAGTTCGTTTCACGAACTGATCTGATGCCGGTTGGTGTCGGCGTTGATTCAGTCATCAAGCATCTCTGCAATGTGCTCAGTTGGTCGCCCGATCACCGTTTGAGAGCCATCTGACAGCAACGGACGTTGCAGAAGTTCGGGCGTGGCACGCAGGATCTTCACGATGGTCTCGGTGTCATCGAGTTGCTCCGATGTGATGCCCATCTCGGCCAATGGCCGGTCGCGCCGCACGAGGTCGCTCGATGGCCCATCGAAGGTGGAGATCAACATGCGGATGGTGTCAGCGTCGGGTGGGGTGTCGAGGTACTGCACGACGTCAATGTCTCGCCCACGAGCCTGGTGTGCTTCGACAATCGCAAGGGCAGCTCGTGATTTCGAGCAGCGCGGATTGTGAAATAACCGGAACTCTGACACGACGATGACCGTATCTGAACCTCAGCCGAGATGTCGTGCGCAACACCCATCGGTCATACTCAAGTCATCGCCATTGCGGCCCATCAATTACCACCACATTGGAGGGCCATGCCTAGCAACGATGACGATATTTCCCCGTCCACTCCAGACCTCATTGGGTTACCAACTCACCGTGTTCTTCGATCTCTCGATGCAATGCCTCTTCCGAGAGCATCTCACGATCGGCTCAATGGGGAGTACGACGCCTTACGAGTTGCCTCACTTGCGCTCTCTCGGCCCCTTACAAACGAGACGATTATTGTCGCCAGCGATATCGACGGTTGCGGTCTCGGACTCATCGCGGTTAGAAACACGCCCACGAGTGCGGAGTCTGTTGACGCCCTGCGTCTGACAATCGCCCGGCAAACGCTCATGTTCGGTGATACGCCCGCGATCGCTGCGGTAACCGTGCTGTCGGTTCTGCGACAAGGGTTTGCCGACGTTCACGACAGCCGCATCGACCTACTGATGCGAGAATTCGCTGCGGCAAGGGTCAGCCTCGATCGATGGTTTTGTATCGATCAGCAACTCAAGAGCGTTGACGTCGAAACGCTCGCCGTTCTTCCGCACTGAGCCGGAGCCCGGCAGCACGAAGCCGTCGGGCGACCTCTCTGCTTTCAACCTCGACCGCTCCATCAGCGATCAGGCGCTCGCGATACTCCTCTGGGATGTCGTAATGGTCACCTTGAAACGCTCGACGCTGTATCTCATTTCGATCGGCGAAGTCGATGAGTTCTTCGACTGACGTATCACTGATGAGGTGACACCATCGGCGGCCGTTAAACCACCATCGCGCCTGATCGATCAATATCACGAGAAGCCAGTTACTCGACGATTTCTCGAGCGAGGCCCTCACGCCGTGCCTGCTCCGACACCGATCGAGCGACGATGTCTGCGACGCCGTCTTCGAACGCGCCTGGGATGACCCTCTCCACTGTTGGCTCAGTCACCATGGCGGCGAGCGCTTCTGCAGCGGCGCGCTTCACACCCATCGAAGCATTCGTTGCTCGAACGTCAAGAAGTCCGCGGAAGACGCCCGGAAACGCGAGCACATTGTTGATCTGGTTTGGGTAGTCACTTCGACCGGTTGCAACAACCGCAACGTTGTCTGGCATGAGTTCAGGCATGATCTCAGGAACTGGGTTCGCTAACGCAAACACGACGGCATCATCAGCCATCGACGACACCCACTCTCGTTCAATAATTCCTGGGCCCGAGAGCCCAATGAGGACATCCGCTCCCTCGATTGCCTCACGCGCACCACCCGAACGATCATTCTTATTGCCATGATCGACGAACCATTGCTTACTCGGATGAAGCCCCTCGCGTGAAGAATCGAGGATGCCGCGAGAGTCGACTCCGATGATGTCGCCAATACCAATTTCGGCGAGCAGATGAGCGCAGGCAACACCAGCAGCACCAGTACCCACGATCGTCACACTGAGCTCAGTGATCGGCCGGCCGATCACCTTTGCCGCATTCAACAACGCTGCGACAACAACAATCGCAGTTCCGTGCTGGTCGTCGTGAAAGATCGGGATGTCGAGCATCTCTTGGAGCCGCTCCTCAATCTCGAAGCATTCCGGAGCCTTTATGTCTTCAAGATTGATGCCACCAAACGTTGGTGCGATCGCTGCTCCAACTGCCACAACATCATCAACAGTTGGCGCGTCGACACACACCGGATACGCATCGATTCCTGCGAACTGCTTGAAGAGCACCGCCTTACCTTCCATCACAGGCATCGCCGCTTCGGGACCAATATCACCCAAACCGAGCACAGCGGTGCCGTTCGAGAGCACTGCAACTGCATTTGATCGGCCAGTAAAGCGCCAGACCGCAGATGGCTCCTCCGCAATATGGGTCGACACCCGCCCGACTCCCGGGGTGTACGCCATTGCAAGTTCATCTGGCCCAACAAGAGCGGTGCGTGGTGAAACGATGATCTTGCCGTCGACATGAAGATCAAACGTCGTGTCAGACGACGACACGGAGTCGACGCCGTCAAGTTGCTCGACGACACTCAACACCTCAGCCTGCTGGGCGGTTCCCGAGCATGCGACAAGTGCCTCGAGCCCACCTTCGACTATTTCTGACGACCGAACCTCTGCGCCAATATCAGAGATAGCTGCAACCAACTGTGCCTCATCGATTCCGGCGCCGGCGATGACAAGAGATAATGCGTAACCCGTTGTCGGGCGCGTGCGTTGGATACTCGACTCGTCATCGAGAGAGGTGTCTGACTGAACATTCATGTTGTTGGGGTCCTCGTTGTGGAGCCCCGGCCAGCCGCTCACCGCCGGTCGGGGCGGAGCGGGCGGGAGATGTGATTCTCAGCGAATCAGTCGGTGTCCCCGCCGGCTCCGAACCCGTACAGGTACGGCGGCGGGAATTCGCGCTGCTGACGCGGCAATGGCCGCAATTACTGCCACCACAGGGGCGAGAGGAGCGACAGCTGCTGAAAACACATGCTCAACATAGCGCAACAGTTTGGGCCGCGCCTCATCTACTCAAAAATTCAGAACGTTCGTGAACAGTTCTCTCACATCCGCCGACCACCTAATCTTGCATCATGAGCCAACAATTGACTGGTGAAACCACCGAGTTGCTGCAGGCAATGATTAGAAACGCCTGCGTCAACGACGGAACTCCTGACTCTGGCGAAGAAATTCGCAACGCTGACCTACTCACCACCTTCCTTGAAGGCTCAGGGCTGGATATTCAACGTTTTGAGTCTCACCCCGGTCGAGCATCGGTTGTCGCACGCATTGAGGGGAGCGACCCCAACGCTCCAAAACTATGTCTCATGGGTCACACCGACGTTGTACCTGTGAGCCCTGAGGGTTGGGATAACGACCCGTTCGGTGGCGAACTCATCGACGGCGAGGTGTGGGGCCGAGGAGCGATCGACATGCTGAATCTCACCTCATCTATGGCGGTGGCGTTCCGGCATCTTGCCGACTCCGGATTTACCCCCACTGGTGACCTCATTTACTTCGGTGTCGCTGACGAAGAAGCCGGAGGCACGTGGGGAGCCGAATGGATGTTCGAACACCACGCAGATGTCATCGATGCCGACTATGTCCTCACCGAACTCGGTGGGTGGTCATCGGTTGACCAACACGGCCACCGAAAGATCACTATCAATGTTGGTGAAAAGGGAATTGCCTGGCGCAAACTCCGGGTTCGCGGGACCCCAGGTCACGGGTCGATGCCATGGGGCAGCGACAACGCTCTTGTGAAGGCCGCTGAGGCCGTTCGCCGGCTCGCATCATTCCGTCCCGCCACGCAGATCACCGATATGTGGCGGGGACAAGTTGACGCGATGCACATCTCCGAGGAAGAGAAAGCTGTCCTCCTCGACCCGCAACAAGTGTGGGATGCGCTCGACGCAATGCCAGTGGGAGCCGCTCGAGCGTGTCACGCCCTTACCCACACGACGATCTCCCCAAATGTCATTCATCCGGTTGAGTCACAGAAGACAAACGTCATCCCTGACGTCGTCGACCTCGTTGTCGATATCCGAACACTGCCCGGTACGACCGAAGCCGAAGTCATTGCAATGATCACCGAGGCTTTGGGAGACCTCGCACCACATGTCGAAATCGGTGAGGCCGAGCAGCAAGCTGAAGGAACACAATCTTCGATCGACACCCCGCTGTGGGATGTGATCTCCCATCAAACTCAAATCGCCTACCCAGGGGCTGAACTACTCCCCGGCCTTGTAGTGGGTGGCACCGACGCACGTTTCTACCGACAGCGCGGCCGGATTGGTTACGGAGCTGGACTGTTCTCTCCATCGATGGACATGGCCACATTCGGAAACAGATTCCATGGCCATAACGAACGCATTGACGTCGAAAGCCTCGGTCTCGCTACCGACTTCTGGCTTGGCATCTGCCAAGAGCTCTTAGGGTGAAACTGCGATGACCGACCTCGAAACGATGCCCGCAACCGTCGTTCCTGAAACCGAGATCACTCCCGAGACTGAAGAACCAACCAGCGCGCACATCGTCAAAGTCGAACCGGGAGAATCCGCTGCCGCAAAAGTGTTGCAAGCACGCATTGAAGGCACCCCTCTTGAGGCCCTGTGCGGATTCGTATGGGTGCCATCTCGCGACCCAAAACAACTCCCTGTATGTCAACAATGCAAAGAGATCTACGACATGTTCAAGATCTTCAACGACGGGCTTCGCGGCACTCCGAGCGAATAATTTTTGACATTTTCACCCCTACGGGGTGGTCGACCGCAAGCCCAAAAGTCGCTTGCAAACAGTGTCGCAATCTGCTTGAGATATGTCGCCATGACATCTCGAACACGACAGCAACGGCAACCGCAACGAGCCTCCACAACAGGTGTCGGTCAACGACCGCCGTTTCGTTGGAGGTGCCCAACTTGTGGAAGTTCAGTCGTCACACTCGTCACTGTCTCGGCTGCACCAACGTGTTCAGCACACACGGTCGGTGGCCGGCAGATGGTTGCTGAACGAGTTCGTTTTCGCGATCTTGATCGACCACCGAATCAAGCGCAAGAGGTTCAAAATGAACTGAGGTAGCGCTGACCACTCGGCGAGTACCGCAGAATGCACCAGAATGCGCGAACCCCGTCTCGCCAACCGATCTTCTTGCCTTCGTCATAGGTTCGGCCGTTATACGAGATGCCAACCTCAAACACCCGCCACCCGGCGGCAGCAACCTTCGCAGTCACCTCGGGCTCAAACCCGAAACGATCCTCTTCGATTTCGATCGATTGGATGACCTCGCGGCGAAACGCCTTGTAACAGGTCTCCATATCGGTGAGATTGAGATCGGTGAACATATTCGACACGAGCGTGAGCAATTTGTTCCCCATCGAATGCCAGAAAAAGAGCACCCGGTGAGCCTCGCCACCAACGAAACGACTGCCGTACACCACATCGGCGTCTCCGGCGACGAGCGGACCGATGACTTTGGGGAATTCAGTTGGGTCGTACTCGAGATCGGCATCTTGCACGATGACGTACGGCAACGTTGCCGCCGCGAAACCAGTGCGCAATGCCGCACCCTTACCTTGATTGTGAGGCTGTAACAGCACTCGAACCCGCTCATCGGAAAGTCCGGCAAGAATCTCGCGGGTACCGTCGGTCGACCCATCGTCGACGATGATGACCTCTCCAACGATCGACTGCTCGAGCACGGCCGCAAGGCAGGTTTCGATCGTGACAACCTCGTTGTAACACGGCATAACGACAGATAGCGATGCATCTGGAAGGTCGACAACTCGAACCATGCTGTCAGGCTAACGGTGAGTGGTGCAGTGGCACTCCTAACGGAAATTCCGACTGGTCGATCGACCAGGAGCGGCAAGCGGCTGCAGATGCTCTGCGATCACATTGACAACACCCTCTGAACGTTCAAGGCGACCGCGCACCACAAGGGCTGGTGCCAGCGATTCGGAGCGGAACCGTTTCCAGCACCCTGCCGACACGATCACATTGATGAGCCCGGTTTCATCTTCAAGATTGATAAATGTTGTTCCACGAGCGGTCATCGGCCGCTGCCGATGCGTCACCGTGCCAGCAACAACAACTGTCCGATCAACTTCGTGGGTCTGCAGCCCTTCTGATGTCACCACTCCAAGGTCAGAAAGTTCTTTACGCAAGAACGCCGTCGGGTGCCCGTCAGCAGAAATGCCGGTTGACCACAAATCAGCCACCGCTTCTTCAACAGGGGTCATTCCCGGTAATCGAGGTGCAGTGACCTGGGCTGCGATGCCAGGGATCGTGCCCGATCGAGCTTGAGCGGCTGACCCTGCAAGCCAGAGGGCTTCACGACGGTTAAGCCCGAGGCACTCCTCAAACGCCCCTGCTGTCGCTAATGCTTCGAGATGTGCGACCGTGATGCCGGGAACCCGTCGCACAAGGTCTTCCAACGAATCGAACATGCTGTGTTGCCGTTGCTCGACAATCTGTTCAGCAAGATCGCTGCCGAGCCCCCGCACCGACGTGAACCCAAGTCGAATAACGCTTCCACCATCTTCAAGTGTGGCTCCTTCAGCTGAAACCCCAAGATCAACCCCTCTCACCGTTACACCATGGCGACGCGCGTCACGAACAAGAGTATGTGGAGACCAAAATCCCATCGGCTGGGCATTGAGCAATGCCGCACAGAACGCTGCAGGTTCGTGATACTTGATCCATGCTGAGGCATAGACGAGGTAAGCAAACGACACCGAGTGCGACTCAGGAAATCCGTAATTCGCAAACGCTTTCATCTTTATGTAGATCTCATCGGCAACGTCTCCGGTGATACCGCGCTCAGACATGCCGCGATAAAACCGCTCACGCAGACGCTCCATCCGCGCCGCTGAACGTTTCGACCCCATTGCTTGTCGAAGCTCGTCAGCCTCAGCTGCACTGAAGCCGGCAACATCGATTGCCATCTGCATGAGTTGCTCCTGGAAAAGGGGAACCCCCAGTGTCTTGCCCAGCGAGTTTTCTAACAGCGGATGCAAATAGGTGACCGGTTCGAGACCATTCCGACGACGAATATACGGATGAACTGAACCACCTTGAATCGGACCTGGTCGAATCAGTGCAACTTCGACGACAAGGTCGTAAAACCGCCGAGGTTTCAGGCGGGGCAGCGTTGCCATTTGTGCCCGAGACTCCACTTGGAACACCCCGACCGTGTCAGCCCGACACAGCATTGCGTAGACCTCATCTTCTTGCGGGATCGTTGCGAGATCGACGGTGTATCCGCAGTGCTCAGCGATGAGGTCGACCGCAAGATGTAGCGCCGACAACATGCCAAGACCCAGTAGGTCAAACTTCACCAAGCCTGCAGCAGCGCAGTCGTCTTTATCCCACTGCAATACCGACCGACCCTCAGCCCTCGCCCACTCAACCGGACACACCTCGATAACCGGCCGATCACAAATCACCATGCCACCTGAATGAACACCGAGGTGCCGTGGAGCATCTTCAAGACGATGGGCAAGTTTCACTACATCGTCAGGAATGCCAGTTTCGTGTTGATCTGCAGTCTTGAGAACACGTTTCCATCCATCAACTCGACGCGACCACGCATCTTGACGGCCCGGGTCATGACCGAGCGCGCGAGCGGCATCACGTACCGCTGACCGCGAGCGGTAGGTGATGACGTTTGCTACCTGCGCCGTGTGGTGACGGCCATATCGCACGTACACGTACTGGATGACCTCTTCACGGCGACCCGATTCGATGTCGAGGTCGATATCAGGTGGTCCGTCACGGTGAGGGGAGAGAAAGCGTTCGAATAACAGTCCAAGCGACACCGCGTCGGCAGCAGTAATACCGAGGGCATAGCAGACCGCCGAGTTCGCTGCGCTTCCGCGACCCTGACAGTAAATGTCATGTTCACGACAAAACTTCACGATGTCCCATACGACAAGGAAGTAACCCGCGAACCCCAATTGTTCGACAAGCGCGAGTTCGCGGTCAATGGTCTGCCATGCCTGCGACCTCAGCGTCATATCTTCTTCCGCTGGGGGTCGTTCCCCGTAGCGCCGCCGTGCACCTTCATATGTTGCGTGGCGAAGCAAGCCCATTTCGTCGAGCCCATCAGGACACGGATACGGAGGCAGCGATGGTGCAACGAGCGACACATCGAACGCTGCTGATCGCGCAATCTCCACGGTTCGTTCGATGACGCCTGGGTAGCGCTGAAAACGTCGGGCTTGTTCAACACCAGATCGCAGATACGACGCTCCGTGAGCAAAGAGTTGCTCTTCGACACCATGTAGGCCTGAGCGTCTGCCTATCGCCGCCACCGCCATCGCAAGGTCAGCATCTGCAGTGGTCGCATGCGTCACCGCATTTGCAGCGACACACTCCACCCCCGAGCGATGTGCGATCTCGACCATCGCATCGTTGCGGTGATGATCGAGAGGGTCGCCGTGATCCCAAAGCTCTACGAGAACACGATCACGTCCGAAAAGATCGATAAGGCGATCGAGTTCACGGCGAGCTGCTCGAGGCCCTTGTGCACACAATATTGCTGGCACAACACCGGTGCCATCGCCGGTCAAGACCCATGACAGGCCTTTCACATGTTCTGCCACGACATCGAGGTTGTGGCGCGGCGCACCTTTTGATCCGGCAAGTAAACCCAATGACAGTGCCCGTGAAAGACCGCTATATCCCGATGGGCCATCAGCGAGAACAACGATGCGCTTTCCATGTTCGTCATCGGCATCTTTCGGCAATGTGAGTTCTGTTCCAATGACCGTTGGAAGTTGCAATGACCGTGCCGCCTCCGCAAAACGGATAACCCCGTACAGCCCGTCACGGTCGCATAAACCGAGAGCATCAAGACCAAGCCGCGACGCTTCGACTGCGAGTGCTTCAGGGTGACTTGCACCCTCCAAGAATGAAAAGTGCGATCGGGCATGCAACTCGGCATAAGGAACTCGAATCCCTCTCGGCGCTGCGTGATCGACTGGCGCTTCAAACGGCTGACGTTGGCGGCTCCACGCCGGAGCGTCACCACCAGCATTCCATGCAGGACTCCCGGGAGCGCGCCCGTCACGACCCTGTTGCGATGCTCGACCCGAAAGCCGGGCTTCAAGTTCGTTCCATGTCCACTGAGGGTTTGTGAATCCCACAACATCAAGTATCGAACATATGTTCGATACTTGCAAATGGCCCGCTAGGCCCTGCCTTTCGCCCTACACAACGAACTCTTGACGAAGACGGGTGAGTAACGCTGCGAGTCGTGGGTCGCCTGCACGCCCAACTGCAGCAGACCAATCGAACCACTCGACACGCTGACTCTCATCGGGTGGTGGCGCAGGGTCGGCATCTCCCCCATCAACCAAGTACCGAAGGTCGAGGTGTGTATGCCCACGCCCCCCTTGATGAACATCGACATGAACAAGCCGAGGTCGTTCATCGGTAAATCGCACATCAAGGCCAGTTTCTTCCCGTGCCTCACGAAGTGCTGCATCCCACGGAGATTCACCTTGATCAACATGACCTCCTGGTTGAAGCCACATACCTAACCGTTTGTGTTCAAGAAGCACTGTGCCCCGGGGGCCCACCACGATCGCTGAACCAGTGATATGCACCACGTCATCACGTTGGTCAAAAGGGTTACCGCCGGCACTACGAATACGGTCGACCTCTGCAATCAATGTTGCAATTGATCGCTCTTCATCAGTGTCAGCTGCGACGTGAGCATTCACCGCTGCCAGCACTTGGTCGATGAGCGCATCTGACATTTCACGTACCGTACCGTTCATCAGCCGTGAGTGCCCATGAGGTGCCATCGTTGATGCTCGACAGCGAGCAGATGTGCGCTGCCGTCTTCGAGAACTACCTGCAGTCGGGCCAACCGACGGCGGCGGCGTTCATCCCACCAACGCTCAATGAGTGGCCACGGGCCAGCCCATGCCACAACACGATGAGATCGGCCACCGATCACAACGCACACCGGATCTGAAGTCATTTCGCCTCGGCCACTCACACCAACCGACTCACCGCGATCGTTTACTACTTCGATACGAACTTCATTTGTTGGCACGATGACCGGGGCGGGTCGGACGACTGATCCGGGCCACGGAGCGAGCACATCGACATGGTGATCACCGTCAACGACTGTCGCCGGAAACCACCCATAACGGTCTTCTGGTAGACGACCCCCAATCGGCAGTGGAACTCGAACGCCTTCTGGTCCGCACAATGTGACGAGACGAGCGACTGCTCGAGAGGCTCGGCCGTCAGCTTCGCTCGCCCCACCCCAGAACCCGTGCTGGACACCATCATCAGGACGTACCGAGGTGATGGAGATTCGAATAACGATGACTCCTGCACTCACCGACGAGGGCTCGTTGACCCACGAATCGAGTTGCCATCTCACTCGATCAACAATCGCTGCTGCCGTAAACCCTTCTGATCGATACCAATGGCGTTCACTTCGCTCTGAATGCTCTGTCTCGGCAGTCACGGTCATGCGAGTACACACCAGACCTTCACTCGAAAGTTCGTGTACCAGTTCTGAAGCCAGTTCGCGGGCGGTGAACACCACTGGTGTGACCGTGAGAAGGGGTTCATCAAAGCGGCGTTCACGTTCTGGTAATTGCGATGGGGTAATCGACGAGAGTGGGCGTTCATCAGCACCGGTTGCGACCCGGTATGCCCGCACCCCTGGCAAACCAAAACGGCCAAGTACATCTCGCTCGTCAAGAGCGGCAAGGTCACCAACCGTGTTGATGCCAAGCCGTTCGAATAACTCAACGAGATCGATTGACATCTCACCGATGGCGTGAAACCAGCGCAAGCTCATCGTGGTGAACGCTGCAGCAGTTCGACCTGGCTCGACGATCACTTGATGACCTGTGACCCCTGAGCGGCGGGCAGCTATCGCAGATGCCGCTCGACCATCTGCGACCCCAATACCGATCGGGATTTCTTCTCCTAACTGTGTTGCGACAACAGATCGAACATGGTCAACAACGAACTGTTCACCCCCGAAATACCGGGTTGGGCCGCGCATATCAAGACACAGACTTCCTGGCTCCAGCAATTCGACCAGCGGAATGATGTCAGCTACCGCTGATACCACCCGTTCAAACGACTGCACTTCAGCCACATAATCACGTGGAACCACCGTTGCATTTGGGCAAGTTCGCAACGCCACTCGTTTGCGATCACCTGTGCGAACTCCGGCTTCACGTGCGATGGTGCAGGCGGCAACCACTCGATGCTGGTCGAAGACGATCAGCGGGCCATCAATGGGCGCAACTGTTCGGACTGGCCATTCTGGGCACCACAGTGTCAGCACCCGTGGCACCGACGAGGTCACACCACCCGAAGCCGCCATCGATACTCCTCGTCATCATCGACTGTGACGCCAGCTATGCCATTGTCTACATCACTGGCTGCATCGTTGATGTGCCCGACCCGCACATCAACCACAGATGGCAGCTGCATCTCTGAGCGAAGAGGTCGAGGTGATCTACGGCCTGTCGCCGACACGGTGAGATGTCGGGCGAGAAGGCGACCAACACCCCAGCCAATTCCTTCCCAGTGCATGTCGCTACCAATCAGCGCAACATCGCCAAGAGACACGGCGTCGTGCACCCCAACCTCATCGGCGTCGTCGATCACGATAAGAGTGACACCTTTTGCGCGAATACGTTGCGAAATTCGACGAGCCAGTGCCCCCCGATAGCGATGTGCCGGAATGAGTACGACATCGAATCCGTCAAACACAGCCGACAGCACATTCGCCGGATCGTCACCGGTCGTCACACCAATCACCCGATGCAATGGGACGCCAAATTCGGCAATCGCTTCTGGGGACACTTGTTCAAGATCGACCACTGCAAGCCACGACCCCACCGTGACTGCGCGCTCAACCAACCCAAGAGCAATCGAATACGCAGCAACACCATGACAAACCACTACTTGGCCACGCAATAACCCATGAGGGAGGATTTCGGCGTAGGCCTCCGACAACGGCAGAGCACCATCGGCTTGCGTCAACGAAGCTGCAGACTGGAGATGAGGTGATTCAAGAGCGAGTGACATCACCTACAACTGTATCGAACAGGTGTTCGATTATTCCATGCTGGCAAATCGACCGTCTTTCAAGGTCGGCTTCCCCGACGCACCGCTGTCGGGGCAAACTGGAAGCGTGACCACTACTAACCGTTCACTCCCCCGAATTCTCACACTGATGGGGTCTGGTGAAACCGCTCCGACGATGGTCAGCACACACCGTCGATTAGCTGCTTCGCTCGCTAACGGTCCTTCAACTGTTCGCTCAATGGTGAACGCTGCCCTACTCGATACCCCCTACGGCTTTCAAGAAAACGCTTCAGAACTTGCTGAGCGCGCAGTCCACTACTTCTCTGAGTCTGTTGACGTCGACCTCCGCATCGGAGGGTTGACATCGCTGAGCACCGCAAATTCACTCGACCGAGAACGCGGTCTCGAGCTGCTCCGAACCAGTGACTACCTCTTCGCTGGTCCGGGCTCACCCACCTATGCACTTCGCGAATGGGCGGACACCGATGTGCCCAACATCATTTCCAACAAACTTGATCAGGGAGGCATCATCGTCTTCGCTTCTGCCGCCGCGCTGACAATCGGTGCCTGCACGGTTCCTGTGTACGAAATTTATAAGTGTGGCCACGACCCCTACTGGCTTGATGGCCTCAACATCCTTGGCAAAATCGGTGTTGGTGCTGTCGTCATTCCTCACTACGACAATGCCGAGGGCGGTCACCACGACACGCGTTTCTGCTACCTCGGAGAGCGACGCCTTCGACTCATGGAACAGGAACTTCCTGCTGATCACTACGTGCTCGGGGTCGATGAGCACACAGGTGTCATCTTGAACCTTGAAGAAGGCTCTGCCGAAGTGGTCGGCAACGGCACTCTCACCATACGTATCGATGGTCAATCACGAACATTCCCTTCGGGGACCACCCTTGACCTCGCATTCCTCATCACACCAGATGGTGACGCAGCATCACCGGCACCGACACAGACCCCTCCGCCTGCACCGACTGAATCTCATGCTGATGACACCCCATCGGATACGTCACTTGGGGACACCACCGAACGATGCCTTGCAGATTTTAATACTGCGATCGACAGCGGTGACGCCGATCAAGCACTTCGTGCAGTTCTCGAACTCGAAGAGGCGATTACTGCCTGGTCGGCCGACACTCTTCAAAGCGACGACGCGGATCGGGCACGAGCGACATTACGTTCGATGATCACTCGACTTGGTGATGCGGCCGTCAAAGGACTCGATGACCCCACCCTTGTCAGGGCTCCACTAGTGGAGGCGTTGCTCGAAATTCGTGTCCTTGCGAGAAGCGAAAAGCGATTTGACCTGTCCGATCTCATCCGAGATCGACTTGCTGCAGCAGAAATTGACGTCAAAGACACCGCAAATGGCGCCGAGTGGAGCCTGCGAAACGAGGATTAGATTCGGCTAGGCCGTGCGACTGCGCGTCGAATGATCTCGCACCATGTCAAGAACTTGGCTGATGTCTCGTCCTGGAACGAGAGCCTCATCAAGATCGGTATCAAGGGTATTCATTACCGCCCGCCCGCCGGTAACGACAAGCGTTTCGGGGTGTGACGATCGAATCTCTTTCGTCACTTCAACAGCGGCTGGGAATGATTCCACGTGCGAGACCGAGAGCAACACTGCAACCGCACCTGTCTCTTCCACCACCTGAAGAAATGAACACGCCGGTGAGTCAGATCCCAAATCAACCACCGTCCAGCCATCAGCTCGGACAAGATCCGAAATCACTGCGCTCGGGATCGAGTGATGTTCACCGAATGGCGAGCCCACAACGATGGTTCCTCGTGAGCGGCCTCGGCGGTTGAGTTGAGGCCCTAACCGCCCAAGGAGACGTTGCACGACGACGGTTGCTCGGTGTTCATCGGCGACACCAAGTTCGCCTGCTGCCCAACGCGCACCAATCGATTCCATTGCATCAGCAATGAAGTCGGTGTACACACGATCGACGGGAGAGCCTGCCGCCATCGCTGCTTCAATAACTCCCCAAGCACCCTCTACATCTCCGGCGATTAACCGTGATTCAAGACGGGACGCCCAGGGAGCATTTCGAGCCGAACTGTTCGCTGACGATCGCCCAGCGGGGACACTGTCACGAGCGGCAAATTGCTCAAGGTCACTCGACGCTACACGCCACCCAGATGAGGTGCGAGAGGCCTGTAATTGGCCATGGCGAACGTAACGATACGCGGTCATGTAGTGCACACCGAGGCGCTCAGCGGCCTCATGCAAAGTAACGTTAGTTTCCCCCACGTCAACTAACGCTAGGAACGTTTTTTGAACTCTGCGTGACTGTGCTGGGCTTTAGCGTTAACCGTTTTTTGCGGACCAGCGTTCTTTTGCGGCTTTGCTGCGCTCAAGAAGATGCGCCGGCACTCGTTGAGCTGCCGCTGATAACTCTTCGCCACCTTCGTCAGAAGTCGCGGGGGCCGCAGCCTCTTCGGGTTGTGCATCATCGAATGAAGGGGGCTCTACACCCGGAAGCCAATATTGGTAAAGATTCGCAACGACCTCGCCGAGACCCTCGCCTGTGCTTCCTCGAGAAAGTTCAACGGTCACGATGTTGGAGTACACGTGAACTGATTCGACGCCACCGTGATCGATGAGGCGCCGTGCAAGAACTGCACTCGGCAGATCTCCTCGAGCTTCCTCAACGGTGCTGAAGCGCTCATGGCCCTGACCAGAAAGTGTTCGATTGAGTTCGAACCTCAGCGTGCCTGGCTGACTTGATGCCTTTTCTGTGACGCCTACGAGTTGTCCCATACCTCCGTCAAACTATCGCAGTTCGACCCCTTCAACCTTGCCCAAAATGATCTGCTACTCGTCAATTGCTGCCGTCGCAGCGAGCAGGAACATGATCCAGGTAAGACACGCAACGCGATGAAGGGTGAGTAGAGCATTTGAAAGTGCTGTGACGCCAAACAAATCTGTTGGTGACGTCCTCGTACGCCAAAGCTGAGACGGTGCTGAAATCTCAGGACCACATCGTTGTCGCCGGCCACCCTGTCGACGTCGAACGATTTGCCGCCTCGGACTGATCATCCACACGAGTACGCAGCATCCTCTCGTGATAGATACCTTGACCCGCATGTCAACAAAAGTTCGATGCGTTTCTTCGTCAATTCATGTTTCGGCGTCATCTGCCGAGGTATTTGCGATGTTGTCTGACCCTGATCAGCACAGTTTGTTCGATGGGTCAGGCATGGTTCGATCGAGCCGTTCTGGAAGCTCGCTGCTCGAGTTGGGTTCAAAGTTCGGTATGAACATGAAACTTGGCCCTATCCCCTACCGAATGAACAACACCGTCGTTGAATTCGAGCAAGACCGCCTCATTGCGTGGGCGCACATCGGTGGACACAGATGGCGCTACGAACTCGAACCAGATGGAGACGGCACTCGTGTGACTGAATCGTTCGACTGGTCAACTTCGAAGGCGCCATGGTTCATCGAACTCATGAACTATCCCACCCGAAATCACAAAGCAATTGTCAGCACGCTTGAGCGCCTTCAGAATCTGCTTGCTCAGAGGGCTCGTGCCTGACGCTGTCCACGTCTACTGGAGACCAGGATGTCCGTTTTGCTCGATACTCCGCCGTGGACTCGAAAAGCGTGGCATTGCAACTGTCGAGCATGACATCTGGTCTGACGTGGAAGCGGCGGAAGTTGTTCGAAGTTTTGCTCGCGGTAATGAAACCGTCCCAACGGTGGTGGTAGGCGACGTGGGATTCGTGAATCCAACAGCAGGCGCAATCGAACAGCACCTCAAGAATCACGCTCCACACCTTCTGTGAGATCGCTCCGAAGCGCTGACGTCTCGGCAGACGACGTCACCTCGCACTTGGGCCCTCTCGATCGGCGGTACTAGGCCGAAAATGCGCGAATGCGGATGTTGTAGCTGATGAGGCCAAGGAAAAACAGCATCACGCTGACAAGTGCCATCGTCGCACCAGCGGCGGTTCGATGGTGATAGCTGATGAGCAGCCCGATGATGGCGGCAAGGGCACCTAGCACAACCGATAGTCCAATAATTCTTGGAACGCTTTTCACCAACAGCGATGCTGTTGTCGGAGGGGCGATGAGAAACGCAAAGACAAGCAGCGACCCGACAGTTTCGAATGAATTCACCACGGTGAGAGCGGTCATCACGAGTAAGGCGAAATGGACAGCCCGGGGTGAGAATCCTGCGATTTTCGCTTGTGCGGGGTCAAACGTCGACATGATCATCGCGCGGTAACCGACCGTTGCGAACACGATCGTGAGACCTGCGAAGATCGCTGACCGAATTATCCCCTGCTGGTCGACACCAGTGATCGAGCCAAAGAGGAAGCGGTTCAAATCACCAAATCCACCTCGGGCTGACATCAGCACGACCGCAAGAGCTAGAAAGCCAACGCACAGAATTCCGAGAGAAACATCGTCAGGTAATGGCGAAGAAGAGCGAATAATGTTCACCCCTGCGACCATTGCAAGCGCAGCGACTAAGGCGCCGAGCTGCGGGTCAACACTTAAGGCCCATGCAACTGCAATCCCCGGGAGCACACCTTGCGCCAACGCATCACCAAGAAATGTGAGACCTCTCAGCACTACCCAGGTTCCGACGATTGATGCTCCCAGCACAGTAAGAAGGCCCGCGAGAAGAGCATCTCGCATAATCGCGCTGTCAATGAACGGATTGATCCACCATTCGATTGGATTCGTCAACCAGCCCATCGGTTGCATGCTACTGCGGGGGTTCAGCCCCCGATTGCGGAGAGAATCCTCTGAACATTTGTCTGCATCATCGTGATGTAGTCCGCCCCCATTTCAGGGTCTTCAACAAGCGAGCCTGTGAGGAGCGCGGCAACTTCCACTCCATCGAGACGCTCTGCCAATGACTCGGCGTCAACGCTGCTCGATTGAAAGTCGTAGAAAATCGTGGTTACCCCCGTCGCAAGAATTTCTTCAGCAAGCGCCGTCAGGTCAGCAGGGTTGGCCTCAGCCAGTGTGCTCGTCGAAGGCAGGACGGTTCCGAGAACTGTGAATCCGTAGCGTTCGGCAAATCGTCCGAACGCATCGTGGTTCGTCACGAGCACTCGACTACCTGCATCGACGACGGAAACTTGAGAGGCAATTTCCTCGTCGAGGGCTGCAAGTTGACCTGAGTAGTCGGCAGCGCAATCTTTCACACTTTCAGGCCAACCGGCCTCTACGGCTGCGTCCGCGATCAACGTTGCGGCTCGAGCAACAAGGGTTGGATCCATCCAGAGGTGCGGGTCGGGGCCTGAATGGTG
>JAKMEY010000052.1 GCA_022425725.1 Ilumatobacteraceae bacterium
ATCGGTTGGGAACTCGACCCTGGCGATGTTGTCTGCTTTCACATGCAAACTCTCCACACCGCCGCCGGTAACCCGGGCCCACACCGGCGTCGGGTGTTATCGCTGCGCTTTCTCGGCGATGACATGGTGCACACTCCACGCCAATGGGCGACATCACCTGAATTTCCTGGGCTCGCATCCCGGCTACCTGCAGGCGCAGAGATGAACGACCCGTTGTTTCCTTTGCTGTAATCAGCCGACGAAGGCGGCGCCGCGTTCGACGGCTTCCAACACTTCAGATTCATCAGTGGCAGGCAGCCAGAAGACGACACGATGAGCCCCCGCAGCCCGATAGCGCTCGATGATGTCTGCATCCATCGGGCATCCATAAATCGTCAACTCGATCGATGCCGGGTCTCGGCCCGCATCTTCGGCCATTTGGTGGAGCAGATCAATCTTTTCCAGTGGGTCAGCTCGGCCGTGAATCGGCATCCATCCATCGCAATACTCAACAACGTGTTTGAACGTCACCGGTCCACCTGAACCTCCCATGATGACGGGCGGGTTACTCACCGGCTTTGGATAACTCAGGCTTGGTGAGAAGTCGACGTAGTCACCATGGAATTCAGCCGCTTCTTGAGACCACAATTCTTTGACTGCGAGGATTCGTTCGCGTGCAGTCGAGCGACGTTTGGAAGGGTCGACACCGTGATGCGCCATCTCGTCTTCATTCCAACCAACGCCAACTCCGAAGAGAAACCGGCCGTTTGAGACAAGATCAACTGACGCGCACTGCTTTGCGAGGTTGATTGCGTGGTGCTGATTTACCAGACAGATCCCGGTGCCGAGTTTGAGTGTCGATGTCACTGTTGCAGCCACTGAGAGCGCAACGAACGGGTCCATCGTTCGCTTATAAAAATCAGGCAGTTCGCCGCCTGCCGGATACGGCGTCTTGCGCGTCAATGGAATGTGGGTATGTTCCGCGACCCACAGCGAGTCGTACCCACGCTCTTCAAGAGCGGTTCCAAGCCGATCGGGTCGGATCGTCTTGTCGGTCGGGAAAATAAGTGCGCCGATGTCCATGACGTCATCGTAGATCGTGAACGCGTATCGATTGAGTGGCGTAAGCACGACCCCTATCGAGGTTGACCCGTACCGAAGGGTCACCCAGCGCAATAGTTATGTCCTCGGCAGTGTGCTTGCGACGTCCCGCGGGTGAATAAGGGCTTGGCTAGGAGAGGATGAATGCCGACAGGTCTGGTGCATTCATTTCGTCGACAAAACGGTCATAGCTAAATGTCCACGATGCAGGCACACCCGTTGCGTCGAGATACCAACTGTTGCAGCCTGACATCCAAATGGTGCTCTGCGCAGCGGCACGCCGTTCATCTTCAAAGGCCTCCGTCGCTTCAGCGGTCGGTGCAACAGCCTCTGCATCCGATCGACCGAGTTCAGAGATGAGTTGCATGCAATACGACATCTGCCGCTCAGCGATTTCGATCAGAGAGAAATTGCCGATAGGGCCGTTCGGGCCGTTCAACATGAAGAGGTTAGGAAAGCCTGGAACCATGACCGAGAGATAGGCAAGCGGAGCTGGCGACCACACATCGTCGAGGTCGACGTGATCGACACCGATGACACGAGTGGGGCGGATAAATCGGTCTGATCGGAAACCAGTGGAGAGCACGATGACATCAAACTCGTGTTCCGTTCCATCATTCGTTCGAATACCGGTCGGCGTGAACCGGTCGATTCCTGAGGTCATCAATTGCACATGCGGCCGCTGGATTTTTTCGTAAAAATCAGGCGACACGATGAGGCGCTTGCACATCGGTTCGTAATCGGGAGTCAAACGCTCTCTGAGATTATCGTCGACCACTGTGCTGAGATTTCGTCGACACAGCGCAGCAATCTTTTGGTGCTCAATCGAATTGAGTTCGGTGACAGCAGACGATGTTCGCTGAAACATCGTGATAGAGAGCTCGCGAACGTACTCCTCATGCGCCTCAGGGTCACCTCGAAAATCGGCGCGCTCCTCGTCGGAAAACTCAGGGTTTGGTGCCGGCAACACCCACTGAGCGCTCCGCTGGAAGAGAGCGAAGTCGCTCACTTTGTCGACGAGAGCGGAGGTGATCTGTACCGCGGTCGAACCAGTGCCGATAACCGCAACCCTTTTGCCATCGAGCGGAACGGAATGGTCCCATCGGGCCGAGTGGAAGACCGCTCCACCAAACTCTTCGATGCCCTCGAATTCTGGAACGTTCGGGTGGTGCAACACCCCAGTAGCCGCAAACACGTAGGGAAATTCACCAACGAACCCGTCGTTCGTTTCAAGTTTCCAGCGTGAGTTGTCCCAAACCAGCGAGACAACTTCGCTATTAAAACGAATGCAGGAGGTGATACCAAACTCGTCGGCGACGCGTTCGAAGTACTCGCGAATTTCTGGCCCGGGCGCATAGTGCTGTGACCAGTCAGGGTTGCGTGCAAACGAAAACGTGTACGAGTGGGCAGGAACGTCACACGACAGTCCCGGGTATGAGTTGTCTCGCCATGTTCCGCCAAGGCGGGAGGCTTTCTCGAAGACGACAACTTCGATGCCAGCCTTCTTCAGTTCAATTGCGGCAAGAATGCCGGCCATTCCTGACCCGATGACCGCAGCCTTCACCGCTCGCTCCGTATGTGCTGCAAACCCACGTTGTCGAACGTAGCAAAGTGATTCTGAATGTGAAGATTGCTGCCAGGTCTCGCCGGCGCCGTGGGTAGGCGAGGGTTCCTAGGCGCTCAGTAATTTTCGATATACCGACGACGCAGTTACGAGTTCGTCAATCTCGACCCACTCAACCGCTTGGTGAGCTTGATCGATCGAACCCGGACCAAAGAGCACTTTCGACGCGGTGATTTCGTCGTATGCAAGGCAGTTGGAGCCGTACGTCACGGTCTCGGGTGCCCGCTCTGAGAGTCCGGCAACGAGTTGCACAAAGTCATCGTCAGGGTCGGTGAAGAAGGCAGGAAACGCAGTGCCGTTCGCCATTTCGACATCGACCTGCAGCGGCTCGCCAGCCGAGATGACAAGAGCTTTCAATGCTTCATACACCGCAAGCGGATCTTCTCCCGGGGCGATACGTCGACCGGCATAGAGCGTGCAGAGGTCGGGAATGATGTTTCGAGCGACACCACCGCCAATCTCCGTGACAGAAACGGTGCCTCGACCAACAGCAGTTGCGGCGTCAAGTGTGTCGAGTCGCGATTGCTCGCCGTCGAGGGCCGCGATGATGCGGGCAGCTGCGGTAATCGCGTTGGCGCCAAGCTCAGGACGCGATGAGTGTGCTGCGTGCCCGCGAACGCAGATTTCGAGCCCCACTCCACCTTTATGGCCGTGCACCGGAGCGCACATCGTTGGCTCAGCAATGATCATGCGGTCGATGTGATGGCCGTCATGTTGAAGGCGTGACGCAAGGTGGCGGGCCCCGAGCAATCCGCCCATTTCTTCTGAGACGGTTCCGACAAGGTGAACGGTGGGGCCCGGTCGCCGACCATCGTTGCGGAGTTGAGATAACACATCGAGCACCACGGCGAACGTCGCCTTGGTGTCGACCGAACCTCGCCCGTAGACGCGCCCATTTTCGACGCGCCCGTCGAACGGGTCATCGGTCATATGGCCAACTGCGACAGTGTCGAGGTGAACGTCAATCACAATCGTGTCGGGTCGCTCGCCTTCAAATTTTGCAATGAGATTCGGCCGATCATCGACCACATTGTCGAGTTCGACATCGGCACCGAGATCTTCTGCACGGTTGGCGAGATGTTCGGCAAGGCGTCGTTCACCAGCAAGAGCTGGATCATGCGACTGCAACGGGTTCACACTCGGTATCTGAACGAGTTCAGAAACTCCGTTCACGAGTGAAGCGACATCTGCCATAGATGAACCGTAGTCGGCGTTAACGCCCGCGTGTTCCGTCAGAGCGACAAGTCGCTAGCCAACATGACGATCTCGTCCGACCCAGTGCGGTTCACGGAGGTCGCGTTTCAAAATCTTTCCTGCACCAGATTTTGGCAGTGGGTCATCCGCGGCTCTAAACGTCACCGATCGAGGCAACTTGTAACCAGCGATATGAGCGCGACAGTGCTCGATGAGTTCTTCTTCAGTGATGGTTGCGCCAGGCTTGGGTACGACCTCGGCGTGCACGGTTTCACCGAACTTGTCATGAGGGATACCGAAGACGGCGGCCTCGGCCACGCCTTGGTGAAGGTAGACGGCGTTCTCGACTTCGGAGGTGTAGATGTTCTCTCCCCCTGAGATGATCATGTCTTTCGCACGATCGACGACATAGAGGTAGCCATCGGCGTCTTGCCAGGCGACGTCACCCGAGCGATACCAACCATCGACGAGTGCGTGAGCGGTTTCTTCAGGCCTGTTCCAGTACCCGGCCATGATGTTCGGGCCTTGGATATAAATTTCGCCCGGTTCGCCAATGTCGGCGAGTGATCCATCTTCGCGGCGGACCTCACAGCGAACCCCGGGCACAGGAGCGCCGGCTGACCGGAGGCGGCTGGCGTATGGCTCTTCCCCTGCCATTCCGCGACGGTGATCTTCCCCATCCATTGAGGTTGCGATTGGGGATGCCTCAGTCATTCCGTACAGCTGGTACAACTCGCAGCCGAAACCTTCAGCGACACGTCGCTGAACTTCTCCAGGCATTGGCGATGCGCCGTACATCAGCGCCCGCAGCGCCGTGAGATCAGCACCTTCCAGAGCTCCACTTGCGAGCACCATGCCAAGCATGGTCGGCACGAGCAGCGAGATCGTGCAGTGCTCATCGGCGAACGCTGAGACGGTGGCAGCAGGTTCGAATGCAGGAATGAACACATGTGCGCCGCCAACCCATGACACTGCATAGGTCATTGATCCGTCGGCGAGATGAAATTGGGGACCTGCGTGGAGGTACGTGTCGCGATGGGTGAGCCCCATCACCGCGACTCCGTGCATTGCATTTGCGGTGAGGTTGCGATGGGTGAGCATCGCCCCTTTCGGAAGCCCGGTTGTTCCTCCGGTGTAAAAGATCGCGGCGAGCCCGTCGTGGTGTTGTGGAGGAAGATCGACGAGAGGCGATGCAACGAGCGTCTCGTATGCGATGCAACCTTCAGGGGCGGCATCGCCGGGGCCGGTCCATACCAGTGTGTGGAGTGAGTCGACACGTTGAACGAGTGCTCGACCGACGTCGAGGTAGTTGTCATCGACGAACAACACCTTGACGTCTGAATCACCACAAATAAAGGCGAGTTCTTCTTCGGCGAGGCGATAGTTGAGGTCGTTCATCACCATGCCAGCTCCTGGAATCGCAAACCACAATTCGAAATGCCGGCCACTGTTGAGCATGAGCGCTCCAACACGGTCACCGATCTCAAGATCAAGACCGAGCAAACCCGATGACAGACCGTTCACGCGGTCAGCCACCTCTGACCAGATGCGACGTTCACCGGTGCCCCGGTCAATGGTTGCGACTTTGTTCGCGTACTGTGCGGCAGGCCGCTGCAGCGTCCATGCCAGTGTTGGTTCTGCACCCATCGTGATCTCCCAAAGATGAGGTAGTTGACAAGAATTACATCCATCACGGTAGTGATCGCACCACCCGCGACATTTATCGGGGTCAGCGCATCCGATTGCTTCAGAAATCAGTCTCCTGCACTACGTTGTGGGCGAGGGAGGGGCTCAATATGTCTAACTCGTTGGTACAACAACGTCTTGATGCGTTTGCGCGAATAACTGCGGTGGGAGAGCCGTATGAATTAGTCGATCGGGAAGACATTCGCGGGCCGGTGCAAACCTTCGTGAACGCCCCGACATCGCTCCGTCAGCTGTACGAAGACGCAGTAAGTGATGTCGAGTTTGTTGTCGCTGAAGATCAGCGATGGACATTTGCTGAGTTCTGGAATGATGCCGCAACTATCGGCCACCTACTCGTGCATGAACTTGGAGTGCGCAAGGGCGATCGGGTAGCGATCTCGATGCGCAACTATCCCGAGTGGATGCTTGCGTTTACCGCGGCCACTTCGGTAGGCGCCATCGCAGTTGCGATGAACTCGCTGTGGAACGTCGACGAGATGGCATACGGGCTCACCGATTCCGGAGCGAAGGTTCTTTTTGCCGATGCCGAGCGTTTGGCGCTGCTCGAATCAATGGCGGAGCCAATTGAAGGTCTCCAGATCGTTGCGGTGCGTCATACAGGTTCACCGGCCGCAGATGTTGAGCTTGCTGGCCGCATGGCAGAAATTGGTTCCGTGCCAATGCCTGAGGTTGATATTGCGCCCACTGACTCGGCACTCATTTTGTATACCTCAGGTTCAACCGGACATCCCAAAGGGGTGTTGTCGAACCACCACAACGTCATTGTTGCGCTCATGGCATGGGAAGTTGAGTACGGGGCTTTAACCGAGCGGCCAGGAAATGTCGTCGCACCCGAAGAAGGTTCGGGTTTGGTGCCCGCCTCATTGCTTGGAATTCCGTTGTTTCACGTGCTGGGGCTCCACGGTGTGTTCTTGGCGAGTTTCCGAGGTCAACGCAAGCTGGTTGCGATGTATAAGTGGGATGCGTCGGTCGCAGCGGAGCTGATTGAACGAGAACGCATCGTCACATTTACAGGCCCACCTGCGGTCAGCGGTGACCTTGTTCGAGTTGCACAGTCAGAGGGCCGTGACCTTTCATCGCTGTTGAGCGTCGGCGGCGGCGGGGCGGCTCGGCCCCCCGAACAGGTTGGGCAGATCGACGACACATTTGAAAAGGCTCTGCCAAACACTGGATGGGGAATGACGGAGACGAACGCGATCGGAACCATCATTTTCGGGGCCGAATACTCCGAGCGCCGTTTGAGTTCAGGCCCTGCGTTATGCGTGATCGACTTAAGAGTGGTCGACGATGATGGGAACGAATTGCCGTCGGGCGAGCGCGGTGAACTGCAGGTTCGCGCACCATCGATGTTCCGTGAGTACTGGAATAAACCGGAGGCCACCGCAAATTCGTTCGCTGAAGATGGCTGGTTTAAGACCGGCGACGTTGCGTATATCGATACCGACGGACACCTGTTCATTGTTGATCGAATAAAAGACCTCATCATTCGTGGTGGAGAGAACATTGGTTGCGGAGGTGTCGAGGCAGCTCTCTCGTCGCATCCGAAGGTGATCGAAGCAGCCGTGTATTCAGTTCCTGATGATCGTCTCGGTGAAGAGGTTGGAACGACGATGTATGTCACTGAAGATTTTGATGAAACAGAATTGCGTGAGTATCTCGTTGACCACCTGGCGAAGTATGAGATTCCGCGTTACATGACCACGATGACAGAGCCACTACCGCGAACGGGCTCAGGCAAATTGTTGAAGCGCCAACTGCGTGACGACACAGTTACCGAACTCGGTCTCGGTTAACGCTGCCGCATCATCGAAGAAGTTGTAGGGCATCGAATTCGAGCTCTGCCATCCGGCGTGCACTCGCCGACATGATGATCGACCGGAATGAGTCGTCGAGGTGTGCGCGCGACTGGCCGGCCATCCCGAGCCCCCAGCGGACGGTGAGTAGCACCCGCCACCAGCGAAATCGGTCGTCATCCCATTCACCGCCATGTTCGACATATGCCGAACGAAGATCGGCAATGGTGCCGAATCCGCCGATGGGCAAATGATCTTCACGAAACCGCCACATGCGTTGCGTTGTCCATGAGAGATCTTCGATTCGATCACCGATTCGGCTGCCCTCCCAGTCGAGGATCGCTCGTAGGCCATCAGCGCCAACGATGATGTTGCCGTTGCGCACGTCGCTGTGGACGATGGTCTGCTCGATGGGCTCTGTCGGTGCATTGCGCTCAAGCCACCGGGCGCAGAACGAAAACGCTGGCGATGGTGTGAGTAGTTGTTGAAGGCCTTCGTCAACCTGGCTGATGGCGTGGGCGATCGGAGCGAGACCGGTGTCAGGAAGGAGTGAACGCGGCGCGTGAGACTCGGGCACAGAATGAAGTTGCGCGAGGGCAGTGCCGATTTGTTGTGTGATCTGAGAACCAAGTCGGTCATGTTCTGCGATGAGCCGCAAGACACGACGAGGGACGGTTTCGCCATCGACCGCGATCGAAATGAAGAAGGGTCCTCCAAGAACTGACTCATCGGTGCAGACGTGATGGATGTGGGGCACCGGCACACCGGCAGACTCGGCGAGTTGTCGAACGGCGGCCTCGTCAGCGATATCGAGTAACTGGATTGACGCTGTCGGAATCATCGTGAGAGCGAAGCGAGTTGATGATTGTGCAGTGTTCGCCGTAAACAGCGCGTTGAATCGACGAGCGCCTGCGGTAACCGCGTCGAGATCGGCAACGGTGACGTCGGATCCGGTCTCGGTCGTCATCCAACGCGATAAACGCCTCGAAGCCTGATCGCGGTCACTTCCCGTCATTCGCCGTCCCAGTCGTCGTAACCCGGTTTCGATATCGAAAGGTCACCGCGAACAATCTCGGTGAGCAGCATCCTCACCCGTTCGTGTTCTTCATCGCTATCAGCAGCTCCGTTACGAAGTACGGCAGCAACAGCCTTGGCAAGGTCTACTTCATCGCTGATCTCTTTGCCGCCGATCTCGCGCAGGAGGTCGTGTTCACGAGGCCGAACCTCTGGGCCTAACTCGAGTTCTCGGGCAACGATTGATGCAATATTTGCTGCAACCCGAGCCTGATGCTGAGCGGGTCCGCTCGTTGCCGGCACGACATCGTCGGCCAATGTTTCCGCAACAGTTCGAAGCAGATCAGCAGCAGAGGGTGGCTGATGCATGTCAGCCCTTCACGCTGGCGACGCCCTTCGGGGCTTGCTGATTCATGTAGCCAAACATGTATCCGGCAACCCGCCGCATTTGGATTTCCTCTGCGCCTTCGGTGATGCGGTAGCGACGATGGTGGCGATAGATGTGCTCGAACGGTTTGTGGCGGCTGTAGCCAATGCCGCCATGTACCTGCATGGCACGATCGGCAGATTCGCAACACAAACGGTTGGCCCAGTAGTTACACATCGAAACCTTGTCTGACTGGCTAAATGCGCCGTGTTCATCCATGAGCCACGCGGTTTTGTGGATGAGTGCTCGCAACATTTCGCATTGGGTTTGGAGTTCGACAAGGGGAAACTGAATCGCCTGATTGGTCGACAAGGCTTTCCCAAACGGTTTGCGTTCACGGGCATATTTCACAGATTCATCGATGCAGAATTGGGCGGCACCAAGACTTGATGCTGCTTGGCGAATCCGGTTTTCGTTGAAGAAGTGCTGCACGACCTGCAGGCCTTTGCCCTCGCCCCCGAATATTGCGGAGTGAGGTATCCGAACATCGGTAAGCCTGATGTGGGCGTGGTCGGTGGGCATATTGAATGTCCAGAGATATTCGAGAATCTCAAAGCCAGGCGAGTTGGTTGGCACCAGAAATGCGGTGATGCCGTCGCCGTCGCCGGCGGTTCCACTCGTTCTCGCGAAAATGAGATCGCAGTCAGCTTTGTGAATGCCGGTGTTCCACGTTTTCTCACCGTTGATGATCCATTCATCGCCGTCTTTCACCGCATGGGTATCCATATGGGTGGCATCTGAGCCGTGTTCGGGTTCGGTGATGCCAAATGCGAAACCTCGGCGGCCCTCGGCGAGGTCATCAACCCAGTCGGCTTTTTGCTCTTCAGTGCCGTAGTTGATCATGAGCAACAGCCCGACGTTGTTGCCGACGATTGAGTGTTCGTTTTGAAGGTCGTTGTGAAGGCCGAGTCCACGGCGAGCAAGATGCTCGCGAATGACTGCCATACCGTAAATGGTTCCGTCACTTCCGCCATATTCAGCAGGGAAGGGGTAGCGGTAGAAGCCGGCCGCGTCAGCCATGCGCTTTGTCTGGTGGAGAAGGTCTTCCCACTCGTCGTTTGGAAGGCCACCGCGTTCCCAATCGGTGCGGGCATCTTCTCTTCGATGATCGAAGAACCGGATGTTGTCATTCGATTCTTCCAGCGGTCGGACTTCTGACTCGATGAAGTCATCGAGCTGGCCGAGGAGCTGTTGTAACTCTTCGGGAATCTCATGTGGAATTGGTGAGTTCACTGCAATCGCCTCCTTGTGCTGAACGTACCCGAGCGGGGCGTACACGACCGGCTCGGGGAATGCTTGAGTTAGTCGGTTACCGAGAGGTCGATGATGGCCTCATGCTCGATTGACGTGACGATGTCGTCGTTGTGCATGAAGTGCATATCGACGATTGCTCGTTCGCCGTGAGAAAAAAACCGTTCGACAACCCGCGGCACGATGGTGATTTCGCTTCCGACAGCGACTGCTCGGTGATGACGAATGATCGATCTTGTGTGCACCCAACTTCCGTGAGCGAGTTGTTGGTGCATGATGTCGTTCGCGAGGTCTGGCCACACCGCAGGATGCACAACCCCTGCCGAACGACAGACATCGAGGTCGTCACCTGCGGGAAACGCATAGTCGGCCCCGTATGGCGTATCGGCGACGATGGTGACCTGATCGAGGTCGTCACCTGGGCGTAGTGCGGGCGCAGCGCCGGCGTTCAGTGTTGGTCGCAAGACAGCGCGCGGTCGGGATGAGTCGGTATGCGCCTCAATGAGCGTTTCGTCATCTGACATGCGCGCACTTACCGCAACATGATCGTGATCAAACACTGGTTGCTTGAAGCGAACCTCCCCTCCGCCATGTTGAACCCACGCCAGACCGTGAGTCACGAGAGGGAGGTGACAGAGATAGGCGTAGACGGTGACACCTGCGACTAACGCAGCCGGAAATCCAGCGGCGCGACCACCTTCGTCGGTGTGAATGGGGTTTCGCGCATGGACCGGAAGGTTGGTGGCTTCAATCGACCATGGAGAGTACGTCAGTGAGCTCATGCGTCAGTTTCGCGCACGGCAGTTCGTGGCATGCTGTCGTCGTGAACATCACAGGACTCGATGCGACAGAGCTATCTGGTGCCATTCATGACCGGTCGGTGTCGTGTCGTGAGGTGATGTCGGCCTATCTCGATCGGATCGATGCTCGAAATGATGTGCTCAACGCCATCGTGTCGTTGAGAGGTCGTGACGAATTGCTGGCCGAGTCTGCGGTCTGCGATGACGAACTCGATCGAGGAATCTCTCGTGGCTGGATGCACGGCTTTCCGCATGCGGCGAAAGACCTTGCGGAAACCAAAGGGCTCCTTACTACGAAGGGTTCTCCGCTGCTGAAGGAGTTCGTTCCCGATGTCGACGCCCTTCATGTTGAGCGCATCCGGTCAGCCGGCGCCATCATTATCGGTAAGACGAACGTTCCTGAGTTTGGCCTCGGTTCACACACGTTCAACCCGGTGTTCGGTGCAACGGTTAACCCCTATGACTCAACAAAAGTGGCGGGTGGCAGCAGTGGTGGTGCCGCAGTTGCGCTCGCAACCCGAATGCTGCCAGTTGCCGACGGCAGCGACTTCATGGGGTCACTTCGCAACCCGGCAGGCTGGTGCAACGTTGTTGGCTTTCGGCCGAGCTTCGGTCGGGTGCCATTGCATTACGGCGGTGACTCGTATTCAACACTGTGCGCAACCGATGGCCCGATGGGGCGTCGAGTGATCGACGTTGCGATGTTGCTCGGCACTCAAGCTGGGTGGGATGTTCGGGTTCCGACGGCGCTGCCAGGAACACTTGATGAGTTGGCATCACCTGAGTCATGCCGGATGCATCTTCAAGGGAGTCTTTCGGGTGTTCGTATCGGTTGGTTGGGAGATCTTGGTGGTCACCTCGCAACCGAACCCGGAATTCTTGAGATCTGTGAGCGTGCGTTACAGCGGATGGAGGGCGACGGTGCGGTCGTGGTGCCCACGTCGTTAAACGTCGATCTCGATGCGTTGTGGACGTCGTGGTTACACAACCGCCACGCGTACAACGCAGCGAAGTACGGCGCATTGCTGAAGCGTGAAGCGACTGCCGCCCAAATCAAAGAAGAGGTTCGGTGGGAAGCTGAGTCGGGTCTGTCGTTGACCGCACTCGATCTGCAGCGTGCTGCGACCACACGAACCGCCTTCTACGAACAGATCGTTTCGATGTTCGTCACCGCCGGTGGCGAGTTTGACCTGCTTGCGTTGCCCACCGCTCAGGTGTGGCCATTTGATGTTGAGCAACGGTGGCCCGCCGAGGTCGACGCTCGAGCAATGGATACCTATCACCGGTGGATGGAGTGCACGCTATATGCAACGTATGCGGGGCTCCCTGCGATCTCGATGCCCGCAGGTTTCTCCTCGGCAGGTTTGCCCGCAGGTATTCAAATAATTGGTGCACCTTTGGCCGACGTTGACGTGTTGAGGTGCGCGTCGGGTTACGAGCGATTGATTGACGACTTTTCAGTCGGGATGGCGTAACGCTTAGTTGTCACCAATGCGTGAGAACGAGGGTGCCCGCTTTTCGACGAATGATTGAACACCCTCTGCGAAGTCGGGGCGCCCAAAGCTTTCGACCATTAATTTGGCGGCTTCAGATTCGGCTGCTCCCATGCCTTGATGAAGGTGCTCGTACACCTGTTGTTTCATGATCGCCATCGACGTTGGTGAACACTTTTCTGAGAGTTCGGCGATGTAGTTCCGGCACCAGGGCAGGAGGTCATCGGGGTTGTCGACGATGTGGTTCAAGAGACCAAGCTCTTTGGCTTCAACTCCGGTCACCCGCCGAGAAGACATGAGAAGGTCAAGAGCGACTGATGGCCCGACGAGTTTCGGGAGGAGCCAACCGAGGCCCCACTCAGCGATGAGGCCACGCTGTGCGAATGCGGTGAGGAACAGTGATTTCTCCGTACCAACACGAAGGTCACAGCACAGGCTGAACGGAAACGCCATTCCTGCAACGGCGCCGTTGATGGCAGCGATGATCGGCTTTGGGGTTGTCATAAGAAACGGGAAACGGCCATCGAAGTCTTCGTTGGAGTCTGCTGCCGCTTCACCTTCAGCAACTGCCGACCCGGCATCGTTGGTCGATTCATCACCTGATGAAATATTGGAGAGAAGCTTCATGTCGGCACCTGCGCAGAACGCTCGTCCAGCGCCGGTGATGATGATGCCTACGACCGCAGGGTCGGCGCTTGCTCGTGCCACCGCATCACGGATTTCACGATCCATACGGTTGGTCCAGGCATTCATTGCCTCGGGTCGGTTCAACGTGATTGTTGCAACCGGATCGTCCACTTCATAGATGATGGTGTCGTACATGTCGTGCTCCTCAACATGGGAACGAAAGAGCGCCCCCTCTCGACGCAAGTCTCGTCGAAAGGGGGCGCTACGAACGCATCGGGTGTGATCATTTGATCATCAGGCGACGGCGCACGGCGAGGAGCGATCCCCCGATGCCGGCGAGTCCCAAGCCAAGGAATGCAAGGGAGAGTTCCATTCCAGTGGCTGGCAATGCGTTGTGATCGTTGTCATCAGCAGTGACGTTGAGCGAACGAGCAACTTCAGTGTCGGGAGTTGTTTCGACGATGGATGCAGCTTCTACGACGCTGTCATTCGAGTTGACCTCAATGTCGTTGGTGACGTCGTTGGGGGTCTTGTCGACGTCTTGCTCCCCGGGGTCCGGGGTGACGATGTCGGTGATGGAGTTGTCGGTGTCGGTGTCGGTGTCGGGGTCTGGGGTGACGATGTCGGTGATGGGGTCGTCTGCAACGTCCTCTCTGGCGGTCTCTTCCTCAGTAATTTCGTCGTCAGAGAATGGTGCCTCCTCCTCAACGGCGGGCTCTTCGGCAACCGTTACTTCATCTTCAATGACTTCATCTTCAGCCACTGGTTCTTCCACGATCACTTCGTCACCCTCGCAGACGTGAGAAAGAACGAACTTCACCTTCGTGCTGTACGGAGCAACCATTGCACTTGAACCTGCTGCGCTGAGATCGTCAAGACTTGCACCCTCAGGAACTGCAACGAACACATTGTCGGTCTGACCGCCGTTAGAAACGATGTCAGCGCCGCTGATGAGAGTTGCCGATCCGCCGATGTTGAGATTCATCGATGTAAATGCGTACTGACCGTTGTTGGGAGCAAGCACGAAGTGCCACCAGGCATCATCGCTTGGACAGTCGTTCTTTGTTTCTGCCTCATCGTTGTGAAGGTTGACAGGAGCGGGACCAAGGTCGATTGACGCAATTTGTCCGTTGCCATTGCCGTTTCCTCCTGGGGCGGCGTGGGCGGCTTGAGCTCCGAAGAGCGAGAAGAAAGCAACCGATGCGATTGCTGCGGTGGTGAGTGACTTGCGTGCGTTCATGTCATGCAAGAGCACGACGCACACCTTTTCTTGCAATTTTCTCGAGAATTTTTCGAAATCCTGAGAATCGTTACGGTGTAATGGTTTGGGCGGTCTTTGAACGACCGAAGGACTTAATGGCACGAACCGCAGTCGATATTCAACTGTGAGTGTTAGAGCCGAACGCCTCGAACGCTTTTAGATTTGTCGAGATCCCGGTCTTGCAGTTTCACTACGAGCGAATGGTTGGTCGAGCACCTCTATGCTCTCCTTGCTCTCGACAAAATTGACCGGGCTACAGTCGCTTACGTGAGCCTCCCCGTCATTGACCTTGCACCATTTGCAACCGGTGAAGATCACTTGAGCTCTGCCGCACGTGAGCAGGCCGCAATCATTGATGCAACCTGCCAAGAACTCGGGTTCTTACTTGCTGTCGGACACGGAATTGCATCGGAAACGAAAGAAGAGTTGCTCGATGTCATGCGAGAGTTTTTCGCCAAACCTCATGACGTCAAGGAACAAATTTCCATCGCAAACAGTTCTTGCCACCGGGGGTACGTCGGCATCGGAACCGAAGCACTCGAGGGCGCGCTTGCCGACGATGATCAATTCGACATTCCGCGACTCGGAGATCTGAAAGAAACCATCGATTCTGGAACCGAGCACGGACCGCAACACCCAGAGGTGCTCGCCGGCACGCCGCTTCACGGCCCAAACCAACTTCCAGAGTCACCCCGGTTTCGAGCGGCATGGCAGCGCTATTTCGATGAGGCCACCGAGGCGAGCCTTCGAGCTCATCGAGGGCTGGCAGTAGCTCTCGGCTTAGCCTCGACGTGGTTTGAAGACCTCGGAGACCTGTCACGGGATGCGTTCATGTACCACTTGCGGATGCTGCATTACCCGCCGACGAGTCGGGTCACACCAGCCCCCGGCCAACCCGGTTGTGGCTCGCACACCGATTACGGGTCGGTGACCATCCTCACCGACGATGGGCAGGGTGGACTGCAGGTGAAGACACGAAGCGGCGAGTGGATCGACATCTCAGTTCCGCCAGGTCACGCCGTCGTGAATCTTGGTGATCTCATGGCGATTTGGTCGAACGATCGTTACGTATCAAACCCTCATCGAGTGGTGAGTCCACCAAATGTCGATCGGTACTCGATTCCGTTTTTTGTTGAGCCAGGTTTTCATGCCCGAGTCGAATGCTTGCCCACCTGCCAAGATGCGTCGAACCCGCCACGTCACGAACCTCTTACGGCCGGCCCCTACCTGCTGTCGCGTTTTGACGGAACGCACTCGTATCGCAACGCGTTACTTGACTGACTCAACTTCGTTGATGTGAGTCCCACGCCATCGCAATAGCTACGGCGAGAACGAGAACGCATCCAACCGACGCACCGACCAGCAGATTGGTTGGTGACCCGGCTGTGCCACCAGGGTTTCGATAGCCCGGAGCGAGCGACAGCACTCCCAACCCGAGCCACGTCGACATCGTTGCGATCACCACCGGGAACACGGCACCGAAGGCAAGGGCAAGACCGGTCGGTCTCACAGTGAGAAATCCGATGAGGCCTCCAACTGCGAGGGCTCCGAGCTGCACCAACCGTGCGATCATCAGTTCGTTCGGCCAACCCTCGTTGCTATTGAGAAGCCAATTCGCTGACCAGGAAGAACCAACCACTGGTACGAGTGGAGCAATTGCGGTAATGACGACGATGAGCGCTCCGAGAGCATGCACGTACGGGTTAAGACTCGCTCGGCGGTCGATTAAGAGATCATTCATTGATGCGAAGAATGCGATGAGCCCAACACCTCCGGCAGCGAACAACGCCCAGTAACCAAGATCTCTCGTGATTTCGATGGTGAACTCGCCAGTCGCACTCGCAGCAAAATTTCGGGCGGCTCCAACCGGAAACTCGACAAGACCGATCGTGAGTGCAGCGGTGCCGAGAACCGAGAGTCCGCTTCCCCCGACAAGGCCTGGCCCCCAGGGGCGATTGAGGATTGACCCGACCGAACCGGCTACGAGCCCGATTGCCCCAAGGAGGCCGACTGCAATGAGGTTGGAGCCAAGGTTGTCAACGTGCCAAACCCCGGTTTTCAACCCGACGGCTGATGCAACGTCGGCGAATTCTGCTCCCGCTGTTGTTGAGATCTTGAGAATGTCAGCTGTCAGTGCAATGACGGTGAGCACTGCGGCGACGATACCGATGAAGGAGGTGACCGTAAGTTGTGCCGTGACGCTCCCAGCCGGCTCATGGTCGACCACTGCGGCGGCGAGAGTGGCAGAGCCAGAAGAAGGAGTGGGCGGCTCGTGGTCGAGTGGAATCACTTGGGTCGCTGCAGCAGTATCGATAGAGATGCCACTCGCTGGCATGTCATCGATCGTGTCATCAAAAGGTCGTTCGTCATCTGCCCAGACGACCTGGGATGCGAAGGCTGGTTCATCGGCCGTTGTGATCTGGATGGTCTGTTTCAGTTCTTCGGTTTGGATCGAATCGTGCAGTCGGGTGAGGGCGAGTTCGTCGAGTTCGTCAGTTGTTGAATCGACAGGCAGCCGAAGTTCACCGGTCTGCTCATCATCGACGGGTTCGTCAACAACAGGTGACTCTGTGGTGACGGCGTTAGGAGTGTCGTCAGGTTGAGCGCTGAGGCTTGCGCCGCACGAATTGCAGAACTTTGCGTCGTCGGGCGCAGCAGCGCCGCAGGCAGGGCAGATCATTTCGTTACGTTTGGCTCCCGCTCGCCCCGACGCGGAGTGAAAGTGCTGCGCATAGGCCGAGAATACGACATTGTTCGCTTTAGGTCGCGAGTAATGAGATCGACGGTTACCGACGGCGAAGGCGGCGAAGTTGTGTGGCGACATATGGCCGAGCACGACGCTGCCCGCCGCGGATGGCGATGGCATCGGTGAGGCGCTCGAGTGATCGGATAATTCGAGCGACGTCTGGTTCGCGCGCGAGCCCCTCACATTCATCGGCGAACTCTCCAAGCGTGCGATGGCCACGTTCGTTGTTACATCGCTTGCAGGCGGCAACTTCATTTTCGACCCAACTCGGACCGCCCTTAATTCGCGGAACGAGGTGTTCTGTGGTCGGCACGACGAGGTGGTTGTCGAAGGTGCGACGACACCAGACACAGTCGTTGCCATCTCGTTCCAAAATGATCGACATCCGTTCGCGTCGGTTCGGTTGCCGACCTCGATGGTGATCTGTCGCTGATTGCGAACGGCCCATGTGACAAGAATGGTGCAATGGCGGGCCGCTTCGCACCTTCACCGACGGGAGATCTTCACATCGGCAACCTTCGCACGGCTCTCGTTGCGGCGCTGCTTGCCCACTCCACCGAACGCGAGTTCATTATTCGAATGGAAGACCTTGACCTTGTTACTGCGTCTCCCGAATTTGAAGAGCACCAGATCGCAGACCTTGCTGCCGTGGGGGTGGTGACCTCGACAAAGATTGTCCGACAGTCGGAGCGGTTTGAGTTGTATAGGAATGCAATCGAGCGTCTCACCGAGAGCGGCGATGCGTACCCGTGTTACTGCAGCCGAAGAGAAATTCGTGCCGAAATTGAGGCGGCGGCACATGCGCCAAACGGCAATTTGCCTGACGGGGCCTACCCGGGTACCTGCCGGAACTTGACGACTGCGCAAAGGTCCGAGCGAGAAGCTGAGGGCCGGCGTCCTGCTCTTCGCTTACGAACCTCGGGTGAGACCTATGTGGTTGAGGACATGATCGCCGGACGGTTCGAGGGTGGAATTGATGATGTCGTTCTTGCTCGCGCTGATGGTGTGCCGGCTTACAACTTGGCGGTGGTGGTCGACGATGCGGTGCAGGGCATCGACCAGGTGGTGCGTGGCGACGATTTGCTGTCATCGACCCCACGACAAATGCATTTGCAACGCCTTCTCGGTCTTCCGACACCTGAGTACGCGCATGTGCCACTCGTCCTTGGCGACATGGGAAGCCGTCTTGCAAAACGAGACGGGGCGATCACACTTCGAGAACTTGTTGAACGTGGCGAGAGCGTGAGTGCGGTACGAGACTCGATCGCCATGAGCGTTGGTTGTCAGCCTGGGGGCGGTCACCCAGATCCGTTCACAATGTGGGCTGCACAGTGGTCAGTTGATTCGCTTTCTCGACAACCGATTCATCTTGCGGCCTTCGACCTTGCAGTCAGTACTGATGATGATCGTCTGTCGTGAGGTGAGGTGCTCGGTACTGTTGAGATCAGTGGCACCTTTTCGATGGCGAGCGATGATACTGGCGTTGTCGGCCGTGGTCCTGCCGTTTGTGACTGGCTGCACGCCCACACCAGCGGCGTCGAGCAACTCAAGGGTTGTGACAACCACGTTGGTGACGACGACAACCGTTGCGCTCCCTCGAGATCTGCCAACGACAACTGTGGCGCAGGTTTTGACAACAACGTCGTCGACTACCACCGTGCTGCCATCGTTTGAGCAAGAGCCTGTTGCGGTCGTGTCGTTGATTGAGCCGTTGATTGCGGTTGGTAGGGCTGACGGCGAAGAGACCATCCGCCTTCAAGAACGTCTTGTCGAACTTGGGTTCTGGGTGCAATCGGTCGATGGTGATTTCGGGTTGACCACTCGTCAAGCGGTGATGGCGGCTCAGAAATATTTTGGTCTGCCCGCTACGTCATCGGTTGACGATGACACCGCCTTGGCGCTCTCATCTGCGACGGCGAGGCCCCAAGCTCGCGCAGACCGAGGGACATTGGTCGAGATCGACAAAACGAAACAGCTTGCATTCTTCGTGATCGACGGTGTGACCGAGTGGGTGCTGAACGTGTCGACGGGCTCGGAGATTCCATATTCAGAACCGAATCAAAACGATCCGGAGGCGATCGAGGAGGGTGACTCGATCACTGATCCTGGTTTGTTCAAGGTTGATCGCGAACGCGATGAAGGATGGTGGGATGGCGATCTTGGTTCGATTTATCGCCCGAAATATTTCAACGGGGGGATTGCAGTGCATGGCTCGCAGTCCATTCCGAATTATCCGGCCTCGCATGGTTGTGTGCGGGTGAGCACCCTGGCGATGGATTGGATCTGGGACGAGGAGTTGATGCCGATGGGCTCTCCAGTTTGGGTACACGGAT
>JAKMEY010000068.1 GCA_022425725.1 Ilumatobacteraceae bacterium
CGCTCTTGATACACGTAATCAAGTTCAACTCCGTCAAGGTGCACGTGCTCACCGTGAAACGTGACGTTTTCGTTCGCGAGAAGTGCGCGGATGACGGTGACCGATTCGCGCATCATCGCCAGAGGCTTTGTCCTGTTGATGCCAACTTTGCTTGCCAGCGGGTCCCACCATGCTCCAAGGCCACACAGCACGCGTCCTGGTGCGAGGTCGTCAAGCGTTGAGAACAGCGAGGCGAGCCGAGCGGGGTTACGAGTCCACACATCGATGACGCCAGAACCGATCTTGATGTGATTGGTTGTTGCGGCAAAGGCAGCCATTGGCACCGTCGCCTCACGAACAAGCCTTGAATCTGCCTGCCACACGGCATGAAAGCCTGACTCTTCGGCGAACTGGGCAATTTCCATCGCCTCAGTAATCGGGTGTGCATCTTGCAGATAGATCGCCATTGGTACTGACATCAGATCTCCTCCAGTCGTGCGAAGAGACGGCGCGCCGACTCTCTTGCTTTTGTTCGAACTTCTTGCTCGTCGACACGTGTCGGTGCTCCGTTCGACCACACCACCTCGCCATCGACTTCAACGCTGATCGGGCTCGTTCCGGTGTTGAATGCCTGAAACCACGGATCGAACTCCGGTGACGCCCACACCACCTTGTCGTTCGCTGCCTCAGGGACAAGCGTCCAGCCATTCTCTAACCAACCCCATGCCGTTTCAGGAGTGGTCGCTACATCGATTGCGCGCCCGGCCACGTAGGCAAGACGGAACTCTTCCAGCATGTCGGCACCGATACCGTCTGTTCCGAGGGCGACCGGGTTGACAAAACGTGCCGGGTTCGCATACCCAACCGAGTTGTTCATATTTGATCTCGGGTTATGAACAAGCGTTCCTTGTACGCCGTGGTTATCGGGAAGCAGGACACCGTGAATCAACAACCAGTCGGGTCGAGCGAGATGACGAATTCGCTCTTCCGCCCCAACATCGTCTGGGCCTTCCGCAACATGAATGTGCACGCCTACACCAAGATCTGACGCGATCCCTGCGGCCGCTTCAAGGGTGTCGTCGGTGCACGTGAACGATGCATGAACACCGACCATTCCTCGACCACCGTCAGAAATGAACCGGCGATTCTCCTCCAGCCCTCGTCGAGCTCCGTCGGCCCCATGACGGTCGGTCACCCCGTAGCTACACACCGATCGCACGCCGACCTCGTCACATGCCTCGGCAATCGCGTCGAGCGAACCCTCGATCGCATTAGGTGATTCATGGTGGTCGATGATTGCGGTGCAACCTCTTGCGACAGCTTCCAGTGCGCCGAGACGGGCCGAGTCACGAATGATGTCGAGGTCGAGCGCCATGTCAAGACGCCACCACACCAGTTCAAGAATCTGTCGAAAGTTGGTCGGAGTTGCCGGAGGCGCAGGCATACCACGAGCCAACGCCGAATACAGGTGGTGATGAGCACACACCAATCCCCCGCCAACCGAAGTGAAGCTGGTCGACTCCCCCATATCGACCGTCACCCCGATGGGGGCGCCACGCCTTTCTGTTCGGTGATGATGCGATACGCCTCGGGACGCCGATACACATCAAAGTTAAAGAGCGTCTCTTTGTAGTGCCGGCAGAGATCAAGGTCGCACCGGGCAGAAATCAACACGTCACCACTCACTGTCGCTTGAGCAACGACCTGACCAGAGGGTGCAATGATTTGCGAGTGCGATAGCGACTCGACACCTTCTTCGATTCCGCCCTTTGCGACACCTACTACCCACGTTCCGTTCTGATAGGCCCCTGACGCCATCACCAGGTTGTTGTGAAACGATTGCAACGGGTTTTGATCGGGGTCAGGGGCGTAGTGCAGCGGAGTGTTATAGCCAATGAGCACAAGTTCGACGCCTTGTAAGCCGAGCACACGATAGGTCTCGGGCCAGCGGCGATCGTTGCAGATGGCCATGCCAACGATGCCACCGAATGCGTTCACTACCCCGAAACCATCAGGCGATTCCTCGAAGTAGCGACGCTCGAGATGCTGGAAGGGGCGGTGCGGCTCGTCATCGGCGTGCCCGGGAATGTGTACCTTGCGATACTTGCCAACGATTGCCCCTGCCTTGTCGACGAGTACGTAAGTGTTGTAGCGATGGCCATCTGGGGTGAGTTCGGCGTAGCCAAGGCAGAATCCAACCCCGAGACGCGCCGCCTCGACGAAGAGCGGCTGAACATCAGCGTTCGGCATCTCACGCTCGTAGTAATGGTCGTGACCGGCGATGTCTTCGGTGAACCAACGAGGGAAGAACGTCGTTAACGCAAGTTCTGGAAACACGACAAGGTCACAGCCCGCTTCCGCCCCATCACGAAGCAGAGCAATCAGACGCCCAACGACCTCAGCACGCGACTCATCGGCAGCAATCGGGCCCATCTGTGCCGCCCCAACGTTGACAATTCGACTCACTTCGCCTCCTCAAACGTTGTCGCCGCTAACTCCAGCATGACATCACACAGCACCTGACAACCTGCGATCAGGTCTTCATCGGCTGTGATCTCTGCCGGGTTATGGCTGATCCCACGCACGCTCGGCGTGAAGACCATCGCTGACGGGCACACACGCGCCAACATCTGCGCATCATGACCAGCCCCCGATGGCATGCGCTTTACGGAGAGTTCTCGTTGCTGGGCTGAGCGCTCAACAATCTCGACGACTCGGTCATCGAACACGACCGGCGCAAACCGAGCGAGAGATTCGGTTTCAACGAGCAGTCCGTGCTGGGCGGCAACTTCTTCGATAAGCGCAGCAACTTCACGTTCGACGTTGATGAGCGTTTCGTCATCAGTGTGGCGAACATCAACGGTGAACGTTGCTGATGCCGGGACGACATTCACCAGATTCGGCACCAATTCGATGCGACCAATGGTTCCGACTTGGGGCTCACCAACTCGCTCGACAATCCGTTGCAGTTCAGCGCCGATGGTGAACAACGC
>JAKMEY010000021.1 GCA_022425725.1 Ilumatobacteraceae bacterium
GTTGTCGTTGTTGTCGTTGTTGTTGGAGCCGGGTCGTCAACATTCACGACAAGTTGCTCACCAAGTGTGAGAACAATGTTTTGTCCTTCTGCACCCTCGTTCGAGTTGCCCTGAGTTTCGTAGCTCAGCCCCGGACCCTCAACAGTTGCTGCTGTCGTGCCACTGGGCCAGGCAGCAAAACCATTGATATCGGTGGTGGTATCAATGCCGTTAGTCGTGCCATTTGCAAAATTGACCACCTCACCTTCAATGGGTCCGTTAGCGCCGGTGAGAACAACGCCGGTGGCGCCAACACCTTGAGAAAGAGTCCATGGACCGGCTTTCGCAGTTGCTTCAACCGCAAAGTCATACACAGCTTGCGTGGCGGCCTGAAGAAGTTCTTCGTCGGTGCCCGTCCAGTGAGTTGCGCCGAGATCATCACCATGAAACCCAACCCGAGGAGAGGTGTCTGTATGCAAAGACGGCGTCAAGCTATTCCAGTTGAACGGGTCGTCAAGACCTCCTGCGACGTTGGCGAACACGGAGGAACCAGTTTCAGGATCGGAATACCAGGCCCACACCAGAGCCTGCGTTGCAGCCATCGGCACAATTGCATTCCCCGAGGCATAGTTGGCAACGTAAAAGTCGTATCCGTATTTCCAAGTGAGGTACGACAGTCGAGGGTCAAGACTCGTCTCAAAGTAGGGCTCGTACTCCATTACGTGGATCTGCTCATCTGACTCACTGCAGTACCCGACATGCCATTCAGCGCACGACAGTTCGCTGCAGCCATCAGGAAGACGGACCAGCCCGATTCCGCCAATTTGGCTGAAATCGTCACCGGCTGGATGCTCGTTCACCCAACCATCGAAGTGGCCGCCTTGGATGCTGTCCCCGGAAAGAATATTTACGTAAACGAGAAGCTCGTCGCCATCTGTAAACGGGTCATGGTTGTCAGCAGAGACGGTATCCGAGGCCGCAGTAACGGAAAGCAATCCAACGGCGGCAACAAATGCGGCTGTGAGTACTCCGATCTTTCTTGCTTTTGTTCGTTCGCTTTCTCTCGCTTCATTCGTGGTCATAGCTCAATTTTCTTTAGGTAGTCGGGATACGAGCAGCAGGGCGCATCCGATGGCAATGAGGGGAACGCCCGGCCATTTGGAGGGGCTTGTTCCTGTTGCGGGAAGTGCAACGCTGTCTGTCGGCGGTTCTGATGTTTCGGTTGTGGAAGTGGTCGTGACCGCAGTCGATGAAGTTGTCGATGTTCGAACTTCGGTGGTCGTTGTAGATGTTGTCGCAACCGTCGTTGTCGAAGAGGTGGGAGCGTCCGACGATGCAACTGTGGTCGTGGTTGTTGGGGCTGTAGTCGTTGTCGGAGCGGTTGTCGTGGTTGTCGCTGGGGTTGTTGTCGGGGCGGTCGCCGTAGTGGTTGTGGTTGTTGGAGCGACTGTGGTTGTAGTGGTGGTGGGAACTGCCTGCCATTGGGCGTACAGGGTGAAGTCGCCGGTCTGGCCGTGGTCGCCACCTGCGGTGATTTGGGTGCCGCCTGATGTTGCGGTGTACCAGCCAGTGAACGTGTAGCCGTCGCGTGTTGGATTGGTCGGGAGCGCAGTAATGGACCCACCGGTGGTTGTCGTCGAGTCGCCATCGGTTGCGTCTGAACCGCCTTGGCTGTCATAGGTGATGTTCAGCGTGTCGGCTGTCCATTGGGCGTACAGGATGAAGTCGCCGGTCTGGTTGTGTGCTGTGCCGGCGGTGATCTGGGTGCCGCCTGATGTTGCGGTGTACCAGCCGTTGAAGGTGTATCCGGTGCGGGTTGGGTCGGATGGGAGTGTGGCGATCGAACCACCCGCAGTGGTGGTCGCATCGCCGTCAGTGACGTCCGAGCCATCTTGGCTGTCGTAGGCGATGTTCAGCGTGTTTGAGTACAGGTCGGTCAGCCGAGCGACCAAGAGATCGGACCCGGAGCCCCCAGCGACGACCATGTCGTCTCCCTGCACCGCAATGGCGTTAAACGACTCCGCGTTATCGCCGGCGAAATCGTATGTTCGAACGCCGCCGGTTCCGAACGTCGTGTCGAGCTCGCCGGCGGTGGTGAGTCGCATCACAAACGCCTTGTCGTTGACGCCGTTGTTGTACTGGCCGGCGATCACGATTCGGCCGTCCTCGTCGAGCGCCCCAGCCCACCCATAGGAATCACCGGTGCCGAAGTCGTACGCGAACTTGCCGTCGTCACTAAATGACGTATCGAGAGATCCGTCTGCATTGAGCCGCGCAACCGCAACGGAGTCATCGTTATCGAAGACCTGCGATTCGCCAATCGCGACGATCTTGCCGTCAGCTTGAACAAGTAGTTCTCGAACATCTGAGTCACCAAAACCAAAATCCACGTATAGCTTGCCTACGCCGTCAGCAAACCCAGCAAGATCGTTCTGCCCGTTCGCTTTCAGCTGCGCGATACCCATGTCGTGACGGCTCCACGATGCTGCCGCAGATCCTCCGACGACGGTCTTGTCTCCGGTCATCACAACCGCGTTCGCAAGGTGGTCAACCCCGCCAGGGAAATTGACGTTGCGCATGCCGTTGTTACTGAATGACGTGTCGTTCGATCCATCGGAATTGAGCCGGTACACCTTCATTCGGTAGTCCCAACTGTTATCGGGACTGGTTCCGACAATCATGATGTTGTCGTCAGATGTGACGGTGACCGCAGTGGTCCACACATCCATTGCTGGCCCACCACTGGCGATCTTGCGTCGGCCATCTCCGTCGAAGGTGGTGTCTAACACCCCGTCGGCCGTAAACAGCATGATGCCGTGCTTCTCATCGTCACCTGATGGTGAGCTCGTCACCACGATCCGATCATCGGACAGCAGCGCAACGTCAACCGCTGCACCGGACCGGTTCACCCACTCCATGATTGTCTCGCCGTCTGGCCACGGCTCAACAACAATCCCGGTCCCATCAGACCCAAACGACGTATCCAAACTGCCGTCAGTGTTATAGCGAGCCAGCATCGGATCGAACTGGAACCCGTTCATCCGAGCACCGGCAACTACCACCTTCCCCGATAACTGCACAACAACTGATACAGCCTCGAACCAAAGATCGTTTTCAGAAATGGTGGCCCAACCGTCGCTATCGAATGACAGATCAAGATCTCCCGCTGATGTGGCAAAGGCAGTATCAGCTCTGCGGAGAGGTGATAGCAGAGCGGTGGCGAGCATCAGCACGATCAGCGGAACGAGCACCGCTCGTGCTTGGTAGCTGTTACCGAAACCTTGAGAGGCGGTCATTTGACGGCGAGGTGTCCTGCCTTCCGAACCTCTTGTTCGAACTCGCTGTCACTAAGGAACCCAGCTGCCCACCCATAGAGTGCGCCACGGAAATAGGTGATGAGAACTCGCGCCGCCTCTTTCGGGTCACGCGAAACAGGGCGATGTGCCGCAGGCATCGCAGTGAGAGCTGAAAGAAGAATCTGTTCAGGGTCGACCTGCACCCAGTCGCCTGACGCACGGCCGATCGCTGAAGTCAGTACGAGCACACGCACTACCTGTGAGTCAGCACAAAACACGTTGACTGCAACTTCGACGAACTCTGTCATGTAGTTCGGGTCGCTGAAGGGTAGGTCAGGCAAGTTCGAATAAATTTCAGCGATCACTTCGTCCGACAACGCACGAAACACATCCTGCACGGTGGGGAAGTGCCG
>JAKMEY010000028.1 GCA_022425725.1 Ilumatobacteraceae bacterium
AGACTCACATCTCGCACAGCCTCTGTGCCATCGGGAAACGTCATCTGGGTGTGGTCAAACGAAAGGACTGGTGCCCCCACTCCACTTGTCTGGACGGAACTTTCAGCCGCTGTCATTGTTGACCGCCTAGGAATCGAATCACGTTTACGAACATAGTCGCTTTGTAAACCCTAAACGGAATAAACGGGGCCCATTCCCACAGATTTTACTTAACTTTCCATAAATGTTCACAAAGCACTGTCCGAGCGAGGAGAAGTCTTTGGGTTAGCCGTCAACTACTTCGCCCATGCGGGGACCCACCGTCCGCTGTCGCCAATTGGTTGAACGTGAGATGCAACTCCAGTTTTAGTCCACCAATGAAGCGACATCATGCCGGGTTCGTCTGTATATGAAGTGGTCTCGCCGTTGAATGATGGAGAGACTTGAGCGGCAGTCGATGGGGAGGCGAACGCCACCGTTCCACCCCACGCAGCGGTTGCGGGCCGATGTAGGTGGCCTGAAATCACCGCAGCGACGTTTGCATACTTCGCGACGATTGCAGCCTCCGCCTCAGCACCCCGCAGCCCGTAGGCATCCATGAAGCCGATGCCGCTCCGAAACGGGGGATGGTGCTGAACGATGAGAATCTCTCGATCACGTCGTTCAGCAAGTTGACGATCAAGCCATTCCAGCTGGGTCGCATCGAGTGCACCGGCATGTTCGCCTGGGACGGTGGTGTCGAGGACGATTAGAGAGAGCGAGCGGCCGTCTCGTTCGGCATCAATCACGTAATCGATTGGGTCATCACCGGAACCCACTGCGGAAAGCTGGGGGAACAAGGCCCGAAGGCCAGCACGGTCATCGTGATTTCCCGCAACGACGATAAATGAATCGAGGCTGCTGCCCAGTACTTTCTTGAGATGGTCGTATTGGTTGGGCTGGCCATCGTTGACCAAATCACCGGTCAGAACGACAAACTCAGGCGTTGGAGCGAGCTCTTTAAGTGACGCCAATGCAAGAGAAAGATTAGCTGCGGTGTCGACCACACCCTCCATCAATTCGCCTCGAGCGAAAATGTGGGGGTCACTGAGATGTGCAACCAGCATGGCCGGAATACTATTGCAGACCGAGCGTCAACGAACCGACGCCAACCGAGCAGCGGACATCATCGGCCAAAATTGAATTCCCGGATTTCCGCCATCTGCTCACCAATGCGTTCGACCGCATGATTGAACAACTCGGCGCCACGCTCAGCGTTCGCTCCTGTCGGATCACCGATATAGCCAGCCTCATCGAAGTCGTTCGACAGCCAACCGAACGCAACCGACCCTCCGAACTTCACATGTTGATTCTGGTCTAACGCCTCAGGAACCTTTCGTTCTGCGCGACTGAGATCGACAAGATCAGGACGAAGATGCATAAACACTGACGTTTCGTTAAGGCCGCCGTGAATACCCATTCCCAACTCATCTTCGGTGGACGAGCCCCCGTAAGCAGGAGGGAGGGATGGATGAACAAGGAACGTCTTCAGTCCGAACGCCAGCCGAAGTTCGCGTAACGCGGTGTTGAGCAACGTGGTGTTACCGCCATGGCCGTTGAGGAGCACAAGTCGCTCGGCCCGAGTCGTTGAAATTGAACGGCCGATGTCGTGCAGCACCGACATCATGGTCTCAGCCGAATACCACAGAGTGCCTGCACTCCAGGCGTGCTCATTTGACTTCGATATCGATAGCGAGGGCAGTTGCCACAGATCAAGATCGCCACCGAACCGTCGCACGACCTCAGTCGTCGTTTCAGTCGCGATGACGTCGTCGACCGACATTGGCAAGTGCGGGCCGTGCTGCTCGACGGCTCCGACCGGCAACACGATGATGGATTCTTCTGAAATGACATCACCAATGTCTGGACCTACGATGTCGGCGTATCGACGGCTTTCGTTCGCGTTCATAACCATGAATCTACGCCGAACAATATGATGCTCACATGACCCAACCTCGAACCCTTATCTCCGGCGGCTTCCTCGAGGATGGCTCAACACCACACATCCTTGTTGATCGCGATGGTCGCATCATTGAGGTATCGGAGCGAGTAGGTGATGTCTCGAGTGAGAACGTCAATCACATTGATCTCGATGGACGTCTGATAGTCCCCTCATTAGTCGAACCTCATGCACATCTCGACAAATCGCTCACCGCGGACGTCGTACCTAACCCGAAGGGCGACTTGATGGGGGCAATCCATGGGTGGCGAGACGCTGAAGCTGCGGGAGTAATTGGTCACGAAGAAATGGTTGCTCGAATCCGCCGCTCACTGGAGATGTTGCTCGCAAGCGGGGTCACTGCGGTTCGAAGTCACATCAATGTTGGTGGACCGGTCTCGACCCGTTACCTCGTCGCCGCTATCGAAGCCGCAGCAACGTTCAGGCAGCGTATGGACATTGAGTTTGTTGCACTGACGTACATGCCGATGAGCGGCGAGGGGAGTGACATCAACCTCACAGCACTCAACGACGCAATCGAACTAGGAGTGGAGGTCATCGGTGGGTGCCCTCACCTCGAGCCTGATTCTGACTCGTGTGTTTCGAAAGTGTTCGAACTCGCTGAGCGCCATCAACGCAAAGTTGATCTGCATGTTGATGAGACTCTCGACCCCACAGCGCTGACGATCAATGATGTCGTTCGATACTCGCGTGGCTCTGGGATTTTGACCACCGCAAGTCACTGCGTGAGCCTCGGAATGCTTCCCGTCGATCAGGTTCAGTCGCTCGCCGAGAACGTCGCCGCAGCGGAAGTCTCCATCGTTGCGTTGCCACAAACCAACCTGTTTCTACAAGGGCGCGACGACCCGGTGGCGACACCTCGAGGTCTCACCGCCATTCATGCGTTGCTGGCAGCCGGAGTGAACCTCGTGGCCGGTGCGGACAACGCCCAAGATCCCTTCAACTTTGTGGGAAGGAACGATCCATTCGAGACAGCTGCCTTGATGGTGATGGCAGGCCACATGCTCCCAATCGACGCGTTTGCAACAATTTCCTCTAATCCACGAAAAGCCCTCGGGATGCCTGAAGTCTCGATCGAAGTTGGCCAACCCGCAGACCTCCTTGCCGTGCGGGCAGGTTCGACCCGTCAGGCAATTGCCGAGGCACCAGCCGATCGAATCGTCATGAAGGGTGGACAAGTCGTCGCCCGCACCAGCGCAATGAGCGAGTTCCCGCCGGTTATCACCTAATCTCGGCGCCATGGCGCAACGCATGGCCCTCTATCTGCAAGACAAGCATCCGATCTCCTATGAGATCGAAATGGCGAAGTACGCAGAAGAACAGGGATTCTCGGAAATTTGGCAGGCCGACACTCGCCTCGCACGAGACTGCGTCGTCTTGATGAGTGCTCTGCTCACCGAGACAAAGCGCCTGCGAATCGGATCAGGTGTGTTGCCCATTTGGACCCGCAACCCGGCAGTCATCGCAGCAACCTGGAGCACCATGTGGGAACTGGGTGGTCTCGTAGAAGGTGAAAGTCGTGTGATGTGCGGCATTGGCGCATGGTGGGAGCCAATTGCGAGCCGTGTTGGTGAGAATCGTCGACTTCCACTACGAGCGATGCGCGAGCACGTTGAGGCACTGCGTGCATTGTTCACTATGGAGGAAGTCACCTACGAGGGTGAGATCGTTCAACTTGATCGTGTACGACTTGATGTCGCATATGGAGATGCCTCTCCGAGAAACATTCCGATCTACATCGGCGCAACTGGTCCAAAAATGCTTGAACTCACAGGGGAGACCTGTGACGGCGTTGTTCTTAACTATGTCGTCTCAACTGACTACATCCGCTCAGCGGTTGAGCACGTTTCCATCGGCGCCGAACGCGCAGGAAAGACAATCGACGACATTGATCGTCCCGAACTTCTCGTGTGTTCGCTTTCCGACGATGATCCTGACGAAGCATTACTCACCGGAAAATCGCTCGTTGCGTACTACCTGGGCACCGAGCCTCACATAATGGAGGCGAGCGGCGCTGACCCAGAGTTAGTGGAGCGTGTGCAAAAAGTTGTTGGCTGGCCTGCCACAGAGGCCGACTACCGAAAGGCGGCGCACCTCATTCCCGATGATCTTGTGCGGTCTCTAATGGCCGTTGGCACGACGAAAGAGTGCCAAGACAAGGTTGCTGAATACATCGATGCTGGCGTGACGTGTCCGATCCTGTATCCGATGATGGACGACATCAAACCAGTGATCGACGCATTCGCCCACTGGAGCCCAGATGGCGAATAGCAGACTCATCTTTGGGGGAGCGGTAGTCACCGTGGACTCCTCTCACCGGGTGCTTGACCCGGGTTGGGTTGTTGTCCAAAACGGTGTGATCACGCAACTCGGCGAGGGTGAGCCACCTGCAGACATCGTCTCTTCGGTCGATGAGCACACCTCGGCAGTTGGGTGTGCGGTGATGCCCGGTATGACCAATGCACATACCCACCTGTTTCAATCGTTTTTCCGAGGCCTTGCCGACGACCGGCCACTTCTCGACTGGCTTCGTGAATGCATTTGGCCTGCAGCGGAACACATCACACCCGAGATTGCGTATCACGCCGCGCGAATTGGACTTCTCGAGAATCTCTTGACGGGCTGCACGACTGTCATTGACCATCAATACGTGCACCCTGGTGCCGAAGGTGACCTGATCGACGATGCGGTTTGTCGTGCTGCCGACGAACTTGGCATCCGTCTACTTCTTGCACACGGTTGGGCCGACCGCAATTATCACGAACCGCTCGCAGAAGATGCGGCGACTGCGATTCAGAGAGCGAAATCAGTATTTGATCAATGGGATGGCCACGACGGTCGAATACGTGTCGAGCTCGGACCTCTGATTCCTTGGGGATGCTCTGATGAGGCGATGGTGTCGACGATCGAAGCGGCCCGATCATGGGGTCGAGGTACCCACGTTCACTGCGCTGAAACTGCGATCGAAGTAGAGATGAGCCTCGAAGAGCGTGGAATGCGTCATGTTCCTTGGTTGCAAAGTGTTGGTTCTCTTGCGTCCGACGTGCAACTCGCCCATGCCGTGTGGCTCGACGATGATGAACTTGACGCCATTGCCGCCGCAGATGCGGTGGTGGTGCACTGCCCGGTATCGAATATGTACCTCGCTTCTGGCGTGGCCCGCATCCTTGAAATGAGGGAGAGGGGCATCACTGTTGCCCTCGCCAGCGACGGCTCGGGGTCAAATAATCGGCAAGACCTTTTCGAGGCAATGAAGATGAGTGTGCTCCTTCAAAAGGTGCATCACCTCAATGCAATGGCCTTGCAGCCGGAAGATGCGATCGAAATGGCATGCGCCGGGGGCGCTCGAGCATATGGAGAACCGGACACTCTTGGACGCATCGAGGTTGGCCGAGAAGCTGACCTCATCGTTGTCAATCTCGACCACCCTGCGGTGGCTCCCGTACACCGAGTGCCGAGTGCGTTGGTTTTCAATTGCGCACCGCAGCATGTTCGAGACGTTTTTGTGAAGGGCGACCCTGTTGTGATGAACGGGCAGCATGCTGGTGTCGACGTCGCTGAGGTAGTTGATTCGGCGAAAGATGCCGCCAAAACCTTGTTTCAGCGGGCGGGCATTGACTCTCGTCTCGGCTAACTTCAATAGCGTGCCGTTAGTAGTCGAATACCATCGTCCGGAGTCAGTGGCTGAGGCCGTTGAGCTCCTTCAGCAGCCAGATCACGTAGCACTTGCGGGAGGTACCGTTTTGAACGCGGATCGAAACCGCTCGCAGTTGGTTGCGGTTGACCTGCAATCACTTGGTCTCGATGGAATCTCCAGGGAGGCTTCTCGAGTGCGGTTTGGCGCAATGTGTCGACTGTCTGAGGTGGAACAGCAATTCAGTGGAGATCTGCTTGCTGAGGCGGCACGCCGCGAACTTCCCTCAACGCTCCGGACCCTTGGCACGGTTGGCGGAACGGTTGCCGCTGGCGGAGGAGAAAGTCTCATGCTTGCCGCCTTGATGGCGTCGGGCGCATCAGTTCGCACTGCGAATGGCGACGAAGTAAGTGTCGAACGTTACGTCAGCGCACCCGGTGATCTCATTGTTGGGGTCGACGTGACCGCAGAAGGGGCGTGGGCGATTGAACACACAGGTCGAACGCCGATGGACACCCCAATCGTGGCGGTTGTTGGGCGACGAGCAGAAGACAGCATCACCCTCGCTATCACAGGGGTCGCGGCGCAACCGGTGTTAGCCCGGTCGATCGACGACCTCAATCAACTCATTCCCATCGACGACTTCCGTGGATCAAGCGAATATCGGCATCACCTCGCCGTCACGTTGGGCGAACGCGTGTTAGGAGGCCTGTCATGAAATCAATTTCGCTGACTCTCAACGGCAGACAGATCATGAGCACCTGCGAGATTCATGAGACACTCAGGACCTTCTTGCGATCGCAGGGAATGTTCAGCGTGCACTACGGGTCAGATAGCGGTGAAACGGGAGCGGGGGCTGTGCTGCTTGACGGCGAACTTGTCAGCAGCGATGTCGTCCTCGCAGTACAGGCCGATGGTCACTCCATCACCACTGTCGAAGCTATGAATACTGAAGCCGAGCTTCACCCGATCCAGGCTGCGTTCGTCGCAGCAGGCGCATTTCAGTCGGGTTATTCAGCGGGCGCAATGGTGCTCGGTACTCTTGCGCTTCTCGAGAAGAACCCCACACCAACCGACGCACAGATTCGAGACATGCTGTCGGGAATCCTTGACCGGGAAACCGCATATGTGAAGCCGGTCGAAGCGATCCATAGGGCAGCGGCGGTGCTTCGCGGCGAAGAGACAGAAGCGTTCGCACCCCTCATCGTGCCGCCGCTTACCCAACAGGGGGAGCCAGCCGAATACGACCCAAGCGACCCGGCGCCGACAGCTTCAGCAGCAGTGCCACGTGTCATTCCATCCCGCGACGTGCCCGACATGGCAGTTGTGGGTAAACCGGAAATCAAGGTTGATGCGATTCGCCTCGCGAAAGGTAACCCTGCATTCACCGATGACATCGAGATGCGCAACATGCTCTACGCAAAGGTCCTACGCAGCCCCCATGCGCACGCTCGAATCACCAACATTGATGATTCCGCTGCCCGGGCACTCCCAGGAGTTCACGAGATTCTCCATTACCAGAACACGCCTCGGGTGAAATACGCATCTGGCGGACAATCATGGCCGAATCCTCACCCACATGATCAGGTGAGTTTTGACGACAAAGTTCGCCACGTCGGTGACCGTGTTGCCGTTGTGGCTGCAGAGACACCTGAGATCGCAGCACATGCATGCACGCTGATTGACGTCAGTTACGAGGTGCTCCCAGCGATCCTCGATGAACGAGACGCAATGGTTGATGGCGCGGTGGTGATCCATGATGAATCTGACACCCTCGAAATTCACGATCGAGAAAAGAACATCGTTCATCACATTGCCGCTCGTCGAAACGACCCCGATGCGGCTGTCGAACATGCCACAGAAAACGGCCACCACGTCTTTACTCAGACGTTCCGGGTGCACCAGGTACAGCAATGTCCGATCGAGCCGCACATTTCAATTGCATGGCTTGATGAAGACGAACGCCTCGTCATTCGAACCGCCACGCAAGTTCCATTCCACGCTCGACGAATGGTGGCTCCACTACTCGATCGAGACATCAAAGATATTCGCGTCGTGAAGCCACGCATTGGTGGAGGCTTCGGCGCTAAGCAGGAGATGCTCATCGAAGACATTGTTGGGCATCTCGCTCAGGCAACTCGGCGACCTGTCCGACTTGAACTTGACCGCTCAGAGGAGTTCATTGCAAGCCGAACCCGTCACCCTCAGACGTTGACCTTCACCACCGTTGTTGATGGCGAAGGAAAGCTGGTATCTCAAGACCTTTACATCATTGGCAACACCGGCCCATACGGCACCCATGGATACACCGTTCAGACCGTCGCGGGTCTCCGTGGCCTCACCCAGTACAACGCGCCAAACAAACGTTTTCGCTGTGACGTCGTTTACACGAACATCCCGGTTCCAGGCGCATATCGTGGCTACGGCGCCCCACAGGCTGAATTTGCTCTTGAAGCCCATATGGATGACATTGCAGCTGAACTCGGCTACGACTGCATCGAGTTCAAACGCAAAAACTGGCTGCGTCTAGGTGATGAACTCAACATTGCTCCGCACCTTGGGGAAAGAGCCGCAAGCGATGAAGAGCTCGATGAATATCCACGAGTGCTCTCGATAGGGCTTGAGGAGTGTGTAGCGCAAGCACTCAGAGAAATCGGCTGGCATCGTCGTGAGGATCAAGCCTGGCGTGAACCATCTGACCGCCCCAACATTCGTAGAGGGCTCGGCTTTGCTTACTGCATGCATGGCACCGCAATTCCGTTCCTCGATATGGGTGGATGCTCCATCAAACTCAACGATGACGGTTCATTCAACATGCTGGTCGGCGCAACCGACCTTGGAACGGGCGCAGACACGGTTCTTGGGCAAATTGCTGCCGAAGTACTTGGTATTCCACTTGACGACATCAAGGTGTACTCAAGTGACACCGACATGACCCCATTCGATACAGGGGCGTATGCCTCGTCGACGACGTACATCTCTGGCACCGCAGTCCTCCGCGCAGCCGAGGCCGCTCGTGAACGCATCAAAGAGCGCGCCGCCATGCTCCTCGGTGTGGAACAGCCATGTTCCATCGAACTGCGTGACCGGCGGGCCTACGCTCCCGACGGTCGCTCGGTCTCAATGGAAGACATTGCGCTTGATTCTTTGCATACGCAAGAACAAGAACAGATCATGGGTACAGCATCGTACGTATCGCCTGAATGCCCGCCACCGTTTGCTGCACAGGTCATCGAGGTCGAGGTTGACATCGATACGGGTCAGGTGACCGTGATGAAGATGGCGATGGCCGTTGACTGTGGCGTTGCTATCAACCCTGTGACGGCATCTGGTCAGGTAGAGGGCGGCATGTTGCAAGCGCTCGGGTACGCACATTGCGAGGAATACGCATTTGATGAAAACGGGAAGATGCTGAACGATTCATTCGGTCCTTACCACATCTATCGGGCCGATGAAATGCCTGAGACGTCGGTCTACCTCGTTCAGACGATGGAAGACAGCGGCCCATTTGGAGCGAAGGCGGTAGCAGAAATTCCGAAGGACGGTGTTGCTCCAGCGCTCCGGCATGCCATTCAAAATGCTGTTGGTGTCTCGATGAACGAAATCCCATTCACGCCAGAACGTGTCTGGCGGGCTATGAAGGCCTCCGAGTAAGACCCGACGCACATGATTATTCAACCCGACTGGTTGGTTGCCTCCAGTGAGGAGGTCAGTGCGAACAGTGCTGTTCGGGTTTTTGATGGGGTCATCACGCACGTAGCACCACCGGGAGAACTCGTCACCCAATTCCCTGACGATGAGATCGTCGACGCTTCTGGCTGCGCCCTTCTCCCTGGATTCGTTAATTCTCACGTCCATCTCTACGGCACGCTTGCCCATGGAATCGTGATCGAATCACCACCCACAGGTTTCGAAAGTTTTCTCGATGACTACTGGTGGCCTCAAGTCGAAGATCGTCTAGATCAAAAGATGATTGGTGCCGCTACAGAATGGGTGTGCGCCGAAATGTTGCGAAGTGGTACCACCACCTTTTTTGATATCTGTGAGGCCCCAGGGGCCTTGTCAGGTGTCCTTGAAGTCGAAGCCGACCATGCGAGGCGTGCAGGCATGCGAGGCATTTTCAGCTTTGAGGCAACGGAGCGATCGGGGCAAGAAATCGCAGAACGCTCTCTTTGCGAAAATCTTGACTTCATCGACGCCCACCAAGATGATCCATTGGTGTCCGGGGCGATGTCGTGGCACACCGTCTTTACGTGCTCGGCGCAATTCATCGAGCGAGCAGCAGATGAAGCGAGAGCGCGATCAACCTGGTTCCACGCCCATTGCAATGAGGGAACACACGAGGGCAACTGGGCGCGGGAGCACCACGGAATGGACACCATGGCCTTTTACCGTGAACTCGGCGTTGCCGATCGGTCATTTCTCGCCAGCCAATGCGTGCAGATGACCGAATCAGAACTTGACATCATTGCCGCAACTGGAACCCGTGTCAGCCATATGCCGCTCTCTAACTGCGAAGTCGGTGGAGGAATTGCGCCAATTGCTGAACTCCTCGCAAAAGGTGTCACCGTCGGCCTCGGCACCGATGGTTACGTCAACGACATGTACGAGGTCATGCGGGGAGCATTCTGGTTGCAAAAGGCCCGGCTCCTTGATCCATCAACTCTTCCCGCCCATGATGTCCTTTTGATGGCAACCGAAGGTGGCGCCCGGGCGCTCGGTATCGACAATCTTGGTCGAATCGAAGCAGGGTGGATCGCTGATCTCCAGCTCGTCAATTGCGACCTCCCTACGCCGATTGATGCTTCGACGTTCTGTGATCAGTTGGTGCTTTGGCGAAGCGGTCAGCACGTTCGTGATGTGATGGTGGCGGGTGAATGGCGGGTTCGAAATGGAGAGGTCCTCGGAGTTGATGTTGAACGAGCTCGCGGACGCGTTGTTGAGGAAGCGAGCCGGCTGTGGGGTCGTTAGATCTGATCCAACAGGCGCTCGCCACCGCCTCAGGTGGCGGCAAGGCGGCAATTGCGACAGTGGTCCGCACCGATCGATCGGTGCCCAGACGCATCGGCGCAGCAATGCTCATCCGCGACGACGGAAGCCGGTCAGGAACCGTTGGCGGAGGCGAAATGGAATCAAGGGTGGTTGACGTGGCGGCGGAGGCAATGGCCGATGGCCAACCTCGCTTGCTCACCTATCGGCTTGTCGACCCCTCCACGGGAGACCCTGGTGTGTGCGGAGGCGAGATGGACGTCTACGTTGAGCCGTATATGAATACCGCCTCACTTCTTATCATCGGTGCCGGTCATGTTGGACGTGCTGTCTGCGAGCTTGCGCAATGGACTGGATGGGACGTTCACCTCTGGGACGACCGGCCTGAGCAACTCGAAGAACTCGATGATGCCGTCAATTCCTACGGTGGCGTGCTTTCTGAGGTGCTCGCTGACATTCCACTCGATGCTCGATCAGCCATCGTGATGGTTACCCGGAACGTTCCTCTTGATGTTGAACTCATTCCCGCAGTCGTGAAACAACCCGCTGCCTACATTGGCCTAATGGGAAGTGCACGCAGATGGTCGACAACGAAGAAGCTTCTTATCGATGCCGGGTGCAGTGAGGACGAGATCTCCAGGATTTCCACACCGATCGGTCTGGAAATTGGCGCCGAAACCCCTGAGCAAATTGCGATCAGCATCATGGCTGAGGTCGTTCGTGCAACCAGCACCAGATGACATCGTCCTTGTACGAGGCGGGGGAGATATTGCAACTGGCGTGGTGTGGCGTCTTCACCATGCTGGCTTTCGAGTTGTCGTAGCTGAGCTTCCCAAGCCGCTCACCATTCGACGCACGGTTGCGGTTTCTTCAGCGGTCGTCTCAGGACAGTTCGATATCGAAGGTCTCACGGCTCGGCGTTGTGATGATGAATCGTCAGTTCGTTCCTGTTGGCACCTTGGTGAAATTCCCGTTGTAGTAGCACCCACCCTTGGCGATGTGCCGCTATCACAGCCGATGAGCAGCATCATCGACTGTCGGCTTGCAAAACAGCCTCTCGATTCATCTATCAACGATGCTGACATCGTGATAGCGCTCGGTCCAGGGTTCGCCGTCGGTACGCATTGCCATGCGGTCGTAGAGACAATGCGGGGACACCGGCTTGGACGAGCCCTCTTTTCCGGTATGGCCGAACCAAATACGGGGAGCCCAGGAGAAATAGAAGGAAAATCAGCTGACAGAGTGATGCGGTCACATCAGGCTGGTCGTATCGACTGGTCATCAGAAATTGGTGACTGGGTCGAAGAAGGCACCGTGCTCGGCGAGGTGGTCGCAGAGACAGCAACGCCAGTCCATGCCCCGTTCACCGGAATGGTGAGAGGCCTAATCGCTGCCGGTTCGCAGGTCTCGGCAGGGCTGAAGATCGCTGATATTGACCCCCGGCATGACCCGGAGGCCTGCAGCCAGATCTCTGATAAGGCGCTCGCAGTCGGCGGGGGAGTCGTTGAAGCACTGCATCGCCTGAGTGTTCGATAATGATTCCGATCCCGAGCAGAAGACTGGCCAGCGCGCTTAATCTCAAGCAGCGAGAACTACTCGCACTCGTCGGTGGTGGCGGCAAATCAACCCTGTTATTTCAACTCGCGCGATCACTGAATAGGCGTACGATCGTTACCACAACCACGAAGATGGGGGAGCGTCAAACGGGAAGTCTTGAGGTGATTGAAGCACCGTTTACGAGGCCCCTTGAGTTGTGGAACGGAACGGCACCGGTGTTCGTTCGATCTGGAGTCAAAAATCGTAAGTCGATCGGTGTGCGTCCATCTCTTTGTGACGATTGGTTTACCGACCTCTCTCTTTGCGATGTTGTCCTCGTTGAAGCAGATGGTGCACGCCATCGGCCATTCAAAGCACCCGCGAATTTTGAGCCTGTGTTTCCCGAACAGACGACTACTGTTTTGGCAGTGATCGGAGCCGACGCTCTCGGACGTGTCATCGCGGATCAATGTCATCGACCACTGAGGGTTGCCGCAGTTGCCGGTTGCAGCCCCTATGAGCGACTCTCTCCGGCTCGGGCTGCCACGGTTCTTGCCTCGCCGTATGGATCATTCAAAGGGTGCCCGGCACAAGCGCGAAGAGTTGTCGTCATCACCAAGGTCCCGTCACAGGAGAATGATCCGATCACCTCTCAACTGGTCGAAGAACTCGTGGACGCTCTCGCGCCGAACAACGAGGTCGTATCGATCGAATTCGAACACGTTGAGTAGCGTTTCGGTGTGGTCTCCTTAGCGCTGAATATCATTCCAGACGGCCCCATTGAAGAGGTGATTGACCTGGTTCAAGTCGCCGAGAATTCGGGCTACAGCACATGCCGGTTGTACGACGAGGGTCTCGCGACTCACGATGTCTACGTGGTCTCAACCGCAGTTGCCTTAGCGACCTCCTCAATGCTCGTAGGCCCTGGCATTACAAACCCTTTCACCCGGCACCCGGGACAGACCGCATCTGCCCATGCGAGCCTCGCAGAACTGAGCGGCGGGCGTGCTGTAGCGGGTTTTGGTGCCGGTGGTTCTCTCACCCTTGACGCGCTCGGCCTGTCGCGTTCACGCCCGGTGGTCTCGCTGCGAGAACTCATCAGAGTATGCAGGGAGTTGTGGGCTGGCGAGCAGGTCGACTTCGAGGGCGAAACAGTGCAGCTTCACCATGCGAGCTTGGCCCGCCCATATCGAGACATTCCAATATGGCTAGCTGGGCGTGGGCCTCGAGTGCTGTCACTTGGGGGAGAGTTAGCCGACGGTGTCATTCTTGATTTTCTCCATGAGACAACTCTTTCGGCCTCGGTTGACATCGTCCGCGATGGGGCAGCCGTGTCCGGAAACTCGGTCGACTTGTCGTACTCAACATCGATTGTGATGACCGATGACGATCTCGAGGCCGTTCGTCCACATATGACGTACCGGCTCTGTGACTCACCCGCTGACGTCCGCGAGCAGATTGGCATGACCGATGAACATGTCGACCGAATTCGGAGTGCCATGGCAGGTGGTCTTCATGCGGCGGCGAAATACGTTTCTGACGAATGGGTGTTGCCGTTCGTTATCCATGGCTCTGAAACCGAATGTAGGGCGCAGCTCACAGAACTAATTGAGACTCATACGTTGAGCGAATTCATGCTTCCTGTGTTCGAAATGGAGAATCCACGCGACTACGTCGAGCGCGTTGGAAGGCTATTCGAACATAACTGAAGTCTGTTAAGGCGTCACGTCACCACTGACCACGGGCTTCGAGCACCGTCTTCAGTACCTCAGGTTGATCGGTCATCAAGCCATCGACTCCGAGATCGAGCAGGCGATTCATTTCGTCGGCATCATCGATCGTCCAGACATGAACCTGAAGTCCACGTCGGTGGGTTCTTGACACAAATCGCTCTGTCACCAGTGGCAGCCTTCCAGCGGTCGGTGGAACTTGCGCAGCGAAAACCCCTTTGGGAATAGGAGCCCCAGTGGTGAGTCGAGTCGTCTCGACCGGCCCCAGGCTCGTGCACACCCGATTACCAAAGGCTTTGCGAACTGCTCGAAGGCGACGATCGCTGAAACTCCCCACACATATCCGATCGAGACAATCTCGTTCGCCGAGCAGAGTGATCAATGGTTGCAGCGCTTCATCTGATTTGCAGTCAACATTGATGCGCGCGTGAGGAAATGCGTCGAGCAGATCGGTGAACTGCGGAATTGGGTGCGTGCCGTCGACTTTGGCCTCGCTCACCTCATCCCAGGTCAGATCATTGATTTTACCTCTGATGCCACAGGTTCGCTCAAGGTCTGCATCGTGAAATGCAACGAGTACGCCGTCGCTGGTGAGATGAACGTCGGTCTCGAGAAAGGTGTATCCGAGATCGACGGCGTGTTGAAATGCTGCCAGTGTGTTTTCGGGCGCTTCGCTCATTCCGCCCCGATGGGCGAATGCAAGCACGCCGTCCCAGTCAAGAAACGGGTGTGGAGCTGTTGGTCTACCTGTAGTCATTAAATGCTTCGACCTGCAGCAGCCCAGTATTCGTCTTTGAGTAGGCGCTTGTAGAGCTTGCCCGTCGGGTGTCGAGGAAGTTCTTCCCTGAAATCAACTGATCGTGGACACTTGACGTCTGCAAGTTGTTCACGACAGAACCGAATGAGTTCGCGTTCCAGTTCGCCTGATGCGGCTTCGTCGACTGGCATTTGAACTGGCTGCACCACAGCCTTAACTTCTTCGCCGAAATCGTCATTTGGAACGCCAAACACCGCAACATCGATGACCGCCGGGTGGGTGACAAGAAGGTTTTCTGACTCTTGTGGGTACACGTTCACGCCACCTGTGATGATCATGTACGCCTTGCGATCGGTGAGGAAGACGAAACCATCATCATCGACGTAACCCACGTCACCAAGTGTGCTCCATCCCTTTGGATGCCGTGAGCCGGCAGTCTTTTCAGGGTCGTTGTGGTACTCAAACGTTCCTCCAGCTTCGAAGTAAATCGTGCCAGACTCACCGGTGGGGACTTCTTCGCCGTCTTCGCCTACGACGTGAACGACGCAATTAAGAGGAGAACCAACAGTGCCTGGGTGGGCCAGCCAGCCCTCGCTGTTGCAGTACACAAACCCATTGCCCTCGGTGCCCGCGTAGTACTCGTGAATAACAGGCCCCCACCATTCAATTATTTCATGCTTGACCGAGACCGGGCAGGGTGCAGCCGCGTGAACCGCCGCCTCAATCGTTGACACGTCGTATTTGGCCCGCACTTCGGGGTCGAGTTTCAACATTCGAACGAACATCGTCGGCACGAGTTGCGAGTGGGTGACCTTGTACTGCTCGACATATTTGAGGTAGTCCTCTGCGTCAAAGTGTTCCATCAATACGACTGTCGCCCCGATGGCTTGCGTGGCGAGGCAGAACCGAAGTGGGGCGGCGTGGTACATCGGCGCAGGCGACAGGTACACCTTTGATGCATCCATTCCGAACAACAACTGTTGCAATGCCTCAATGCTGCTCGCCCATTCTTCAAGAGCGACATCGGGCAGCGAAGGGAACACACCTTTCGGACGACCGGTGGTACCCGACGAATACAACATGTCACGCCCGGCAATACGGTTCGCCAGCGGCTGATCGCTTGCTCCTGCGACGGCGTCTTCATACGAGCCGTGGCCGTCGATCGTTCCGCCGATCATCAAACGCAGATTCACATTCGGTGTTTCGTCAAAGACCTCAGCGGCTTGCTCAGCTTTGTACGTCGAGGTAATGAAGGCCTTTGCTCCGCAGTCGTTCATGATGTATCCGAGTTCGTCTGAGGTGAGGCGAGACGAGGCAGCGGTGTAGACAACCCCGGCGTAATGGCACCCCCACAGCACCTCAAGAAAATGTGGGTTGTTTTCCATGCAGATCGCAACATGATCGCCTGCCTCAATGCCGGCGTTACGAAGGACGTGGCTAAGGCGATTGGCCGCTACATCGAGTTCAGCAAACGTCTGGACTTCGCCACTCCCGGCCATGATGAGGGCAGGTTTATCTGGTTGGGTTGCGAGATGTGATCCGGGGAACATCCCCGCAAACTAGCCCGTCATCGCTAATTCGCCGAAGCCCACCAATTCGATGAGACGGTGCCAATGGTTACTGGGGGTTCGTCGCTGAAGGCGCTGCCTGCAGTGAAACTCGCTTGCAGTTTTCTTCAATGAGTTGACCGGCGCGAAGCAGTGGGTCTTCATCGACATATCGGCCCTCGGCGTCGAAATTGTCGTCATAGATTGTGGTCGAGACCGCAGCTGAGGTTGTGCTTTCCGATTCATTCTCGGTCATTGCAAGTGCCGCCGCTGTGAGATCACGTTCGATTGCCCCACCCGCAATGAGCCCAGCCGAAAGGTATTTCAGAGCAACTTCGGTGAGAGGGGTCGAGTCTTCGATGTCGTGAAGTTCGAGGCACCACTCTGGAGCCGGCACCGGATTACTCAGGGGTTCTGTAGTCGTTGTCAGATTGACACTGGTTGGCAACGCGTTTGCATCAAGGTCTGACGATCGATTCTGCTCTCGCAACAGTGCGAGTCCCACCGAGACGATTGCCACGATCAGTATTGTCCACCGCCACAGTCCTGTCATTTATGCACCCGACCGTATGAGGACTCCGAGTACGAGAGCGATGAGCGCTAACACGAGACCGAGTGCTCCTCCGATCGCTTTGGCCGCCTTTGACGAACCCGCCGAGTGAACCGCAGCTGCCGCACCGCTAAGCAACACCGAAAGAACCTTCAACATCATCGCTACTTGATAGCCACTTGTGGTTGAAGCAACGTCAACAGCCATGAGAGACCACATTCCGGTTGCTATTGCAATGAAAAATGCCGGCCACGCAACCCGGGCAAAGCCCTGTGCGACGAGAGGTAGAGCATCGCGATGGCCTGCCCGCAGGTTCGGCACGATTGCTGCCACTGCGAGTTGGCCTCCAACCCAGACGGCGACTGCTGCGATGTGGAGTGAAATACGAACTGTGTCGAGCAATGGAGTTAATGAATTCACTGAGTTGCCTCGTCGAGAGATGCAAGTACGGCGCTTGCAGAGAGCGACCGGTCATCCATTTTTGGACTGGAGAGCACGCCACCTCCGAGAAGGACCGTTGACGCAGATTCAATTGCGGTCTGCAGCTCTCGAATATTGCGTGGTGGAGGGAAATATTCGTCCTCTTCGGTCACGCGGACAAGTTCGATCCCACTGGTCGGGGCGAGGCGTTCGAGCACCTCTCGCACGAGCTGTTCCGGGGCAGAAGCCCCCGCAGTGACGCCAACAACACCTCGCAGGTCGTCTGTGAGCTCGTCGGCGGTGTTCACTCTGACAACATGCTGACAACCTGCATCTGTCGCGAGACGTGCAAGGGCGGTCGTGTTCGACGAATTGGCAGAGCCAATGACAACAATCGCATCGCAGCGCTCCGCCATGGCGAGAAGCGAACTTTGTCGATTAGTGGTTGCGAAGCACAGGTCGCTTCGTCCCGGTGTCCACACATCAGGAAAACGCTCCTTGACCCGCACGGCGACACCCTCCCAGTCACGGTGAGACAGGGTGGTCTGCGCGAGAAGTGCGACCGCGCCGTCGTGCTGTGGCAGTGCGTCAACTTCGTCAACGCTTTCCACCCGGTCGATGGCATCAGGAGCAACCGCCATCGTGCCAACAGCTTCCTCATGGCCCTCATGTCCGACATAGATGATGCGATATCCCTTGGCAGCGCGAACCTTTACTTCGTGGTGCACCTTGGTGACGAGCGGACACACCGAGTCGACGACAAATGACCCCCGTTGGCGAGCACTGGCGACAACTTCTGGAGCTGAGCCGTGAGCTGACAGCATGATCGGCCGTCCCGCTGGAACCTGGTCAATATCGTCAACAAAATGAACGCCTTGTGAGCGAAACGCGTCGACCACAATCTGATTATGGACAATCTCGTGGTAGCAATAGACCGGCGGGTCAAACGCCCGCACCATCCACGCGAGTGCCTTGATCGCCATTTCGACTCCAGCACAAAAGCCACGTGGCTCGGCAAGCAAAACGCGGTCAATTGCCATGGTGCTTTCAGGCTAGCCGGGGTGCGGCAGAGGTAGCCTCTTCATCTCGTATGTCATCGCAGTCTCACACCCGTTCGCGAACCGAGGGTCCTCTCATCATGGGAGTCCTCGATGATTCACCTGCTGCTCAGGCTGGAGCGCGGGTCGGCGACGAGATCACTGCAGTCGATGGAGTGATGCCAAGAGACATCATCGAATGGCAGTGGGCGATTGATGTGAGTAATCCGAGTATTTCGATTACCCGCGGCGGTCTCGAGCAAGAACTTGAGATCATCAAACCTGAAGGGGCTTCCCTCGGTATCGAGATCGAAAGCGCTGTCTTTGATCGAGTGCGCACATGCGACAACCACTGCGAATTCTGCTTCATTCATCAACTTCCGAAGGGCATGCGCCGAAGCCTTTATTTGAAAGATGATGATTACCGATTGAGCTTCCTCTTCGGAAATTTCACCACTCTCACCCGATTCACCGAAAGCGATCTTGAACGCGTCATCGACGAGCGACTCTCACCGCTTCATGTGAGCATCCATGCGATCGATCCGTTCGATCGTTCACGGATGCTGAAGAACCCACGAGGGGGAATGAGCCTTCGATGGCTGCGGGCCTTACTCGATGTGGGTATCGAAGTTCGTGGGCAAATCGTGGTGTGCCCTGGGGTGAATGACGGCGAAGTTCTTGAGCGCACGATGCTTGGCATCGCAGATTCATTCTCTGACCTTGCATCGGTTGCTGTGGTTCCGCTCGGGATTTCCAAGTTCAACAGCGAAGCAGCAATGCGGGTCCACACCTCGGAAGAAGCCCGCAACGTGCTGTCGGTTGTACACCAGTGGCAAACGCTCTTCGAGCAACTTGTCGGCCACAAAATGGTATTTGCTGCCGATGAATATTTCCTTATGGCCGATGAACCATTTCCCGCCCTTAATGACTATGGCGACTGCGATATGCACGAAGACGGCATCGGAATGGCAGCAACCTTTGCCACTGAATTCCTCAACGAGTCAGCCACGGAAACTGCTCCTCGCCGAGGATTCTTCGCATCTGTCGACGTCGGCCAACTGACGAACCCGGCTGCGTACACGGGGTTGCGCTCCACTCCTGTGGCGATAACAGCATCGCCAAAGCGCAAGTTTGACGCCGTCACCGTATTGACTGGAGCCATGGGTGCGAAAGTGATCGGGCCGTTGATCGACAACTCAAACAGCCCGCTTGATGTGAGCGTGCTCGCGGTCGAGAACACCTACTTTGGGGGAAACACCGGAGTGACCGGGCTCCTCACCGGCACCGACCTTTGCGAGGCCCTTTCCAGTGCCGATCCAAGTCGTCGCTACCTCTTGCCAGATGTGTGCTTGTCTGACGCAGGTCAATTCCTCGATGGTCTCTCGGTCGACGACCTCCCAGTGCCGGTTGATGTCATTCCTGCCCATGGACACGCTCTAAGGGAAGCATTAGGTCTCACATGATGACGGAGAACGCTGAGTTGCCCACGGTTGTGGTCGTGGGCCGTCCGAACGTTGGGAAATCAACACTTTTCAATCGCATTGCGGGAGAGCAGGTCGCAATCACAGAAGACCGGCCCGGTATCACCCGAGATCGAAAAGAACTTGAAGCCGAGTGGCTGGGAGTGCCTTTCACCATTGTCGATACGGGGGGCTGGATGCCCGGAGGAGACACGCTCGACGAGAAAGTAAGTCGACAGGTTGAAGCTGCGGTCAGTTCTGCGGATCTTGTGTTGCTGGTCGTTGATGCGAGCGTGGGCACGGTAAGCCAAGACGACGAGATTGCTGCGTGGTTGCGCCGCAGTGGTGTTGACGTAATCGTCGTTGCGAACAAGGCCGACAATGACGGGCGCGAACGCGAGATGTGGGATTTTCTCGCCCTTGGTCTTGGTGAGCCTGTCCCTGTGAGTGCGCTTCATGGTCGGCGCGCTGGGGATCTGCTTGATGTGGTGCTTGAACGCCTTGGTGAACGGGCCTCTGTGCGCGAAGAAGAGGTGGCTCCGTGGCTCGAAGAAGAACCTCTCGATATCGCACCAGACACTCCACGAGTTGCCATCGTCGGACGCCCAAATGTCGGCAAGTCGACCCTCTTTAATCGGCTTGTTGGTGAGGATCGTTCTGTTGTGCATGACATGTCAGGCACGACTCGAGATGCCATCGACACCCTCGTTGAAACTGACGATGGCCCGATCGTGTTTGTCGATACGGCCGGTATGCGGCGCAGAGCAAAAGTCGATGACAGCGCGGAGTATTACTCAATGGTGCGCGCCCTACGGGCGATCGATGAATCCGATATCGCGTTATTGGTGATTGACGGCACCGAGGGAGTTACGGCTCAAGATCAGCGGCTTGCTGAACGTGTCGATGCTGCGGGATGTCCCATCGTTGTGCTGCTGAACAAGTGGGAACTTATTGAAGATGCAGATGACCGGGCTGCAAAGCGGGTTGAAGTTGGACGACGACTTGCCTTCCTCGGCGATTCACCTGTTTTGCCTATTTCAGCACTTACAGGCAAGGGTGTTCACAAATTGCGCCCGTTGCTCACCGATGCCGTCGAGCAATATCACCGTCGTGTGCCGACCAAAGACGTCAACCGTGTCATCGCTGCGGCTCAGCAAGCTCAACCCGCTGGTGGGGGAGCCAAAGTGCTCTATGCCGTGCAGGGCGCTACCGATCCACCAACGTTCACACTGTTCGTTAATCGAGAACTGCCCCAACATCATGTGCGGTATCTCGAGCGGAAGATCCGTGAAGAATTTGGGTTCGGTTCAACGCCGATCAAGCTTCGCATTCGAAAGAAGCAGGGCTGAGATGCCGTGGTGTGAAGAGTGTGCTCGATACTTCACTCCGACGGCAATGACAGCCGACGGCAATTGCCCGGGTTGTGGAAGACCCATCGATGAGGCAACGGGACTGTCCGACGACGAGAAAACACCGTGGCACTTCAAGCTCCTCGTCACCGCACTCATCGCATATTTGGGCTGGCGAATCATCGTGCTCTTCGTCTGAATTGAGGTGCACACCGTTAGCATCGAGGTCACAGTTACGGGCTGTGGCGCAGCTTGGTTAGCGCGCTTGTCTGGGGGACAAGAGGTCCCGAGTTCGAATCTCGGCAGCCCGACCACATCTGGAGTTTCGGCTCTAGATGAGTCGTCAGCCGTGCTGAAATAGTCCCATCGGGAGCCCGGTATTCCGCAGGTGCGAGGTCTCGTTGATCGTCACGATCGAGCGTACACCTGAGCGTGACGCGGCGATCCGGGTGATTGAGGTGTAGTTGGGGTAAAAAAAGCCGGGGCCATCTACGTCGATACCGAGAACATCACCGGCGTAACAGTTGATGACACCCCCGTGGCAGACGACCGCAACCCGCTCGCCACCGTGATCTGAAATGATGCGGGAGACCGATGCCAAGACCCGATCTTGAAACTCAAGCCGATCGTCAAATTCTTCGCTCTCACCCTCAAAGAATTCGTTCAAACGCGGGTCGTTGTTCGCCTTCATTTCCTCTATTGGTATGTACTCAGACGAGTGCTGATCAAACTCAGCGAGTCCGGGATCAAGAACGCTGGTCTTTCGATGATGCTCTGAGAGCGGCTGCGCAGTCTCGACAGCCCGTTTCAGGGGGCTCGTATAGATGGCGTCAATGTGCTCAGATGCGAGGTAGTCAGCGAGGAGTTGAGCCTGTTGATGCCCAATGTCAGAAAGCGGGGGATCGGCAGCGCCTTTGGTTACCTCGCGCCTGATTGGCAATGCATGCCGTATGAAGAGAAGCTCCATTCCGGCACTTTATTCGAACTTCGATGCTTCGCTGGTTCTGGTGAAAGGCCACTGAACCCGGGTGGGCTACCGTTGCGATATGCAAGTGACACCACTCACTGGAAAATTCGGGGCTGACATCTCCGACATCGATATTTCTGAACCGCTCAGCGGAAACGATCTCACCGAGCTGCGTGAAGCGTTCGCTGAATATTCGGTACTTGCCATCAGGGACCAAAACTTGACGATCGACTCATTTGAGGCATTTGCGATGCAGCTCGGCAAGTTCGGGGAGACGCCGTTCATCACTCCGGTCGATGGGCACCCGAACGTTCTTCGTTTGCTCCGGGAAGCTGACGAGGCAGGGCCATTATTTGGAAGTGGGTGGCATAGCGATTGGAGCTTTCAAGATCAACCTCCGAGCGCAACATTGCTGTACGGGGTCGATATTCCTCCAGCAGGTGGTGATACCGCGTTCACGCAGCAAGAGCAGGCCTATGACGCACTTTCAGATGGAATGAAAGAGCTTCTTGAGCCTCTGCACGGCGAGCACTCGGCTCGTCGCTCATACGGGCCTTCGGGCACGTTCGGTCAACGAGACGACCGGCGGTCGATGGAAATCATCGGTGATGAAAGTGCTTTAGAAACTCGGTCACACCCGTTGATACGCACTCATCCCGATACAGGCCGAAAATCACTCTTTATTAATGAGGTCTACACCATTGGAATCGAGGAACTTCACCATGCGGAAGCTTCTGCAATCCTCAACTTCCTCTTCGAACACTGTCGCCGTATTGACTTCACCTGTCGAGTGAGATGGCAACAAGGTACGTTGACGATGTGGGACAACCGCTGCGTTCAGCACTTCGCCATCGATGATTACTTCGGCCATCGGCGCGAAATGATGCGTGTCACGTTGGCGGGAGACACTCCTCGGTGACCAACGAAAGTGCAGCAGAAATGCAAACCACGACAGTTATTCACACCGGGCTCCAATTCGGCGAAGGGCCGCGTTGGCATGACGGCAAACTATGGTTCAGCGACTTCTTCCGGTACGGCGTTTTTACGCTCGACAGCGAAGGCAACGAAGAACGTATCTTGACCGTCGAGGCACGTCCATCGGGTCTCGGCTGGCTACCAAATGGCGACCTGCTGGTCGTGTCAATGGCTGATAAGAAACTTCTTCGATTTGATGGCCGAGACACCACGCTTCATGCTGACTTATCTGGCGTATCAGATTATGACTGCAACGACATGGTCGTCGGGCCCGATGGAACTGCCTACGTGTCGATCTTCGGGTTTGACATTCACGCTGATGCTCCGGTCGAGCCACAAGCTGCACATCTTGTGGTGGTGAGTCCAGATGGCATTGTTCGGACCACCAGCAAAGACCTGATGTTTCCTAACGGCTCAGTGATCACACCAGATGGGTCAACGCTGATAGTGGGCGAGTCCTACGGTCGCCGTTACTCGGCCTACCGAATCACTGATGACGGTATGGCGGTCGAACACCGGGTGTGGGCAGATTTGGGGGAACTCATTCCTGATGGGTGCTGTCTTGATGCGGAGGGAATGATTTGGTTCGCTGACCCCGTGCACAAGAAGGTCGTGAGAGTGCGAGAGGGTGGGGAAGTGGTCGACGAGATCTCAACCGATCAATCTGCAGTTGCCTGCATGCTCGGCGGAGACGACGGATTGACTCTCTATGTGCTGACGTCACGAGGAACCCACCCCGAACGTGTGGACGGTACATCAACTGGAAGAGTTGAAATAGCACAGGTGCAAGTACCTGGCGCAGGCTGGCCCTGACCAATGTGTGGACGGTTCGTGCAAGCTGATTCACTCCAGCAACTCTCAACTCTTTTCGACGTCACTCTCGACAAACTCTCAGCGCCAGAAGCGAGATACAACATTGCCCCGGCGGCAGACGTTGTCGCACTGTGTGACCGCAACGAGCACCTAACCCTTGCTCGATTTGGATGGGGTTTGATACCAAGTTGGTCGAAAGATCCATCAATTGCACAACGACTTACCAATGCGCGTGTCGAAACTGTTTGGGAAAAGCCGTCGTTTCGATCCGCTATTCGGTCGAGTCGCGTCGTTGTCCCAGCCGACGGGTTCTTTGAGTGGTCGCCAGCTCGAAGGGACGGGCCTCGAGCTAAAAACGGCAGACCCGTGAAAGAGCCTCACTATTTCACTCGGGGTGACGGGCAACCGATGCTTCTTGGCGCAATATCCACCTTATGGAGTAATCCGAGGGACGCTGACGACATCCGTCAGACACTCTGCCTTCTCACGACGGCTGCTAATACAACAATGCAACCGATTCACCATCGGATGCCGGTGATCATCGAATCTGATGATGTAGAGCAATGGCTTACGACCTCGGACCGTAGCGCACGCGAGGCCCTAGACCATGTTCTGAGTCCGGCGAGCGAGGACGTCCTCGTTGAACATGTGGTGAGCACGGAAGTTAACAACTCGCGGAACGAGGGAAAGCATCTCATTTCAGCAGCCGATGAACGCCCAACGACCTTGTTCTAGAGCTTCAGTCGACGAGTGCCTGGTACACCAGTTGTTTGAGCTCAGGTCGAATTGCGTGTGTGCTTGACGGCAAAAGCTGAGTAAGAAACACAACGGCAAGGTCTTCGGCGGGATCGACCCAAAATGCGGTACTTGCCGCACCGCCCCATGCCATTTCGCCGGTGGAACTGGGCACTTTGCTTGCGGCAGCATCAATCACCACCGAGAACCCGAGACCAAAGCCCACTCCAACGAACGCCGACTCAGCGAACAACGGTCGTCCAATGGCCTCGAGATCGACGTTGCCTGGGAGGTGATTCTTCCCCATGTAGTCGAGAGTGTGGCGCCCGATCACACGCTCTGAATCGAGAGAGCCTCCATTGAGGATCATCTGGCAAAACCGTGCGTAATCAGCCGCCGTGCCGTAGAGACCACCGCCTCCTGACAGCATCGAAGGACGTTCTGGGCGACGCAAGAATGCTGGAGCAAGCGTTGCGGCTCCCGTCTCTGGATGCGGGATGTACAGTTCTGCCAGACGGGATTTCCGGTTTGCGTCATCGATGTAGAAACTCGTGTCCGTCATGCCGAGTGGGCCAAGAATGTGTTGCTGGAAATACTCCTCAAGGTCGAGACCCGAGACCACTTCGACGATGCGACCCAGAACGTCTGTTGAGATGCCGTAGTTCCATTCCGTGCCAGGTTGGAAGACGAGTGGGAGTTGTGCCCATCGCTCGCAGCATGCGGCGAGATCAAGACCTTCTGGTTGACCCCATTCAAACCCTTGGTTTCGATACATGGCATCGACCGGGTGAGTGTTATGGAAGCCGTATGTGAGCCCCGACATGTGCGTCATGAGATGCCACACGAGCATCGGAAGCGTCTGCGGCTCAGTCGTTGGCTTCTGGATCGAACCCGATCGGTACACGGGTGTCGCAGAAAACGCCGGAATGAACTTCGCGACTGGGTCTTTGAGTTGAATGCGGCCCTGCTCAACAAGTTGCATCGCAGCAAGCGTGGTCAGGGGTTTCGTCATCGAGTACAGCCGAACCACCGTGTCTTCAGCAAATGGTTCCTTGCTCTCGAGGCTTCGAACTCCAGACGTGGAATGGTGTGCGGTCTCACCTCGACGAGACACCATCACTTGCCATCCCGCCAGGCGACCATCGTCGACGTAACGTCGGAAATGATCGTCGATGCGATGAAGCCGTGTGGTGTCGAAACCGTGGTTCAACGCGTCACCCCAGTGTCGAAGCCCAATGCAACAAGCTGTCGATGGATTGCTGTTGCGGCGGTCTCAAGGTCTTCGAGATCGACACTCGTGGCGGCATTAGAGAACGAGAGATCCGACATCTCATTTGTCGGAAGCACATGAATATGAGTGTGGGGGACCTCATATCCGGCAATGATGAGTCCGACACGCTCCGGGGAAAATGCTGCTTGCTGGGCTTTCGAAATGTGATGGGCTACCGCAAAGAGATGTTGGGAAAGGTCGGAGTCAAGGTCGACCCAATGGTCGACTTCAGCAATAGGAACCACGAGGGCATGGCCGTACGACATTGGGTTGATCGACATGAACGCCACGCACTTGTCGTCACGCCAAACAAATGTGCCTGGGATATCGCCTTTAATGATTCGAGTGAAGATTGTTGCCACGTTGCACAGCCTATGACGGCAGCAAGCATGCGGCGAAGGGGATGCTTTTCGTGCTGATCAGCCCCGGTTTGGAGCCGTCACCTAACATCTTGTAGCAGATGTCTCAACGGGATGGACTCACTGCAATGAATATCGATAACACCACCGATCAACCAGTCAGCATGTTTGACGGCATCAAGACCATTCCGAACGCGGTGACACTTGTTCGTTTGCTGTGTCTGCCGTTATTTCTGTGGATTCTTTTCGGACTTGAAAACCAGCACCTCGCTGCTTGGGTGCTCGGTGGTATCGGTGCTACCGACTGGGTTGATGGCTACCTTGCACGTCGCCTCGATCAGACGAGTGAATTCGGCAAAATCTTCGACCCAACAGTTGACCGCATTCTGTTCTTCGTTGGCATCGTCGCCCTTATCATCGATGGATCGGTTCCACTTTGGTTCGCCTTGATTGCTCTCATCCGGGAGATTCTCGTCGCGGCAATGATGGTCATCGCCACGTTCGTCTTCAAGATGGAGCGTTTTGATGTCACCTGGTGGGGTAAGACCGCGGCGTTTTTGTTGATGGTCACCTTTCCCGGCTTTTTGATGGGGGAGAGCAACATGCCCATCGCGGGCGCGTTCAGCATCGCAGCATGGATTCTCGGAATTCCCGGTCTCGTGCTCAGTGTGTACACGGCCGGTGCATATGTTCCGCTGGTCGTTCGAGGAGTTCGCTCAGGCCAGCGAGCTGGGTGAATTTCGTCTGAGCAACAATCTCAGTTGGTTAAAGCCGCTACCTTTAGAGAGATGGAAATCCCAAGTCATCTTCGCTATTCGGCTGACCACGAGTGGGTCGCACGTAATGACGACGGCACAGTGCGTATCGGTATCACCGATTACGCGCAAGATGCGTTGGGTGATGTGGTTTTCGCTGACCTTCCCGCGGTCAATGATCGTTTTGAGGGCGGCGCAATGTGTGGCGAAGTGGAAAGCACGAAATCAGTCTCCGAGATCTACAGCCCGTTAGCCGGTGTGGTCGTAGCAGTGAACTCTGCCGTTCAAGATGACCCATCAATTTTGAACTCTGACCCATATGGTGACGGCTGGATGATCGAACTGCGTGTCGACGACTCATCGATGATTGACCAACTGCTTGATGCTGACGGGTATCGCTCTTTGACAGGGGAGTGACAGTCGTGTCGTACGTGTTCTGCAACCAGTGCGGCCATCGAAACCCGCCCGGCAGCAACTTCTGCTCAAGCTGTGGCGAACCGTTAGATGTGCTCGACGATCGAACCATCACCCTGATGACCGTCGATCCCTTGCAGGACGCCCCGGGGTCAGGCGATGACATCTCGGTGAATCTTGGCGATCTCACACATGGTGTCGGTGTGCTCATAGTGAGGTCGGGTGGCCTCGCGGGAATGCGCTACGCGCTTGATGTCCCAAATACCCGTATCGGTCGCCACCCTGATTCAGAGATCGTCCTCGATGACATCACCGTTTCACGACGGCATGCAGAGATTGTTCGTCGAGATGCTGAATATGAGGTGCTCGACTCAGGATCGCTCAATGGAACCTACGTCAACCAGGAGCGAATTGAGGCAAGCGTCTTGCGCCATGGTGACGAAGTTCAGATCGGCAAGTTCCGGTTGGTGTTTTTTGAGCGAGCCGATGGCTGAGGCCGATGCTGATTACCTCTCGATAGGTGAGGTATTGGGGCTACTCGTTGAGGAGTTTCCTGAAGTCACCATTTCGAAGATCCGTTTCCTTGAGAGCCAAGGGCTTATTAATCCAGAGCGCACGACATCTGGCTACCGAAAATTTCATGACCTTGATGTCGAATTGTTGCGGGTGATCCTCACCGAGCAGCGAGAAAATTACTTGCCCCTTCGTGTCATTAAAGACCGAATTGACACGGGCGAGATCGATCCATCATCGGAAATTTCGCGACCCCACGGCATGGAGCGACCGGAGGCGAAGCAGGAACTAGCTGACCCAGCCAGTCACCCGTCTGCGCGAACGAAGCGGCTAGCAGGCCCGACATCCACTGCAACGTCTACAGCAGACGTCATCGGCTTCGGCACTGGGCTGCACCTCGATCGTGGCGAATTTCGTTCGATGACCGGATTAACCGAGCAGGAACTCACCGAACTGGAATCGTTTGGCATCATTTCACCCCGGCGCCCATCATCGAATACCTATGTTGAGCAAGAAGTAGCAATTGGGGCTGCGTCGAGAGTCTTGTTGCGATACGGGATTGATGCGCGGCACCTGCGTAATTGGCGTACCTCCGCCGAAAGAGAATTGTCGTTGATGGAGCAGTTGCTCGCTCACCAACTGCGACAGAGAGATCCCTCCATGCGCCGCAAAACCAATGAGCAGTCCGCGGAGATTGCAGAAGCCAGCGGAAAGTTGAGAGCAGCGTTAGTGCAAGAGGGCCTGCAGCGACTGTTTGACTAAGCCCACGATGCATCACTCGGGAGTGCTGTTGTAGGGTCGAACCGTGCATCAAATGAACCTTCTTGGCGTGCGCGTTGAGCTACCGGCAAACACCCCGATGATGTTGCTGAAAGAGACCGACGGTGACGGTCGCCTTCTTCCAATTCTTATAGGGAATTCAGAGGCAGCATCAATTCACTCTGCGATGCAGGGTCTTCAGCCTCCTCGCCCCCTTACTCACGACCTGCTGAGCACCGTCATCGAGGTACTCGATCACCGAATCGATCGGGTTACCATCACCGAACTTCGTGACCATGTCTTCATGGCTGAACTCTCCCTCATCGATAGTGACGGTGTGACAACTTCGTTGTCGTGTCGCCCATCTGATGCGTGTGCGCTTGCAATCCGCACAGATGCACCGATCTATGCCACCGATGAGGTGCTGGAAACAGCCGGGCAGCCCGAACCTTCGTCTGCCGACGATCAAGAAGAAGAACTCATCGATGAGTTCCAGGACTTTCTTGAGACTGTCAACCCAGACGATTTTCTTGCTTAGCCAATTACTGCTGCACTGTTGACTTCAGTTGTCTGCGTCTATAGCGTAGGCAACTCACATCGAAGTAGTTTCGATCACGCAGTCTTGGGTTGGGAGAGAAGCGCGCAATGTCGAACACAGCATCAACTGAGGGTTTCAGCGGCCGGCAGACTGCGGACGTCGTCGGCATTAGTTACCGGCAACTCGATTACTGGGCTCGCACCAATCTCATTCGGCCATCGCTTACTGACGCTTCTGGTAGCGGCTCCCGGCGCCGGTACAGCTATCAAGATCTTCTTGAGCTTCGAGTCGTGAAAACTCTTATTGACGCAGGCATCAAACTCGAATCGGTTCGTGAGGTGTTTGCCTACCTCCGCACACATGTCAGCGCAGATATCGCATCAGCTCATCTCGTGATCAGCGGACAAACTGTTGTGCTCGCTCAAGGCGACGAGCTCATCGACGTGGTGAAGCAAGGTCAGGGCGTCCTCAATGTTTTGTCCCTCGCTGGAGTGAAGAGCGACATCGACGCGCAACTCATTCCACTTCGTTTGGATGAGCCAGAAGCGGTCGCACTCTGAGCGATCGGCAATCACCACTTCACGCGGCACATGTCGCTGCGTCAGCGCGCCTAGCGCAATTTGGTGGCTGGCAAATGCCGCTCGAATATGAGGGCACGATCAGTGAGCACCTTGCATGCCGCAATACCTGCGCAATGTTTGATGTGTCTCACCTCGGAACCGTCCGGCTCTCTGATGGCGAGGCTGCAGATCGAGTCCAGAACACCTTGACCAACGATCTCGGCAAAATTGAACCGGGGCGAGCGCAATACACCCACTTGTTGAATGACGATGGGGGGGTGCTCGATGACATCATCGTTTGGTGGCACCATAGCGGTGTCATCGATGTCATGCCGAATGCATCGAATACAGAATCAGTTCGCAACGCCCTTGGCGGTGATGACATCACACCGCAGCGCGCAGTCATTGCGGTGCAGGGACCAGCGGCGAAAGAGATCGCTGCCTTGGTGTGCCCCAGTTTCGGCACAGTGGGCCGTTTCAGGGTAGAAGAAGTTGTCTGGAACGGTGTGGAGTGCACCGTTGCGGGTACTGGTTACACCGGAGAGGCCGGACTCGAGATTTCTATTCCGTCGAGCGATGCTGCGGAGTTGTGGCACGCCTTAGCCGGGGCCGGGGCAACCCCCGCAGGCCTTGGCGCCCGTGACACACTTCGCCTCGAGGCGGGCCTTCCGCTACACGGCCAAGAACTTGGGCCCGATATCACCCCGTTGCAGGCCGGACTGGGCTGGGTCGTTGCCTTTGACACGGAGTTCATCGGTAAAGACGCACTACTTGCAGAGAAAGCTGCGGGACTGTTGCGCCGACTGGTCGGTATTGCGACAGAGGGCCGTCGTCCACCACGCACGGGAAATCCCATCGTGTGCAACGGCCAGGAGATCGGCCACGTCACATCAGGAAACTTTTCACCGATGCTTCAGCACGGGATTGCGATGGGCTTTATTTCAGGCGACTTAGCCATCGGCGATGCGGTTACCATCGACATTCGCGGCTCCGAAGTGCAGGGTCGGCTCGTCAAGTTGCCGTTCGTGTAGCGGATTTAATAGAGCAGCGGGCTGCTCACGCCGTCATTTCTTCGATGCTGAGGACTTCTTGGCCACGGGTTTTTTCGCAGGAGCAGCCTTCTTTGTGGTTGACTTCTTTGCCGGAGCGGCCTTCTTCGCCGTAGTCGTCTTCGCTGCGCCCTTCTTTGCGGCCGTCTTTTTCGCTGGAGACGCCTTCTTTGCTGCGCTCTTCTTCGCGCCAGAGGCTTTCTGTGTGGGGTTCGATGCACTGGAGCCTGTTGTCGCGCTGGTCGGAGATGCGGTGCCAAACATGCCAGCCGCGCCCTGTGCGAGCATCAGCAGGGGACCAAGTCCTTCGAGAAGTGAATTCACCGAGGTCCACGTGTTCTTCAACTGTTCACCGAGGTCATCTGGCGCCTCGTCAAGAAGTTGACCAAGCATCTGTGCCGCCCTCGCCAACTGCGGCACTGCCTCACGAAGCGGCTGCTCAATCTCGTCGAGTAGCGAGATCATCCTGCGGGCGACGTCGCCAGCCTTCTTCGCATCGCCGACCAGCTGTTCGACATGCTCTTGCATCTGCATTCGCCGCTGATTGGCCTCTCCAGCCTTTTTCATACCAGCAGAGACTGGGCCGGCGAGGAGGTTGACAAGTTCAGAGATGAACTCTGTTCGGTCTGTTGATGTGGCCATATGACGAACGCTAGTTCAGGTCTGGCTGGCGTACACCTCGAGCGGCTCACAAGTACAAATCAAATTTCGGTCACCTGTCGCTCCATCAATTCGTGCGACGGGGGCGAAATACTTCTGCTGGCGAAGCCCTGGGAGAGGGTAGGCGCCGAGCTCCCTCGAATATGGCCGTTCCCACGGGCCGAGAAGATCCTCGGCGGTGTGTGGGGCGAACCTGAGGGGGCTCTCTTCGACAGGCCATTCACCGTCGGCAACACGATCGATTTCTCCTCGAATTGAAATCATCGCATCGCAGAAGCGATCAATTTCTTCAAGGGACTCACTCTCTGTGGGCTCGACCATCAAGGTTCCCGCCACCGGGAAAGACATTGTGGGCGCGTGTATTCCGTGGTCCATGAGACGCTTCGCAACGTCGTCGACGGTGACCCCAGTTGCTTTGGTGATGGGGCGGAGGTCGAGGATGCATTCGTGGGCCACCCGCCCGTTGGCGTCGGTGTACAAAATGGGGAAGTGGGCTGAGAGCCGTGATACGACGTAGTTTGCGGCGAGTATGGCCGTCATCGTTGCGTTGCGGAGGCCGACTCCGCCCATCAGCCGGGCGTACACCCACGGAATCGGCAAAATACCGGCGGAACCAAATCGGGCTGCACTGACCGGCCCAACTGCCCCAGAGTTACCGAGAGGATCACTCGGCAAGAATTCTGCGAGATGTTGTTTGACCGCTACCGGTCCGACACCAGGACCTCCACCGCCGTGAGGAATGCAGAATGTCTTGTGCAAATTGAGATGACTTACGTCGGCACCGAACTTCCCTGGTTGAGCCACGCCAACCAGGGCATTGAGATTTGCACCGTCGACATACACCTGCCCACCAACAGCATGTAGGCGCTCACAGACTTCCGTCACCGTCGTCTCAAACACGCCATGCGTCGACGGGTAGGTAATCATGATGGCCGCAACTCGTTCGCCGTGGGTCGAGATCAGTTCATCAAGATGTGTGAGGTCGACATCGCCACGTTCATCACACGCAACGACCACTACGTCCATGCCGGCCATGACTGCGCTGGCGGCATTCGTTCCATGCGCGCTCGACGGGATAAGGCACACGTTACGTTCAACATCCCCACGGCTTCGGTGGTACGCCCGTATGGCAAGAAGGCCCGCAAATTCGCCTTGGCTTCCGGCATTCGGCTGCAAACTCACGGCGTCATAACCCGTAATTTCAGCGAGCAAACATTCGAGTTCATCAACCAACTGCTGGTAGCCCTCGAGCTGCGCCTCGGGAGCATACGGATGGATATTTCCAAACTGTGACCAAGAAATAGGTTCCATCTCGGTGGTGGCATTCAATTTCATCGTGCATGAACCAAGCGGAATGATCGTGCGATCAAGAGCAAGATCTTTGTCACTCAGTCGCCGGAGGTACCGAAGCATCTCATGCTCGCTGTGATAGCGATGAAAAACTTCCTGAGGCATGAGACCACCCGAGCGAGAGAGGTCGTCGCCAAACGCCGGTGGCTCCAACGTTTCGAGATCACTTGGCTCCACGCCAAAACTCTCCACGACATCAGACAACACCCGGTGATCGGTGGTTTCATCGAATGTCATCGCCACTGTCGATTCATCGACCACTCGGATATTAATACCTCTGTCGATTGCGGCGGCCCGATATTTCTCTGCGTCAACACCATCGACGCAAACGACGTCGAAGAAGACATCGTGACGAAGCTGAAACCCGGCGGCCTCCAGCGCTCTCGCTGCGGCGTGAGCGAAACCCGAGACTCGCTCGGCGATCGCACGAAGCCCATCAGGGCCGTGCCAGCAGGCGTAAAGTCCTGCGATGTTGGCGAGGAGCACCTGTGCCGTGCAGATATTCGATGTCGCCTTTTCTCGGCGAATATGTTGCTCGCGGGTTTGCAATGCGAGTCGGAGGGCGGGGCGACCGGCGTCGTCGACACTTACGCCGACGAGCCGTCCGGGGATCGAGCGTGCGAGCTTCTCTGAGACCGCGATAAACGCTGCGTGCGGTCCGCCTCCCCCCATCGGCACTCCGAATCGCTGTGCCGAGCCAATTGCAATGTCGGCGCCCATTGAACCGGCGGAGCAAAGGAGCACTGCTGCCAGCGGGTCAATATCGACGACACAGAGAGCACCTTTGTCATGCACCGTCTCGATCACCGACGACAAATCACGGATACCGCCGGTCGACGAAGGGAAAGAAAATAATGCACCAAACACTCCGTCGAGCGCAGCCAGAGTGGCATCGTCACCCGACACGACCGAAATTCCGGTGGGTTCAGCCCGCGTCTTCAGAACGGCGAGGATCTGCGGATGAACATCATGATCGACGAAAAACACATCTCCCGTTTTTGTCGATCGGCGACACATCGTCATGGCTTCAGCTGCCGCTGTTGCCTCGTCGAGCAGCGAGGCGTTGGCGACAGGCAGACCAGTGAGTTCGCACACCATAGTCTGGAAATTCAGCAAGGCTTCAAGGCGACCCTGACTAATTTCGGGCTGATAGGGGGTGTACGCGGTGTACCACGCGGGACTTTCAAGCACATTTCGGCGAATGATGGGAGGCATAATCGTGCCGGTGTATCCCATGCCAATGAGCGAGGTCATCTCAACGTTCTTTTCTGCAATGGAACGGACCGCATCGAGTGCCTCTTGCTCGCTGAGGACGGCGGGAAGGTCAAGGGGTGATTGCTGACGAATGGAGTCAGGAACGATGTCGTTGATGAGTTCATCTATAGATGCGGCACCCACCCGTTCGAGCATGGTGGTGATCGCAGCGCCCTGAGGGCCGATATGACGCGACTCAAATCCTCGAGTCGATGTGTCGTTCGGTGCAGCCATGAGGGTCCCTTCACTACGGTTGGACCCCCACTGTCATCGGTACCAGAGAGTTTCACCGCCAGAGCGGCTTTCCCCTTGGGTGAGCCCGAAGGCTGCTTTCCAGTGTCGCCATCCGTATCGGTCCTGGTGCCTGAGAGATTCCGGGGAGGTTGCTCCTTCGGCGTGAACCTGCACAACGAAGGTGCATTTCACTCTCCCGATGCGGCGTTTCGGCGAATTTCTATGTACTTGCCAACTGTAGTCGGAATGTCACCTGACGTGCGGTACGCCGGTCTCAAGAAGAATCACTCGTGTGATACCACGTGAGGCCATTTCTTGACGGGTGGGGTGCTCTTCGTCACGCAGGGCGGGGTCATACGTCACGTACGTAGTCCACTCGAAATCTGGTGCAGGAGACTGCTCCCGGCAGGCGGCAAGAAACTCGTCTCGTCGTGGGTGCGCCCACGCAACGTTGATCCCATCGGCCTTTACCGCAGCGATCTGTGAGAGTCGAACACTGTTAACACCGACAATCCGTCTCGGAATGTGTTGAGGGGTCATAAACGTGGGAAATTCGCCTGACGTATCTCCCCACATGCGGGAGCTGAGCTCAAGAAGTTCTTCGACCCGATCGTGTCGTCGCTCCATTGCCGGCTCAATAGGTGCATTAACAGCATGCTGCTCCCAGGCGAACGAACTCAATGGTGATGTTCCTGCTCCAACTCCAAACCAAAAACGACGCTCTGAGATTTCAGCAACGGTTGCCGCCCCAACAATGCTGGTGCCGATACTTCGATTCCACACGTTGGTAACAAGCGACCCAAGTTCGATGCGTTCGGTTGTTGCAGCCATGGCTCCCAGCCATGTGAAGGCCTCGTACGACTGATTACCTCCCATCGATGAGCCTGCGAGGTGGTCCACGACCCAGATGGCACCGAAACCGTTGGCTTCGGCCCATTGGGCTGAGTCTCGCAAGTGGGGCCAGTCGGCGTGCCCAGAGGTGATTTGGTAGTCGACCACTGTGCTCACGTTGTCAGTGTATGGGCTGGCGGGCTACCCGTCGTTGTTTAGTTCTGCGCCATGACGGCGACTGGTTCGGTAACCGAGCAGCCATCGATGGCCTTAACGATGGGGTACGGATTGATTGCTGCGCCACCGTCTGGGTGGATCTCAAAGTGGAGGTGCGGCGTACCTGAGTTGCCGGTGTTTCCGTTTTTGCCGATGACTTGACCTGCGACGACCTTCGTACCAACCTCAATACCTTCTGCGAATGAGAGAAGGTGGGCGTAGAAGAAATAGGTGCCATCGTCCATGGTGAGTCGGAGGCCGTTACCGGCAAGCGAGCCCGGACGGTCGGTGTAGACCTTTGTGATCGTCCCGTCTGCAACTGCGTAGAGAAGTTTTCCTTCAGGAGCAATGATGTCAACTCCGAGATGGAGGCGACCACCAGATCGAGGTGCATGCCATGTATCGCTGTAGCCACACATTCCTTGCACTGGAAATGCAGCTAGTGAGATGTTGGCGACAGGGGAATCGGCTGGAGCAACCTCAGCAGAGAGACCGAGCAACTCAGCGGTTGCGGCGTTGACGACACCGGTGACTTGCAGCTCTTGTTGGCGCTGAAACTCCATGACAGCCGCAGAGGTGGCGGCCCCGAAGACGCCGTCAGCACCACCGCGAACGGTAACCCCGGCGTTGATGAGCGCATTCTGCAGTGCTGATACCCGCTCGCTCGCTTCGCCGTAGACGCCGTAACCTTCTGTCGTTCCGGCTGCTTCGCCTGCTGAGGCATCGTCGTTCGTTTCACCTGAAGACGCCTCATCATTAGCAGAGGGTTCAGCAAGAGCGGCGGCAGTTGCGTCATCCACAATGCCCGTACCTTCAAGGTTGCGCTGCTCTTGGAAGGTCTCAAGAGATGACGTTGTTGCCGGCCCGAAGATACCGTCTGCGCCACCACGCACGGTGATACCCAGGTCGAGAAGGCGCCGTTGCAGCGCCGCTACCGAATCACCCAGTGCACCCGGGCGGAGACCGACCAGCTGGGAGAATTCTGAGGGCACTGCAACGGCAGACTCATCGTCACCATCGGTCTGATTTGAGCCGGTGGTGGTTAGAGCAAGGAGAGTGGCTTCATCGGCAACTCCTGTGGCCTCAAGGCCACGACTGCTTTGGAAGCTCTTGAGAGCAGCTTGGCTCACGGGACCAAAGGCACCGTCTGCACCGCCCCGAAGTTCAACTCCAGCGTCGATGAGCAGTTGTTGAACAGCCTTAGCTGCAGCCCCAACGGAACCATTTGCCACACCGGTGAGTTCGGCAATCTCAGGTGCGAGGGTGGGGGTCTCAGGCTCGACGTCTGTTGAGGGCACCGACTCGCCATCATCGCCTTCCGAGGATCCATGTGTTTCTTCAGCGGGTGCCTCATGCGTTGTACTTGAGAGGTGGGCCACGGTCAGTTCGTCGGCAATGCCTGAGATCGCCAAGCCTTCTGACTCCTGGTAGGCCTTAAGTGCACTTTCAGTCGCGGGGCCAAAGTGTCCATCGGCGCCTCCCTTCGGAGTGAAACCCGCAGCAATAAGCTTTTCCTGAAGCCTCACGACATCATCACCAAAGCGTCCCTTTGCGAGGCCGGTAAGAGGGGAAACCGTCGTACCAACCGCAATAGCGGTGGCCTCATCAACCGAACTTGTGAGCTCGAGACCGGCTGAGCGTTGAAATTCGTTCAATGCTGCGAGGGTCATCGGCCCGAATCGACCGTCCGCGCCGCCCTTCACCTCAATACCCCTCGATATAAGGGCTTCCTGAAGCACTTTGACGGCCTCACCGGTTGAGCCGGTGCTAAGGCCCTGAAGGGCAGCCACTGCAGGTGTTGCAGCCTGGACTGGATTTGAAATCGAGAGCAGGGGAGAGACGACCAAACCTGCTGCGATGAGTTTGTATCCGAGGCGCCGGGGGAGGCGCTTGCGAAATGTTGTATTCATTGTTGATCTCCTGATCGGGTGCAAGAGATTCATCGGAAGAACGCTGCAGTTCCTAAAACAATTTCGTGGCAACTAGGGCGTCGGTGCTTGCCAAAGCGTTATTTCTCAACAGTTTGGGAGAGTGGGGAGTCTTTGTCGCTATCTCTTCGTACTTTACATAACGGATATTATGGGCGCTGACACCAAATCAGGACCCTGCTGTAACCTCTCGAATGACTAAATTCTGGAGTCGGTATCAGGCACGTTGTATCTACTGCTACTAGTACGGCGTAAGACTGATGCTGACCGGCCGAAGGACTCGACTACTCATAAGGACGCTAAGTATCAAATGAATTGCGATGCCTTGGTGGTTCGGTCGACGGTGTGATGCGGGCTACTGAATTCGACGGAGCGTGCGAACTTGATGTCAGAGGGTCGAGACAGTCTTCATGTTGAGTGCCCTTTGGATCGACTATCCCGCTTGCCGAGGCACCAATTTCGTCATGACGTTATTTGCTCGATACACCAGGGGCGGACATTTCATAGTCGCGTAAGGGCTTTGCGCTGTCGAGCAACCATTTCAGGATTCTTCGCAGCTCCTGAGGGTCGACCGGATTGTCATCAAGATCTCTCTGCGTATCATCAACCGCGCACGCAAGGACATACAGAGCGTCGTGCAACGAATCGAGCTCCTTTCGAGCCATCACCAACTCTCCTTCGCCAAGTTCAAGCTCGCGGGCCCGATTCTGTGCTACCCAATTCCATTGCCTGCACTTCTGTGAGCAAAACTGTTTCGGACGCCCACGTCCACTGCGAGCCTCAATCGGTCTTCTGCACCACCCGCAGTGAAACATTTTCGTCATGACGAAAAAATACGACACTCTGTGGTGTACCAGCGGTATTTAAGTTCCAACGTTGATGGGCTCAAGTACCAACTCGGGTTCATCGCTCTCAAGACGCTGCAGGCGATATCGACTTTCGAAAAGGGCTACCAGCCGACCATCCCCCCGCCTCATGATCCGTATTCCACCAATTTCTTTAAGCCGCTCTGCACTTTCCTCGTCGGTAAACCGAATTGACTCGTACGGCGACGGAGTGACCTCTGACGGCGCGTTAAATTCAATCTCAAGTCGTGATGCAAAAACCTCAAACTGGAGTTGTCCAACTGCGGCCAAGACAGGGTTTGCGTCTCCCTGTTGAGGGTCGCGAAGCACCTGCACAACACCCTCAGAGTCAAGTTGGTCAAGCCCACGCCTAAACTGCTTGAACTTTCCAGTATCGAGTGGTCTGGCCGATGCGAATACTTCAGGTGCAAACCTCGGTATCGCCGGAAACTCCACCGGATCGCCCACGTACAAGGAGTCTCCGATCTGAAGATCGGTGGCGTTCACGAGACCTACGACATCACCGGGAAACGCCTCATCAACTGTGCTTCGCTCTGCACCAAACACCTGAGATGCGTACTTTGTCGCAAATGGCTTTCCGGTGCGATGGCAGGTGAGCACCATCCCACGCTCAAATTTCCCGGAACACACCCGAACAAACGCAATACGATCTCGATGCGATTTGTCCATGTTGGCCTGAACCTTGAAGACGAATGCAGAACAGCCTGCGTCAAGCGACCTCGGCGACTCGTGAGCATCGAGCCGCTCCCCTGCCGCCGGGGCGAGGTCAACCAAGGTGTCAAGCACGTGACGTACCCCAAAATTCGTGAGCGCCGAACCGACGAAAACCGGCGTCGACTCCGCAGAAAGAAATGACTCGCTGTCAACAACCGCTCCCACGGCATCAAGGAGATCAACGTCGTCAATCGCTTGGGCCCACGCACTCCCCTCCTCAGCGGCAGCCTGCTCCGTCGAAATCACTTCCTCGGGCGCAATTGCCGAGCCTCGAACGGTGCGGGTAAACCGAGTGAATTCTCCCGACGTGCGATCAATAACTCCTCGAAAATCTCCGGGAATGCCAACTGGCCAGGTTGCAGGCGTCGGCCGGAGTCCAATCTGTTCCTCGATTTCGTCAAGAAGTTCAAGTGGCGCCCGGCCCGGTCGATCATATTTGTTCAGAAAAGTAATCACGGGAAGATTTCTGCTTCGACAGACCTCAAACAGCTTCAACGTCTGCGGCTCAATACCCTTTGCGACGTCAAGCACCATGACCACAGAGTCGACAGCGGCAAGCACTCGGTAGGTGTCTTCTGAGAAATCTCGGTGACCCGGCGTGTCGAGCAAATTGAACTGCATTCCTCGGTAATCGAATGTGAGCGCCGTTGAAGAAATCGAAATTCCTCGCTTCTTCTCCATCTCCATCCAGTCACTTGTTGCAGAACGACGGCCCTCACGAGCCTTCACTGCGCCAGCCTCGCCAACCGCGCCCGCATATAGGAGAAACTTCTCTGTCAGCGTTGTCTTTCCTGCATCAGGGTGGCTGATGATGGCAAACGTTCGACGCCGAGAAGCTTCAAAAACTGACTGGGACACGGCGGGCAGGCTAACTGGCCTGTGATACTAGAGGGGTGATGTTTCCAGATCCCCCAAAGTGTTCCTTCGCAAGCGATAACGCAGCAGGTATTCACCCGGCGGTTCTCGATGCCATAGCGTCAGCGAACCTCGGGCATGCACTGGCATATGGCGAAGACGACTGGACACGACAAGTCGAAGACGAATTCAACGATCTCTTTGGCCGCGAGGTCTCAGTGCTTCTCACCTTGAACGGCACGGGCACAAATATCCTTGCGCTTGCAACCATGCTCCAGCCGGGAGAGTCCGTGCTGTGCACTGACTGGTCACATATCAATGACGACGAGGCTGCCGCACCTGAGCGAGTGTTAAGCACAAAGCTCATCTCAACTCCCTCAGTCGACGGCAAGATGAGCGTCGACTCAATTCACGCTCGAGCTGAAGCGCTCGGAAATATTCACCATGCTCAGCCTGGAATTCTCTCCATCACCCAAGCGACCGAGTGGGGAACGACCTACAGCGTTGATGAAATCGGAGAACTCTGCGAGGTTGCTCACTCGTACGGCATGAGAGTGCACCTTGACGGAGCGCGAATCGCAAACGCTGTTGCCGCTCTCGGCTTGGGCAGAGAGGGCCTGCGGAAAATAGTGGTTGAGACGGGCGTCGACACAATGTCCTTTGGAGGAACGAAGAACGGGCTTATGGCTGCCGAGGCAGTCATTCATCTCACGCCTTACCCGAGACTATTGGGGCAGCACCTCCGCAAACAGGTCAATCAACTGGGTTCAAAGATGCGCTTTGTCGCCGCCCAGTTTCTCGCCGCCCTTCAGGACGACCAGTGGATTACGTGGGCTTCGCACGCCAACGCAATGGCCCAACAACTTCATGGTGGTGCGTGCGAGATTCTCGGGGACGCCGCCGGGCCCCTGCCTGCGGTCAACAGCATGTTTCCAGTTCTTCCAAACGAGGCCGCAACAGCATTACGTAACTGGTGTTTTTTCTGGGATTGGAACTCGGTGACGTCGCAGCATCGATGGATGACATCTTGGGACACCACCCAGGAAGATGTTGACCGATTTCTTGAGGGTGTTCAACTGGTGATGTCTTCCGTAGAAGATCACAATTGACCGAGCCCTACACCAGCCTCTATCATCGGCTCCTGGGTCCTGTGGGGGATTCCTACGTCACATAGGGGGAAGACATGAACAACGTTATTGATTTCATCACTCGGCATCTCACAGATGACGAATGGATGGAAGACGCAGCGTGTAAAGGAATGACTCACCTGTTCTTCCCCACTCCTGCAGAGCGACCTCAGACTCGTGAGCGTCGTGAAGATGCCGCTCGAGAGATTTGTCAATCATGCTCAGTGAAGTTCGTCTGTCGAGACTTTGGTCGTGACAATCACGAATACGGCCTGTGGGGCGCTGAAAGCGAAGATGAGCGTCACACCGCCGGATATCGGCTTATCGCACCCATTGGAGTTCGCGCCCGACAGTCGAGCTGACGCTTGTGGCCCCGGTGCCGAGCTCTCACGCTTCTGTCGTTGTCGTCGGCAGCGCAAATGTAGACCTCGTCGCCACTGCACCTCGACATCCTCTTCCCGGCGAAACCCTCATTGGCTCTGACTTTCACGAATACCCCGGAGGTAAGGGACTCAACCAGGCGGTCGCTGCGGCGCGAGCAGGTGCCCGAACCGCGTTCATTTGTGCGGTCGGTGATGATGACGCAGGCAGGTTCCTCCATTCCATTGCAAGCGGTGAGGGCCTCGACCTCGCAGGAGTTCACATCTCACCTAATGAACCGACAGGAAGAGCGCTCATCGTTGTCGACGACGCGGGTGAAAATTCGATCATCGTGGTGCCTGGTTCAAACGCATTATGTCCGCCAGCAACCAAGATAGGGCCCTCTGACGTCGTCCTCGCACAACTTGAAGTTCCGATCTCCACGGTGACCAATTCATTTGCTGCTGCGAGGGAGGCCGGAGCGATGACCATTCTCAACCCTGCACCTGCAGCCGAGCTCAGCACAGAACTGCTCGCACTGTGTGACATCGTGATTCCAAACGAGCACGAAATTGAACTTCTCGGAGGCGTGTCGAGATTGCAGGAAGCGGGGGTTGACACTGTCATCGTGACGAAAGGTGCTGCTGGTGTTGACATTCACCACCAGGGGTTGAACCAACGGCTTCCCTCATTTCAGGTGACTCCTGTCGATACCACCGGAGCAGGAGACGCGTTCTGTGGGGCACTTGCGGCTTCACTGGCTGCCGGCCGCGAGCTCGATGAGGCATGTCTCCGGGCTCTTGCCGGTGGTGCTCTCGCAACGACAACACATGGTGCCGTTCCATCTCTCCCCTTTCAGGATGAGATCGAGTCACTCATTGCTGCTTCGTCATAGCGACTCCGCACCAACCTTCAAGAACACGGTCTTCAACGAGGCGGCATCCCTCAGCTACGTATCGGTTGATCACGTCTTCTATCCGATCGATGTGAAGGCCAGACAAAATAATCGTGCCACCAGGTTCCACCGATCCGACGATGGGCTCGCACAAGTCGAGTAGCACCGGAGCGAGGATATTTGCGGCAACAAGATCGAACTGCTCCCCACTTGGAACGGTCGAACCTTGACGAAAATCAGTGACCTCAGCAACCGAATTTCTCGCAGCGTTGCGCTGCGCAACGGCAACAGCTCCAATGGCTCGGTCGATACCGACTACCCGGCGTGCACCAAGTAACGCAGCGACGATTGAGAGCACACCCGAGCCCGAGCCCATATCCAGAACCGAAGATTCAGGAGCCATCAAGCGACATAAGAGGTCGGCAACGATTCGAGTCGTCGGATGATCACCCAGTCCAAATGATTCTTCTGGATCAATTGAGACAATGAACGAAAAGCGTTCCTTCTCGCGAAAACTCATCCATGCGGGAACAATGACCAACTTGTCATTCACGGTCACCGGCTCGGAATAGCGCTTCCACGTATCGCTCGGCGTGAGATCAACTAGTTCAACCCTTCCGAGCCAGCGATCTCGCCATCGGTCGACGAAGGCCGTGGTTGCAGCACTGTCACCGAGCACCGCCCATAATTCGATGGCGTTGCCGACGTGGCGCTCCTCTATTGCCCGGGCACCGGACTGACGAAGAGCATCTGCGGCGAGCTCTAATTCAGTAGCGTCAACCGTAAGCACAACATGTGCTGCAAGCGACACTCCCCCAGATGTGGGGCTACCCATCGATTCGCCGAAGCTCCTTCCGGAAGCGCATCCCTCGTTCGACGTACGATTCAGCTGCGAGCCCGATCATTGAGGCGTCCGCTCGCCCTTCCTTGATTGTCGCTGGAGAGCCAACCGCTAAAGCTCCTGACGGCACATCAACGTCATAGAGCACAACGGAATTGGCTGCCACGATTGCTCCAGGATGGACAACAGAACGGTGCAACACCATGGCACCATTACCTACGAGTGAACCATCCATGATGGTGCAGCCTTCGAGATGGACAATATGGCCAATCACGCAGTCGTCACCGACGATGGTGAAATCAGCTGGAGTCGTGTGCAGCACTGCGTTGTCTTGGATGCTTGTTCGGGCCCCAATACGAATTTCGCCGTCATCTCCTCGAAGTACGGCGCCTGGCCAAATTGACGAGCCCGGACCAATGCTGACCGACCCGATGACCACCGCATCTGGGTGAACGTAGGCAGATTCATCAATTGTGGGAACTTGGTCTCCAAGTGCGTAAATAGGCATTTGGGCACCGTACCGAACAATGCTGAAGTGATACGAATCTGAATCGCGACATCCGATTCTCCACGACGGAAGAGGCCACGCGGTCACGAACGGTTCCTGAACCCGATACCGTTTCTGCTCATGTCCCGACGGATTGAAATCGAACTGACGAGTGCACAAGATGATGGCACCTGGACTTGGCGTGCTGCTGGAGCAAAGAATCCGAAGGGGGTACTCGATGGTTCGGTGCTACCAAGTGATGCAACTGTTGGGAAGGTGCTCAAGGTTGAGGTTGTTCAAGGTATCGATGGCATCACTGTGCAGTCAGTAGTCGGAGGACGAGAGCGTTCGGCATCAAGCGAAGTTCTCGAACTTATTGGCGGCGCTGACTTTGATCCGATCGTCGAGACTCGAGCGAAGAGAGATCGCCGTGAGGGTGGTCGTGGCGGCGGCCGTGATCGTGGACGCAATAACAATCGACGCCGGCGTGACGATAACGATGGCGGCGAGGGCTCAAGCCGTCGACCTCCCCGAGATAATCAGCGTCGGGGTCCTCGTTTCACTCCCCCACCAGAACTTCCTCAGCGGCCAAAGCCGAAGCGTCTCAAAGCACAGCGCGCCCACCGCAATGAGGTGCTGGCAGGTCTTCCCGAGGAGCAAAGGCCAATCGCTGAACTCGCACTTCAGGGGATGGCGGCAGTGCGCACCCGCTTGAAAGCAGAAAACGAAAAGGCAACTAGTGAGGGTCGAACAACGATGCCTGAAGCCTCTGTGTTACAACTTGCGGAAAAGCTCCTCCCTCAACTTCGTGTTGCCGAGTGGTATGACCGTGCGGAGGCAGCGAAGAAGCTTGCTGGCGATATCGACCTACGTGATCTTCGTTCTGTGGTGGCGGCGAGCGATGACCCGATGGTGGCACGCGACAAAGGCACACGGGCCCTGGCCGATGAACTGCGGGAGCTCCTGCGCACTCGCCAAGATGAGGAACTTCAATTGTGGTTTGGTGACGTCGATGCCGCGCTCGCTATTGGCCGAGTGATTCGAGCGTTACGGCTCTCTTCGCAACCTCCTAAAGCCGGTGTTCCGTTCCCAGCCGAAATCTCGCAGCGGCTTGTCGACTCGACGAATGCGACCTTGACTCCTGTCGAAACTGCAGAACGCTGGATTGCAGTGCTCGAGGCGGCAGCCTTCTCACCCATACATTTGCTGATTGCGCCGATGGGACTACCAAAGAAGATCACCGACGACCTCACTGCAACGGTGAAGCGACTCGCGCCTGCCATTCCTCAGGTTGCAGCGCTATTCGGAATTGAGGTTGAAGAGGGCGCCGCTATGCCTCGTCCTCTTCGTAACAACCCCGCAAAGGAACGTCGCGAGAAGAAGGCTGGAGCGAAGAGCCAACGACCAAAGAGCGACAAGCCAAGTGCCGCAACTGAGAGCCCCTCTGAGCCCGAAGAACCCGCTTCGGAAGCAGCTTCCCAAGTAGATGGCACGATGTCTACTCAGATCGATCAGCCAGAAACAGGTGTTGAGGAAGAGGTGGCGGTTGAGTCAGAACCATCTATCCAGACGGAGACTGCGCTAGAGGCTGAAGAACCATCCACGCAGGATGCGTCGGCTACTGAGCCTGAACCCGCACCTGAAGATGCGGTTACAGACGCCGATGACGAAGCATCTGGTGAGTCCGAAGCGACGCCTTCTGAAAGCTCTGACGACGACGTCTGACTCGCAGACTGCTGACCTCGGTCTCCTACCATCGGGGCATGTCAGAAATCGTCACTTACGAAGTTCAGGGACGCGTTGGCGTCATTACGCTCAATCGGCCCGACGCTCGAAACGCAGTCAATGGCGACGTCGCAAACGGTGTTGAAGCAGCAGTTGATCAACTGGAGTCAGACGACAACGTTTGGGTTGGAATTCTTACTGCGAACACTGAAGGTCAAGAGCGTCCAGTGTTTTGTGCAGGTGCGGATCTCAAGGCAATCAACGAGGGCCGAGCAAACGAACTCGGAACCTCCCGCGGCGGATTCGGCGGTTTCGTCTACCGAGACCGCAAGAAGCCTGTCATCGTTGCAGTTGACGGACTTGCTACCGCCGGCGGTTGTGAGCTGGTCCTTGCAGCTGATCTTGTTGTCGCAACCGAGCGTTCAGCATTCGGGCTCGCAGAAGTAAAACGAAACCTTATTGCTGGAGCAGGCGGTCTATTTCGACTTCCTCGGGCAATCGGCCAGGCAGCTGCGATGGAGGCAATTCTCACCGGAGAGCCGATTCCAGCTCAAAGGGCATATGACCTTGGTCTCGTCTCGCGCCTTGTTCCCGCTGGCGAAGCAATGAACGAGGCACACCGTCTTGCAGAGGCCATCACGAATTCGGCTCCTCTTGCGGTCTGGGCGAGTCGAAAGGTGGTGCTTGCATCAGCTTGGGCCGACGACGAAACACTGAAGAAGATGACAAATGATGAATTTGCGCATGTGTTGTCGTCGGAGGACACCAAGGAAGGCTTGACAGCCTTTATTGAAAAACGTCCACCTAACTGGAAGGGTCACTGAGGTCAATTGCAACGGTGATCGCCTTCGCAGTAATCGCTGCCCGTTCGTAAAGGTTTTTCGTTTCACGATCGCCCGGTAATGCGATCGCTTCGAGACGGCGACCGCCGCTTTCCTTGGCGATGCTGCGAGCTTTGTCGACCAAAGCATCGCCGCATCCGACCTCACGGGCGTCAGGGTGGACGAACACTCCTTCAATGAATGAAATCTCACCCGTTCGCATACTGAGAAAGCCGACCGGAACGTCGTCAATCAGGGCGACGAGTGTTACATAGCCCTCTACAAACCATTGGTCGGCGCGTGCAGGTGTCACTTCGAGAAGACGCTCGCCCCCTCGTTCAACGGCGATACCACTCCGAGCTATCTCCTCAAGAATCCTCAGTTCCGCAACATCCGACGGTTGCGCCAGGCGAATACGTGGCGCCGTCACCCGCTGATGATTGGGCAATCATCGTCACCCACCGGACACGTTGGAGCACCGCTCCTTACGAGTAAGAAACAACTCGGACAGACCTTTTCGTCAGATCGCTTTGGCTGCACACCATCAACGGCCTCTGCGCTGTTGTCAACGATGACGGGGGTCTCCCCTTCTTCCTCCTCGTCGTCTTCGACGGTGACCATTCGATCTTTCAGGATGGTGTCAAGGTCGGCCTCAACATCGTCTTCGTTGACAAGGTCGTCATCGTCGTCCTCATCTTCTTTCGACTCGCTACGACTATTAGCGCCTGAGTCATCGTCGTCATCGTCGTCATCGTCGCTGTAGTCGCCGTCTTTTTCGTCATTAGAGTCTTCGAACTCACCGTCGTCGTCCTCGGCGTCAGCATCAAACTCCTCTTCGTTGATGTCGTCTTCGACTTCTTCGTCGACGTGGTCCACAATCTCGTCATCTGCCATGGTGGAGATCCTTCATTTGTTGGGGGGGGTAGAAAGGTCGAAGGATGTTACGTCATTTCATCCTGTTTCGAGTGAATCTACGGAGTATTTCTTCGGTTGTTGACCGCTATGGGGCGCACCCTAGCGTTCCAACACGCGCCGCGCCTCAGCGCGACGTTCAGAATCTAAACGTTCGAGGTCAGGAGCCTCAGTGGTCAGATGGGTCATTGAGTTCGCTATCGCTCTATGCCCGGCCTCTTCGGCGATGAGGCGATGCATTTCCAATACAACTCGTCGATATGAAGGGTGGCCTTGAGGAGATGACCGCAGTTCGATGAGATGAATGGCTTCGCGCGCGTTGAATTGCATTGAATATCGGATGCGATACGCCATCGCAACGGCATACGACGCTTGCTGGGCGAAGTCAGGTTTCAACAGGTCATAAAGCGCAGCAGACCGCTCCATCGATTCATCGAAGAGGTGTCTAACCCCGGCCTCTTCAACAAGTTCTGGTCGAACGAATCCATTATTCGGCGTGAGGCGTTGCCAGTCAATCGTCATCAGGCGATGTCGCTGGAGATCACGGAAGCCGCCGTAATCACTCAGCACGTCGAAACGGTAATCGAGCCGTTCAAATGACCGTCCTGGCTTGTGACGCCGATTCTGCCGGTCACCGATCGCCGCCGTCAGCAATGCAGATCGTTGTTCGTCACTCAGAGAGGACACTCGCTCTTGCAATTGCCGCTCCGACATCGAAGAATGCGGGTAACAAATCGAAGCGAGAAGCTTTTCTTCCCCGCGCGGGTCGAAGTCGACGAGTTCAACTTCCAGAGCACTATCAACGGGTTCAGAGCCAAAAAGGCTGTCGACGAGTTCCTCGGTCTGAGAGTTGATGTCGGACAGGTACGCCGACCACGCACCACCGCGCTCAGGCACGTCGACCCGGCGGAGAAAACTCGGAATGACTTTTCGTAGTTCCACCAGCATTTGGTCGGCATATTCACGAGCTTCAGGAAGTGCATGAGCCCGCATTCGCAACAACAGTGCCTCAAACGCCTGACCGCTTCCGTAAATGCCAAGATTTGATGTCGATGCTGCAGGCAGCATCCCTCGAACTGCATCAAGAGCTTTTGCGCGGGTTGCCTGCCGATAGACGAAATCGCTGTCACCGACACCTTGAGGCACAACGCGACGAACGTGTTCGGTCACGCTTTCGAGCGCAGTCGAGTAAGCCTCGAACATGCGGTCCATCTCACTGATATACCGAGTGCCAACTCGCGACGCGAGCAAATGTGGATCACGGTAGTACCGGTAACGCCCACCGAGCCGAGCGTCGTATGCGATATAGCGAGTGCTTTGCTCGAGGTACGACATCAAGCGACCTCGCTCCAGCACCTTTGTCAGCAGGTTGGAGGCCTGCTCACACGCAAGGTGCACTCCGCCGAGTTGAGCCACGGAGTCATCGCCATACTCGACAAACACTCTTTCGTACAGCTCTTCTGCGCGCGCCAATCCCATCGTGGCATCGACAGAGGCATCACCTGAAATATCGAGATCCCCAACAAATTCGTCGAGAAAGAGGCGTCTCAGACTTTTGGGGCTGCGGCTGTACCGAGCAAAAAGAGCTCCCTTCACCACTTCAGGAAGATTTACCAGCGCGAAGACCGGCTGATCGAGGTTGGTGAAGTACCTCCGAAGAATGTCAGCTTCAGATGGCGTGAACTCTTCGGCCACGTAGGTCACTTGAGCGATGCTACGCGGACGCGTGTTCCTCGGCGCGGATCATCTCAACATCTCAGATAAAAATCTCACCCGCATCGGCTACCGCTCGGAGTTCAACTTCGCCGGCGAACTTAAAATCGACTCCATCAACGATGATCCGCTCGTTTGGTTCAACGATGAGGCAAAACTTATCCCCCGACCGGACGCTCAATGATGGATGCGGTAGGTGCGATCCTGATTTGGCCTTCTTCCACGCCAGGCGACGTTGAAGGAGCGTCATCGAGGCGTCAACCTCAAGCACATCAAACATGCCGTCATTGGGGTGTGCCCGTGGGCATGGAGTGACGCCTGCGTACTCCCCACAGTTTGTTGCTACAACTATTCGACCGCGCCAACGACCAAGTGGTCTGCGAAGACTCAACGAAATGTTTGCAACAGACACCGCGATTCTCGTTTCTGAAGACGTGTCGACCATCTCAACGAGATCGATAGGCAGTCGTCGTATCACCGCGTCGCCAATCGGCGAACCGAGCGTTTTGTGAAGAGTCCCACCCCGCACCAATACCGGATGCTGAACGTCGAGAGCTTGGGCAACATCGTGGTCAGTGAATGCGGTTCGTGTTCCCTCCGGAGCGGAATCAACCGGCTCTCCCCACTCCTCACCGATGCGAATCGTCATTAGATTCCATCTCGCACATCAGGTTCATTTGCGTGTTCGGCAACAGGAGGTGAATCGACTCCCGCAATGTCGATCACCACACCGCGAGTGCAGTGAGAAACAGCTTCTCGGGCCACCCTGCTGACATCCGGGTCAGAAACGACGTCTCCAATTTGTCGACAAAGGTCAATCACCTGTCGGAGGTTTCGAACAATGTCACCTCCGGCAAGATCACCATCGTCGACGAGGTCAGCGAGTTCAACTCCTGAACACCATCCGTGTGCAATGGCAACGAAGCCTGCATCGGGCGGTCGATGTGCAGATAGTCCAAATTCACCCTCAATGGTGTCAATCTTGACGCTGAGGCTCTCGAGATGCCGGAAACGATCCTGGAGCTCTCTCGTCGGAAACCACGGAGGTGGAGGCTCATCGATTCCTCGATATTCATAGACAATTGCCGAGACAAGCCCCGCGAGCTCGGCGGCTGATAAACCGTCTAGAAGGCCTGACCTGAGCGCTTCCACTACGAGGAGGTCTGACTCATGAAAAATTCGTGACAGGGTGTTGCCATCTCCGGTCAGTACCCACTCATATTCTTTGAGGAAGCCCATTTTCGACATCACCGACACGACGCCGTCGAAGTCTCTGCCGAGCGATCCGCGTCGAGCAGCGATGTCTCTCTCGAGACGTTCCAATTCTTTTGCACGGCGATCAGCATCTTCCGCCGCTCGCAGTCGTGTTTTCAGGTCAGGATCCGACTCCACTGGGTGCAGTTCAGAACTTTGTCGATTGCGAGCCTCATTAGTCCGCGAGTGACGAGCTCCTTCGGGTCGAAGCTTCGCTCGTTTCAAACGTCGGGCTGCTTCTTGACGGAACTCTTTTTTGTGCGGGGTGAACGAGCCGGGCATCACCACGGTGCCCACCACCCTTCCATCTCCAACAAATTCTTGCGACGTTACCGTTGCAAGTTTTCCGCTCGCGGTGACGACTGAAAGGCGCAGGCCATTTGACCGATGAGCAGTTGCCGCGATGACGACTGGTCCTCGGTACGCGCCAACAGCCGTATAGACGACGTCACCTGGGCGAAGATTGCTGAGATCCACCGAACTTGTCGCGGTGCCGTCCTTCATCTTTTGTTGCTGAGAGCGATAATCCTCGATGTCTCCGTACGGGCTTCTTGACTGCTCGCGACGGTCGTTGTACTCGGTGCGGCGGCGCGCAAGTCGTGCCTGCAGGCGAACAACATCGTGGTCGCGCTGGTATTGAGCAAACGAAAGCATGAGCGTCTCCCGTGCTTCTTCTCGGTTGCACCTACTCACGAGGTTCGCCACCATGTTGAAAGTTGGCCTGAACACCGAGCGAAGGTTGTAGGTCGAACTGCCGGCGAGTTCTGCGACTTCAGAAAAGCGCACGAACGGGTTCCACAACACGACGGCGTGTCCGACGTCATCAAGGCCACGCCGCCCGGCCCGCCCGGTCAATTGAGTGAATTCACCTGCGCTGAGTGACACGTGGTGGTCGCCGTTGTATTTGGTTGTCTTTTCAATGACGACCGACGATGCCGGCATGTTGACACCCACTGCGAGCGTTTCAGTCGCAAATACGACCCTCAGCAGACCAGAAATAAAGGCGTGCTCAACAATCTCTTTAAAGGCAGGCACCATTCCAGCATGATGTGGCGCAACTCCAGACATGAGTTGTTGCACGAACCCATCGATACCGAGGGCGGAAAGGTCATCGGAGGAGAAATCCTCGAGTCGAGCATCAACGATCCGCATGATCGCGTTCTGCTCCTGTTGCGAAATGAGTTGTATTCCGGCTTGAGCCACCATCGCAGCGGCTTCCTCACATTGACGACGGCTGAAAATGAAATAAATCGCTGGAAGCATCGCCTTGTCGTCAAGCGCATCAACAACTTCAAGTCGTGTCGGTGTGGCGAGTTTTCGCGTGCCTCCAGTCGGGCTACGGCGGCTCTTCCCCGACCAGCGATGCCGCGCCCCTGATTCGTCAAGTCGCAGTGCGTCCCGATTGAGGGCGCCCCCAATGAACGTGGGAAACAAGTGCAGACGCTCATTTGTTTTATCGAACACCATGTAATGGTTTTCCAATGGCACCGGGCGAGTCGTCTCGGTTATGACTGCAGTTCGATAGCGAACCTCGGTCATCCACTTTGACAATTGTGGTGCATTGCTCACGGTGGCTGAAAGGCAAACAAGACGTATCGATCTCTCAAGATGAATGATGATCTCTTCCCACACCGGTCCTCGGTAGGTGTCTTGAAGAAAATGCACCTCGTCGAGGATGACGTAGCCAACGTCGTCAAGGGCAGATGATGCTGCATACATCATGTTGCGAAGCACCTCGGTGGTCATCACCACCACTGGGGCCTCGGGCTGTATCGCAACGTCTCCTGTGAGAAGCCCAACCTGTTCTTCGCCGTACAGTCGAACGAGATCGTGAAACTTTTGATTTGACAGCGCTTTCAACGGTGTCGTGTAAAACGCTCGTTGCTGGTTTCGTAACGCCGTCGCAAGCGCGTACTCCGCAACGACGGTCTTGCCGCTCCCCGTCGGAGCCGCTACGACGACGTCATCGCCCCGAACGATCGCGTCGCAGGCTTCTCGTTGAAACCGATCGAGCGGGAATGCCAGGCCCTCTGAAAACCAAGTGTGGTTGACCCTGTGATCGCGAGAGGAGCCCTCAGTCAACGCTCTCCCCCGCTGCTCGTCGTCTGCGAGTGAAGAGTGATCCGATACCGATAGCGGCGAAATACAGCAAAATCATTGGAACTGAAAGACTCGCAAGTGACACAGGGTCGCCCGATGGTGTGATTGCGGCGGCGATAAAGACAATGCCAACGATCGCATACCGCCACACGCTAAGCAACGCTCTCGGAGTGAGCACCCCGATGATCTGCAAAAAGACAAGCAGCACCGGAACGGTGAACCCAATGCCGAACGCAATCACCATGAGTGTCACGAGCCGAATGTATGAACTCACCCGGAACACCTGATCGACACCCTCACCTGACCATTCGATAAGGAACTCGATCGCACGACCCAACGTGGAAAATGCGAGGAGTCCTCCAGCTGCGAAGAGCAGGACGGCGCTCGCAATAAAGCTCAACGCATAACGACGTTCGTTTTTGTGCATCGCTGGAACAACGAACTTCCAGATATGCCACAGAATTACCGGAAGTCCGAGAATGACGCCACCGTAGGTAGCAATCCTCATTCGGGTGGTGAAGCCTTCGACCGGGTCCATGGTGAATAGGTTCACTGCATCGAGCGACGCATCGTACGACAGCCCGCAAAATCCAGGCTGACGACGTCGACAAAGTTCAAGGTACGGCTCAGTGAGAAACCGCAACACTGAGTTGTAGGCAAAGAGCACGACGATCGCTCCAGCCGCTACCGCCAATGCCGAGCGAATTATGCGTGACCGAAGCTCAGCAAGATGGTCCATCAGGCCCATCGTTCCGTCGGAAGGAACGTTTCGCTTTGACCGCCGAAGAAACTTCATGATGGAGGCTTCTCTTCACCTTCAGTTGACGATCTCGATGACATGTCTTCGGCACCAGCGGATTCATGTGGGGCCGACCCAACGGTTTCAGAACCGCCGCCTACAGCTCCTTCTGGTGAGCTCGCGGCAATGGTTTCGTCGAGCGACGATTTCACCTCTTCAATCGGCTCAGAGACAGCCGTACGAAGATCGTCAAGAGGCTCTTTTACCACCGACTGAAATTCCTGGGTGAAACCGTCTCCCATCCGTCGAATCTGCGCGTACATTCGTCCGAACCATCTTGCGGCTTCAGGCAACTTTTCAGGTCCTAACACCACTAGCGCGAGAAGCGCAATGATGATGAGTTCGCCACCCTGCAAGTTGAACACCCCGATAAGTCTACGAGCATGACAGCATGGCTGCAGTGGAGCAGCAACGACTTCCAACGCTCATTGATGCAACGGTGTTGTTTGCACACCGTGGTGCTCGTGCCCACGCTCCTGAAAACACGATGGATGCCTTCCGGCTTGCCCTTCGCTTAGGAGCAACCGGCCTAGAAAGTGACGTGTGGGTAACGAGCGACAATATTCCAGTTCTCGACCATGATGGGAAGATTCCAGCTGGAAAGCTTCGCTCACGATCGATCAGAGATGTTCCCGCCTCGTCTCTACCAGCTCATATTCCGCATCTTGGAGAGGTACTGGAGCTGCTCTCAGAGCACCCCGACCTTCATCTTTCACTCGACGTGAAGGATGACAGCGCGTTTGGCCCAACCCTTCATCACGTTCATACCCATGCTTCTGACCTTCCAGCACGAGTCTGGCTATGCCACCCCAACGCTGAACGACTGCAGGCTCACCGAGCTGCATTTCCTGAGGTTCGACTCGTGAACTCAGTTCGGCTTGGTTCGATTCGCGAGGGAGCCGAACGCCGGTGCGCTCTCCTCTCGAACGAGGGAATCGATGCCTTGAATATGCGAATCGATGATTGGAACGGCGGCCTCGTGACACTTGCTCACCGATTCTCCCGTTATGCCTTTGGTTGGAATCTCCAACATGATCACGAATTGCGCACGGGTCTTCGCATGGGCCTTGATGGGGTGTTTAGCGACCACGTCGATCGCATGGTTGATGCCGCCGCTCAGGTGTAGCTCAGAGCCATTGCCAATTCGATCTTGGCCAGAACACGACGAACGCGCGCCCAACGATGTCATCGTTCAAGACCGGCCCCAACGTTCGGCTGTCTTGAGAACCCGCTCGATTATCACCCATGACAAAGACTGTGCCCTCGGGGACAAGAATCGGACCGAAATCTCCTCCACAGTTACCAGGTGTTACGACTGTTGGATCAAGGTACGGCTCAATGAGAAGCTGGCCGCCAATTCGAACCTCACAACTCCTCATTTCAACCTCTTCGCCACCGACCGCAATCACCCTCTTAATGAGATCTCGTTCGGTCGTACCTCGTATCTCATGAAGGACGACGACATCGCCGCGATTTGGGTCGTGAAGGCGGTACGAAACTTTATTGACAAATACTCGATCACCGGTTTCGAGCGTTGAGTACATCGACGATCCTTCAACGACGAAGTGAGCGAGAAGAAATGTTCGAACTCCAAGAGCAACGACGAGGGCAATCACCACTACAAGGGCCCAGTCAAAGAAGGCCTTCGCGCCTCGACCGAGAGCGGCGAGGCTCGTCGAACCGCCTGGCTCATCGTCAACGTCTGCCTCTACGGCAAAGGATTCTCCTTGATCGGTGTCGCTCATAACCGGGGGTAACCGTATCGGGTGTGACGGCCGCGGTGCGGTCACAATTGTTCGATGAGCCGATCAACGCGCTCGTCGACAGCAGCAAACGGGTCTTTGCAGAGAACGGTTCGCTGCGCCTGGTCGTTCACTTTGAGGTGCACCCAGTCGACGGTGACATCACGACCTCGCTCTCGCGCACGGCGGATGAATTCGCCCCGCAATCGGGCACGGGTTGACTGGGGTGCGACATCTTGCGCAGCCTCAATCGCCTCATCGTCACACATGCGCTCCACGTGATGTCGCTGTTCAAGACGGTGAAAGAGTCCACGTGACTGGGAAATGTCGTGGTACTGCAAGTCGAACAGTTGGACACGAGGATCATCAAGTTCGATGTCATGACGTGCGCAAAATGCCTCGATGAGCCGATATTTGATCACCCAGTCGATCTCTCGGTCTAGCTTCAACGGATCGTCTTCGATCGTGGTAACACAGTGTTCCCACATTCGAAGCGCCAACATTTCCTCGTCGTTAAAACCACGCCGGTCGGCATAGTTCAGCGCGGCATCGAGGAACTCACGCTGGATATCGAGGGCACTAATCTCGCGCCCGGTTGCGAGTTGTACACGCCGCCGACAGGTCATGTCGTGACTGATATCTCGAATGGCCCGAATTGGGTTCTCCAGTGAGAAGTCACGGAACGACACCGATGGGTCTTCCAACATTCGCAAGACACACGCAACCACTCCGATTTTGAGAAACGTCGTGTACTCGCTCATGTTTGAGTCACCAACGATCACGTGCAAACGCCTGAAGCTTTCGGCGTCCGCGTGTGGTTCATCTCGGGAATTGATGATCGGACGGCTTCGTGTCGTGGCCGAACTCACCCCTTCCCAAATGTGATCAGCCCGTTGAGATATCGAGTAGATCGGGCCTCGAGCCGTGTTGAGAACCTTTCCAGCACCGGCGTAGATCTGTCGAGAGATAAGAAATGGTATGAGATTTGAGGCATATGCCGCAGGGTCATCGCTTCGCCGAGTGAGGTAGTTCTCATGGCAGCCGTAAGAATTGCCGGCGGAATCAGTGTTGTTTTTAAAGACGAACACGTCGCCTCGAACCGACTCAGCCTCAAGACGTTCTTCGGCACTTATTGCAAGCCGTTCAACGATGCGTTCACCACCGCGATCGTGAGTCACCGCCTCGATGAGAGAATCACATTCCGGCGTCGCATATTCGGGATGCGAACCAACATCGAGATACAGCCGCCCGCCATTCGGCAAGAAAGCATTTGACGAGCGCCCCCACGCCATCACATCTCGGAAGAGATAACGGGCTACTTCATCAGGTGTGAGTCGGCGGTGACCCCGAAAGGTACACGTGATTCCGTACTCGGTTTCGAGACCGTAGATACGGCGATCCATTACATGACGGTAGCGAATCTGGAAAGAGGGTGTCTGATCGGTCAACCAAGTCGAAATGACAGGGTGGTGCCGATTACGGCACCCAACGCCTGGGACATCGATTCATCATCGACAACAGCGATCACCGGATAACCCCCAGTTACAGGGTGATCGCGGCCCAAGATGATTGGGGAGCCGTTGGGTGGAACCTGTAACGCTCCCACCACCATTGGCTCACTCGCGGCGCTTGCCGAGCCATCTGCAAGCTCGATGCTCCCACCTGCAAGACGAACACCAACCCGTGAGTTGTTCTCAACGGTCCATTGAGTTGAGGTCAGCAGTCGAAGCGCGGTCGATGCAAAACGATCAAGGTGCGGCCCAGGTATCACAGTCAGGGTGTGCCGATGTGGTGGCAGAGCGATGAGATCAGGAAGAGAACGGTCGTCTGTCTCACTTATTTCGAGGTGGGCTCCACTGCGCACCGAGATAGCAGTGAGCGCGGCCATCGTGTCGGCGCTTAACGACCCAAGCACCGGAACGCCCCTTAAGCCTCCTGCGACTGCGAGATACCCCCATTGTTGGCCCGGTGCAGGATCGACCCGAATCCGCTCCCCTTGTGCAACGACACGAGGTGCTGTCCACCCACTCGCCGCAACCGTGGAGCGACTGAGACATTCCACAACAAGGCCACCTGCTGTTTCGAGCACCGGAGTTGTCTCAGTATTTCCAACCGATCGGTTGATTGAAGCGGCGCTGGCCTGATCGGCAATACCGGATCGACCGAGGCCGAGGTGCGAATAGCCAGGTCGACCGGCGTCTTGCACCGATGTAGCGATGCCCTCTTCAACAACCCGAAAGCCGACAGTCATTGGCGGACAAACCTCACTTGACGACCAGGCTCGATGAGCGCTGGAGGTTGACGTGCGACATCCCAGAGTTCGGTCGATGTTGAACCAATCAGGTGCCAGCCTCCCGGAGACTCTTGCGGATAGATAGCCGAATATGTCGCTGCGATCGCCACGGCACCTGCCGGAACTCGTGTCCGGGGAGTGTCGCGTCGCGGCAGCTGCAGTGAGGAATCAAGTCCAGAGAGATACGCAAACCCGGGCGCAAAACCACAGAACGCGGCCACATAGGTGGCTCCGAGATGGTGTTGAATTACTTCTTCTTCTGACAGCGAACAAGCCTCGGCGACGAATGCCAAATCTTCGCCGTCGTACCTCACCGGAATCTCGATCGGTTCGCGATCGACCCGCGAAGGGATTTCGTCATAACTCTCAATGAGTTCCTCAAGTTGATGTTGTACTGCTTGTTGAGCGGCAGCATGGTCGCACCTCACGAGCAATGTCGTCTCAGCGGGCACGACATCGGAAACGCCTTCTAGTGCCAGGTCTCGAATGGCGGCTCCGAGCACTGCGGGAACATAGGTACTGGTGCGCAGTAGCAGGCCATGGGAGCCCATCTGCGCGATGTCGAGGCCTGCGATTGCCTTCACGTAAACGAGTAGATGCCGATGCCTTCGGCTTCGAGAGCATCTCGGACAGCTCGTGCGATCTCCACCGCCCCAGGGGTATCCCCGTGAACGCATAGTGACCTCAACGGCACCGAGATCGTCTTGCCAGTAAAAGTGGTGACCGTTTGCGTCATCACCATCTGCACGGCCCGTTCCGCTATTGCGCGAGGGTCCTCAAGGACAGCACCAGGTTGAGCGCGGTCGACGAGCCCACCGTCATCAGAGTAGGCGCGGTCAGCAAAGGCTTCGGCGGCTACTTCAAGGCCAGCTGCGTCCGCAGCGTCAAGAAGCGCAGAGCCCGGGAGCCCCAATACAGACATCGAATGGTCGTAGTCAGCCACCGCCTCGACTACAGCATCGGCGACGCGGCGTTCTGCACAGGCTGCGTGGTAGAGAGCGCCATGAGGTTTCACGTAGGAGACTTCGCTCCCGGCAACCTGAGCGAAGGCGTCAAGGGCTCCGAGTTGGTATAGAACTACATCAGTGAGTTCGGCGGGTTCCATATCGATATGACGTCGCCCAAAGCCCACAAGATCTGGATACGACACTTGCGCTCCGATGCGAACATCATTTTTGACAGCGTCGAGGCAGACGGCGCGAAGAGTCGACGGATCACCAGCGTGGAAGCCGCACGCAATGTTGGCACTCGTCACGAGCTGAAGCATTGCTGCGTCGTCACCTAGGCGCCAGATGCCGAAACCCTCCCCTAGATCACTGTTGAGGTCTACCGATGGCATCAACCGTCATTCTTGCAGGGCCGCCTCGACTTCGCTGGCTTCGACTCGGCTGAAGCAGCGACGCTCGCCATTACGTTCGAGAATTGCAATCTCCAATGAATCTGCAGGAATCGCTCGACCGTCGCCTGATAATGAAGAAACGCCGAGTCGAATGGCATCAACCAAACTGAACCCTTCAGCAAAGCCGCTCGAGAGTCGATTGCTTATGGCGTCAGATTCGCCACCGAGTGCACACGTATCCGGACGGTCGATCACCGTCCCGTCGTACATGATGTGGAAAATCTGGTCGTCATGTGACCCTTCTACACCGACCTCTGCGACAAGAATTTCAACTTCCATCGGCTTCATGCCGTGGGTGAAGGCATTACCAAGTAGCTGCGCATAATCGTTGGCGAGCCCTCGAGCGTCGACGTCGTCACGCGAGTACTGGTAGCCGGTGAGTTCAGCCGACCGAATCCCTGCGACCCTCAATTGGTCAAATTCGTTGTATTTGCCAACACCTGCGAATGCGATTCGATCGTAAATTTCGCTGACTTTGCGCAATGACTGCGAAGTGTTTTCTGCGACCAACACGATTCCGTGCTCGTATCGCAGAGCCACGAGAGCCCGGCCCTTTGCAATTCCCTTCCGAGCGAAGTCTGCCCGGTCGGTCATCGCTTGTTCAGGTGCGACGTAATACGGCATGCTCATGAGGTCGAGCCTCCCATTTGTTCGATGAGAGACCGGTAACGGTCGCCGAGTTCATCGTCACCCACGAGCGACCAGCCATCGTTGTCAATCGTTGCGACCACCGGATAAATGCCTCGCACCATGTCGGGGCCGCCGGTCGCTGAGTCTGCATCTGCAGCCTCCCAGAGACTGCGGGTCACAAGTTCAACTGCATCATCTCGGGTGAGATCAGAGCGGTACCCCACTTTCATCACTGTTGATGCATGAAGCGACCCGGAGCCTGTCGCGACATGCTCTCGCTCTTCGTACCGTCCACCCAGCATGTCGTATGCCCAGAGACGCCCAATCGATCGCCGAACATCAAACCCTGCGAAGATCGGCACGACGCCCATTCCTTGCATGGCTGCCGGCACATTCGCTCGAACCATCGAGGCCAACTGGTTTGCCTTGCCTTCGAGGCTGAGGGCACTTCCTTGAACTTTCTCGTAGTACTCAAGTTGCACCTGAAAAAGTCTGATCATGTCAATTGCGGGGCCAGCGGCGCCCGCAATTGCTACACCGGAGTGACGGTCAGCCTGCACCACTTTTTCCATCGTGCGATGTGAAATGAGGTGCCCGGAAGTTGCTCTTCGGTCACCAGCCATGACCACGCCGTTATCGAAGCGAACAGCGACACATGTTGTCGCGTGCGGTGTATCGATCGTGGTTCCAGAAGGAAGGTCGACCGGCCCATAGCCGGCTCGTTGAAGAAGCATTGGAAAGTCGGTGCCAGGGTCGTCTCCGGGTTGGAATACGGGCATCACCATGGTCACTCACCTCCCTTTTGCACATACGACCTCACGAAGTCCTCAGCATTTTCTTCGAGTATTTCATCAATTTCGTCAAGTAGGTCGTCAAGGTCATCGGTCGCAGGTCGATCACTCTCAACCACCTCTGACTCGATGGACTCTTCCGATTGCCGCTCCGGCATCTTTCGCTGAATTCGATCTGGCATTGCAGTACTTTCTCGTGCGTAACGCTATTCGTTTGGTTCAGCGAGAGCCGCTACCAATTCTTTGGCGGTTGCGCTGTTGGCAATTACGTTAGCCACGAGTTCGGCGGTGCCGCGTAACGGATCGTCCATTGGCACTCGACGTAGTGGGCCTGCCCCAAGGTCAAAGACCATTGAGTCCCAATTCGCAGCGAGGACCTCATCAGGGAACCGTTCGATGCAACGACCTCTGAAGAACGCCCGCGTGTTGTCCGGCGGCGACTTCATCGCTTGAGAGACTTGCTCATCGGTTACGAGGGTCAGGAGACCGCACCGACCTGCGAGTCCTTTGTGACGTCTCATATCGTGATACTGCAGATCGATCGCGCGAAGAGCAGCTGCACCTGGTTCGAGTTGGTGCCGTTCGGCGTACGCAGAGATGAGACGTTGCTTGGCAACCCAGTCGACACTGTCAGCAACCGTCAGGGGGTCATTTTCAAGACCGGCAAGGATGCGCTCCCAGTGCTCAAGCGCAAGGGTGCAATCCGCCTCTCCCACTGCTTCGCCGCCCGTTTGCTCAAACCACGTCCTCGCAATGTCGAATAATTGCCACTGCATATCAATCGCTCGAATTGTCGTGCCATCGAATGCTTGTATCGCTGCAGCGAGTGTGGGGTCATGACTCACTTGGCTGATCGCTCGAACAGGATTGGCGAGGGCTGGCATCTCAAGGTCTGGGTTGTCTTCTACAGCAGAAAGCAGCATTGCCGTGCTCGCCACTTTGAGGAACGTTGCCACTTCAGACATGTTGGCATCACCCGCAATCACGTGCAGGCGCCGATATCTCGACGCATCACAGTGAGGTTCGTCGCGGGTGTTCACGATCGGGCGGCGGACAGTGGTCTCAAGTCCGACTTCCTCTTCAAAAAAGTCGGCTCGCTGTGAAATTTGATAATCGACAGCGTCGGACGACATGCCAGGAAACTCGCAACCCACCTTTCCCGAACCCGCAAATATCTGACGGGTGACAAAATGCGCCATCACTGCCGAAATCACCTTGCCAAATGGCAGCGTACGATCGACGAGGTAATTCTCATGGCAGCCGTAAGAGTTTCCTTTGCCATCCGAATTGTTTTTGTGAATGAGGAGCTCCGCGCCAACAGGAACAAGCCGTTGAGCCGCATCGATTGACTCCCTGACAATTTCTTCACCTGCGCGATCCCAGATCACAGCTTCGAGCGGGCTCCGGACCTCTGGAGTCGACATTTCTGGGTGGGCATGATCCACGTAATACCGAGCGCCGTTGGTCAGCACAGCGTTCACTGGCACATACTCGAGTTCTGGGTCGAACTCATACGGGTCAAGAGGGTCAGGAGAGCGGGCGTCTCGCCTCGGGTCTTCTGCGATCAGATCGAACGCAACCTGGTCTTCGACGGCGCCGGTGTATGCGTTAATGAGAAGCGCGGATGCTGTCACCGGATTGTTCTCTGCGCCGCGTACGAGAATTCCGTATTCGGTTTCGATTCCGCAGACCTTGGGTACTGCCATCGGCCTACAGGTACTGCCCTGTTTGGGTGCGTTCGATGGAGCGCCCTCCCCCAATTGGACCAGCGTCTCGATCGACGAGAGTTCGGATGAAGACAATACGTTCACCTTTTCGGCCAGAGACTTTTGCCCAATCGTCTGGGTTGGTCGTGTTGGGAAGGTCTTCGTGTTCGCTGAATTCTGACCGCACGGCGGTAATGAGATCATCGGAAGTGATGCCCCTCGGACCGCCGTCAATTACGCGTTTGATCGCTGACTTCTTCGCTCGACGAACGATGTTCTCAATCATTGCTCCTGACGCAAAATCTTTGAAGTACAGCACTTCTTTGTCGCCGTTTGCATAGGTGACCTCAAGGAACCTGTTGTCGTCGTCAACTCGATACATCTCATCAACGGCAGCCGACACCATCTGGTCTACCGTTTCACCTTCTCCAAGTGGTATTTCATCGTTGAGGTACCGCAGGAACACCTGCCGCGCCGCATGAGCGTCAGGACGATCGATGCGAATCTTCACGTCCAGACGACCGGGGCGAAGAATCGCAGGGTCGATGAGGTCTTCACGGTTTGTGGCGCCTATCACAATTACATTTTCGAGACCTTCAACGCCGTCGATTTCCGCTAGGAGCTGTGGCACGACTGTCGACTCCATGTCCGATGACACCCCGGTACCGCGGGTTCTAAACATCGAGTCCATCTCGTCGAAAAACACAATGACCGGCCACCCCTCATCGCTTTTCTCTCGGGCTCGTTCGAACACGAGACGAATCTGTCGCTCGGTTTCACCCACGTATTTATTTAGCAATTCGGGGCCTTTGATGTTGACGAAGTAGCTCCGTCCTTTGTCTTCACCGATTGACGCTGCGACCTTCTTCGCCAAGCTGTTCGCGACCGCCTTCGCAATGAGGGTCTTTCCGCAACCTGGAGGTCCATACAGCAGAACTCCCTTCGGAGCGGGCAGGCGATGCTCTGCGAACAAATCAGCATGCAGAAATGGCAACTCGACGGCGTCGGCAATTGCAGAGATTTGGGTGTCGAGGCCACCGATGTCGTCGTAGGTCACATCGGGAACGACTTCGAGGAGGAGTTCATCGACATCTGGGCGTCCGAGCACCTCGAGCACGAGGCCTGAACGGGTATCAATGCGGACCCGGTCACCAATCCTCAGTTTCGTGCCACGGAGACCATCACTGAGCGTGCACACTGCGTCTTCATCTGCTCGAGCGGTGACGACGACGCGGATCCCGTCGTCGAGTATTTCTCGAATGGTTCCGATGTCGCCCATCGTGTCAGGGTGGCGAGCAGCGATGATCACCATCGATTCGTTGAGCGTTACCTCTGCTCCTGCGACCACGTCGGCGACGTCGACGTCTGGTCCTGTCGTTACGCGGAACTTCCGACCCGACGACAGAACATCAAATGTCTCGTCGTCGTTGTGTTGCACTACGACTCCGTACGTGTTCGGAGTCCCGGCCAATCGTTCGATGTCGCTTCGGAGTGATTCGATTTGTTCTTTCGCCTCGCGGAGAGTGCCGCTCAATCGTTCGTTTCTCGAAATGGTGCCGGCGAGTTCGCTCTTCAGGTCAACGACCCGTGCCTCGAGGGCGCGAATGCGTTGCGAGGGTTCGGTGACTCGCTCTTTAAGCCGCTCGACCTCTGCGGTAAGGCGCTCGATTTCTGAATCGTGTGCTGGTTGTTCGCCATTTTTCACCGGCCTGACTCCCTTCAGTGCAATCATCATTCCACACGCTCGCCATTGATTCACCCACGAACGCGGTAATTCCCGCTAGAAGAACTGTGAATGGAGACCTCTTCAGGGTTACACTTTGCGGGACAGCTAGTAGGCGTTTACGAAGGAGCCCCCATCCATGAAGGTTTGGATTGATCAAGATCTCTGCACCGGCGACGGACTTTGCGAGGAAATCGCGCCCGACGTGTTCGCGCTGCTCGACGATGGTCTTGCCTACGTGAAAGAGGGCGACAAGATCTTCGCCGAGGCCAAGGGAAACCCGCAGGGTGCAGATGGCATGGCTGAGTTCGCTGACAGCCAGCTCGACTCGGTTGTTGAATCCGCCGAGGAATGCCCCGGCGAGTGCATCTACATCGAGCCCTAAGCTCAACTTTCCTCTACGCCGGTAGCGTTCCCCGCTTCGTTTTCTTGTTTGCGTCGACTCGCGCTCTGGCCTAAAAAGCGGCCTGCTGTAAGGAATCCGGTGTGAGCCACCATGCGATGATCGGGTCGCACTGACTGTCCATCGATGTGCCAGCCACGGTGCAATACCTCGATGGTGCGGGTGTCGAGCCAGCGACCTTTTAGTTGCTCCCGAGTTTGGGCTGCTTGAGTGATCGAGGGCGTGTACGCAACCAAAATTCCACCCGGCCTCAGTACCCGCTCAGCATGCGGGATGACGTTCCACGGCTCGGGCAAATCGAGTACCACACGGTCAAATGGCCCATCGTCGAGATCGATGCCCTCGTATGAGTCGCCGATCTTCACGTTGTAACGCTGAAGGGCCTCCTCATCGAGAAAAGACGCCACGTTTGCACGGGCTCGATTCGCGAAATCTTCACGTAGTTCATAACCGGTAATCTCCGCTCCCCATCGCAGCATCGTCATCGATAACGCGCCTGAGCCAACTCCGCTCTCAAAAACCTTCACGCCGGGAAAAATGTCGGCCAACACACATATCGGGGCAAGGTCTTTCGGGTAAATCACCTGAGCACCTCGAGGCATCTCAAGAACGAAGTCCTCAAGGGTCGGCCTCAGCACGGTGTACTCCGCTCCATGAGTGCTCCGAAGCACCGTCCCCTCCACGGCTTCGACAATGTCAGCATGAGGAACGAAACCGGCATGGCTGTGGAACTCCCCACCCTCGACGAGTTCGACCAGGTACCGGCGCCGCTTTTTGTCGAGCAGCAGCACCCGCTCGCCGTAGATAAATGTGTGGTTAATCACCATGCTGGCTCCCCCATTGAGCATCAAAGAGTTTTCGTGCCTTTTTGTTGAGCACCATTCTGACTGGAATCTGCTCATGACCCGATGTCGTCTCGACGAGCCGACAGAATGCGCAGGCCTCGTCACTTGTTGCAGCTGCTGCACCACAACGAGGGCATGAACCTGGGGCAGTGATCGACGCGCTGTGTTCGAGCAGCGGTCTCATGCGATCAAGAAAACCGAGATAGAACGATGCCTTCGTTCCGGGAGAGGTGCTGTCGAGAACATTAAGGGCGTCTTTATATAAAAGGTGTTTATTGCCAACCGCCATTGGACATTCCTCGACCACATAGTCAATTCCTCGTACCACGCACCAGGCCGCCATTTCACGCTCGGTGAGTCGCACCAGCGGTTTCACTTTCTTTCCGAAACCATTACCGGCTTGGAGAACCGGAGCCTGACGTCTGAGATACTCGACGTCCCACCTCAGTGTGTTTCCGAAAAGAACCGCTGCCTCGTCATCAAGGTTGTGCCCTGTTGCCAACACGTCATAGCCCTCGCGTTGCGCAACGTCATCGAAAATGTGTCGCTTCGAGAGCCCGCACGCAGAACAAGGGCTTCGGCCGGTGACGCCCGCTGCAGTTGGAATATCAAATCCATGTTCGTTACGGATATCCACCTCCAGCAGTTTCAAGCCGCGCTCCTGAGCAAAACGACGGGTGATTGCACCGCTTTCGGTGCTGTAGTCACCAATGCCGAGACCGATGTAAAGGCCGTCAGCCTGAAAGCCAGCATCAATGAGCATGTCCCAGAGAGCGAGAGAATCCTTGCCTCCCGACACCGCAACCAGAATCCGATCATCTGTCATGAACATCTCGAAATCGCTAATCGCCTTCGATAGTTGGCGTCGGCACAGTTGAAGGAAATGCTCAGAGCAGAAATTGGCGTTGTGACGAGGAAGGTCAATGACGGCTGCCTCACCGCATGAGCGGCACTTCGACATCGCTAACCCCCTGAAATCACTGGACGAAGTTCAACACTGTCTGATTCATGAAGAACGGTGTCAGAAGGCACCAACGTGCCATTACAGATGACGATGTAGCTCTCAGGAGCGAAACCGAGCTCGATGAGAACCGCTCGGGCTGGCCGCCCGCCCCGAACTTCAACCTCTCGGGAGGGTTGACGCAGACGAACAATCAACGACGACCACCGCGACGAACTGCAAGCGACATCGCCGATCCTGGCCCGATCTTTACCCTGCGCACCACTTCCGGTTCACGTCGCACAAGTTTGCGCACACCACGCATGGCGAGAATGCCAATAGCCAGGGCCCGGTACGCGGCGCTCCCTCCCCAGATTCCGCGCCGAAATGCCGTAGAAACCGTCCGTTCGACCAATTGCTGCCGTCTTCTCATCGAAATCAGAGTCGGCGAATGTCGATAATCGCAGATTTCCGCCGACCCGATCGACGACCGAGCAGGTACGCAACGGTAGCCATCCCAACAGCAACAACAACGGCGACGGTCACGATGGTCTGGCGGCGGTCGTCAATCTGACCCCGAAGGGTCTGTTGGAACGATTCGAGCGTTGATTGGAGGTCATCCCGTGACCCGGGAGTTTCGGCATTCTCAGTCATTTCGACACCCTCTCTTGTTCACGATCCGAAAACAATTCAGTTCGGCTAATTCGTTGCAACGTGACGACGAGCACTCCGACTCCAATGACGAACACGATGAGGTAAGGGAGCCACGAAAGTCGAGAATCGGCCGCTGAAATTCCGGAAAGTTCAGTTTGCAGTAAGCGCAGCACCCCAAGAAGCACGAATACCACTCCCGCTCCGACCAGCACACCACCGACGATGCCGAAGAGCAGCCACCTACCGGCACCTGAGAGCGGGCGAACAAGCTGGCCCTTCACGTAGGACGTCAGCGCGTCAATGACCGCATCGATTGATGCTGGTCGAGACCGCTTCTTTTGCGGTTCATCCGCAGAGCGCTTGAACTTCACCTTGCTATTCCTATCACGCTTCTCTGAATTTCAGAACAGCCTCAAGGTCATCAAGCGCTTGCGAAAACCTGCGGAGGCGATCAGAGGGATCGTCTGACAACAGAATTGCTTGGCGATCAAGGTCGGAAATCGGCACCATTCCTGCAAGGCGGAACGCAGCCAGACGCTCATCGCCATCAACAAGCGGTAGGTAGTCGGGCACCTCGGCGCCAAGTTGAATCAGAACCTTTTCGACGCGGTTGATTTCATGGGCGATGTCGGCAAGAGCAGGTAATTCATCATTTTCGGTTGCGTCAATCACGACGGCCTGCGGGTAGGGATCGTCCTCGAGCCATTCGATGATGCGAACTCTCCGTTGGCCGAGTGCGAGAAAGGTGTACTCACCGGTCGGCTGCACCATTACTTGGGCGAGGTTGCACATCGTTGCAACTTCCAGACGCTCGTCACCTCCTCCAACTTCCCGACCACGAACAATCGGTGAAATTGCAAACTGCAGTTCCTCATCACCGGACAGCAAATCTGACATCAACTGCTGGTAACGGGGCTCGAAGATCCTCATCGGCAATGCGGTGCTCGGAAAGACCACTGCAGACAGAGGAAACATTGCGGAGGTGTACGACTCGTTGTCAGAGTTCATCGAGGGATACCTCCGGGCTAAATGCGAGCGGGTCACGCTCAACAGAAAAGCGCTCTACCACATCAAAGACGTCAGCGATCGCTATTTCAATTAATGCCTTGTTTCCCATTGCCGCAAAGGTAACGCCAAGTGATGTTCGACCGGCGACCAACGAATCAGTTCCCGCAGAGATCAACACGCCGGTTGCGCCGACGCCACCAACCTGAATGTCACCCAACAGTTCGGGATGTTCAGCCTCCAGTGCTCCGAACAATGCATCGAGATCAAGACACGCAAGTTCAATCCCGGAATCAGTGGAACGCAAATCCGTTCCAAGCGCAGCATTTTGAACGAGAGTCATCTCTCGTCGCCCTCGCTGAGGGAAGCCTTGGCCACCAAGGTGCACGGCAATACGGCTTTCGAGATTGCCAAATGTTGACGCCCACACCGGATCGGTCAAATTGTTACGAAGAAGCGCCTGCGACATCGTTCTCAGCGATGCGCTGTTCACCACTGCGAGCGGAACGAGATCTTCCGACGCGATGCCAGTTGCTGACGTTCCGTCAACGGTGATACCCGATGCACGCAGCAGGTCGAGCATGGTTTTTGCGGCTGTCTGAGCCGAGTTAATTCCACGATTCTGCGCACTGGAGAAGATTCGCCCGTCATCCACGATGAGTCCCGACCAGGTAGGGACCTCCCCGGGGGCCAATTGCTCTTCCAGAAAGATGCTTCCATCACCGATCACGTCACCAGTGATTCGCGTCACCCCGCTGGCCGTGAGTGCATTTGCGAGCACGTCAAGTGAGGTGTAACCCCATGGAGAGTCGTCGAAAAAGAACGACAGCGAATCGCTTGCCACCGCCGGGTCTCCCCCACCGACAACAAAGAGGTTCCCGGTAATTACTCCGTCAACCGGTTCGTTTCCGGCGATGACCGTCGGGAACGCGAAGTCAGGCCCCAAGAGTTGCAGCGAGGTGACGACTGAGACAAATCTGCGACCCATTTCACTGAATTGGCCACGTTTGGTGACTGACACGAGTTCGACACCCTGATCTTTGATGAGAACACACTCATCTTCACCAAGCGTGTTGACTGCAGCAGCGAGATCCGCCGCCTGTGATCGACGTTCCTCCCAGGCGACAATCGCAGGAGAGACTCGCCGAAATGAAGAGACACCAACCGGTGACATCTGGACCTCAGATGAATTCTGCTGATGTGGGACGGTATTCACAGGTTCTGAGCGCACTTGATCGCGTGTCCAGTTCCAGAATCCCGTCACTATCAGCATCGGCACGATCGCAATGACGAAGATTCGGCCCGTCGTTGCCTTCACGGCGACATCTCGCTTGCTGTCGGCCCAGTCGGATACTGCGCCATCGTCGATGCCAAGGCGTCCCATATCGGTCGATAATTCGCTTGATCATTGACCATTGACTGGTTCAAGACAAGAGCGAACGACAGCGTCTCTCCACCACGTGCCACATACTCTCCCGCCAGCGCCTTTACCGCCGGTGGATCTTGATCATATGGAAGATTTCCCAGTGTCCCTGTTTTCGCTTTGAGCGCCCCGGTCATCGGACCTTCAGTAAAAATCGAGCTCAACGTTCCTGACACGCCTGCCACGGCAAGACCATCGATAACAGCGCTGTCGGAAGCGGTGAGTGTGTCGACGAGGGTCTGGCACCGCAACATGGCGGTATTCGAGAGCCCACTCCCATCAACCAATTGCAGATCGGTCAGATCGACCCCTAGAGAGGACAACGAACCTTGAATTGCTGCGAGACCGTCTTGCCGACTTCCGTTGCCGTTGCTGTGCAGACCGATCTCTTTCACCAACATCTCAGCCGTATTGTTGTCTGAGTTTTGGAGCATCTCTGTAATCACTACCGAGAGAGACGACGACGTCACCCTTGCCAACTCGATCGCATCAGCTGGCGGCGACCCAACCCCACTCCCACCTGACACCTGAATACCGACAGAATTCAGCCGCTGAATAAATTCACGCGCCGCACCCGCCGCAGGGTCAGACGCTCGGTAACCATCGCCCTCGATACGGGCATCATTTGCCAAGAGAGCGTCGATCGGCCCCGCTTCGATTCCGGCAACACCTGCGCCCCACTCGTCGTAATACCACTCGTCGTCATAGCGGCTTCCGTCACCGAGAACCCGGCCGGCAATGCTCGTGACACCATTTGCCAGTAGCGACCTTGCGAGTCCATCGAGTGAGGTGTGGCCAAACACCGGGTACCTGTCGAGGTTTGAGTTCGGATACCAGTCGCCGCTCAGTAACGGGTCTCCCCCACCGATAAGAACGATGTCGCCGTTTACTACACCATCGACCGGTGCTGAACCGACCACCCGGGTGGTGAAGGTGTAGTCGGCTCCCAGCACGTCTATCGCAGCCGAAGCGACGAGAATTTTCACTGTGCTTGCCGGTATCGCAGCTGTGTCTGCTGACAGAGGCAAGGGCACGCCATCGACCGACATTGATAGACACGAGGTTGGAGCCATCTGTGACGTCACCGATTGAAGGGCCGTGGCCAATTCGGTGCGATTTGAACGTCCAGAAAGTTCGGGCGCAGCACGGCGAAACGACATCACATTCCGCGATGCAATCTCGTATGGTCCAACCGATGGAGATGGGGTGAGATCAACTCGGGTTGCCACACTCTCCTCGGGCAGGAGCAAACGCAGCCCGACCAACATCGTCACTGGCAGCAGCGCGATGAGCGCCAACACCACCACTGGGTGAAGTCGCACGCGCTTGGGTGCGATCACGACCTGCGACGGTCCTGGAATCGCGCGTATCGCCACATATGGCCAAGAGCCGCCACTGCACGGTCACCGGTCGCATAGCACAGCCGTCCAGACTCACGCACTGCGGCCGGGCCAGCATTATTCGGGTCGGCCACAGCAAGTTCTGTCGCCACCAAGATTGGCTTATCGGTTTCGTTGCTGAGTTGCGCTGCTGCCTCTGCGAATCGGCGGTCCTGACGTTCGTGGTATTCAACGATCCGTTCGAGGCCGTGATCTGGGTAAAACTGCCCTGTCCGCATTTCACGTGCTTGGTTCGATTGAATTCCGACTCCGAGGTAGATCACTGAATGCACATCGGGATGGTGTGCGATCAGGCTCATCACTGTCGGAATCGTGTCTCTTGTTTCTCCACCTGCACAGTCGACAGGATTATTTCTGCTCCATCGAGGCGGGAGGTGTTCATCGATTTGAGTCAGCAACTCTTCAGGAAGTTGCATGAGCGTCAGAGCGTTGTCACGCGTGACGGCATCGGAGGTCACAACACCCCATCCGCCGGCAGTTGTGAGAATCACTACGTTCGGGCCTTTGGGCAATGGTTGCGTCGCAAATGTTGCGGCTGTATCGAACGCTTCCTCCACCGAGTGCACGCGAGTGACACCAGCCGATTGGCAGGCACCATCAAAAATACGGTCATCAGCGGCCAGAGCTCCGGTGTGGCTTGCGGCTGCGCGTGCTCCGCCTGCCGTCGCTCCTCCCTTCAGCACGACCAACGGCTTGTGGCGTGCCGCTCCAGCGAGTCGTTCCATCAGGCCACGGCCGTCAGTGATGCCTTCGATGTATGCGAGCGATACGGCCGTTTGTTCGTCGCGGGAGTAAAAGTCGAGATAGTCGGCAACAGACACTGCCGCCGCATTTCCCGCCGAGACCGCTCGACTCACCCCGACTCCAGTTGATCGTGAGAGGTTGAGGAAGCTCGACACAAAGTTTCCTGACTGCGAAGCAACACCGATGCCGCCCGTTGGAGGATATGGCGCAACGATCTGTGCACAGAGCGACGCCGGGGTTGAGACAACTCCTTGGCCGTTTGGGCCTGCGAGCAATATTCCGAGTCGGTCAGCGGTCGCCACGAGCTCGGCTTCGGCAACTCGTCCTTCTTCTCCGGCTTCGCCGTAGCCAGCTGAGGTGAGGAACGCAGCTTTGACACCCCGTTGTGCCGCGTCTTCGAGGAGTTGCAGGTTGGCGGAGGCTGGGGTACACACGAACATGAGGTCAGCTGCACCATCAGGTATTTCTGCGACATCGCTGATCGTCTGTATGCCCAGCACTTCCTCACCCGAGCGATTTGTCGCGAAGACATTTCCCGAGTATCCGCCAGCGAGCAGGTTATGTAATGCGACGAAGCCGAACTTGCCCGGGTGGCTGGATGCGCCGGTGACGACGACACCGCTTGGCTCGAATAGTGCCCGAAAGTGGTCATCTGAAGGTTGAGGTCTAGAGGTAGTTGATGTGTCATGGTCGAGGGCTTCGACTACTTCAACCAAGGCATCTACTGCAACGGGTCGTCCCGAGCGATCGATAATGAGCGGGTTGATGTCGACGCTCATCACTTCTGGGTGTTCCTCGGCAAGTTTGCCGAGTCCGACGAGGGTGTCGAGCAGTAGTTGTCGGTCAACGGCGGCCTGTCCACGGAACTCACTGAGAAGATCACTCATCGTGAGGCTGTCGATTTGCTCTTCGGCGGTGACCTCATCGACCGGTGCAGGACGAAACGCAACATCAGCAATCGCTTCGGCGAGCACACCGCCGACGCCGAGCATCACCATCGGCCCGAACTGAGGATCTCGAATCATTCCAACAATGAATTCGCGCTCTCCCGACACCATCGGGGCGACGAGTAGTGACACATCGCCATCCTCAGGGCGAGCTGCAGCCAGCAACTCTTCCGCAGCTGAGCGCACTGCGGACTCGTCGGCCAGCGAGAGGCGCACCAAACCGCGCTCGGTCTTGTGAGCGATGTTGTCACCATTCAACTTGACGGCAACTGCCCCACCGATCTGTGCGGCTGCGGCAACAGCCGATTCGGCATCTGAAACGATGTGTTCCACAGCGAGAGGTACGCCATATCGCTCGACGAGATCTTTTGAGGCTGCTTCTGAGAGGGTGCTCGTGGTGATCGGCGAGTTCGAGGGGTCTGCCATGGCTCCTACGCTAGTCAGCGGAGCGTTCCACGCGTAAGTAGCAGATGGCCCAACGCTCGTTCAGAGAATGCTTTGGACTTGTTTGCTATCGTCGATGACGTGATCACATTTGACGTTGCTTGGTACTTCAGCCTCGTTATTGCCGGTGTTATCGGTGTCGCGATTACCACTGCGGCCAACTTGGCAACAACGGTGTATCTCCATCGAGGGTTGTCACATCGGGCCCTCACCTTTAGCCGACCGGCGCGGGGGGCATTCCGTCTTGCGCTCTGGCTCACCACAGGAATTCGACCACGACAGTGGGTGGCCGTTCACCGCAAGCATCATGCGCACACCGACACAGTTGAAGACCCTCACTCACCGGTGATTCACGGTTGGTGGAAGGTTCAAGTTCGTAATTATACGATGTATCGGCGAGCAGCAAGAGATGTTGCAAACACCGAACGTTTTGCGAAAGATCTACAGGCCGATCGCCTCGACAGAGTGCTGTTTGACCACGCTCTGCTCGGTCTCGGCACTGGCGTTGGCATTCTCATGCTGTTATTCGGCCCGCTTATCGCAGTGGTTGCTGCGGTGGTGCATCTCAACTACTACATTGCTGCGAATTCAGCGGTGAATGCGATCGGGCATCACTTCGGTCGCCGACCGTATGACAATTCAGCAACGAATCTTCAATGGCTGGCGTTGCTCACCGCTGGTGAGGGATTTCATAACAATCATCATGCTGCGCCAACATCGGCCAAACTTGCACATCGTTGGTACGAAATAGACCTCGGATGGTTCTTGATCAAACCGATGACGTGGCTACGACTGGCTCGTGTGCGTCTCGATGAACTGAAACTGGTGAGCGGCTCTCGGACATCGACCTCCCCAACCTGACGACACCTCGTTCTTCACTTACCTCTGGGGTCTGACGACCGCAAATCTTGCCGTCATGCACCTTTGAAGACGGATCTGACTCCACTTTCACCACCAGCAAGATAAAAGAAAAAGGGTGCTTGGCGATGAAGCCAAGCACCCAAGTTCAATTCAACGTTGAAAACGTTTGGAATCACGCTGGTGGGTACACACCCATCTGCTGACCCTTATCGGTCTTCCAGAAAATGTCGGCAATCTCGTCGATGTACGACACGAGCTGCTCGCCAACTGCAGGATCCATTGACTTCTTTGCCTCACCCGCTTGATGAACAGCCTTCCAGAACAGGTCGTGCAACTGAGGGAACTCGTCAAAGTGGGCGGGTGCGAAGAAGTCGGCCCAGAGCACCATGAGGTGGTGCTTGCACTCTTCGGCACGCTGCTCTTTGATGAAAATGCACCGGTCTTGGAACACGGCGTCATCTGATTCGTGGTATTTCTGAGCGGTCTTCACGACCGAGAGTGCCTCGATCTTGGCCTGAGCCGGGTCGTACACACCGCAATAGAGGTCGCAGTGAGCGTGGGCCGGTGTGGCCGAGGCGAACAGTCGTCCGAGCATGTTGGTCTCCTTGGAGGGTCTGGTATGCACCGTTATTGATGCCGTTGACATCTTCGAGACTAGCCTTCGCGCCATGGCGACGCATCCCCGACGGCGAAAGATCGCCCCGCTAAAGCGGTTTGTTGTTGAGGACCGTTCAATGGAGCCCACGTTGCAACCAGGTCAGGGGCTCATCGCCATCCGGTCACGAAGATTACGTCGCAATCAATTGCGGGTAGTCGAACACCCTGAGCGCCCTGGATTTTGGATTGTCAAGCGCCTCGGCGATCATATTGACCAGGCTCGATGGATGTTGCTCGCCGACAATTCTTCAGAGGGCCAAGATTCGCGACATTTTGGGTCGGTTGATATGGCAGATTCATGGCGCGTCGTCGTGAAGATTCCTTTGCGCTGGATGTGACGGCTAGTTCTGACGCGTCGGTACCCTGAACAATATGGAATTAGTTGCAGCTCTTTTCGTCGAGAACTTTGAAATGCGATCAGCCGCGGGGCCTTCAACACGTCTCGATATCACGGGAGCCATGTTCTCCCAAGCCGCACCAGAGCCTGTGCCAACGACGCTCACTCCTCATCTCGTTGCACTCATTCACTGCCCAACCGACGAAGCGGGCCAAGGTGTTTTCGAGGCCACATTCTTCAATGAGCGCAAATCTGAGATCGATGAAGAAGAGCCAATCGCGAGGAATGTCAGCCCCTTCACCGTCGAGCCAGGAAAGTTCACCTACCGTCTCGTGAGAGCAGAACTTCCTTTCGAGGAGTACACAACGGTGTACGCCCATTGCCGTGTCGATCGTGGTCCACTCACGATCGTTCCATTCACACTGCTGCCGCCAGCCGAGTAAAAGTTTCTTGCGGTTACCGGCCATTTGGTGGTCGGCAGGTACAGTCGCCAGTGTGTCGACCCTCAGTTCTCTAACGCCTGAACAAGACCAACTTGCGATCTCGGTGATTCGAGGTATCGCGATGGACGGTCCGCTAGCAGCAAATAGTGGCCATCAAGGAACGGCAATGGCACTCGCTCCTCTTGCTCATGTTCTGTATAGCCGCGTCATGCGCTACAACCCCGCAGATCCGGGTTGGGTCGATCGCGACCGATTCATTCTCTCTGCAGGCCACGCTTCCATCCTTCAGTACGCAATGTTGCATCTGAGCGGGACTTCGCTCTCTAAAGACGATCTCCGTGCGTTTCGCCAGTGGGGCTCGGCGACGCCTGGTCACCCCGAGGCAGGTCACATACCAGGGGTTGAGGTGACGACTGGCCCACTTGGTCAGGGCTTCGCAAATGCTGTTGGTATGGCTATTGCGGAACGTCTCTTGCGCCAAAAATTCGGTACGGAGGCGATTGACCATCACACTTGGGTAATCGCAGGCGACGGGTGTTTGATGGAGGGTGTCAGCCACGAGGCGGCGTCTCTTGCTGGACACCTTGGCCTTGATCGGCTTGTGTGTGTCTTTGATGACAACCGGATCACCATTGACGGCGGCACCGATCTCGCAACCAGTGATGATGTTCCTGGCCGTTTCCGTTCATACGGATGGGATGTCACCGAGCTCGGCGAGATTGGCGAGGATCTTGATGCGTTAGAAACCGCGCTCAAGACTGCTCGTACTCCTAACGGGAAACCTCGTCTGTTGGTGTTGCGCACCCACATTGGGTTTCCGTCGCCAGATCACACCGATTCGCATGCTGCGCACGGTCTTGCCTTTTCAGCTGAAGATGTCGCTCGGACGAAGGCGGTCATGGGAATCCCTGATGAACCGTTCTACCTTCCTGATGACCTCGTTAGCGCCTACCGTTCGCTGGCAACATCTCGGGCCGATACCGCACGTTCAACATGGGAGTCGACGTCAGTAGATGCTCGACAGAGTGCCGACTGGTATGCATGTTTCAGTGATGCCAGTGTCGATGTTTCGTCTGCGATGCCGTCATGGGACCTTGGCGCAAAGGTCGCAACAAGAAAAGCTATTCAGGCAGCCCTTGACGCAAGTTCCGACCTGCTGCCGGGCCTTGTTTCAGGTTCGGCAGATCTCACCGGAAATACCGGAACGAAGGTTGCGTCCTTCTCAGGCCAATCAGCGTCAAATAGTGATGGTCAGCAGGTCTATTACGGCATCCGTGAGCATGGCATGGGCTCAGCGATGGTCGGAATGGCGTTGCACGGCGGCATCTTGCCGGTCGGCGGAACGTTCTTTGTATTCGTCGACTACATGCGCCCACCTGTTCGTCTTGCCGCACTGTCCGGAGCACGGGTGGTCTTTGTCTTCACCCACGACTCCGTCGCCGTTGGCGAAGATGGGCCAACTCACCAGCCCGTTGAGCAACTCGCTGGACTACGGTCGATGCCAGACCTGCATGTCGTTCGACCTGCCGATGCCAACGAGACCGCTATTGCCTGGACTGACGCTGTCACCCACGACGGCCCAACCGCTTTGGTGCTCAGCCGTCAGGACGTTCGTGTCGTGACCGATGGATCTGCTGCCATCACTGGAGCGGGAATTGTTGGCGAGGCTGATGACGATGCCGAAGCGATCATCATTGGCACCGGGTCAGAAGTTGCACTTTGCGTCGATGCAGCCGAAGTTTTAAGGGCGGCCGGTCGAAAGGTGCGAGTAGTGTCGATGCCGAGTTGGGATCGTTTCCGCTCACAGCCCGCTGAGTTTCGAAATTCAATTCTTCCTCCGGGAGTACCAACGGTGTCAGTTGAGGCAGGATCGACGTTTGGCTGGCATGAATGGAGCGACCGACAGGTTGGCATTGATCGGTTTGGAGCGAGCGCACCGGGCAATGTTGCGCTTGATCGACTCGGCATCAATGTTGATGCGGTTGTTGCAGCTGTTCACGATGTACTTGGAGTGGCCTCCTGATGGCCGACCTCACAGCACTGTTCGACAACAACGGTCAGAGCATCTGGCTCGACAATCTCAGCCGGGCCCATCTCAATGATGGTTCGCTCGCCGGTCGGATCGCACAGGGCGTTCGAGGCCTCACGTCGAATCCGACCATCTTTGCAAAAGCAATTCAGGGCTCTGACGACTACGACGAGCAGTTCAACGGCCTGATTGCGAGTGGCGTGACTCCCATCGATGGATATTGGCACATGGTGATCGATGACATCCAAGCTGCTTGTGATGCGTTCGCTCCCCTTTACGAGTCTTCAGATGCAATCGATGGCTATGTCTCGGTCGAGGTTGCGCCAGATCTTTCTCGAGATACAGATGGAACGTTGGCTGCGGCACAGGACCTTCACGATCGGGTCAACCGTCGCAATGTCATGATCAAAATCCCGGCAACGGTTGAGGGGCTACCAGCAATTCGGTCGATGATCGCCGAGGGCCGAAGCGTGAACGTGACATTGATCTTTAGCCCAGAACGCCACCAGCAAGTGATGGAGGCCTACATATCGGGGCTCGAACAGCTGGCAACCGACCCTTCTGCTGATCTGTCACGGGTCGCAAGTGTTGCGAGTTTTTTCATCAGTCGTGTCGACACCGAAGTCGATCAGCGACTCGAAGGCCCAGGTCATGAACTGTGTGGTACCGCCGCCATTGCTCAAGGTCGACTCGCGTACAACAACTTTCTTGAGATGTTCGCGGGACCTCGCTGGGACGCTCTTGCCGCCCGCGGGGCACGAGTTCAGCGTCCGCTGTGGGCATCGACTGGCACGAAGAACCCCGCCTATTCAGATGTGCTCTATGTCGATGAGCTCATCGGCCCAGACACCGTCAATACCGTTCCGGAGGCGACGCTTGATGCCTATCTTGATCACGGAGTGGTCAACCGAACAGTCGACACCGACCACGAGGCGACGGCACGCACGCTCAATGCGCTGTCTCGGGCAGGCATCGATCTTGATGACGTCTCAGATCAGCTCGAACGCGAGGGTCTCGCGTCGTTTGAAGCAAGTTTTGATGAAGTAATTGACGCTCTTCGCGAAAAGGCCAGCTGACAGCGCCGTTCAGGGCGCAAATCTTTCAGTCGCCAGAAAGGGCTTCAAGCACGTGGGCTGCTTTTTCAACCGATCGCCGAGCCTGCGTCAGTCGCTTATCAGCAACGGGCCGTTCTGCACCGGCTTCGGCGGCCTCCCGCAACACCGAAAGCGCAAGGTCGTCAAGTTGTTCACCAATATCTCGCAGGCGTTCGGCAATTGTCCCTGCTTGTGCCCGATCTGCGTTCGAGAGGCCATCGTGTTCCACCATTGTCAGATGTTAAGGCCTCAACCCCATGTCCACGGGGCCGTCATGTCGGGCGACACCCAATATTCGAGGCGCCGTGCGGCTTCTTCATCAATGACGCCAGTCGAGGCTGATGCGATCAGTTTCATGACGGTCGCAGCGAGGTTTCGCATTTCCACGACGACATCAAGGCTGTCGGCTTCCCAATCGACAGCGCCGTAACCCGCTGCGAATGCGGCGTAGGCGTCGGCATTTCCCTGCCACGGCGGCGTTGACCATGCTCTGAGTGGAACGTGATCCCACAGCGAGGATGCGGTCGAGAGCAGATCCCAATCGATGAGCACTGGGCCGTCCTTGCTCATCAAGATATTTCCTGGGTGAACATCGCCGTGGGTGAGCACATTTGGGGGTGTCTCCACGGTATTGGTCCACTCGGCCCCGCGCTCAGCGGCCTCATGCAGCATTGATAGTTGTTGTGAGGGCACGAGCGCAGTTGCTTCGAGGCGCGTCAACATGGCGCCGAAATTCCACCACGGTAGATGTGTTGGAGAAGCGACGGGATAACCCGCAGGGATATCCGATGGTGCGATGTCAGTATGAAGACGACGGACCATTCGCCCGACCTCGCGCCAATCGATCGCGTGGCCTGTTTCTGGAACATCTTCATAGGCGATGACGCCGAGGCCGGTCTCGTCTTGTTGCCAGGTTTCGATGACATCTGGCACTCGAAATTCTGCGTTCCTTAGCATTGTTGCAAGGCGTTGCGCTGTGCTCGGGTCACTCGTGAAGTGACCCACTCGCAACACACTGTCGTTGGCCCGAAAGGTTGAACACATCGACTCTCGAATAGGGGCGAGGTCTGTCGCACCAAGTTCTTTTGCGCATTGCTGGGCGCGCGCCCGCGCCTGCCCTCGGTCAACGACCGGTTGAGAAACAAATGGCGTTCGAAGCGGACGTTCAACCACTATTGGAAGCGTCTGCGCGGTCTCGGAGCACGATGACTCGCCCGGCATCAACAGGTTCACCGTCGACGAGCAGCGTGTCTCCGGGCCCAACATGATCGGTCATCGATTCGGCGCGATGATCAACCACCGCACGTAGTTGCCGTTCACGGTTTGCCTTTGCAGCGCGACCTTCACGAATAGCGTCACCGACTTCATCGACCTTTGTACGAACACGCTGCTCTACCCGGTCACGAACGTGTCGAGGGGAAAGCTGGCGAGCTGCTGACCTAACCCGACGACGAGCCATCCGCATTGCGCCAGCGCCTGCTGTTGCCCCCGCAACAAACCATCCAAGGCGTCGCATCACGCTCTCCTTCTTTCTTCGCTGATCACTTCGATGTTTGTACCTGGCGATTTCAGGCGGCCAACTGCCCGTTTTACTCCGGTCACGGTTCCAACGGCCTTAATCACCGGCGCTGCGAAAAGTCGTCTGGCAGCCCGCCCAGAAGTTTCGACGGCATCAGAGATCGCTTCTGCGGAGCCAAGCACCCGGTCAAAACGTTCAAGGTCTTCTCGAGCACCGTCCATAGCCAACTTTGCCTCATCAGTAGACGATCTCAAATCGGTGATGAGAGGGAGCGTCTGCTCTCGCATCTGTCGAACTTCCCGGCGCAGCGCTCTCAGGGCATCAAAAACTCTCATGAGCACGATGGAGAGCGCAGCGAAACCAATTGCACAGAGAAGCACTGCCGATATCAACACAATGTCAGCGGTCTGCATCTCCACTCCCTTCCTCTGCTGTCTCTGGACGGTACCAGCGCTGTTCGGAAAGCGCCTCTGGCAAGTATTCCAAATGCTGCGCTGAAGAAGGGTCGTCGTGAGGCGAGATATACCCTTCGCCATGTCCAATCTCGGCTGCGCTTGCATAGTGGGCATCTCGAAGGTGCGCTGGTACTTCCCCGATGACGCCATTTTGAATGTCGGACATCGCCGACCAGATCGCTTGCGCTACTGCGTTCCCTTTTGGGGCACTTGCCAGATAGATCGCCGCTTCAGCCAAATTCAGTTGCGCTTCTGGCATTCCCACGACGTCGACTGCTGAGGCGGCAGAAACCGCAATAGTAAGCGCCTGTGGGTCTGCCATTCCAATGTCTTCGCTCGCAAAGATCACCATTCGCCGAGCCACGAAACGTACGTCCTCTCCGGCTGACAGCATCCGTGCCAACCAGTACACAGCTGCGTTCGGGTCGGAACCTCGCATCGATTTGATGAAGGCACTTACGACATCGTAGTGATCGTCTCTGCCATAGCGAAGGGCGCTTGTTCCGAGAGCTGACTCAACGTGATTGAGTGTGACGTGATCAGTGTTGGTTGCGAGTGCGCAGGCCACTTCCAGTGCGGTGAGAACTTGCCGTCCATCTCCCCCGGCTCGTTCGATCAACAGTTCGGTTGCGTCGTCATCCGCGGTCATCGCCTCTGCACGAAGACCCCGCCTGACCAATTCTGCGATATCGCTGCCCTGAAGGGGCTCAAGCCTGAACAATGTCGACCGACTCCTGAGCGGCGCATTCACTTCAAAAAACGGATTCTCTGTTGTTGCCCCGACAAGGGTGATCGTGCCGTCTTCCACTGCTGGGAGAAGAGCATCCTGTTGAGATTTCGAGAATCGATGGATCTCGTCAAGGAACAAAATGGTGCCTTGTTGGTGCTCTCCAAGCCGTTGGCGTGATTGCTGAATCACTCCTCGAACGTCAGCAACGCCTGCGGTAACCGCAGACAGTTGCACGAATGCGCGTTTTGTCGAACCTGCAACAGCAAGCGCGAGACTTGTTTTGCCGGTGCCGGGAGGTCCCCAAAACAGCGCGGACGTGAGCCGATCACTTTCGACAAGAAGTCGAAGAGGTGCGCCTTCCCCTACGAGATGCTGTTGACCAACGACTTCATCAATCGATCGGGGTCTCAGTCGCGCTGCGAGCGGAGCCCTGCTCTTCAAATGCTGCTCAGCAGCGGCAGAAAAGAGGTCAGACATCGTGCCAACCATCATCATTCAGCAGCATCGACTCATATCCGGCGCGCCGAAACTCGGCGACCACGTCAACAAGGTCGGATGGTCGCATCCATGACCAGTTGACAAATTCATTGCCGTCTACCGTTGGCTGAACACTGTCATGCGTCACGACGAAACGGAACCAGCGATGCACTTGCCCAAGATGGCGTCCCAACCCATGCCCTTGGGGTAACTCGTAGAGCGTCCAGTCAGCAGAGCATGCAGAGAGTTGCACTTCGGCAGAGGTGAGTCCTGTTTCTTCGTTGAGTTCTCGCCACGCAGCAGCTACTGGAGTTTCTCCATCGTCGATACCACCCTGTGGTAGCTGCCATGCTCCGGCGACATCGCTACGTTCACAGGCGAGGACACGACCGTCAGGGTGCTCTACGACAATGATCACTCCGGCGCGAAACGTTGCTGCCACGCCCTCGATCGTACTGATTAGCTGAAACGGCCCTGTCAGCGGCCGAGAGTGCGGAGGCGCTGCCGCACATCAACGTAGTCGGCATCGACCTTTGCGATGCTTTCAAAGAACCTATACGCACCAACAGTGTCCCCCGCACGATCAAGAAGATCGGCGAGCACGTACCACTGTCGCAGGTGATGGTCGCGAACACGTTTAGGTTTCGATCTTGCTGGCTGAAGTTCCTTGATAGCAGCAGCGAAATCGCCCTGATCGGCAAATGACCCCGCCATAATGATGCGGCCTTCCGCCATCGTCTCATGCGCAGGCGATGCCTGTCGCAGCTCCTTCCACACCTCAGCAACATCACCGTGGCGACCAAGCGCGCGGAGCGAGTCCATCAGAATCGGCATTGTGTCTGGGTCGGGGTGCAGGGTCTGAGCACGTTCTAGGGCAGCTGCAGCTTTCCGCCACTCCCCTAACCGATAATTGGAAAGTCCAATGAGTTCATGAACGGCCGCTACGCCACTCATCTCGCGAGCGAGTTGGTTTCCAATTCGCCGTGCCTCTGTGTACCGCTCTCGTTCGAGTGAAACAAACGCTCCTAGGAGGCGCTCGCGTAGTTTGGCGGCACGCTGAGGAGACGACACTGCAGCGTTAACCCGATCACGAACATCGCCATCAAGCTCAAAATTGTTCGATCGCGCTGGTCGGGCACGCTGAACCACCTGCTCGACTTCTTCTCGAACGGGACCCTCGTCGATCCACTGATCGATATGTTCCTCGCGCTCGGCTGGGAACTGTCCGAGGCGGGCTGACCCACCACCGCGTGAGCGCACCTCGGCTGCACGACGCTCAGCTGCATTACGTGGTTCGCGAGCCTCGCGCTCTTCACGCGTCTCACGATTATCCTCGCGGGCTCGCTCCTGCCACTCAGGACGTTGCGGGCGTCCAAACCCTCGACCACCGCCATCACGGCTGCCTCGATATCCGCCTCCTCCACGACCGTCATCAGTACGACGGAAGCTGCGGGCACCAGGACGACGGTCATCGCTACGTCGATCATCGCTACGACGGTCATCGCTGCGACGGTCACCTCCATATCGGTCATCCCGTCGTCGATCGTCGCTACGACGCCCGTCACCACGTGACGAGGCACCCTCGTTCTCTCGCCGATACGGCCTACGGCCGCCCTCATCTCGATCATTTCTGGTGAAACCTCGATCATCGCCTCGGGTTGAACCTCGCGAGTTCCCTGACCGCGCCGGACCTGAGCGTCCGGGACCAGATCGCGCCGGGCCATTACGCCGAGCACCAGGCCCGCTAGGCCGTCGAGTGCCAGAAGAACCGCTGTCGGAGCGGCCACCTGTTCTTCGACCGTCTGAGCCACGCGAGTCTGATCGACTGTCACCGTCTGACCAACGGGATCTACGAGCATCCGAGCCGCCTCGACTGCCAGCATTGCCGCTTATCCGACGTGAGCCACCACGAGCTCCACCTGACGGACCATCGCTTCGACCACTGCGACCATCGTTTCGCCCATCACCTCGAGCAGGGCGGCTACCTCCAGATCGACCACCAGCCGAGCGTGGTGGCCCCTTACGGGCACCACCAGAAGCAGGGCGGCCAGACGAATTTCGGCGAGGTTGCGGTGCGGGCACCTGGACGAGGCTATGGCCGAAACAGCGCTGCACCTCAGGAATTAACGTGAAAACGACAAAAGACGCCGGGCAAAATGCCCAGCGCCTCTTGTTTACGAAATCCGGCGACGTCCTACTCTCCCAGGGGATCTCTCCCCAAGTACCATCGGCGCTGACAGGCTTAACTTCCGTGTTCGGGATGGGAACGGGTGTGACCCTGTCGCCATGGTCACCGAAACTTATTGTCAATGGGTATGCACCCAAGGACTCCAGAGCAAGCACGAGCGTAAGAGATCCAAGCCCTCGGCCGATTAGTACCGGTCAGCTAAACACATTGCTGTGCGTACACTTCCGGCCTATCAACGTGGTGGTCTTGCCACGGGCCTTACTGCGTTAACCGCATGGGAACACTCATCTTCGAACGGGTTTCCCACTTAGATGCTTTCAGCGGTTATCCCTTCCGGAGGTGGCTAATCTGCCGTGCCCTTGGCAGGACAACAGACACACCAGAGCTCCGTCCGTCCCGGTCCTCTCGTACTAGGGACAGCCTTCGTCAATGTTCCTTCGGTTGCGGAGGATAGAGACCGAACTGTCTCACGACGTTCTGAACCCAGCTCGCGTACCGCTTTAATGGGCGAACAGCCCAACCCTTGGGACCTGCTTCAGCCCCAGGATGCGATGAGCCGACATCGAGGTGCCAAACCTTCCCGTCGATATGGACTCTTGGGGAAGAT
>JAKMEY010000054.1 GCA_022425725.1 Ilumatobacteraceae bacterium
GTGCAGGGTGATCGATCCGGCGAACTTCGCCGGGCACTTCCGTTTCCGGTGATCGGCCGAGTAGCTGACGGTTGCACCTGGATCGATTTGAGGTCGGTTGATCCGTCTGACGATGACAACATCGCCCAGGCGCTCGCCGCGCTGGAAGGTTGATATGGCGGTCATCGCCACCGCAGGCCACATCGACCATGGCAAGTCAGCTCTCGTTCGGGCAATGACGGGCATCGAGCCCGATCGATTCGAGGAAGAACGGCGACGGGGTCTCACGATTGATCTCGGCTTTGGGCACGTCGCCGCGCGAGATGGCACTGTGCTCGACATCGTTGACGTACCAGGTCACGCTGACTACCTGAAGACGATGATCGCCGGCATGTCGCACGCTTCGATCGCGTTGCTTGTCATCGATGCAGTCGAGGGATGCCGGGCGCAAACTCGTGAACATCTTGCGGTCATCGATTCGATCAGGCCGTTAGCCGGAGTTGTTGCGCTGACCCGAGTTGACCTTGTGAGCGCTGATCGCAGAGTAGAGGTTGAGAGAGAAGTTGACGAACTGCTTGCCTCGTCACCTATTTCGTGGTCGCGCCCGCTGTGCACCTCAGCGGTAACCGGAGAGGGCATTGAGGCTCTCGTCGACACGCTTGCGCAAACAGTGCGGGAGGTCGAAGCGAGTGAGCAGACGTTGAGCGAGTTGCCGGCACGTTTGTTCGTCGACCGGGTGTTTTCAGTGAGCGGCGCGGGAACCGTGGTGACAGGAACATTGTCGTCAGGGTCAATATGTACCGGAGACGAGTTCGTTATCGCGGGAACCGTTCAGAGTGTCAGCGTGCGGTCGGTTCAGCGACACGGCACCAACTGCGACCACATTGCTGCGGTGAGACGAACGGCTATCAATCTTTCTGGTGTCTCAGCCACCGACTTAGGTCGCGGCGATGTCATTGTTGCCGCAGCACGTTGGATTCATACCGATGTTGTTGATGTGCAGGTTGAACTCGTTGAAGGAGCAACGATCAGAAATGGCAAGGGCTTTAGCGCTCATATCGGCTCGGCGCGCAGGGATATCACTCTTCGCCCCGTCGGAGGCCCCGACGGCGCTCAACGAGGGTGGTTCCGGATGCGTTTCCCAAACGCGTTGCCTCTCGCTCCAAACGATCGATTTCTGCTGCGAAACCACGGCTCTGGGGTGGTCGTCGGTGTTGCGACAGTTTCCGATGTCTCACCGGTCGCCGCCCCGTCTCGCGCAACTCCAGACGGCTCGATCGACCAGCAACTGATTCATCATGGGTGGGTGACCATTGAGCAAGCTGAGCGTCTTACCGGGCGTGTCGTCGAGCCGTACGTTGGGCGATGGGTTGCGGCGAAGAGTGTGGTCGATGAGTCGATTGCGGCCCTGCGTGGACGTCTCGCTCAGTCGACGATCGAGACAGCGGAGTGCACCGAGGTTGAGCGGGCACTTCTGCAGACAATGGAGGGTGTTGTCATCGAACACGGTGCAGCGAGGATCGGTGAATCGGATCCGGCACTCGAGTCTCCACTGGTTGACCGACTACTTGCCGAGGGAGTCTCTACCGGCCCGATCGAGGTGAGCGATCGAAAGGTTGCTGCTCGACTCGTCCGTCTCGGTGTGCTGGTGAGCCACGATGATGTCTACTTCCATGTTGATGTCATCCGAAGCCTTGAACCGATTCTCGAGATGCTCTGGTCGGCCGACCCAGATGGATTTACGGTGGCAGAACTTCGCGACGCACTTGGCGTGACCCGCAAACATGCTCTTCCGCTCGCGAATTGTTTCGACCAGATGAGGATCACTCGCCGCGCCGGTGACCGAAGGGTTCGTGGACGCGGTGAGTAGCGATAAGCGGAGGTGGACGGGAATCGAACCCGCCGGACGGAGTTCATCCGTCCCAACCGTGTTGAAGACGGCGGAGCCCACCAGGCGCTCGGACACCTCCACTCCGTAGGGTACCGTTGTCATATGCCGACCCCAGCACAAGAACTTTCTTCCACAGATCTCTCTGACGGACTCACTGTCGTCGTGAAACGAGATTGTGAGACCTGCCAGATGGTCGAGCCCGTGATCGCAGAGATCGCTTCGGTGCTTCCCATCCGGGTGATTACGCAAGATGATCCGTCATTTCCGGGCTCAGTCGATCGCGAGCACGACGATGAACTGGCATTCTCTTGGCTTCACGACATCGAGACGGTGCCGACGCTCATCAAGGGGAGCTCGCAGGCTGAAGACGAGCGAACGGTCGGCTGGTCGCAGGCGGAGTGGCAGCGGATCACCGGCATTGATTCTTTAGGGGCTGACCTTCCCTTGATGCGACCGGGGTGCGGTTCGATGAGCGTTGACCCGAATCTCATCGACACATTGCGTGCACGTTTTGCAGGTGACGGGCTTGCGGCCCGAGAAGTTGAATTTGCTCAGGCTGAAGATTCGTTTGAAGCGATGTTCGAACGCGGGTGGACCGATGGGCTTCCGGTTGTTCCTCCCACAAGGGAGCGGGTGTTGCAGATGTTGGAGGGAACGACGCGAGCACCTGATGAGGTGGTCGCGGTCGCTCCTCCTGACCTCGTTGAACTCACGGTGGAAAAGATCGCAGTGAACGCGGTGATGGCCGGATGTCGCCCCGAGTATTTACCGTGGGTGATTGCTGCGATTGAGGCCGTGTGCAATGACACGTTCAACATGCATGGTCTTCTTGCAACGACGATGCCCGTGGGGCCAGTGTTGATCTGTAACGGGCCCGGCACGAAGGCCATTGGGATGAACTCAGGAATCAATGTGTTCGGTCAAGGAAACCGGGCCAATCTCACTATCGGTCGAGCCGTTCAACTTGTGATCCGAAATGTTGGTGGTGGTCGTCCAGGTGAAGTCGATCGCGCAACTCACGGAAGTCCTTCGAAGATTTCGTTCTGCTTCGCCGAAGACGAGGCGGGTTCACCATTTCGCCCGCTGTCAGTGCAGCGGGGAATCGACGAAGGTGTTGACGCAATTACCGTGTTTGCCGGCGAGGGCCCAAAATGCATCGTCGACCAACTTGCCCGAACTCCAGAACAACTCATTGCGACCCTTGCCGACGCGTTGATGGGGCTTCATCACCGCAAACTCGTCGTTGGATTCGACGTCGTGCTGGTGGTCAGCCCCGATCACTCTCGTATCTTCCACGAGGCGAAGTGGAGCGATGCTGAGGTTCTCGAAGCACTGTATGCCGCAACTGCTCGACCTGGTGCTGAACTGGTGAGAGGCGTTGGTGGCATCGCTGAGGGTGTGCCGGAAGGATTCGGCGAAATACCTTTACTGCCCAAGTTTCGACCCGATGGAATCCTGTTGGCCCACGCCGGTGGGGGAGCGGGATTGTTTTCTTCGATGATTGGCGGTTGGGTGAATGGAGAGATGGGTAGTGATCCTGTCACCGTCGAGGTTCGTCGATGACAGTCGGGCCAATCGTCTAGGGTGGTGGTTGTGAGCGAGAATCTTGTCCTCGACCCGACCGCAGAGCGTGCTCCGGCGACGCGCACGCGGCTTGCAAGGCCAGAGTCACTCGATGGGCAGATCATTGGCCTTCTCGATATCTCTAAGCCACGCGGCGATGTGTTTCTTGATGAGATCGAGCGTCAGTTAGTCGAGCGTGGCGCAACGGTTCAGCGCTACAAAAAGCCGACATTTTCAAAACCTGCCCCGGTCGACCTTCGACACGAGATTGCAACGCAATGCACGATGGTGATCGAAGCCCTGGCCGATTGAGGCAGTTGCACGTCGTGCAGTGTGCACGACATCGCTGATCTTGAAAGTCGTGGAGTGCCTGGCGTGTTCGTTGCGTCGAGCGAGTTCGTAAGTGGTGCGGATGCTCAATCTGCAGCGCTCGGATTTCCCGATCTGGCGCGGATTTTTGTTGAACATCCGATTCAAGACCGCACCGATGACGAAATGCGGGCCATTGCGGCTGGTGTGATTGACTCGGTCATCAACGAAATTACCTCCTGACCTTCCGGCCTCTCTCTGCACGTGTGGCACGTGTCAACATGTGATGAGCCCTGACCTTGGGAGGTTTGGTATGAGCGAAGCAGTTACAAAGGTTTCGATTGGCGACAATCTCGACTGGTCCCAAGTGGTCGACGACCTCAATCGTTTGTTGCGTCTTCGCACAACACCGATCGGGATGAAAATGTTTGCAACCCGTGACGAAATGGAAGCAATTCCAAAGATTCGCCGACCGCAATCAATTCATACGACAGATCAAATCGTCGGTCAGGCAAGTCGACTCGGTTGGACTGTCGGAATCACGGTGGATGACCTTGTTGGCGATCAGTGTTCAACCGTTATCGGCTTGCATCCTCGTGACGATGAATGGCTCTCGGGTGAACGCATGACGGGGGTCTGGTACGAAACTCTTGAGGACGCATCTGCGCATCAACATTCGATGACGACAGTGCCGTTCGGACAGTACGAGGCGATGGCAGTATCACCGCTCGTGAGTGGCCGACTCAGCCCACCAGATATCTGTCTCATTTATGCGACACCTGCCCAGATGATTTTGTTTATCAACGGGCTGCAATGGACAGGATTCAAAAAACTTGAGTGGGGTTGTGTTGGCGAGTCATCTTGTGCCGACTCCTGGGGTAGGGCACTCGCAACTGGCGAACCGAGTCTTTCCATTCCGTGTTTCGCGGAGCGGCGGTATGGCGGCGTCATGGAAGATGAATTACTCATGGCGATTCCGCCGCGCTTTTTGCCAGGAGTGATTGCTGGCCTCGAATCGCTATCAAAGAACGGACTGCGGTATCCGATTCCGCCATACGGGGTGCAATCTGATGCCACCGCAGGTCTTGGCCGAAGCTACGGGTGACCGATATCGGCGCGTAGTTATCCGCGTGACAGACTGAGAGAGTGACCACGCGACCTCTTCATGGACGAGCACGTCGCCATACGGCCGATCGTCATACGAGCGGGTGGTCGGTGCAGTCTGAGGAGTGGCTCGTTGTTGAACAGCCACTCGCCATCCACGTCGATGGTGAAATCGTTGCGACGACAATGTGCACACCAGATGACCCAGCCGCGTTGGCTGTTGGGTTTTGTATCGCTGAGGGAATGCTTGATCGAGATGTCACCGCCGGGGTGACCGTAGATCGCTCGGGTCCGACCGTGACGGTGCAGGTAGAGACAGGCCACTTGCCGGGCTCATTCTCTGCGCGCCTCGGAACCGTTTCATCATCGTGCGGGGCATGCGGCACTGCTGACATGGCTGCCCTTGTTGCAGGTGTGGCGCCAGTCAATGCAGGACGGCAACCCGACGGCGATGTGGTTTCTGCTGTTGCGTCAAACCTTCGCTCTCAGCAAGAAGTATTTGCTTTAACCGGTGGCTCTCACGCTGCCGCAGCGGTGACCGTTGACGGCCAGGTTGTTGACATCGCAGAAGATGTAGGCCGGCATAACGCGGTCGACAAAGTTGTCGGCCATCTGTATAACAGCGGTCGGCTGCCCGCAACTGATCTCATGCTCGTCATCAGCGGACGCGCAAGTTTCGAAATGGTGCAGAAGGCCTGCGCAGCAGGGTTTGGAACACTCATCGCAGTGAGTGCTCCGTCGTCCCTTGCCGTCGATGCTGCTGGGCGCGCTGGACTGCGTCTCATCGGGTTCGCCCGTGACGATCGGTTCACTGCGTACGTCGATCCTTCATCGTCGCCGACGCATTGAGAACACGATGATTTCGTGGCGCCCCCTACGTCTGTGGCCTTGGCGTTGGCACCCACGTCGCCCTCGACCATCACTATGGGTGAGTTGGCGGCCGAATGGCATCGGGCTCGTGAAGCCGAATCACTATGGCGAGATGCTTCGAACAGTGTGGGCAAACCGTCGTAACTTGAAGTACGGATGGAACGTACTTACAAAGGGAGCCTGCGATGGGTGTGCTCTTGGCGTAGCCGGGCTTCACGACTGGGGGCAAGACGGCATCCACCTATGCAGCACACGCCTTCGGTTGTTGGAGTTCAATACTGCTGGCGTAATGAACGCCGATGCGTTGTCAGATGTTGCGTCGATAGCTCATCTCGACGGGGCAGGCTTGCGAGAACTTGGTCGACTCGGTTACCCAATGCGACGACGGGCGGGAGAGCCCGGGTTCTCGGTGGTGAGTTGGGATGAGGCGCTATCGCTCACCGCCGATGCGATTCGTTCGACGACGCCCGACAGGGTTGGCGTATATCTCACGAGTCGAGGGCTGACGAACGAGGTCTATTACGCCGCAGGAAAGGCTACGCGTTCGATGGGCGTCGCATCGATCGATTCGGCAGCTCGTGTGTGCCATGCACCATCGACGGTGGGGTTGAAAGCAACGATCGGTGTTGCGGCAACGACGTGTTCGATGGAAGACATCATTGCGTCTGACCTGGTCGTGATTTGGGGTGCAAACCCTGCGGCAAACCAGCCGGTGTTCACGAAGTATCTCTATCTTGCGAAAGCACGAGGGTGCAAAGTTGTCGTCATCAACCCGTTGCTTGAACCCGCTCTCGACAGATATTGGGTTCCGAGCAATCTTGAATCCGCGGTATTCGGTACGCAATTGTGTGACCTGCATGTGCAGGTGCGCCCCGGGGGAGATGTGGCGCTGGCCCAAGCGGTCCTCAAGCGACTAGTCGAGAAGAATTCAGTCGACGTTGAGTTCATTGAACAGTGCACTACCGGGTGGGCTGAACTCGCTGAGCAATTGAATCGCCTTGACGAAACTGACCTGCTCGCAGCATCTGGCGTCGACGCCGGCACGGTCGCGGCACTTGCTGATCTCTACTCGACAACGGAGTCGGCCATCTTCGTCTGGTCAATGGGCATTACGCAACGTGCTGATGCGGTCGACGGTGTTCGGGCGATCGTCAACCTTGCCCTTTCGAGAGGAATGATCGGTCGCGATGGGGCAGGCCTCATGCCCATCCGAGGACACTCTGGGGTGCAGGGAGGTGCCGAAATGGGGGCGTATGCAACTGCGCTACCCGGCGGCGTGGACCTCAGTGATGAGAACTGTCGTTCACTGGGTGACAAGTGGGGATTTGAGATCCCGCAGGAGCCAGCGCGGACTGCACCTGAATTGGTCGAGGCTGCTCTGGCCAAAGAGATCGACGTGCTGTTGCTCTCAGGCGGCAACATGGTCGACGTCTTGCCTGATCCCCAGCGAGTGTCATCGTCGTTGTCGAAGGTGAAGCTACGAGTGCATCTTGATGTCGTCGCAACAACTCAGATGCTTGTTGACGGTGAAGACGTGCTGGTATTGCCCGTTCGAACCCGCTACGAGCAAGAGGGTGGAGGTACGGAGACATCGACAGAGCGCAGGATTATTTTCTCCCCCGAGATTCCTCGCACCGTTGGAACGGCAAAGAGCGAGTGGCGTCTTTGGGGCGAAATTGCAAGCAGAGTTAACCCCTCGCATCACGAGCTCTTCAACTGGAGCGATAACCAGCACCTTCGCGCCGAGATTGCCGAAGTCGTGCCGGCCTATGCCGGAATTGAAGGCCTCTCTTCCACTGGAGATTCAGTGCAGTGGGGCGGCCGTCATCTGTGTGCTGGAGGAAAGTTTCCGACCGCAGATGGGAAGGCTCGATTCACAACACCGACTGCGAGGCCAGTGACTCTCTCAGATGGTGCATTCATGCTGTCGACGCGACGCGGCAAGCAGTTCAACTCGATTGTGCATGGTGCTCGCGACCCCCTCACCGGAACGGCCCGAGATGCAGTGTTTATGAATCGGGTCGACGCGACTCGTCTTGGTCTGAGCAACGGTGACCCGGTGGTGCTTGAATCTCCGGCAGGACATTTCGACGGAACCGTTCACCTTGCCGACATTGCTCAGCAGTCGCTTCAGGTCGTCTGGCCGGAAGGCAACGTGTTGATGAGTGCGGGGGTGTCTGATAGCGAAAGTGGAATACCGGATTACAACGCCATCGTGACCGTCAGGCCCCGGTAGTCGAGTCATGTTGCTCTTGGCGCACTCGCGCAGCTTTCGCTCACACCGCTGATTGGAGGCGCTCGACGAGCATCTCAACGCCGGGGTGCTGGGGTGCTCCGGCACGTTGACAGATCACGAGGTTGCGGGTGGCGATTGCGTCACCGATTTCCACGTCGAGGTGCGAGGGAACTTGAGCGATTGGCAACACACCCCACCCGAGACCAAGACTCACCATTTGTGCGAGCACGTCAGGCTGATGACTTTCAGCAACTACCTGGGGCAAGGCACCGATATCTCGAAGACTGCGCTCGATAAGTGATCTGGTTTGCGAGTTCTGAGGGAACAGCACCCAAGGACCCCACTTTCGTGCGGGAAGTGACCCGGTGTCGGGAGGCCGAACCACGACGAGTTCCTCTTCAAGTAGATGAGTAGATGTGGTCGACGGAGGTATTTCAGACGGCTGCACACAAACGATGAGATCGAAATCAGATCGCCGAAGCCCCGCAAGAAGTTCGCTTGAGGGGGCAACAGTGAGGTGGAACCTGATGTCAGGGAAGTCAGAGCGGAATGTTCGGAGCACTTCTGGAAAGTGCACCACTGCTCCTACATCGAGCATGCCAACACGTAGTGCTCCCATTTTGAGGGTATTCACACGTTCTGCCCACTGAGCCAGATCGTGTGACATCGTTTGCACGGTTCTTGCATGTTGCAGCACCGGCTCGGCGAGGTCGGTGAGCACTCGGCGACGGCCTTGCCGATCAAAGAGCTCAACTCCCAGGCGACGCTCGAGGTCTGCGAGACCTTGGGAAAGCGCCGGCGCCGATACTCCGATCGATGCAGCCGCAGCTGCCCAGGTCGAGTGGTCGGCAACTGCGACAAGGTATTCGAGTTGACGAAGTGGAATATCGAGAGGGTCAGCCACCTGAACACTTTAGTTAAGTAAGTCTTAACAAAAAGACTTTTAATTAGTTAATGACTTATGTTCATCATATGACTACACACAACATCACCCCAGCACGGGGACGGCTTGGGGTTTTACTCCCAGGGATGGGGGCCGTCGCTTCAACGTTCATGGCAGGAGTCATGGCAGCTCGCCGAGGAATCCATCCGCCGATCGGATCTGTGAGTCAAATGGCGAATATTCGACTAGGGAGGCGGGAAGAAGATCGCAACCCATTGATTCGTGACTTTGTCTCGCTTGCCTCGCTCGATGATCTCGTGTTCGGTGGTTGGGATCCAATTTCGCCGAATGCCATGGAGGCAGCAAAAACGGCTGGTGTGCTTCAAGGGGGCGATCTCGAAGAGGTGGCCAAGGAGCTTGAAGGCGTTGTTGCGATGGAGGCCGTCTTTGACGAGGAGTGGGTGTCGCGCCTATCGGGTGTTCGGGTGAAGGCCATTCCGAATAAGTGGGATCAAGCCGTTGCGCTCATCGACGACATCAACCGATTTCGTGAAGAGAACGAATGTGACCGTCTCGTCATGGTGTGGTGTGGTTCGACCGAGGCGTATCAGGAGCCGAGTGCTGTCCATGCGTCGGTGGCCGCATTTGAGCAAGGCCTGAAAGACAACGATGGCAATATCGCGCCAAGTCAGATCTACGCGTATGCCGCGCTGCAGTGCGATGTTCCGTTTGCGAATGGAGCACCAAACCTGACGACCGACCTCGATTGCGTTGTGGAGCTCTCGAAGCAGCGCAAGGTGCCGATCGCCGGAAAAGATTTCAAGACCGGACAGACGTTAATGAAGACGATTCTTGCTCCCGGGTTGAAGGCACGCATGCTCGGTCTTCGTGGCTGGTACTCAACCAATATCCTCGGAAACCGGGATGGCGAGGTGCTTGACGCTCCGGAAAACTTTAAGACCAAAGAGATGTCCAAGCTTGGGGTGCTTGGCGGCATTTTGCAGCCGGAGGTGTACCCAGACCTCTACGGCAACATTGACCATGTCGTTCGTATCAACTACTACCCGCCACGTGGTGACAACAAAGAAGGTTGGGATGCGATCGATATCTTCGGATGGCTTGGTTACGAGATGCAGATCAAAGTTGACTTCTTGTGCCGAGATTCAATTTTGGCTGCCCCGATTGTTCTCGATCTTGCGCTGTTCATGGACCTCGCTCATCGCGCCGGTGAGTCAGGCGTTCAGGAGTGGTTGAGTTTCTATTTCAAGGCCCCACAGGCAGCGGGTGCGAGAGATGCAGAGCAAGACGTCTTTATTCAGCAGACAAAACTAAAGAACACCCTGCGCGAATGGATGGGCGAGGAGCCGGTCACACACTCTGAGGTCGGTTGACCTGCGCGCCGATACCGGAGTTGCCTAACATCCGGTGATGCCATTCAAGGTAACGAACTCAACGATGTTGTCGTGACCTGATGGCAATCCTCCTCGCAGTGATATCGGCCATCCTCTACGGCTGGTCGGATTACATGGGTGGCCGCGCTACCCGGCACATGTCGGTGTTGCGAGTGACGCTGTACGTCGAGTTTCTTATGACGATGTCGTACGTTGCGCTCGTCGTGTTCGACCCGGCCCCCTTTGTATTTCGAGATGTGATGTGGGGCGCAATCGCTGGCATCGGCGGAGTGGGCGGCGTAGCGGCGTTCTACTTGGCATTATCGATGGGGGCGATCAGCGTTGCCTCACCAGTCGCAGGCGTACTTTCAGCGGTCGTTCCCGTCATCGTTGGCATTGCGTTGGGCGAACGTCCTGGTGCTATTGCGATGATGGGCATTCTGCTTGCGTTGTCATCGGTCGTACTCGTGAGCGGAGCATTGTCATCTCGCCGCGCCGAGGTCACGATGCCTCGACGACAAGTGACCCTGGTGATTGTCTCAGGGGTGCTCTTTGGGCTGTGGTATGCCGCCCTCGACATGGCTGGGTCAGAGAGCGGATGGTGGACGCTGCTGGGCTCGCGAGCGCTCACTGTTCCGGCGCTCGTCATCGCCGCATTTGTGCTTCGCGATCGACTTAGGGCTGATCGGGCATCATCATCAGGAAACCGCTGGACCATCGGAGCGTGGGCGACAATTCTTATAGCGAACCTCGCGTATTTGGTAGCGGTGAGATCTGGCTTGCTTTCCATAGTTGCGGTGATTGCTTCGATGTATCCCGCTAGCACGATCGGCCTCGCCATCCTCCTTGATCGAGAGCGGCTATCAAAGACCCAGTGGCTCGGTGTTGGGGTGGCAGGGTGCGCGCTAGTTCTTGTCGGTGTTGGCGCCTGAGTTTGCGTCAACGACCGCTTGCGACTCCTTGGCCGCCGCAGCGAAGATACCCTTCGCCATCAGTGAGGGCTCAGACTTTCTTCGTAGAAGATAAATAGCGCTTCGACGCTCGTGAACCTCCGGGTCATCAGGAGCAGCCCAACCCGCAAGATCGGCAAGATGGCAAGCAACACGGAGATCGTTTGCATTGGCCTGATGCTCTGCTTCGGTGAGCAAAGCATCAGGCCCGCCAGTCATGCTGGCGAGTACTTCTGCGAGCCGAGCGTCGGGAGCAGGCTTGAGGCGGCTCGGAGATTTGTCCCACCAACCGCCGTACATACGCCAGATATTCCGCACAACGAATTCTGGTTCATCGTAGAGAGGACGCAAATAGGGCAGTGCCAATGTGTCGGCAGGGAGAGACACCGTATGGATGATCTCATCGAGGGTGGCGCCATCGTTCATGAGATCAACCACCGTCGAAACAAGATATTCAAGTGCTGAAGCGATGTCGTTCAACACTCGCTGGATTCGTTCGGTTCCGGTGATGGGAAGTCCGTGAGCGGGAACGATGAGTTCGGGATCCATCGCTGCCATCGCTCGAAGAGCCGCTGCCCACTCTCCCGGGTATCGCTGGACTTTCTGAGGGTTGCCGGCATTGGGGAAATTCCAGATGAGAAAATCGCCGGCCATGATCGTCTTCGACTGGGGAAGCCAGAACCACAGGTGGTCGTCAGTTTCGCCTCGAGCGTGTTGAGCCTCAATGTCGACCGCACCGATCGTCATCGAATGGTGATCATCAACTTCAAGTGTGGGGCGAAGAGTTCCCTTCGGAAGGAAACTTCTCCATTGCCGTTCAGACGAGGCTGGCGCAAAGTCGCTCGCCGGGTCGTCATCTTCGGTGACGAGAGCAAGATTGAGGTCGGCGCGAATGCCACCGAACTGTCGGAGATTGATATCTAAGTTCCAGTCATTGGTACGTTCGTAGCGATCAAACCGGTGGGCAACATTGCTGTGGCCGACAACGACAGGCGACTCCCATCGTGCTGCAAATTCGCGGCTTCCCCCGACATGGTCAGCGTGGCCGTGTGTGTACATCAGGTGAGTCACCGGCTGTGGTCGCCAGCGAGCAATTTCATCGACAACTGCGCGCCCAGTGTTACCGGCCGACGTGTCGAAGGCGACGAGCCCCTCTCCGCTGTCAACAACGACAGAGTGACTAAAGCTTTCGACGATTGCAAGGTCCTCACGAAGCTCGGATAGTTCTTGAGTAACCCGGTTAACGGGAGCATCTGCAACCCCGCTATCGATGACGCGCGATGAGAAATCGAGAAGACCAGCCATAAGGTCACATTACGCAATCTGTGGGCGGTGTTTGTCCACGAACTTTCACGAGAACCGTGTGTGCTCACCGTCAGGAAGAGGAACTGCAAACGTATTCAATGTGAATGAGACAAGGGTGTAGTAGCCGGCGAGCGCAACGATCTCGACTGCGGTTGGCTCACCAACGATGTCGACGAGCCGAGATAGCTCTTCTTCCGGAATAACGCCGTGCTCTACGAGAGCGGAGACCGCCGAGAAGATCTGTCCGTGAGATGCATCACTTGTCGCTGACCGAACAGCAGCTTCAGAGCCTGATTCGATAGCTTCGATGAGCTCTTCGGACATCCCGGCGCTTCGGGCGATCCCTGCGTGAGCCCAAAACTCAAATTCGCTTTTCCAATGCGCTCCGACGGTGAGAATGACTAACTCGCGAGTTATGGCATCAAGGCTCGAAGAAAATCGAAGTTGCTCACCCGCAGCAGCGAAGGCTCGACCGATGTGCGGAATCTGCAGCCAAGCATTAAACGGCCCGGTGAGCGCACCATCTTGGACCATCCATGGTGCGGCACCCCGCGGCCCTTCGGTGATGTCGTTCCACAGTTGTGTTTGAGACTCGTTGAGATCTGCTTCTGTGAGAGCTGGAAGATGGCCAACCCGTCGGTTATCTGTCATAGCCGACACCGTAGGCGCGCCTGTTGTCGTGATGCGTTATGAGACCTTTGGCATGACATCTTCGGCAAGACGGTGAAGCTGGTCATCGACCTTGTCGTACGAGTCACCCGGCATCGCCGGGAAGATGATGAGGTTCTCGAGCCCGAGTTCGTCTTTGTACATGCCGATCGTTTCCGCAACGTCTTCTGCGGTGCCAACCGCCCACGTCCGTTGTCGATCCATCGAGTCTTCGAGGGTGGGGATGAGGCCCGGGGGAGAGGGCTTTCCATCGTCTCCCATGTAGCCCTTAGACCATCCGTAAGGGCCAAGAAATTTCCAAAACTCATCATGGCCGGGTCGCACCGATGCGATCGCTTCTTCTCGGGTGTCACCAACGCAGGTGCATAACACAAGCGTCCGCTTCTCGCCCTGGGGTAGATCTTCGCCGTGCACTGATGCGTAGGTCTCTGCGAAGTGTTCCCAGCGAGCACGAGTAAATGAGTGGTGGTTGTTCCAAAACACGCCACCCCAACCAGATGTTGCGACTTGATCGAGCGTTGGCGGAGATGTGATGGCCTGCCATGTTTCGTAGGGGTATAGCGGACGTGGCACAAGGCTGAGTTCTTCAACGAAGCCTCCACGATCTGGAATGCCAGCAGGTGGAAAGTCAAAGACGTCGCCGTGAAACGAAAATGACTCGTTATTCATTGCGAGGTGAATGACTTGCATCGCCTCGTCAAACATTGCCCTGTTGAGATCATCGGCGGCCTTTGCATCGGGGTTATCAAAACTGCCGATTTTCGTGCCGAGCGTCTCAGCTTCTCGTGGCACCGTGCCTCGGCCAACCCCAAGAATTCCTCGTCCGCCCGAAATGTTATGAAGCGTCGCGAAATCCTCGGCCAGTTTCAGAGGGTGCCATTGAGGGACGATGTTGAATGCCATACCAATGCGGATGTGTTCGGTGCGTTCAGCAAGGATTGCTCCGGTGAGAAGTCCGTTGGGGATGATCTCGTAGCCCTCATATTGGAAGTGGTGTTCGGTGAGCCAAAACGAGTCAAAACCCAAGTCGTCGGCGAGCACTCCCATGTCGAGGATTCGTTCGGTGGCGTGCCACACCGCAGCATTGTCATAGCGGCGATCGGTTGGTGCTGGCAGCCCCGCACCAGCGTCGTCCATCTCGACGCCGCCGAAGAGGAAAATTCCGGTTCGCATGACAACCACTGTAGATGATCGTTCGTCTCTCTGTTTCAGGCGGTGATCGTCAAGAATCGGGAGGTATGAGCAATTGGACAACGATTCGTTATGACATGCCGGTTGAACGGGTAGCGAGAATTACGCTCGCTCGTCCAGAGAAGGCGAACGCTCAGGATTACACCATGCTGAGTGAGATCAATGAGGCGTTCGATCAGGCGGCGAATGACCCCGAAGTTCGTGTGATCGTGCTTGCAGCTGACGGAAAGCACTTCTCGTCAGGCCATGATCTCGCTGCGGGAACGTCGATGGACGACATTGATGCGATCGGGACGTGGTGTCATTTTGATGCTCCCGGTGCTGAGGGCTACATGGCAACTGAGGCCGAGATGTACATAGGACTCTGTTGGCGTTGGAGAAACCTTCCGAAGCCGACGATTGCGCAGGTGCAAGGCAAGGTCATTGCTGGAGGGCTCATGCTCGTCTGGCCGATGGATCTCATCGTCTGTGCTGACGATGCGTCATTTTCCGATCCGGTTGTTGCGTTCGGTGTGAATGGTCACGAGTATTTCACCCATCCGTTTGAGGTCGGGGCGCGTCTTGCGAAAGACATGCTCTTCACCGGACGTGCAATCACTGCTGATGAGGCCCATCGCGCGGGAATGGTGTCCCGGGTGGTGCCGCGTGACGAACTTGAGGACACCACGTTGGAATTGGCATCTCATATCGCAAAGCGCCCGATGTTTGGCCTCAATCTTGCGAAGCAAAGTGTTAACCACACCTTGGACGCAATGGGGATGTACACCGCTATCCAGTCAGCATTTGGATTGCATCACGTCGGCCACAACCATAATTTCCGCTTACACGACATGTTGGTTGACCCGTCAGGAATCGACGTGATTCGTTCAGAGGCGTAATGGCCGCAAGATTCGATTGGATCGCGTCAGGTGTACGCGCCTGGACGGTTGAACATCGAGCGATGCCAGCGTCGCGGGGTGACCGCAATTGCTCGTGGCTCGTCTTCAAACATCCAACGAGCAAAGTTTCGTCGTCCCCATCGGCCGCTTTTCGCAACGATCGTGAGCGCGGTTTCTGCTCCTCGTTGCGAGGCAAGAATTTTGCCAAGCCGGACTGACATTCGATGGTCAGCAACAAGTTCTTGTCGAACAGAGCGCTCGTAACGTTCTGTGACTGCGGTCGTCGATCCGCCGTTGAGAATCGACTCGGCTGCGAGACGTCCTGTGAGTAGTGCTTGACCGATGCCTTCTCCGGTCATCACATCGGTAGCCGCAGCGGCATCACCGGTAAACATCACCGAGCCTGAAATCAACGGTAACTCGCCAACCCGGGCAGGGATTGGCCAGGCGGTATGACGATCGATGAGGGTGCAGTCGTCACCGAGCGCTTCACGGATGTGCGGCCGCTCGAGAAGGTCGCGCCAGATGTTCGCCATGTTCTTCCCCGAGAGGATTTCGCCGCGAGGCATGCCGAATCCGATATTGACGTCGCCGTTGCCGAGGGGGAATGACCATGCGTAGCCCGGCAGCAAATCGCGCTCAAACCAGACGATGAGTTCGTTGCGCGCTGATCCTGTGGCGCCTTGGCCATATTGCCGGAATGCGTGCCACTCACCTCGGTAGCCCTCCGGAGTGAGCCCGAGTTCACGGCGAACCGTGCTCCACATGCCGTCGGCAGCCACAACAAACGATGGGGTGACCGGCCCGAGGCCATCGAGATCAACGGTGACCACGTCTCCCTCTCGCGATGCCCCGCTCACGCTGACACCCTGAAGAACCTGTGCCCCTTCGCGTTCAGCGGATGCAAGCAATGTGGCATCGAGGTCGAGTCGACGGGCGACAGCGGCGTAGGTGCCCGTCGTCGGCAAGGGAACGGTGAATTCTCTGCCGGCGGGGGAACGAAGACGGGCGCCACCGATTTCAGTAAATGAGGTGATGTCGTCGGTTGGCACTCCGAGATGTTCAAGCTCTCGCAGCGCAAGGGTCGTGAGACCGTCACCACAGCACTTATCTCGTGGGAAGGTCGCCTTGTCGACGATGGTGACCGATCTGCCGGCTCGGGCGAGCGAAATTGCCGCTGCAGAGCCGGCAGGGCCTCCACCGACGACGAGCACGTCAACCTTCGGAGGCTCAGCGTTTGTCACGCCCTCGAGATTAGAGGCGAACTGCCTTCGGTGTTGATTCGTTCTCCAAACATGTGGAGCGCAGGTTCTCCGCCTCCCTTGTTGTCAGGTCATGCGCTCTAATCTGATCGGGTGAGCAACAGCACGGGCTCGATTGCCCGTCGACTATCGGAGGGAACATGGCACGGCTTTGTCAAGGGCGAGTAGCGATTGTGACGGGTGCGGGTCGAGGGATCGGGCGTGAGCACGCTCTAAGCCTCGCTCGCCAAGGAGCAAAGGTCGTAGTGAATGATCTTGGTGGAGGGGTCGACGGCACTGGTGGCGAACTCACTCCAGCACAGTCTGTTGTCGATGAGATCATCGCGATGGGTGGCGAAGCTGTTGTGAACGGTGACAATGTTGCCGACTTTGATGGTGCAGGGAGAATGATTGCCCAAGCGGTTGACACCTTCGGTGACTTGCACGCAGTTGTTAATAACGCAGGAATTCTTCGAGATCGCATGCTCGTCAACATGACAGAAGACGAGTGGGATGCGGTCATCAATGTGCACTTGAAGGGCACATTTGCGCCGGCAAAGCATGCGTGCGGCTATTGGCGAGATCGATCAAAGGCAGGTGATGCGGTCAGCGGCCGAATTATTAATACGTCTTCGGTGTCGGGTATCTACGGCAACCCGGGCCAGACAAATTACGGGGCAGCAAAGGCAGGCATTGCGGCGTTTACGGTCATTTCTGCTCTTGAAATGGAGCGATATGGAGTGACCGTTAATGCAGTTGCTCCAGTCGCATTGACTCGCATGACGGAAAATCTCGGTCCTGCACCCGAAACACCCGAAGAGGCCGACCTTCGGTCGCCGCGTTGGATTGCTCCGATCGCAACCTGGTTGGCCTCGGAGGAGTCAAGTGGGGTGACGGGTCGCGTATTTGAGGCGTCAGGTGAATTCTTGGCAGTAGCCGAAGGCTGGGTGCGTGGTCCGTCGGTGTCACCAATCGACGATCCGGAAGCGCTCGGTTCGCTCGTTGAGACTCTGCTCTCCACCGCTCGGAAAAATTCAGGAATGAACGGTGTTGCCGGAGGTCCTCCGCAACCACAGGAAGGGAACTGATATGCCACTCGATCCATCTGCAGTTGGGACAAAAGGCGACACGGTCGACCTCTCATGGGATTCAAAAGATTGTCTTCTCTACGCGGTCGGCATCGGCGCCGGTGCTGATGAGCTGGCGTTCACCACAGAAAACACAGCTGACGTTGTCCAGCAGGTCTTTCCAACATTCCCGGTCGTTCTCGGTTGGGGCAAAGGCTCACCGATGAAAGCTGTCGGCGAGTTCGACCCTGCGCTACTCGTTCACGGTCAACAGGCGGTGACACCTGCTCGAGCGTTGCCGACGTCGGGTTCTGCGACGATGCAGAGTGAGATCGTCGCCATGTACGACAAAGGGAAAGCCGCTGTTGTGGTGTCAGAAACGACGCTGACCGATGCCGATGGAGTGCTCTGCACATTGACATCGTCGGCATTCATCCGCGGTGCCGGCGGTTGGGGTGGTGATCGCGGGCCTTCGGGGGCGGTGAACGAACCCCCCCAGCGAGACCCTGACCATATGGTGAGTTACACCACCGCCCCTGATCAGGCGTTTGTTTACCGTCTGTCAGGTGACCGTAACCCGCTGCATACAGATCCGTCGTTTGCGGCTCGCGGCGGGTTCCCCATCCCGATTCTGCATGGACTGTGTTCGTATGGGTTCACCGGCCGTGGCCTTCTTCACTCGCTGTGTGGGTCTGACCCATCTCGCTTCAAGCACATCGAGGCTCGGTTTGCGTCGCCGGTTATCCCGGGAGAAACCCTCGACATTCGAATGTGGGATAACGGCGACGGGTCAGCCATGTTCACCACCTCAGTCGGTGACCGCACGGTGATCGACCAAGGGCTCGTCAAGTTTGATTGAGGTCATCTATGTCGATTGATCCCCGCTCGATGTACCGAACATTTCGTTCGGTCGTTCGTTTTAAGTCCTTCGAACTCGATCCGGTCGAACGTCGTTTGTCGAGTTGCGCCGATATTGAAGATCTTCGGCGTATCGCTCGGCGTCGCCTCCCTCGAGGTGTTTTCGATTACATCGATGGCGCGGCCGAAGATGAGCGAACGCTGGAGCGGAATTCTTCGGCGTTTAGCCGTCTTGGACTTCGCCCAAATGTGCTTCGTGATGTGAGCGATATCGATACGTCAGTCGACTTTTTTGGAAGCACGTTGCCGTTGCCGCTAATGCTCTCTCCGACGGGGTACACGCGGATCACTAACTCTCAAGGTGAACTTGCCGTTGTTCGAGCAGCGCAGCGGGCCGGAATTCCATATTCGTTGTCAACGATGGCGACACGCTCGATTGAAGAGGTCGCCGACGCAGGACCAAATGTCGACAAGTGGTTTCAGGTGTATACCTGGCGCGATCGAGGGCTTGTCGCCGAACTCGTCGGTCGAGCGAAGGCTGCGGGTTACACGGGCCTTTGGCTCACCGTTGACACCGCAGTGCTTGGTCGTCGTGAGCGCGACGTTCGACGCGGGTACACGATTCCTCCAAAGATTGGTCCCGGCACCATCATCGATGGCATTTTGCATCCGGGGTGGACTCTTGATTTCATCACGAACCCACCGATCATGTTCGCCAACGTTGTTGGACATGACGGCCACGACGAAGACGGCACCGACCCCATTTCGCTTGCGGAGCACGTGATGCATAGTTTCGACCAGGCACTGTCGTGGGACGACGTGCAATGGTTGCGTTCGCTGTGGGATGGCCCCATCGTGCTGAAAGGCGTTCAGCGCGTTGACGATGCGCAGAGAGCAGTTGACGCAGGTGTCGAAGGTATTGCTCTCTCAAATCACGGTGGTCGCCAACTCGATGATGCTCCGGCACCCGTTGAGCTCATTGAGCCTGTAGCCCAGGCGGTAGGCGGCCAGATCAAGATCATTTGCGATGGTGGAATTCGTCGGGGATCTGACATCGTGAAAGCACTTGCATTAGGGGCTGACATGTGCTCGATCGGCCGTGCGTATCTGTACGGGATGGGTGCGGCTGGTGAACGTGGGGTCGATCACGTGATCAAGTTCCTCGACGACGGTGTTCGTCGCACGATGGCGCTGTCGGGTCGGCGTTCGATCGATGAGATCGATCGTGATCTCGTCGAATGGCGTGTGTGACAAAATGCTCTCATGACGCTCGACAGTTCTGCCGAAAGTTTTCTACAGATGCTCGTTGATGCAGGGCGCCCCCCGCTGCATGAGTCGACTCCCGTTGACGCTCGAGCTGGGTATGACGCTATGGCGCCGTTCGGCGGTGAGGGTGCTGACGTTGAGTCAGTAACTGAGACCACAATCGATGGAGTGCCATGTCACGTGATTCAGCCACGCGGGGTAAGCGCTCCGCCGGTGCTCGTGTGGTTCCATGGCGGCGGCTGGGTGATTGGTTCTTCGGAAGCCTCGCTCGCGGTGTGTCGAGATCTCGCTGCTGCTGCCGGATGTGCGGTGGTGTCTGTTGATTACCGGCTCGCTCCTGAACATCCGGCGCCGGCTGCGGTCATGGATTGCACTGCGGTGACAAAATGGGTTCTCGAGCATGGGTCTGAGATTGGTCTTGATCACCGTCGGGTTGCCGTCGGCGGTGATTCAGCGGGGGGCAACCTTTCGGCCCTTGTCGCTCTCGATCTTGGCGAGGAACTCTGCCATCAGGCTCTTGTGTACCCCGCCGTAGACCTCACCATTTCGCATCCGTCGATCGACGAAAACGCCGAGGGTTACCTGTTGACAAAAGTAGGCATGGAATGGTTTGTCGGTCATTACCTTGGCGGGACTGGCATCGACGCCGGTGATGCGTCGGTGTCTCCGCTAGCAGCACCGGCGGCCCGAATGCGAAATGCGGCAACTGCGTCAGTGCTCGTTGCTGGGTTCGACCCATTGCGCGATGAGGGGCTTGCGTACGCAACCGCTCTGTCCAATGCTGGGGTGTCGGTAGAGACCAGAGCATTCTCAGGTCAGATCCATGGCTTTTTTTCGGTACGGATGCTCATCCCGGAGGCTGGGGAGGCCATCGATTGGGTTGCGCAACAATTGAAAGATGCGTTCGCCTAAGGCTCAGGGCTGACTGCGCGCTCGCTATGCATCTGCAAGTAGCGCAGTGATGTGAGCGGTGACTTCCCCGATCGGCATATCTGCACGTTCACCCGAGAGGCGATCTTTCACTTCGACAAGGCCCTCGGTGATTCCTCGGCCAACAACGACAATTGTGGGCACGCCAATGAGTTCCGCATCTTTAAACCGCACCCCGGGGGAGACCCCCTCGCGATCATCGAAGAGAACGTCGATACCGGCGGCTTCAAACTCGGCAGCAAGCGTTTCGGCTGCGGGCCGCTGCGGGCCATCATCTTTGCCGGCGATGACAAGATGCACGTCGGCAGGAGCAACAGCCCGTGGCCAACACAACCCGTACTCGTCATGATGTGATTCTGCGATGGCGGCTACCGCTCGAGAGACGCCAATGCCGTACGACCCCATCGTGACCGTCACCTGCTTACCATCAGCATCCAACACCTTGAGGTCGAGTGCTTCGGCATATTTGCGTCCGAGTTGGAAGATATGACCGATTTCGATTCCGCGGGCCATCGACATGGGCTCACCACATTGGGAGCAGGGGTCGCCTTCGAGCACTTCAGCTGCCTCGATCGAGCCATCTGCGGTGAAGTCGCGGCCGCACACAAGGTGAGTGACGTGATGTCCAGCAGCATCTGCCCCGGTGACCCACGCAGTGCCGTTGACGACTCGGGGATCGACGAGGTAACGAATCCCAGACGGAGAGTTAGTGCCAAGCGCCTGCGGGCCGATGTAACCCTTTACGAGCGACGGGTACTTCTCGAATTCGGCATCGGTGAAGGGCGTGGGCTCTGCAGGAGCAACCTGCGCTTCGACACGTTTGAGATCGACTTCTCGATTTCCTGGAATTCCGATGGCAAGAGGCTCGACGACGCCATCGGGGTAAACGAGATTGAGCACCACGTTTTTCAACGTGTCGTCGGCCGCCCACGGTCGGTCGGAGCGTTGTGTGGCGTCGGCGGCATTCAGGTGTTCAACGAGCGAATCGATTGTCGGGGTATTCGGTGTATCGACGACGGTTGCCGCCGGGTGATCAATAGAAGCTGCTGGAGTTGCCGCCACAAGTACCGCTTCGGTGTTTGCTGCGTAACCGCATGACGTGCACTGCACAAATGTGTCTTCACCGACATCGATAGGAGCGAGGAACTCCTCTGAGGCAGAGCCTCCCATGGCGCCTGACATTGCAGACACGATGACGTAGGGCAGTCCGAGTCGGTTAAAGGTCGAGATATATGCATCGCGATGTCGGTCATATGACGCCTGAAGTCCTTCATCGTCGACATCAAATGAGTACGAATCTTTCATCACGAACTCACGGCCCCTCAACAAGCCAGCGCGCGGACGAGCCTCGTCACGATATTTCGTTTGGATTTGGTAGATCGACAAAGGAAGGTCGCGGTAGGAAGAGAAGAGATCACGAACGACGAGTGTGAACATTTCCTCGTGGGTAGGCGCGAGCAGAAAGTCGTTATCTCGACGATCTTTCAGCCGAAAGAGGTTGGGGCCATACTCGGTCCAGCGCCCGGTCGCCTCATAGGGCTCTCGAGGCAGAAGCGCAGGGAAGTGAACCTCCTGAAAGCCGGCGGTGTTCATCTCATCTCGAATGATGTCCTCGACTTTTCGATAGGTGATCCAGCCGAGAGGAAGCCACGTGAAGCCCCCAGGGGCTGCCCTGCGGATGTACCCGGCTCGAACGAGCAGCCGGTGCGAGGGCACTTCGGCGTCTGATGGGTCGTCTCGAAGTGTTCGCAAGAAAAGAGTTGACATCCGAAGCACGTCCGCACACTACCGTGCGGCCTTGGCTGCCCCTAGTAACTGGGGCGGTCAGCACCCTTCCCGATTCCTCTTCGACTCAGGTATGATAAGAGGGCTATTTCGAAACGAATAACGCTCTATGCGTATCCGACCGAAAGGCGTGGGGTTTACCCCACGCCTTGTTTGTTGGATGGGCACAGGTGACACAGCACAAAGGAGGGCACGATGACATCTACAACGATCGATCGAGTTCGAGCCCTCGTTGAGCCTGTGGTCGGTGATTTGGGTCTTGAGATCTATGACCTTGAGCAACGTGGTGGAACACTACGAGTGATGATCGACACCCCGCCGGGTTCCAAATCTGGAGTCAGTCTTGACACCATCGCAGTGGTGACTCGACTCGTGTCACGAGAGCTTGATCATGAAGACCCGATTCCGGGGAAATACACGTTGGAGGTCACCAGCCCTGGTGTCGAACGTGCTCTTCGTACCCCACACCATTTCACCCGTGAAGTCGGTAAGCGCATCAGCGTTCGACTCGCTGACCCATCGGTCGAGCAACGTCGAGTTGAGGGATTGCTCTCCTCTTGTGACGGAAGCGTGATCGTGCTTGATACCGATGCAGGACCGCTGACCATCGACATTTCTGCGATCGATAAGGCCAAAACAATCTTTGAATGGGGACCGGCGCCGAAACCCGGCGGTCCCCGAAACAAAAAACCCCGGCAAACGGGAACATCAACAACCGATCTCGCCCCGTCGAAAGACAGCGGGACAGACGCGGAGGAACAACCGTGAGTAATCTCGACATGAGCGAAGCCATCAAGATGCTTGCCCAAGACAAGGGCTTGTCTGTCGACGCACTGTTGCAGGTACTAGTTGAGGCACTGGCAAGTGCGTACAAGCGCCGTCCTGACGCAGCCGATGAAGTGCAGGTGGGTGTAGACCCCGACACGATGGAGTTCACCTTCACCGCTTACGACCTCGACGAAGATGGCGAATGGGTGAATCCTCGCGATGACACGCCAAATAAGGAAGAGCTCGGCCGCATCGCTGCTCAAACCGTTCGTCAGGTGATGTCACAACGCATTCGTGAGGTGGAGCGTGACCGCAAGTTCGAGGAATACGCGAACCGTGAGGGCGACTTGGTGTCGGGGATTATCGAGCGCACCGAGGCTCGTTATGCCCTGCTCGACCTCGGACGAGTCGAAGCTCTGATGCCACAAGCTGAACAAGTCCCGTATGAGCGACCAAACCGCGGTGATCGTTCGAAGGCCTACATCGTTGAGGTTCGCAAGACCGCCAAGGGGCCGCAGATCGTTGTCTCTCGAACACACCCAGGTTTGATCAAGCGCCTATTCGAACTTGAAGTTCCCGAAATTGCGGACGGCGTCGTTGAGCTCCGAGCGTGTGCTCGCGAGCCCGGACACCGAACGAAAATCGCGGTGTGGTCGAATGATCACAACGTTGATCCGGTTGGAGCGTGCGTAGGTGCTCGTGGTGCCCGGGTGCGAATGGTCGTCAATGAGCTCCGTGGCGAAAAGATCGACATTGTCCCCTTCAGCGATGATCTTGCTGATTTCGTGTCGAAGGCGCTGTCGCCTGCGAAGGTCACACAGGTAGTGATCTCTGATGACGGCACCCAAGCCGATGTCATCGTCCCCGATCATCAGCTGTCGCTCGCAATTGGGCGTGAAGGTCAAAACGCTCGCCTCGCAGCTCGATTGACCGGTGTTCGCATCGATATTCGGTCTGAAACCCAAGATGCCGATGGGGAAACCTCGGGGGGCTACGCAGCCGAGCTCGGCAATGTCGAGTACGCAGAAGGCGAATGGGTCGAGAACGCAGAGTCGGGCGAAATGGAGTGGCACGCTGCCGACGGAAGTGTGATGAGCCAATCTGAATGGGCGGCACAGACCTCTGACGGCGTTGAAGAATCTGACGGCGTTGAAGAAGAGGCGGCCGAAAGCGGTGAAGATGAGGCCCCAGAGGCTTCGGAGACACCAGAAGTACCGGATAGCAGCGACAGCGAAGTTGCTGATGGCGAAGCCGAAGGCGGTGATGACGTCGACTGAACTGCGGCTGAGAACCTGCATCGGGTGTCGCGAGCGTCGTGAACAAGACAAGTTGTTTCGATGTGTGTACGGCGACAGGGGAGCGGTCATTGACCGCAATGGTGCAGGACGTGGGGCATGGCTCTGTGGCGTTGAATGCGCACAACAGGCGCTCCGGACAGGTGCGTATGCGAAGGCATGGCGAGTAGAAGTTGACCGAAACGACATAGAAGAGATGATCCGTTCGCAGGTGTTTGCTGGCACTGAACGGGTGTGACGACGAGAATTGTTTGAGAGACTGGGAAACGACTGAGGGATAGAGGAATCAAGTGGCGAAGAACGTAAGAGTGCATGAGCTAGCGAAAGAACTTGGCATGACCAATGCCGAGATGGTCGAGCTCTGCCACAGCCTCGGTGTGCCGATCAAGGGCCAGTCCTCGTCGCTCAACGAGGCCTATGCCGACATGGTGCGTCGTAAGGCCGAGCGCGAGGGTCTCACCCGCGATGAACAGCCCCAGGAAGCACCCGCAGAATCTGGTGGATCGACGGCAAAGAAGGCGCGCTCAACCATCCGCGTTCACGCCCTCGCAAAAGAACTCCAGATGACAAACCCCGAACTCGTTGCGTTCTGCCAATCGCTCGACCTTGCAGTAAAGGGGCATTCGTCGACGCTGAACGAAGATGACGCGGCAATGGTCCGCGAGAAAGCCCAGCAGGGTGGGCTCACCGGATCAACAGCCCCAGCGCCGGCACCGGCGCCTGCAGCCGATGAGCCAGCTGCCGTCGCAGAAGCGGAACCCGCAGAGCAACCCGCCGCAGAGCAACCCGCCACAGAGCCAGAGTCCGCCGCCGTAGAAGAGCCGGTCGACGAAACTCCTGATTCCACCCCAGAGGCTGATGGTGAGTCGAGCGACGAGTCCCCAACTCCCAAACCACCTGCAGATCCTGCCCCACGGGTAATTTCGAGTGCCGGTCCGGGAAGCCCGCCAGATCGAGTGGTGTCGAGTCCGGGACCCGAATCTGCAAAAGCGGCGCCTCCAACTGAGTCTGATCGCCCGCCATCAAGTGCCACACCGCGGCCGACACCTCCGGTCGGGGCAAGTGGTCGCTCAATTCCGCCGCCTCCGGGTCGTCCAGTGTCGTCGAGTGGTAAACCCATTCCTCCGCCCCCGGGTCAAGCAAATAGTCCCGGCCGGCCGGCTCCAGGCGGCCGCCCCGGGGCTCCGCGGCCTGGTAACCGACCTGGCGGCTTTGGCGGTCCTCGTCCCGGCGGTGGCCCAGGTGGTCCCGGCGGTGGCCCAGGTGGTCCGGGTGGTGGTCCCGGTGGCCGGCCAGGTCCGGGTGGTAGACCGAGCGGACAACGCCGTCCACCTCGTCGTTCGAAGCGACGTCGTCGCCGCGATCAAGACGAGTTGCAGCCACAGCATCTCCAGTTAACCGATCGCTCGGCTCCGGTTCCTGACGGCACGATTGTGATCGAGCGTGGAGTGTCCGCGCAGGAGTTTGCGCCGAAGCTCAACCGCACAGCGGCCGATGTCGTGAAGTTCCTGCTCAACAACGGTGAAATGATTACGGCCACCCAGGCGCTGTCAGATGATCACATGGAATTGTTCGCCCTCGATGTCGGCGCCGAACTTCTTCTCGTCGACCCTGGTCAACAGCAAGAGATTGAACTGCAAGCACTCTTCGATGACAGTGACGATGACGACGAGGAGGCACAGCAGCTGCGTCCGCCAGTCATCACGGTGATGGGCCATGTTGACCACGGAAAGACCACGGTTCTTGACAAGATCCGATCGGCCAACGTTGTCGACGGGGAGGCAGGTGGCATCACCCAACACATCGGTGCCTACCAGGTCGACCGAAGTGAACACGTCATTACGTTCATCGATACACCCGGTCACGCTGCATTCACGAATATGCGTGCCCGTGGAGCACAAGCCACCGACATTGTCGTGCTCGTCGTGGCTGCCGATGACGGTGTGATGCCTCAGACCATTGAGGCGATCAGTCACGCTCGTGCCGCAGAGGTTCCGATCATTGTGGCGGTGAACAAGATCGACAAAGAAAACGCAGATCCGCAACGAGTGTTGACACAACTCGCTGAACACGAACTTGTCCCCGAGGCGTGGGGCGGTGACACGATCGTGGTCGAGATGTCTGCTCTACAAGATGTCGGCATCGACGACCTTCTTGATCAGTTGCTCGTCGTCGCCGAACTCGAAGAACTGACTGCGAACCCCACCGGCCGAGCCAAGGGCATTGTGCTCGAGGCAAACCTCGATAAGGGTCGCGGCCCTGTTGCCACGATTCTCGTCGATAAGGGCGAATTGAAGGTCGGTGACCCGATTGTCGCCGGGGCATCTTGGGGTCGCGTCCGTGCGATGATCAACGACCGAGGCGAGCAAATAAAGGTTGCCGGGCCGTCGTCACCGGTAGAGGTGCTCGGCCTGTCGTCAGTGCCGGCAGCTGGCGATGAGTTCCGTGCTGCTCCTGATGAACGCATTGCGCGAACGGTGGGAGAAGCTCGAACACATCACCGCAAGATTCGTGATCAGCGATCCGACGCCCGCGTGAAGACCGGGACCAAACTTGAGGACATTTTCAATCAGATTCAGAGTGGCGAATCAGCAACGCTCAACATCGTGCTGAAAGCCGATGTTCAAGGTTCGCTTGAGGCGGTTACCGACAGCCTGCGCAAGTTGGGCCGCGATGAGGTTGAGCTTGTGTTCGTGCACCGAGCGGTCGGGGCGATTTCTGAAAACGACATCACCTTGGCGGCGACCACCAACGCAACGATTCTTGGTTTCAACGTCCGCCCAGATCGCAAGAGTCGCGAACTTGCCGACCAGCAAAACGTCGAAATTCGAACGTACGAGATCATCTACAAACTGCTCGAAGACATTGAACAGGCGATGGTTGGCATGCTCGAGCCCGAGTATGAAGAAGTCGTCACCGGTGACGCTGAAGTGCGTGAAATCTTCCGTGTGCCAAAACTCGGTGCCATCGCGGGTTGTTATGTTCAGAACGGCACTATCACGCGTGGGTCCAAAGTGCGCTTCCTCAGGGAGGGCACGATCATTTGGAAGGGCGAGATCAACTCGCTTCGTCGGTTTAAAGACGATGTCCGTGAGGTCCGTGAAGGATTCGAATGCGGTATCGGTCTGAGCGATTTCCAAGATCTGAAACCTGGTGACGTCATCGAAACGTTCGATGAGCGTGAGATCGCACGAACGCTGAGTTGACCCATGGGCTCCCGTGGCGGACGGCGTTCGAGCCGATCATCAAGTGGGGCTCACCGTTACCCTCGGTCAGCGCGGGTTGGTGAGACGTTACGAGAGATCATTGCGGAAGAATTGGTGCGAATCGGTGACGAGCGCCTCGAATTCGTGACCGTCACCCGAATCGATGTCGACGATGAACTCAACCGAGCTCATGTGTACTACGACTCGTTGTCAGGCCCTGAAGCCGATGAGGAAATCATCGACGCGTTAGGCGAACATCGTGTTCGAATTCAGTCATCGATTGGCAGGCAGATTCGGGCTAAGAAGACCCCGATTCTCCAGTTCGCTCCTGACGATGTGATCAGAGCTGCCGAGCGAATTGATGAAATTCTTCGGGCGGATGGTCGTTCTGATGAGGCAGGCGTAGGGGAGTAGATGGCTCGCCGCCGCCCGCCAACCGTCCACGGTGTCTGCATTGTTGACAAACCGGCTGGCATGACGAGTCACGACGTGGTCGGCCAACTCCGGAAACGCTTTTCTGAGCGGCAGATTGGCCATGCCGGCACTCTCGACCCTGATGCCACCGGTGTGCTGGTGGTCGCGGTTGGCATGGCAACTCGTCTACTCCAATTCGCCACGGCGTCAACAAAGACCTACACCGGCGAGGTCGTGCTCGGTGTCGAAACCTCGACGTTGGATGCTGCAGGCGAGGTCGTTGCGACCCACGACATGTCAGCGGTGACAGTGATTGATGTTGAGCGGGTTGTTGCGGAGAACCTCATTGGTGAGATTGATCAGATTCCTCCGATGGTGTCTGCGATCAAGGTCGACGGCAAACGGCTTCATGAACTCGCTCGCGAAGGAGTTGAGATTGAACGCAAACCTCGTCGCGTAACGGTGAGCCGGTGCGATGTTGCGACGACCTCCGAACCCACTGTGTTCTCACTTCATGTGGAGTGTTCAGCAGGAACCTACATCCGAACAATCGCTGACGATATTGGACACCTCCTTGGCGGTGGAGCGCACCTTCGCAACCTTCGCCGCATCGCCTCAGGGTCGTTCAGCGTTGACCGAGCTGCGCCTCCTGAGCATTGTGAACTACTGCCGGTTGAAACGATCGCCGAGGGCATCGAGCGGGTCGACGTTTCGGCTGAGATTGCCCAGCGGGTGGCGGTCGGCGGGTTGTTACCTCAGTGGAGTGGACTCGGGCCGTGGGCCGTCTTTGCTGACGGGGTGCTCATCGCGGTGTACGAGCCGTTTCGTGACGGTGATGCGAAACCTACGGTGGTGCTTCCAACGGCATCTCAGCGATAGGTTTCCTCAGCGTGCTCGTCATTCGTTCGTTAGGTGATCCCGTGTTCGAGGGTGATCGATCGGTAGTCACGATCGGGGCATACGACGGTCTTCACCGTGGGCACATCGCTGTGATCTCTTCTGTCGTTGAGCGTGCTCAGAAGGTAGGTCAGCGCAGCGCCGTGGTGACGTTTGATCGGCATCCAGCATCAGTCGTCCGGCCTGAATCGGCTCCGCTGTTGATCACCAGTCTCGAACAGCGGATCGAGTTGTTGCGTGATACCGGCGTTGATGCAGTCGTGGTGCTGGAGTTCGATGAGGCAGCGGCATCTGAAGAAGCTGAAGATTTCATCAATCGAGTGTTCGTTGGTGGCCTTGCGGCGTCAGAGATCATTGTGGGTGAGGATTTTCACTTCGGAAGAGGTCGTCGGGGAAATGTCGAGCTGTTGTCAACGATGGGTAATGAGCACGACTTTGTGGTGACCCCCCTTTCACTTCAAACGACGGAAACGTCGGAGGTCATCAGTTCGACTGCGATTCGGGCTGCGCTTCGGCGAGGTGACCTTGACGGCGCAAGCAACATGCTCGGACGAACGGTTGTCATCTCCGGTCGTGTCGTTCATGGTGATGAGCGAGGTCGAACGATTGGTTTTCCGACGGCGAATGTTGATGTTGATGAGCGATTCATTCTCCCAGCAGACGGGGTGTACGCGGCGTGGTGTCACACTGAGGCGGGGGGTCGGTACTCGTGCGCGGTCAACATCGGGAAGCGTCCGACGTTTTACGGCAATGCCGATCGGTCGCTCGTCGAGTGTCATCTCCTCGATTTCTCGGGGGACCTGTACGACCATGTGCTCACCGTCGAGTTTGCTGCCAGGCTGCGTGATGAGCAGCGATTTGATGGTCTTGAAGCGTTAACAACTCAACTTCAAACCGACGTCGCTCGAGCGCGTGAGATCGCCAGGTTGTGAGCGTGCACCAACCCTCATAACATCTCGATGTCCGTTGGGGTTCCGACTCTGGCGGATGCACCGATTGGTGCGACCACCTCAACCAATAAAAGGTAGGCAAATCTCATGGCTATTGAGCCAAAAGCGGATGTCATAGCTCGTCACAAACAGAGCGATAGCGACACCGGATCCCCTGAGGTCCAGATCGCCCTTCTCTCCTCGAGAATTCAGCACTTGACCGACCACCTGAAGACTCATCCGAAGGACCACCACTCTCGTCGTGGTCTGTTGATGCTCGTCGGTCGTCGTCGGCGCATGCTCGACTACATCCGTGAAATTGATGTTGAGCGCTACCGCTCAATTGTCGCTGAACTCGGTCTTCGTCGCTAAGAACCCTCGTCGCCGGCTGAGGGTCTTGGCCCTCGAAGCGGCGTTACCCCCTTGTCGCCTTGCGCAGTGGCGAGCGGGTGTCGTCGTTACCGGATAGCCTGTCCTGTGGGCGTCATCGTCCACATATTACCGAGTAGCTGATGTCGGTTACCGGTTGCTGAGATCGTGTCATCGTCAACGAACTATTTGATGCGGTGTTGCCAACTGGGAACCGGAGAGCTGCTCCACATCATTTGGGAACGTCCCAAATTTGAAAGGAGCCAATAATGGCTGATCCCATCCGTGTGTCTGGAGCAATTTCAGGCACCGACCGAACCCTGACGTTTGAGACAGGGAAATTTGCCCCACAAAGCCAAGGTGCAGTTCTTGCGACTATTGGTGAAACTCGTGTTCTCACCACAGCGAACGCTGCACGCGATGTCCGTCCAGGTGTCGATTTCTTCCCGTTGACGGTCGACGTTGAAGAGCGTTCATACGCAGCCGGCAAAATTCCCGGCTCGTTCTTCCGTCGTGAGGGTCGTCCAACAGAAGATGCAATCCTTACCTGTCGCCTTACCGACCGGCCTCTCCGACCTGCATTCCCTGACGGTTTCCGTAATGAGGTTCAGGTCGTCTCAACCGTGCTTGGCGTTGACATGGCAAATCCCCACGACGTGCTGTCGATTAACGCTGCATCAGCGGCTCTTATGATCTCAGGTATCCCATTTGAAGGGCCGATCGGCTCGGTTCGTGTGGCCTACACCACCGGAGGTCAGTGGATTCCTCACCCCACCTACGACGATGGTGAAGCTTCAACTTTCGAACTTGTTGTCGCTGGTCGTGAACTCGACAACGGCGACGTGGCCATCATGATGGTTGAAGCCGGAGGCACTGAGCAGAGCTTCTACTTTTACGAAGACGGCGCCCCCAAAGTTGATGAGGTCGCGCTCGCGGAAGGTCTTGACGCGTCGAAGCAGTGGATCAAAGAGTCGATCGCATTGCAGCGTCAGCTCGTCGCAAGCGTCATCGCAACATCGGGCCCGATTGAAGAACTTCCGTTCACTCCGGTGCTCGACTACACGCCCGAAGTGTTCGCTGCCGTGGAAGGCTGTGTGCACGGCGAGATCAGTGCCGCTGTCGCAATTGCAGGTAAGGCGGAACGCAATGCCGCAACCGATGAAGCGACCGCAAAAGCGCTCGGCGCGCTGTGCGGCGAAGATGGCGAATTCGCTGGTCAAGAAAAGGCCGTGAAGGAAGCAGTTCGCTCTCTCACGAAGAAACTTGTTCGTCGTCGCATTGTTGACGAAGGTCTCCGAATCGACGGTCGCGGGGTCCGAGACCTCCGTCCGGTATCAGCAGAAGTTGGTGTGCTTCCGACCGCCCATGGTTCGGGTCTTTTCCAGCGTGGCGAGACCCAAGTCATGAACGTGTTGACCCTGGCGATGCCTCGTATGAACCAGTTGATTGACTCATTGTCTCCCAACAACGAGAAGCGCTATCTGCATCACTACAACATGCCGCCGTGGTCCAATGGCGAGACCGGTCGAGTGGGTTCACCGAAGCGTCGCGAGATCGGCCATGGTGCTCTTGCTGCTCGGGCAGTGATGCCAGTTGTTCCAAACCAGGAAGACTTTGCATACACGCTTCGCCTCGTGTCAGAGGTCATGTCGTCAAACGGTTCAACGTCGATGGGGTCGGTGTGCTCATCGAGCCTTTCGTTGATGGATGCCGGTGTGCCAATTCGAGGCGCAGTTTCAGGCATCGCAATGGGCCTCGTGAAAGATGGTGACAACTACGTGACGTTGACTGACATCCTCGGTGCCGAGGACGCGTTCGGCGATATGGACTTCAAAGTTGCGGGAACCCAGGACGCGATCACTGCACTCCAGCTCGATACGAAGATTGAGGGAATCCCCGCTCAGGTGCTTGCCGACGCCCTTCAGCAAGCCCGTGAAGCTCGTATGGAGATTCTTGACGTCATGAATGCTGCTATCGCTGCCCCTCGAACAGAGGTTGCAGAAACTGCTCCGAAGATCGTGACGATCACCATTCCGATCGACAAGGTCGGGGAGGTCATCGGGCCGAAGGGCAAGATCATCAACACCATTCAGGCCGAGACCGGAGCAGACATTGCAGTCGATGACGACGGTGCGGTGGGCATTGTGACTATTGCGGCGGTCGAATCATGGCGCATGGAAGAGGCTCGCACGGCGATCGTCAACATCGTCGATCCGCCGAAGGCTGAAATTGGTGTCACCTACACCGGTCGTGTCGTCAACATCACCAAGTTTGGGGCGTTTGTCAACATCCTTCCTGGTCGTGACGGCCTGCTGCACATCTCGAAGATTGGCCGTGGCAAGCGGATCAACTCCGTTGAAGATGTGCTCTCGCTTGGAGATGAGGTCGAAGTTGTCGTTGATGAGATCGATGACCGCGGCAAGGTGTCATTGAGCCCAGCGGGCGACATCGTTCCTGATTCTGGGGGCGATGGTGCGTCCGACTCAGGTGCCCAGGCTGCAGATACTGCTCCTCAGGCTTCGGGTGACGGAGAGATTGAATCGGTCAGTTTCGACGCAAGCTTTGATGCTGAACTCGCAGATGAGCTTGGTGACCTCGGCCCAAGCGCCGAGCGCCGAGGTGGCGGCGATGGACGTCGCCGGCATCGCTAACCGCTCGATAACGCGTTGACGACCGAGCGTGTTGCCGTTCTTGACATTGAGTTGACCGTTGCGGTGAACCCATTCAAGAACACACGCTCGGTCTCAACTTGTGTAGGGAAGTATGGGAGCTCACAAGACGATCTGCGCACATCGCTGGTGTGCGATCGTGCAGTGTCGCCTCAGTAGATTCACTACTGATCTCAGCAGCCGTTTACGGGGCAAAGCGTGTCACTGTCTCGGATCGTGTCGCGTAACGGAGTACCGTCTTCGCCATGGCGAGCATTCGTGTGGGAGTAGTTGGCGCAACTGGACGGATGGGTCAAGCCGTCTGTGATGCGGTCAGCGATGCCGAAACCCTCGAGTTAGTCGCCGCTGTTGATGTGAATGGCTCTGGCATCATTCATGGAGTTGAAGTGTCATCAGATCTCCGTGCGCTAGCCGAAGCATCGTGTGATGTGGTGGTTGACTTCACGACGGCCGAGGCTGCACGGGTCACGCTTCCATTTCTCGCTCTGCATGGCATACACGCAGTTGTTGGTACGACCGGTTTTGATGACGATGACATGGCTGCCTTTGCGTCTGCGTTTGACGGGTCGGGTGCCAATTGTCTGATCGCCGCAAATTTTGCGATTTCAGCGGTGCTGATGATGAAGTTCGCGGCGGAAGCCGCTGCGCTGTTCGATACAGCCGAGATCATTGAGTTGCATCACGACGAGAAAATTGACGCGCCGTCGGGGACTGCGCTTGCGACCGCCAGAATGATGCAGCCCGGCGAGCACGGCTGGGCGGATGATCCAACTCAGATTCAAGAACCCGAGGGCGCTCGAGGCGGAGAAGGCCCAAACGGAGTTCGAATTCATTCGGTGAGAATGAGAGGAATGACTGCCCACCAGGAGGTCATCCTTGGCGCTCAGGGGCAGACGCTGAGCATTCGTCAAGACTCGTACGACCGCACGAGCTTCATGCCCGGAGTGGTACTTGCATGCAAGAAGATCCAGGAGGCATCGGGCCTCACCGTTGGTTTAGACGCTCTGTTGTAGAGCGAGGCGGAACGTTGCGGATCGGCGTCAGCCGAGTGTGCACGCCATGTCAACGCCGCAGCAGAGCGGTGACTTAATTTTGCCGTGGTCGTTCGGGCATTTCGAGATTTGCACAGTTGAGCCGTCATCGCGGGTGAGTACATCGTTTTCAAGGGGTGCGTTGCAGGCTCCGCATGTTGCGTTGACCGTCATTCCACATGATGAACATTCGTAGGTGTGCATGTTGCTCCAATCTCTCCCGGAAACTTCCAGATCGTCATCGAACAGTATCAGGTGGTGCGATCGCTCTCAGGACCGACGCGTATTTCTCATATTGGTGAGAAGCACGAGAATGACGGAACCGCCGACAAACCACCACGAGTATTTCTGAAGCAGATTGATCACGTCGGTGAGCTGTTCGCTGAAGACATGTGCGAGCCATTGAATGAGGGCGAGACGCGCAATGAGGCCGAGAGCAATGAGAGCCGCAAGCCTGGCTGGTGCCGTTCGTTGAATGCCGCTGATTGCCGCAACGATGTTTGAGCCGACGAAAAAGGGGATCAGCGCCCAGTCGGCTTTCGTAAAGCCCGCTCGAAGTCGCGTGATCGTCGGCTCGTCAACGCCAAGGTATTTCACGAACAGGGCAAGAATCTGATCGCCGTATGCACGTCCGGCGAGGTGGCAGACAATGAACGCAATTGCGAGGCGTGAACTCCCGATGAGCCAGTAGGCAACTCCGCTGATGTCAGTGCCGAGCACGAGAGCGAGATAGCGATTTCTTGACGACAGCACGAGGAGCACTTCGGGTGACGACAGCACGAGGCGAGCCCACGTGATTGCTGCAATGTTGGTGCAGACCACAAGGACGATGAAAGCAGCGATCGATGCTCGGCCCCATCGGGGGCGGAGTGGTATCGAGTCTGTCGGTTCTGAGGTCACATGTAAACGATATCTGTCAGCCCTTCGGCCTGAGTTTCTGAGTCGGTTAGCGTTTTAGGTCATGCAAGGCCTCATGCAAGACGTACCACTAAATATTTCTCATCTCTTCGATCGGGCGGAGCGGTATCACCCTCACAAAGAACTGGTGACGGCAACAGTAAATGGTCGCAAGCGGACGAACTACGGCGAGTGGGCGACAAGAACTCGCCAGTTAGGCGGTGTGCTCGACGCACTGGAGATTTCTGAGTTCGGGCGAGTGGCGACCTTCTCATGGAATACCGCACAGCATCTTGAGTTGTACTTCGCTGCCCCGTGCACCGGTCGGGTCTTGCACACGTTGAACATCAGGTTGTTCCCAGAACAACTCACCTACATCGTCAATCACGCTGATGACGAAGTGATCTTTGTTGATCGTTCGTTGCTGTCATTGCTCGCTCCGTTGCTTCCGACGTTTGATCGTTTGAAGCATCTCGTACTCATCGATGACGGTGACGGTGACATCCCTGACGATCTTTCAGGCTTTGAGTTGTTGCACTACGAGGATCTGTTGGAGAGCTCGGCTCCAGTCGAATGGAAACCGGTTGATGAGCACCGTGCGGCAAGCATGTGTTACACCTCGGGCACGACGGGAAACCCCAAAGGCGTCGTGTATTCGCACCGCAGCACGTTCCTCCACACCATGGGCACGATGACCGCAGATTCCCTCGGAGCACGAGAATCAGACGTCGTGATGCCGGTGGTGCCGATGTTCCATGCAAATGCTTGGGGGCTCGCTCACGCGGGTGTCGCAACAGGAGCGAAAATGGTGATGCCCGGTGCCGACCTTTCTGGCAAGGCGCTGGCTGACCTCATTGTGGAAGAGCGGGTTTCCCTTGCCGCAGGTGTGCCCACGATTTGGATGCAGGTGCTGCCCGAACTTGAGGGCCGCGATACGTCATCTTTGCGGGCGATTCCTTGCGGAGGGTCAGCAGTCCCGCGAGGCCTCTCGGAGGGCTATCGCGAGATCACGGGACTCCCGCTTCTTCAAGCGTGGGGAATGACTGAGACAAGTCCGATATGCGCGGTGTCCCACCTCGATGCAGATCAGCACGACCTGTCGATTGATGAGCAAGCTGAACTTCGGACGACGGTCGGACGGATTTCGTTTGGCGTTGAGATGCGCGTTGTTGATCCAGATTCGCAAGAGCGGGTCGATTGGGATGGCGAGTCGAGCGGAGAATTGCAGGTAAGCGGTAACTGGATTGCAAAGACGTATTACAACGATGAGCGAGCGAACGAGAGTTTCACTTCCGATGGCTGGCTGCGCACAGGTGACGTTGCGAGCGTTGATGAGCGGGGAAGGGTTCGACTCTTGGATCGAACGAAAGATCTCATTAAGTCTGGAGGCGAGTGGATCTCTTCGGTTGAGTTGGAAAACGAGTTGATGTCACATCCGGGGATTGCCGAGGCTGCAGTGATTGGGGTACCGCACCCGCGATGGTCAGAGCGTCCGTTGGCCTGTGTTGTGCGGGCTGAAGGTAGCGACATCACCTCCGAAGAGGTGATCGACTTTCTTCGTGACCGGGTGGCCCGGTGGCAATTGCCTGATGCGGTTGAGTTCATCGCAGAGGTGCCAAAAACCAGTGTGGGCAAATTTTCCAAGAAAGATCTGCGGGCGCAATATGCCGACTACATACTGCCCGAAGGGTGAGTGGGTTGCCTCACGGTTGACGTGAGACATCTTTGGTAATAATGTCTCAGGTGTGACAGTTGCCACATCGCGAAAGGATTCTGCGGTTATTGAACACGCAGTTCTCGACGCGGCGCTCGTCTGCATCCACCGTCTTGGCTTCTCAAAGGTGACGATTGACGACATCTGCCAAGAATCAGGCGTATCGCGTGCTTCGGTATACCGACTGTTTCCTGGGGGTCGCGATGTGCTCTTTGAGGCGTTACACGTCCGCGAATTGCACCAGTTCTTTGAGCAGGTGCTCGCAGAGATCGATGGCCTCGACACCGTCGAAGATGTTGTTGCCCGCAGTGTTGCCACAGCAACTTCGCTTCTGCGCACGCACTCCCATCTCGCAATGATGCTGAGCTCTGAGCCAGGTGAAGCACTTGGCCAACTCACCGCAACCGGACTGCCGAGAATCATCCGAATGGCAACAGTTGCGCTTTCACCGCAACTTGACCCCCTCATCGGCCGAGAGTCGGCCCACAGATTGATCGACCTTGTCGCCCGTCTTACCGTCTCGTATTTCCTCTCACCGGACGAATCAGTTGACCTCAGTGATGCTGATATCGCCCGCCAATTTCTCTGCCCAATCATCACCGCAGTGGCCTTGCCGGAGTCGTTTTCTGGCACAGCCGCAACCCTCAACAGGAGCACATCATGAGCACCACCGAACAACCAACAGGTCACGCAGCAAACGCTGACATCATCGGCCGCGACGAAATCGACGATATCGAGGCAATTCTGTCGGTATCCAACGTCGACGTTGACGAGGTTGAACACGTTGTCAAAGACAATGCGGACGCCATCTTCACCTGGGACTATTCCCTTGCGAGGCCACAACTTCGAAAGTTGTACGAAAAGGCAAAAGTAGGACAGTGGAACGGTACGACCGACTTGCCGTGGGACACCGAAATCCAACTCGACGAGGTCGTGACCTCTGATCAGGCGGCATTTTCTGCCGGTCTCAGCCCCGACCATTACGCCGGCACTGTCGTCGAGAAGTGGGGCGATAAAGAGTGGCTCGAATTCGGTATCGATAGTCGCCGTTGGACGCTGTCGCAGTTCCTTCATGGCGAGCAAGGTGCATTGCTGTGCACCGCTAAAATCACCGAAACGGTTCCGTGGTATGACGCCAAACTGTATGCCGCAACTCAGGTTGTTGATGAGGCCCGTCACGTTGAGGTTTTCGCTCGCTACCTCGACGAGAAAATGGACGGAGGATTCCAAGTCAACGCACACCTTCGGATGCTGCTCGATGACATCATCGAAGACTCGCGATGGGATATGACCTATCTCGGCATGCAGGTCATGGTCGAAGGTCTAGCTCTCGCAGCATTCGGCTTCATGCACCAAATGACTGAAGAGCCTCTCCTGAAGCAACTGCTTCGCTACGTGATGAGCGACGAAGCTCGACATGTCGCCTTTGGTGTTCTGTCGCTGAAAGAGGTGTACTCCGAGATGACCGATCGCGAATTGATGGAGCGGCAAGAGTTTGCCTTCGAGGCAGCCATTCGCATGCGCGATCGTTTCTTGCAGCAAGAGGTTTGGGAAAAGCAGGGTGTGAACCCGAAAGATGTTGTCCCGCTGGTGTTGCGTGACCCGACCCGCGACGTGTTCCAGCAGATGCTGTTCTCGAAGATCGTGCCCAACTGTAAGAAGCTCGGGCTGCTCGATCGGAACGAATCATGGCTCCGCCGCCGATTCGAGGACATGAACGTCATTCAGTTTGAAGATTGGGAAGACACCGGTTCGGAATACCTCAAGTTCGAACTGGGCTCAGAGATTTCCTAAGCGTGGCGACGTGTCATCAGATCACTAGTCTTTGATCTGCATGTCATCGCCAACGTTCGGACGAATCCTCACCGCTCTGATCACTCCATTTGGGAGTGATGGCAGCGTTGACCTCGACGTAGCTCAGCAACTTGCACGCCGGCTTGTCGACGAGGGCAACGAGGGTCTCGTCGTGTGTGGCACCACTGGCGAGTCGCCAGCACTGTCCGATGACGAAAAACTTTCGATGTTGTCAGCGGTGCTTGAAGCTGTCGACGTTCCGGTCATTGCGGGCACTGTTGGTAACAACACCGCTCATTCGGTCGAACTTTCGTTGCGGGCAAAGGCGCTTGGAGTCCACGGAATCTTGTCGCTGTGCCCTTATTACAACCGACCGTCGCAGGCAGGTATCGAGCAGCATTTACGTGCCATTGCCCAAGCGGTTGATCTGCCGCAAGTGATTTATGACATTCCAGTTCGAACAGGCCGGAAGGTTTCATCCGAGGTATTGCTTCGGTTGGCCCATGAAGAGAAGAACGTCATCGGATTGAAAGACGCCGCAGCGAACCCCGCTGAAACTGCCCAAGTCATTCGCGAAGCACCGGCAGATTTCGAGGTGTATAGCGGCGACGATGGTCTCACCCTTCCGCTGTTGTCGGTGGGCGCCGTGGGAACGATCGGGGTTGCGACCCACTGGACGGCTCCCGACCATGTCGACATGTTCGCAGCGCTCGAGAGTGGCAATCTTGAGGCGGCGACAGCGATCAACCAGCGAATGTTGCCAAGTTTCGCGTTCGAAACTGGAGATCTCACCCCTAACCCAATTCCGTCAAAGGCGATGATGCGCACCCTCGGTTTCGAGGTGGGTCAGTGCCGACTCCCGTTAGGTGATGCGCCGGCCGGTCTCGAAGACGAAGCTCGCCGAATTTACGCAGAGCTGGTGTCAGCACGTGGCTAAACCGGTTCGGATAGTCATCCTCGGCGGTCTCGGAGAAATTGGCCGAAACTGTCTCGCAATCGAACAAGGAACAGACGTCGACCGATCGATTCTGGTGATCGACTGCGGCATCATGTTTCCGTCGGCCGACCTGCACGGCATCGACCTCGTGTTACCCGACTTCACCTACTTGCGGGAGAACGCGTCATCGATCGTTGGTCTTGTCGCAACCCACGGCCACGAAGATCACGTTGGCGGCATTCAGTTCCTTTTGCGTGACGAACACGGAATTGGTGATCGCCGGGATACCCCTTTGCCGGTGTTTGGGTCGAGGCTCACCCTAGGCCTGGCGAGGAACCGCATTGAAGAATCCGGTCTTCTCGGCAGAGTTGATTTCGTGCCGACAAAAGATGGTGACCGGGTGTCGATCGGTCCATTTGAGGTCGAATTTGTGCCGGTCACCCACTCGGTGCCGCATGCCCATGCAATTGTCGTTCGCACCGAGCAGGGCGTCATCTTGCATTCCGGCGACTACAAGCTTGACCTCACACCGGTTGATGATCGGCGTTGCGATCTCGCCCGTCTCGGAGAGATTGCGCGCTCAGAAGGAATCCGATTGCTGCTTGCAGATTCAACGAACGCAGAAGAGGCCGGCTTTGCCCCGAGCGAAACCTCCGTCGGCAGCGTGCTCCGCCAAGTCTTCGCCGAGCACGAAGGCAGGCGCATCATCACTGCGAGCTTTGCAAGTCACTTGCATCGCATCCAGCAGATTGCAGATGCAGCCATCGCCGCAGGTCGAAAAGTTGCGACGCTTGGTCTCAGCATGCGCAAGAACGTCCAGCTCGGACGGGACCTTGGTGTCATCTCAATTCCCGACGCGTCGCTCATTGACGTAGAAGACATCGATCGATACCCGCCAGGCGAAATCTGTGTGATTTCCACCGGTAGCCAGGGCGAACCGATGTCAGCTCTCGCGTTGCTCGCTCGAGGTGAGAATCGTTTCGTGCAACTTGGTGACAGCGACACTGTTGTGCTGTCGAGTCATGCAATTCCGGGTAATGAGAACAATGTGAACCGAGTCATCGATGGGCTGCTGCGTCGAGGAGCGCAAGTCGTTCACTCCGGTGTCGCCGATATTCATGCAACCGGTCACGCTCAGGCTGATGACATCAAGACGTACCTCTCGATCGTGCAGCCCGAGTGGTTTGTCCCCGTACACGGGGAATACCGACACCTCGTTGCGAACGCCGCTCTCGGTCGAGTTATGGGTCTCGCTGATGACCGAGTGTTGCTGTGCGAAGACGGTGATGTCTTGATGCTCGATGGTGGTGGCGCCGGCCACGTTGACCGGGTTCCGGCCGGGTATGTCTACGTCGACGGCATCATCGGCGATGTTGGTAATGGTGTCATTCGCGACCGACGGGTACTCGCCGAAGAAGGTGTCGTCGTCGTCGTGGTGACGGTCGATGTGCAATCTGGGTCGGTGCTCACTGGCCCGGAGATCATCACTCGCGGGTGGGTGTATGCCCCAGAGGCTGAAGATCTTCTCGATGAGGCATGTGACACGGTGGCTGCGTCGGTCGAACGAGCCCTTGCTGACGGCATCAGAGATGTCGAGGCGCTCGAACGAGAAGTTCGTCGCTCTGCCGGGCGGTTTGTCAACGAACGAACGAAACGTCGACCGATGATTGTTCCGGTTGTTATGGAAACCTGATGCGACTCGCACGGCTGGTTGCTATTGCGGCCGTTGGTATCGCAGGGTGTGGTTCGTCAGCAGACAGTGCTCGGCCGTTAATCGACGATATTCCGGTGGCGATCAGTGCCCTCGAATCGTCGATCGGCAGTGACCTTGAATACTTCGAAGTCTCAGCCGACCTCACAGGGGTCACTCTCATCCTTGCCGAAACCGCTGAATCTGATTCGGGGGAGGCTTCCGGCATGTACGCAACGACGTATCGGTTCGAAGACGGTGAACTTTCCTCTGCCGGTGAAACATTGCCCGCTGAAGGAGCGACGTTTCGGGCTGCGGCGATCGACATTGACCCAACGAAACTCTTCATTCAGATCGATGCCGAGTTGTCGCAACCAGTGATTGTCGATGTGGCAGTGCAGGGTGCCGGGGACGGAACTGCCATCGTCGATGCAACCGTGGTGAACGAAAAAGGGGGGACACTGCTCGTGCTCCTGTCGGGCGACGGTCGAATACTTGGCGTTCAAGCGTCATAGCGGGGTATGGCTGAACCAAAGGGCGCCGCGTTGGTACCGTTAGGGGTGCATGGCAAATGGCAAAAATGCCCCAAAGTCGCGCCCCTCAGCCCAAAAGAAGGGGTCTGCGAAGAAGGCTGCGAAGGGCGGAAATTCGCGCGCACGGTCAGCCGGGCGTGAGGCCGCAAAGAGCGACGATGGAGGCCTGCTCGGCATTGCGTTAATTGCGATTGGTGTGTTGCTCATCCTTGGGGTGTGGTTTTCGCTTGCTGGCCCCGTCGGCGACGGCGCAGGCACATTTCTTGGTTGGTTCCTCGGCATTGGGCGTCATGTTCTGCCTATTGTGCTCATCGGTAGCGGCGTGGCAGTGCTTCGTGATCACGAGCCGCAAGAACCAATTCGTCTCGGTGTGGGTTGGGTGCTTGCGGTGTTGTCATCTCTCGGGTTCATTCATGTCATCCGCACGCCAACTTCGTTGACCGACCTCGATGCGCTCGGTTCGGCTGGAGGTCTCCTCGGCGTGGCCGGTGGCGAGGCTCTGCAGCGTCTCGTCGCACCTGCAGGAGCGGTGGTGGTTCTCATTGCAGCCTTCATCGGCTCCGTTGCGCTTATCACCGGAGCATCGCTGCGGAAGATGGCGGTGCTGACCGGGACGGGGATCGCAGCAGGAGCCCGTCCCGTGGCGAAGTTCCTTCGTCAGTCAATGTCAAACCTCGCCACCTTGCAGAGCGAACGTGCTGAGGAACGGCGACGCTCGCAAGAAGAAGCCGATGACGACGTTGACGAGCCCCAGGCGACGCTCGACCCTCTCGCTGTTTCTCCAACTCTTTACGACGGTGCCGATGATGACGAGTTCGCGGAGGCAACACCGAAGCCACCGCGGAAGAAGCGGGCACCCAAGGCTGCCCCTGCTCAATCTGAAGCGGCTCAGGTTCCTGCAGCACCGGTGAAGCCAGGCGAATGGCGCCTGCCTTCAATGGTGATGCTGGAAAAGGCAGGTGAACAGTCGGTTGACATGAAGTCGGTCGAGGCACGTGGGGCAACCCTGCAAGAGTCACTTTCGCAACACGGTGTTGATACCCAGCTCGTGGGTTTCACGGTGGGACCAACGGTTACTCGTTACGAACTCGAACTTGGCCCCGGCGTCAAAGTGGCGAAAGTGACGAGCCTTCAAAAAGACATTGCGTACGCAATGGCCGCAACCGATGTGCGGATCCTCGCCCCGATTCCCGGCCGCTCGGCAATTGGCGTTGAAGTTCCAAATGCCCGACGGCAACTTGTCGCGCTCGGCGATCTTCTCGTCTCACAAGAAGCGAAAAAGGCCACTCATCCACTTGAAGTTGCGATCGGAAAAGATATTGCCGGCAAAGCAGTCTTTTTGAACCTTGCGACGACCCCACACATGCTGATCGCAGGAGCAACAGGTGCGGGTAAGTCGAGCGGTATCAACTGCATCATTACGTCGCTGCTCATGCGGACAACACCAGACCAAGTGCGTCTCATTTTGATTGACCCGAAGCAGGTTGAAATGGGTCAGTATCAGCGTCTCCCGCATTTGCTGACGCAGCCGGTGACAAACCCAAAGAAGGCGGCCAACGCCCTGGGCTGGGCGGTCAAAGAGATGGAGCGGCGTTATGACGCCCTCTCCGAATGCGGATACCGAGATATCACGGGTTACAACACGGCAGTCATCAAAGGCTCTCTACAGGTGCCTGCGGGGCGTGATGCAGCCGAGTACGAACATATGCCGTACATCGTGGTCGTCGTCGACGAGTTAAACGACCTCATGATGGTTGCGGCGCGCGACGTTGAAGAGTCGATTACCCGAATCGCGCAAAAGGCGAGAGCGGTCGGTATTCACCTCATCGTCGCGACTCAGCGTCCATCGGTGAACGTGATCACCGGAGTCATCAAAGCGAACGTGCCCGCTCGCATGGCCTTCGCCGTCTCGAGTCTCACCGACTCCCGGGTCATCCTCGATCAGCCAGGAGCCGAAAAATTGGTCGGTCAAGGCGACATGCTGCTGCTGCCCGGTAACTCGTCGGTGGCGAACCGTATTCAAGGGTCTTGGGTGGGCGAAGAAGAGGTACGACAGGTTGTCGATCATTGGCGGGCACAGGCTCCTGAACCGATCTACTCGAGAGAGGTTGAAGGCGGCGAGGCATCGGCTGCGGGCGGTGGCGCCGGGGGAGCGAGCGATTTCGCTGATGTCACCTCTGATGCTCACGCATTTTCGGCTGGCGATGACGATGAAGACGCGGTCATCATGCGACAAGC
>JAKMEY010000056.1 GCA_022425725.1 Ilumatobacteraceae bacterium
AGCAACGCAGACACAACCTTGGTGACGATGTCGTTTCCGCTCTCCTCACTGCAGAGAGTGAAGGTGATCGACTCGACATGGCCGAACTGATGTCGTTTGTCGTGCTCCTCTACGTTGCCGGACATGAGACGACGGTGAACCTGATCGGCAACGGGCTCCTTGCTCTGCTCGAACATCCCGACCAGCTCGAACGCTGGCGTAACGACCCTGCTCTCGATGCATCAGCGGTCGATGAACTACTCAGGTTTAACGGGCCTGTTCAGAACACTGTGCGAGTACCGCTCGAACCAGTGACCTACACGGGACTTGACGGCGAACCAATCATCGTCGATCCGGGCTCAATCGTGACGACGTGCCTCGGAGCAGCGAACCGCGACCCCGCACTGTTCGACAAACCCGATGCGCTTCGCCTCGATCGACCCAACGCACAACGGCACCTCGCATTGGCGTCTGGAATTCACTACTGCCTTGGCGCCTCACTCGCCCGGATGGAAGCGACCGTCGCTCTCACCCGCCTCATTCGGCGCTTCGATCGAATTGAACTCGTCGGAACCCCGACGTGGAGGGACCGCTACACCATTCGCGGTGTCGACCACCTCGAAGTTGAGTTCAGTTGACCCCTACGGGTGCTGCAACACGTCAATAAGAGAACTCGTGTCCCATCGACCCCCGCCACGTTGGTCGATCTGCCGATAAAACTGCCCGACGAGCGCTGTCACTGGAAGCCGCGCACCATTCCGGGAGGCTTCATCGAGGCAGATGGAGAGATCTTTCAACATCCACTCAACGGCGAAACCAAAATCGAACTCTCCGGCTGCCATCGTTGTCGCACGATTGTCCATCTGCCAGCTTTGCGCTGCTCCCTGACCAATGACATCGACAACCTCGTCGACCTCGAGACCTGCCCGCTGTGCAAACGACACCGCCTCGGAGAGACCTTGAAGCAGGCCCGCAATGCAGATCTGGTTGACCATTTTCGTGAGCTGTCCTGAGCCGACAGGGCCCATTCGTCGGCATCGCTTCGAATACGTGGCCATCGCTGATTCTGCTCGTTCATACACCTCGGGTTCGTCAGACCCACACATCACGGTTAGCGCACCATTTTCGGCGCCAGCCTGGCCACCAGACACCGGGGCATCAACGAAGCCGACTCCTACCTCGGCGCATCGAGCGGCAAGTTCCCGAGCGAGACCCGCAGATGCGGTGGTGTGGTCAACAAGAATGCTGCCCGGAGCCATTGCCGAAAGGCACCCTGATTCGCCGAGCACGACCTCGCGAACATCGTCATCATTCCCTACGCAGATGAAGACCAACTCCGCGCCTTCAGCAGCCTCGGCGGGCGTTGGAGCGGCTCGGTTGCCGTGCAACGCAACCCATGCGAGTGCTTTCGCAGCGGTGCGGTTGTAGACCGTGACCGGGTGTCCATTTTTTGCGAGATGCCGCGCCATCGGAGCGCCCATAACGCCGAGCCCGCAGAATGCAACAGGAGAGGGGGATGATGTCATTCCCCGATTTTGACATGCCCGGAAGGTGCACGGGTGCACCCCTTCTGGCTACTTCTTCGCTGCAGCCTTCTTCGGTTGCTTCGCCGGCTTGAGCACACCTTTTGACAGTGCCTCGTCGAGATACTCCTCGGCGGCCTCAGCCGAAACCTTCAACGCTGGAGCGATCTCGCTGATGAGGTTCACGCGGGCTCGTTCGTACATTGTGCGCTCCGCCGCTGACAGCGCCGCATCGCGGTTCCGAGCAGCAAGGTTACGAACCACCTCAGCCACTTGGTAGACGTCGCCCGATTTCAACTTCTCTTGGTGGTTCTTGAACCGGCGGCTCCAGTTTGAGGGCACACGGGGATCTGGTTTCGCAAGAACAGAGACGAGGTCTTCAAGTTCGTCGGGAGACACAGGAGGACGGACACCTACTTCGTCGGCCTTTTCGACTGGCACCTTCAGCGTCATCTCATTAATGACCGTCTCGAGAATGAGGTACTCGCGCTTCTCGCCGAAGGCTTCCATTTTCTTCGTGCCCTTCACCACACACGCGCCGTGCTGTGGGTAAATGACCGTTTCGCCCTTCTTGAACTTCACATTGTCCTCTCGATGGTGCTCAAACCCTCAGCGGGCAATTTGCCTCTTTGAGGGTATCGCGCCCCCGGCAGGATTCGAACCTGCGCGCTACGGATTAGAAAGCCGTTGCTCTATCCTGACTGAGCTACGGGGGCATGCGGTCATGAGACCGCTCTCTGAGAATATCGCCGAGACCACTGGGCATCATCGAATGTCAAGAAGACGCTTCCGAAGAAGGTCTAACGCTGAGATTACTGAGAGTTGTCGCATCATCTCACGATCACCGGGAAGCCGAACGTGAACACTTGTCACCCGATCGGGCTCACCGTCGGGTAGTGCGACGGCGGCAAAGAGCGTTCCTGGGCGCATGCCATCTTGTTCAGCTGGCCCCGCAACGCCGGTGAGTGCAAGCCCCACGTCAGCTCCGAGCACCTTCCGCGCCCCCTCAGCCATTGCGATTGCGGCTTCTTCGGTGACCACTGGCCCTTCTTCGATGCCGAGCACATCAAACTTGACCTCGCTCGCATACGACACGACGGAGCCCCGAAACACCTCACTCGCTCCGGCGACGCCGGTGAGCCGACCCGATACCAATCCTCCGGTCACCGATTCAGCAAGAGCGAGGGTCCACCCTTGAGCACGCAAGAGGTCGAGCACAACTGATTCCATCGTGTCGTTATCAACGCCAAACACTTGATCGCCGAGTACCTCGCGAATCTTCTCTTCCCACGGAGCGAGCAAGGCTGCTGCTGCGCCTTCATCTGGAGCACGACCCGTCAACCGAACTTTGAGGCCCTCCCATCCGCTGGCAAGGAATGCCAACGTCGGGTTTCCCTCTGCGTCGAGGTCATGAATGATGTCGTCAAGACGCTCGTTCAACCCGCTTTCGCTTTCGCCCCAGGTGCGCAGTGTGCGACTTGCAATCGTCCAATGCTCCCCCGATCGTTGCTGGAGGTCAGGCAAAATTGCTCGTTCAAACATCTCGCGCATTTCATGAGGTACGCCAGGCACTGCGTACACCACGCGCTCCGCTGGCCCTGATTCGGTCTCAATCACCACGGGGCAGATGAGCCCAGGAGCGGTACCGCGTGTCTGCGGAATGATCGTTGCGCCCTCAGGCACCATTGCTTGGCGCAAATTGTTTTCAGGCATCGTTCGATTTCGCGAGGAAAACAGATGTCGAATGACGTCGGCGACATCCTCATCGAGGTGTAATTCAACGCCCATGACCTCAGCGATTGCTTCTCGGGTGAGATCGTCATGGGTCGGTCCGAGGCCACCACACATGATCACCGCATCAGATTCACTGAGCATGCGCCGAAGGTGACCGGTGATGCGACCGATGTTGTCACCAACCTTGACCTGCGAGAGCGAGTCGAAACCGTGCATTGCAAGGTTTTCGCCAAGCCACGACGAATTCGTATCAACAATCTGTCCGAGAAGTAGTTCGGTACCGACCGCTAGCACATCACAACGCATCTTTGCCCCCGTTCATTTGCGAGCCGCACGACTTGCAAAAAGATATTGCGCTCCGCTGACCAGAGCGAGTGCCACAGCCAGCCACAACAGGCCCATCCACAACCAGCGATAGTCGGCGGCAAACCAGGGCCACAGAGCAAATCCCACCGCTAGCTGCTGCACGACCGTTTTGTATTTCGCAATCTTTGATGCGGGAACGCTCACACCTTTCGAGCCGACCAATACCCGGTAGACGCTGATCACGAGTTCACGGCCGGCGATGAGCAACACCGGCAACAGCGGGAACATGTCACGACTCACCAGAGTGAACATCGCACCCAGCACCAGCACTTTGTCGGCAAGCGGGTCGAGAAAGGCTCCCGTCGACGTGGTGCCGTGGCGACGGGCGACCCACCCGTCAATACCATCGCTGAGGCTCAACGCGAACCACAGCAAATAGGCCAGCCATGCACCCCGCTGGTGGTCTGGGATAACAAGAAACATCGCAGGCGACAGCACGAGTCGTCCTGCAGTGATTGCGTTTGCCCATGTCACTAGCGCATTTGGATCGACTGGCATTACCGAATCTCCTCATCACCGTCAGGCATCACACCGCCAACCGCAACAAGATCAGGCCCCCAGGCTTCTTCGATGACCACCTCGACGAAACTGCCGGCTTGAAGTTCGGCATCAACATGCACCACACCATCAATTTCAGGAGCTTCGCGGTGACTCCTGCCGATTCCCGGCTCATCGATGAGCACGGTCACCATCTCACCGATCAACGCATCGCGCTTGCCGGCCGTGATGGCGTCTTGCAGTTCGGTGAGTTCAGCAAGCCGCTCGTGCATCAGGTTGGCATCAACTTGACCATCGAGATCGTACGCGTACGTGCCAACCTCTCGACTGAACGCAAAGAATCCACACCAGTCAAGGTCGGCTTCTTCGACGAAGTCGACCAACGCTGCGTGGTCATCGTCGGTCTCGCCGGGATAGCCAACAATGAAATTCGAACGCATCGTTGCGTCTGGTTGAGCGGCACGAATATCGGAGATTCGCTGCAGGAACCGATCGCCGTCACCCCAGCGGCGCATTCTGCGCAGTAGCGGTTTGCTCACGTGCTGCAGCGACAAATCAAAATACGGCACGTCGGTATCGAGAATGACATCAATGAGCTCATCGGAGAGATCGCTCGGATAGAGATACAGCAGCCGGACACGATCAACTTCTGCTGCAACCGACTTCACAAGAGGGACGATCGACCCTGAACCCAACTCGTCTGGCCGGTCAACCCCGTACGACGCCAGGTCCTGAGCCACGAGAACAATTTCTTGTGCCTGTAGCGAACGCACCTCTTCCAAAATTGATGCGGTATCGCGGCTGCGTTGGCTCCCACGGAATGACGGTATGGCACAGAACCCACACGAGCGATTGCAACCCTCAGCAACCTTGACGTACGACCATGGGCGCTGAGCGGGAGGCCGATGCAGATTCAACAAATCCATCGTCGGCATTGGCGCCTCAGCGACCGGAATGAGGCGTCGTTGTTGCTGCTCGGTAATCGCTCCGCCGAACCCGACGACCGCATCGACTTCAGGGAGTTCAGCAGCAAGTTCATCGCCATAACGCTCTGCCATACATCCGGTGACGACAAGCCGCGAGCCGTTTCTACGAGTCTCATCGAGCTGAAGAATGACCTCGATTGATTCTTTGCGCGCCTCTTCAATGAACGCACATGTGTTCACCACGACCACATCGGCTGCAGCAGCATCATCGGTCGGAACGAGACCATCGGGGAGCAATGTTCCAACGAATTTGTCGGAGGCGACCTGATTTGTGGGACAGCCGAGCGTCTCTACATAAAAATGGCCATCTCCTTGCACGGTCACCCGTCTGACACTATCCGTCCGGCATGCAACTTCTGTGGGCAGGAGGTCGCCTGATCACAGCCTGCCTTCGAGACAGCAGCTTCAGATCTGACC
>JAKMEY010000060.1 GCA_022425725.1 Ilumatobacteraceae bacterium
GCGTGAATGATCTGCATCAAGTTCGTCGCAAACTGAAGGTGCCGCTCACCCAGATGTTGTGCGGTTCGTGGCCTCGTATGGTGGTGCCGACTCGGGCTTCGCTCTCGCTTTTCATCACAATCAGGTAATGGAATTCGGTATCTGCGTCGCTTCAAGGCCTTCAGACATTGGTTATGTACAACTTGCCGAGCAACTCGGCTATTCACATATGTGGGCTGCCGACAGCCAAATGATCTGGTCAGATGTGTATGCGTTCATGGCGCTCGCCGCAACGGCAACGACAACAATGAAGTTGGGTACCGGTGTTGCTGTTGCGCCGACACGCCCCGCACCGGTCACTGCCGCCGCTCATGCAACCATCAACGAAATTGCGCCTGGGCGGGTGTTCTGTGGAATCGGTACCGGCAACACGGCGATGCGAATAATGGGCCACCCACCGATGCGAATCGCAGAATTCGATAGGTACCTCGGCGATCTTCGAAGCTTCCTTGACGGCGAAGAAGTTGACTTCGAATTTCGCGGCCGCATCGCACCAACTCACCATCTCATGCCCGACAGCGGCTTCGTGCGCTTTGAGCCGCGAATTCCGATGTGGGTGTCGGCCTTCGGTCCGAAAGCAATGCGACTCGCAGCTGTTCACGGTGATGGACTCGTCACTTCAGTACCACCTCAACCGGCCGCTGTTCAATATGCACGCCAGCGTCTTGAGCAGGCCGCAGATGAAGTTGGCCGACATATCGATCGCGAGTCGTTCCCAATTACGACGCTCACCACAGCACTCGTTCTCGAAGAGGGTGAGTCACTTGATAGTGAGCGTGTCCGCCGCCAGACCGGGGCGTTCGCGATTGCGAGCCTTCATTACTCATACGAACAGGTGCAACAATTTGGTCGACGACCGCCCGAATACTTGTCAGACATTTGGGGCGACTACGTCGCTGAACTCGAAAACACACCACCGGAGCGCCGCCATCTTCGCACACACCTTGGCCACAACTGCTGGGTCGTTCCCGAAGAGGAAAGGTTCGTGACCGCCGAGCTCATTGATCGAACCTGCCTCGTTGGCACGGCCTCCGAACTTCAGAACAAGGTCGACGAACTCGAAGATGCAGGTCTTGACCAAATCATTCTTCTCCCTCCGCTCGACGAAAAAGAAGCGGTTATCACCGACGTCGCTCAGGCCCTCCTCAGTTCATAGAGGTATCGCCGTCGGCGCAACGTAACATCGTTGCGTGCTCATTAGACGCTGGTTCTTCTTGATGACGGGCCTCGCGTTTTTTGGGTTCAGCCTTGGACTTGTTGTGCGCGCCGATCTTGGGCTTGCGCCATGGGATGTCTTTCACCAAGGCGTGTCTCAGCAGATCGGCTGGTCGCTTGGCACCGTCATTGTTGCGACAAGCTTCGTCGTCGTCGTGCTGTGGATTCCAATTCGCGAACGTCCTGGCATTGGCACGCTTGCCAATGCGGTTCTCGTCGGCATCTGGGTGGATATCTCCCTATGGATATTGCCTGAAGTCTCGTCGTCGCTGGTGCTCCGATTTGTCGTACTCGCCGTTGGCATCGTGGTGAATGGTGTCGCAACCGGCCTCTATATCGGCGCTCAATTTGGGTCGGGTCCGCGAGATGGATTGATGACAGGACTCGCGGCGCGTGGCTACTCGGTTCGGGTGGTGCGCACAATCATTGAAGCAATCGTGCTCATCAGCGGCTTCGCTCTGGGCGGCTCAGTCGGTCTTGGCACCGTGTTGTTTGCGGTTGCGATCGGGCCGATCGCTCATCAAGCAATTCCGTTCTTCACGAAATTCACGGCCACTTCCAAAAAGCCCTCTCCCATTGAGGCCACGTAAATCGCTGTCATCACACCCAACGTTTGGTCTACGGTTATTTTCACAGGTCACTGGTGTATTGGCAGTGATCACAACATCGATGTGAAAGGGCAAAACAGTGACTGAGAAAACGAAAGGGTTCATCATCCTTGCGGTCGTTGCAGCACTCATCGGAGGCGTCATCGGCCTCGGCACCGCCCTGTTCAATACATCACCACAGGTCGCACGTGCAGCGTCGGTCTACGAGGCACCAATTGGGGCGGTGGGTCCCGATGCATTCAGCACCTCGTTTACGACCGGCCAATTGCCTGAGTCGTATGAGTTCACGCTCGAATCAGGCGAAGTCGCTGCGTCGAGTGAGTCGCTCTATGTGCAGCCTCGAGGCACCTATGGGGGCCCAGGCAGCAATGTCTGTGATACCGCCGGAATGAAAGCGTTCTTTGAGCGCAACCCTGACCGGGCGGCGGCGTGGGCACGAATTCAAGGCATTGCCTTTGCCGAGATCGGGTCCTTCATTGACAGCCTCAACACTGCGTACCTTGCGCAAAACGTCAAATTGACCATGTACGGGTTCAAGAACGGCCAAGAGTACGGCTATGAGGCAATCATCGCCGCAGGAACTGCAGTGCTCGTCGATGACCAAGGTCTACCCCGAGTGCGGTGCGCGTGCGGCAATCCGTTGGTTACCGATGAACCTCCTGAGGAAACAACAACCACAGTTGCCGAAACGACCACGACTGTGCCGTTCGAGATTGAGGAGTGCCCCGAAGGCACCACCTACTACCGCGATGAAGATGGCAACCCGGTAACTCCAGAGCCAACGATTGAAGAATGGGTGGAGATCGACTCGAGCGACGGAGGCTTCAACCCGACACCGCTCGATGAAGAAACGGAGCAAACGACAGACCAATGGGAGGCGACGTACGACCTCTGTGCCCCAGAATGCCCCGAGTACGACCCTGAAGAGGGTGAAATCTATGACGATTCTTGGCGGTATGAAGACGGACGCTGGGTTCCGCTCTTCGGTGATTATGCGCCAATTTACGATACGCGCCTGCTGCCGGGGTGGGCAGAGGATTGTGGCCCATGCCCGCCAGATGACCCGGGCACCTACGACGCTGCTCCCCCGACTCGTCGTTATGAAGGCGAGTACTACACCTGGGACTTCGAGACCGAGCAGTGGATCGACGCGAATGGCGAAAACGGTGACCTCCCCGATCAAGATGCGGCACTCGATGATCCGCTCGACATCAACGGGGATGGGCTTGACCCGGAATACGAACAGGCATTGGAAGACGAGTTCGGCGATGAGTACGACCCCTGTGAGCCAGAATGTCCGCCCGATTATTACGACGATGTCCCATCGACAACCGTTCCGAACGATGACAGTTCATCCGATAACTACGGTGATGACTCCTCATCATCAGGGGACTACAACGATGACAACGATGACAAACCAGACGTAGGTGGAACCAGCAGCGATAATCAGCAAGAGGAAGAGAAAAGCGACACCTCTTCAGACGAAACTGAAGATGACCCATACGTTCCTGGTGGTGACTCGGCCGACAGCTCCACACGCGATGAGAATCCTGGCGATGATGAGCCGAACGGTGATGAGCCCGGCGATACCGAGACCGATGACCCGTGCGAACCAGAATGCCCACCCGATTATTCCGATGACTCAACTCCTGGCGACAACGATGATGGTGAAGGTTCGGGCTATTACGAAGATGGCGAGTATTACGACCCGTATGACGATGACTATCGGCCAGGTGGGTACGACGACTCAGATCCCTGCACGCCATGTCCGCCCGATTTCAATAACGGATACCCAGACGACGGCTACTACGACGATGGGGAATATGTCGCTGAGGGCGACGGGTATTACAACGACTATGACCCTTGTGTTCCGCGCTGCCCAATCGACGTGTACCTCAGCATGCTGCCCACGTACTTTGTTGATCCGGCGGGCTTCAGTTGGTCGTTCGACTCAGTAACCGGTCTGTGGACTCCATCGAATGGAGGCGCTCCGCAGAGCTTCCCGCCACCGTGGATTCAAGACCTTCTCGATGCGTATCTCGTTGCATACGACCCTGACTCTCCGTGTCTCCCCCCACCTCTGTGCCCGAATCCGGCTGGCACGCCCCTTAGTCAATACGTGCTTGACCGAGACGGTGTGTTGTGGACCTGGGCTTCGGGCAAGTGGTATTCGCCAACCGGTGAAGCGCGTGAGTTAATCAGCGAGTTTCCTGATTGCAGCCCGTGCCCGGCCGAGTTGGATGGACGCGACATCTGGCAGTACTACGACAGCAACAACTATCGCTGGTTCCGTGACGCTCAGGGTTTGTGGTGGCGCGCCGACGACTCGTCAGGTGAGAAGTTCCACATTTGGGAGATCCCCGGATACATCGAGCACTGTGGCTCGCAGGAATGCCCCGACGACACCAGCGCTCTGGGGTCGATTTATATCGACCCGAATGGTGCCGTTTGGGAATATGACGGCGAGGGCTGGGAGCACAATGCTGAAGATGGAGCTCTCAGCTATGTCATCGACATTGACCTGTTACCAGGATGCGATAAGGATGAACAGCCGTTCTCAGCAGATCAGTCTGTGACTGCCCTGATTGCGTGCACCTATAACCAACTCACCGACGAATATCAGATGCGTGCCCTTCTTGAAGGAGAAGTATCTCGAGTGCACGGGGTCTTCGACGATGTTCCACCAAATACCCGGTACAGCCGGGTAGGAAATCTCTTCTTCCGCACGTTCGATCAGCAGCCAACAGGTGTGGTCCGTCTTGTCATCAATATGGGCCCAACCTCTCCAGCGGTCTTCTTCAATCATGATGTCGCCGACTGCCGCCAGCCACTTCCAGGCACTGAAGATGGCGATTTTCAGATTGAACTTGCTTCAGCATGTGGCTACGTGCCGACGGCACGGCTGTGGCAAATCCAGCTCACCGCTCTCAATGCCGGAAGGCCAGCAACCGATGTGCTCTCTGTTGTCGAAGTTGGTAATGGCACGGTCTACCAACGCATTGGAAATACATATGTCCGAACGCTGCCCGACATCCGTATTGGGAGGTTCTACGTGAGGGTGACGTTGTATGACGGCAGTTTCAACGAGATCCTCATCGATACGGGTGACTGTGATGATGTGATGACCGGCGAGTGGGGGCGCATCAACATGTCTGCGCGTTGCGAGTGGAACGCTCAGTTGGCACGCAACGAACTCCACCTCGAACTTTCTGGAGAGACGTCAAATGTCTGGCAGGTTCGTACGCCACGCGAGCCCGGCGCAGTATTTACTCGTGTTGCCGAGCCGAGAAACCATTGGTATCGAGTCGTAGATGATGTTCAATCATTGATGAATGCCGCCGGTGAAATCACCGTCGAAGTGACGCTATTCGACGGTTCTGATCACTACTTCAGTTTCGAACCTGATGTCACGGTGTCCGGACGATGCACGACGAACCCCGCCAATGATTTCCCTGAGGGATACGAGTTTGGACTCACCCCGAACCTCGGGTGCTCCACCGATAACAACGGCAACTTCGTTGTTGTCGTCGGCATGTCGTCAGTGCTCAACAGCCGACCTGAACTGACCGTCGCCGATATTCGAAAAGTGTCTGACTCGACCAATCCGGATAGGTACTACGCCCCAACCGGAGTGCAATTCGTCGGGGTGTGGAGCCCGCCTCCGGGTGCGCAAGACGGAACCTGGATCACCATCAAACTGTTCGATGGGCGTTCAAACCAATACTTGCTGACATTTAATGATTGTGAAACCGTTCCGATTCTCGAGACGATCACGAGCCCTCTGACCTCAGAGGAAGAACGAGAAGACGACATCATCATTCTCGACCCGACAACGACGACGGCCCCTCCACGAATTGTGACGCCCGAGACCTCAACCACGACCACAGAGGCACCTCCGGTGACGTCGACCACAATTGCCACTCCGCCTGCAACTTCCACGACAACCACAACAACGACCACAACAACAACCACAACGACGTCAACCACCACGACGACGACAACGCTTCCGAATGTGGATCCTGTGATCTCGAACCTGGCCCTGACCTGCACCCGCATTCCGGGCTCAAACGGCTTCACAGCCAACTTCTCTGTCACCGCGACCGATGAAAATGGCGACCCACTCGAGATTTCTGTCCAAGCCTTCGATTCTCTTGAAGACCCCCTGACGGTCACTCCAGGAAGCGCTGCGATCAACTCAGGAGAGACTGCATCGTTCAGTTCCTCATTCGAGAACACAAACCTCTACTACACGGTTACGGTCACAGACGGCAGAGAGGGAACGGCAACACAAAGTGGCATTGTCGGGAGCGATTACGCACCTTATTGCAACTAGGCGGAACGTTGTTGATGGCGTCGGTGTGGTCCGTTATACGACTTGAATACTTCAGCGAGATATTCAGCAACTTCGCAGCCGCATAGGTGGCCGGTTGATGACGTTGTTGCGTTGTTGAAAAGGTTGACAACGTCAGCTCCACGATGGCCCCGAACCCGACGATCTGCACGTTCGCCCGGCACCGGATGCCATCGACCCCGGAACACCGTTCCCCGTACACGAATCCCTGCGATATCTACGGCATCGACGTCATAGGGGTCGTCTTCAAGCACAGTGAAGTTGGCCTGCTTTCCGACTGTGATTGAGCCAAGATCATGTTCACGCCGCCACGAGTACGCGCTCTCAATAGTGATGGCTCGTAAAGCGTCATGAACCGAGATGCGTTGCTCAGGGGCAGCAACCCGACCCGATTCGGTGATGCGGTTCACTCCCCATGAGGCCATCGCAAGCGGGTCACTCGCACAAATCGGTAAATCCGAGTGGTACGAAAACGGAATATCTCGCTGCAGCACCGATGCGGCGCGAACCATATTGTCTGCCCGCTCCGGGCCAAGCCCCCACGCTCCGTAACGGTCGGCGAACCCCACCGGATAATACGGGTTCGCAGAAACGATGGACCCCGTCGCCGCAATGCGATCAATCAATGCCTCAGTTGAATTCGCGAAGTGCACGATGACGGTGCGGTGATCGCTGCGTGGATACCGGCGTTGCGCATCTTCGATGATCTCAACGAGCACTTCGAGTCCGAGGTCACCGTTGACATGGATATGAATCTGCCAATCGTCATCCCAGTACGTATCAAAAGCCTTGCGGAGGTCTTCTGGTTCCATCATCCATTCACCGTGGTGATGGGGATCGGGCTCTCCATTCTCATCGAGATACGGCTCGGCCATCTGCATGAGCTGGCTGACGATCGCCCCATCGCAAAACAACTTCACGTGGCGGTCGAGCATCGCAACTTTGCCGCTCGTGCCAGCTTCAGAAATGCGCTCTTTCGACTCATTGAGAGCGTCATCACCTTCGATGTGTCTGACCGGCTGGGTTCTCCCCTCAACCATGAACGTTGAGTAGAACGGCACATTGTCAGCGCCGAGTATTTCTTGGTACATCTCCCACGGCTCGATCGCCCAATAGATACCGGGTTCATTGATTGCGGTGACGCCGTTCATGTGCAGATACTCGACGAGCTGGTGGAGACCCCTCCTCATACGGTCTTCGGTGAGGAATACCGGCATCAAGTAACGGCCGAGCGCGAGCATCCACCCGTTCTCCCAGTAGTGACCACGTTCGACATCGAGTTGCTCGCTTGCGAGACCCCAACCCGACATCAGCTCAGGGGTGATCCCGAGTGCCTCAGTTGCGGCGGAGTTCAGATACCACTCATGTACCGACCGCTGCCAGACCGCGCAGGGACGGTCGCCAACCAGGACATCAAGTCGCTGACGGCTGAGTTCACCGTGCCACAACGAGTGGTATCCCCAAGAGAACAACCACTCGCCATCATCGAGACGATCGTGAGCAGATTTCACCCGTTCATCAAACTCACTCGGGGTGGCTGCGGCAGGGTGCACTCGATCGGGCATCACCCAGTCTTCCGGTGCAATGATTTCGGTCGTCAGGGTGCTCGCCGCCAAAAAGGGGTGAAGATGCTGATCGATAAACCCTGTGATCACCGTGTTGTCCGCAAAGGTCTCATCGACCTCGTGATCATCGCCAACGGTGGCAACAACGTCATCGAGTTCTCCAACGGCGACGATGTCACCATCTTGCACAGCTACTGCGGTGGCGCGCGGTGTGGCGTCGTCCATCGTGATAAATGAACGAGCGAGGAAGATCGTTGGCGTCGAACCCATGACGCGACGTTAGGTCACTCAGCAGCCGCGAATTGACGTCGATGCTGATGTGGCCCACAACAAGCGCACTGCACCGCTACGGGTTGCTCAGGCACCAATGACGAACGACGATGCTGCCGCCAACGTGCAGAGCCCCACCGACGCTGCGAACACATGCAACCGCATTTTCGACTGCAAGAGAACGATGACAGCGACCGCGTACACACCGGCAAACATTCGAAGATCGTTTCTGTCGGTCCACACGCCGACAGGTACATCAGCGGAAAGCAACAGCAACAACAAACCACAGAATGCTGACTTCACGATTCGAGCGTTGTCGCTGCGAACCATTGCGATCGCCGCCGCCCCCACAACCGCAAGAAGCACCACAACTTCCATTGCGTGGATGACGTTGAGCGTGGCCTCGCCGAGGTAGTTCCGAGAAAATACGTCAGGGAGTTGTTCGATAAGAGCAGCACCAGGCACACGAAGGCTTCCTGTTCCCCCGCCGATGTCGAGAAGACCCCTGTTCCATCGGGCCGCAACGAATAGATGCCACACCCCAAAGACGACGAGTGGCATCAGCCAAATTGAATCCTGAATGCCAAGCGGCCTCCGGCGACGTATCAGATCGGTGAGCTCGAGAAGGCCAACCACGCAGACGACAGCAACCACTGTTTCGCGCGACAGCACAGCGAGCGACAAGCAAAGCGCTGCCGGAACAGCTCGATGTTGAGTCGCAAGCATGACCCCTGCGACAAGGGCCGTCGTCGCAACCACTTCGGCCAAGTTGCGGGCAATAGAGAACGCGAAACCGAAATACATCGGTAGCAGCAGACCCCAGACCGCGTGCCGGCCTGCCGACCGCGCACTCCGGCCACCGAGGTAACCAAGAACGGTGATCGCAATGAGATTGACGACAACAAGAGCAGCACTCGTTGAGAACCCGACACCACTTACAAGCCAGGCCAGCAGCGGGTAGCCAATGCGCGCCGCTCGCCACGACGAATCGAGAACGGTGCCTGCGACTCGGTCATCTGAGTTCAACGGGTCGCTTGCGAGCCGATGAAAGAACTGCCCGTCGTAACCAGGGCCGTCGATGAGCGGTAATCCCGATGAAGCGTCGGTGAATTCGGTCCCGGCAACGACGAAATAGCCGATATCTCCATCGGCCAATCGAAACAATCGTGCAGCAACAAATGCACACCACACGCCTAAAGCGAGTACCGCCACCAATGCCGGGGAGTTCGGCAACCTGCCCGAGCCGCTCATCATCGACTGACGGTAGTTCGACCTACCACTACAACGTCGTTAACCGGTCGTCGTTCCGGCCGGCAGCAACTCGATGTGACTCGGGCCAAGGCCACAGCAACCACCAATTGCGAAACAGCCAAGATCCCGCCAGCGCTGTGCGTAGTCAGCGAACACCGACGGTGCCATGACATCGTTGAAGTTCCAGTTCGGCATCTCGAAGTGGCCACTGTCGGGATACACCGCCACTGGTCCGCTCCAGTGGGTACGAATTTCGGCGAGAGCCGGCTCGATGAGGTCAGCGCGCGAATGCATGATGCCCACCGCTTCCACTCGATCATCGATGAGATGAAAAATGTCGGAGACTGGGCGTTCTGCGTGCTTGTCGAACAATATCGGTCCGCCGTGAGATCCTTCTCGAACACTAAGCCCAAACCACACCGGAAGATCGGTTGCGCAAGCGGCGCTGGCGGCAATTGCCGCTCGCGCCGGGTTGAACATCATCTCAAGAAGGATCATGTCGACGCCTGCGGCCAGCAGCGCTGAGGCATGTTGTTCACAATCCTCTTCGAACCTCGGTGGAACGTCGCCGAGAGTTGGGTCGACCGTGTCTGTTCCTGCCATGTGCGGAATCATGTGCGACATCGACCCAGCGACGACCGAAGTCTCTTCTCGACCGCATTCAGTCACCGCTTCACGCGCGATCGCAACTGCTCGCTCAATCAGAAACGAGTGATTCTGCTCCTGGCCAGCAGCTCTCAGCATGCCCGGCACGCTTGCGTAGGTATTCGCTGTGATGACATCGCATCCCAAGTTGAGATATTCAATATGAATGTCACGGAGTACATCTCCGTGCTCAGCCACAGATGGGCCACACCACGCATCAGCATCCATCGGCACGCCACGGCGTTCCAACTCGGTGCCCGTAGCACCGTCGAGACGCACGAAGTCGTTGTTACGCAATTTGTCGGCGATGTACTGGTGGCCCATGGGTATGACGTTAGCGACAGCGCAATACTTCATGTGCGCGCATCGTCATGCACGGGGTGCGCGCCACCTCTAAGTTCTGCTCCGTGCAAAAGAACCCTCCCGCCGCGCTCACAGGGCTTCACCTCATTGCGACGTGGTTCATGGTTGGGTTGATCTGGACGATCCATACCGTGCACTACCCACTTTTTGCCATGGTGGGTGACGAAACCTACGTCGAATTTCAAGCCGCTCATGTCGACCGAATCGGAAAACTGCTACTCGTCCCCTGGGTAGCGGAAGGAGCCACCGCTCTCCTTCTTCTCATCTGGGCCTGGCGTCAACGTGATCAAGCGCTCTTACGGCCACTCGTTATTGGCGGTATCGCAATGGGTGTGGTCTTGATTGTCAGCGGCTTCTTCTCTGCACCTGCTCACGCCGATCTCGCAAATGGATTTGTTCCAGAGGTCCACGACCGATTGATGACTGCAGATCTCGTTCGAACGTTGGCATGGACGCTGCGAGGGGTGACCGCGAGCTGGGTCTCTGTCGTGATCTGGAGACGCAGAGCATCATGATCTTCGAACACTGGGGGTCAACCGATGAAGAGACCAAAGAGGCTCTGCCAGGCGACCACCTCATTGGCAGTCCTGCGTTCAGCGCGACGCGATCGATCACCATCTCTGCACCACCGGCGGAAGTGTTTCCGTGGGTTGCGCAGCTCGGTTTTGGAAGAGCTGGCTGGTACAGCTATGACCTCATCGACAACTTTGGACGCAAAAGTGCAACAACGCTTCATCCCGAATGGGCGGTGAACGCCGTAGGCGATGTGGTTCCCGGAGGCCCGATCAGCTTTTTTGTGAGGGAGATCGATGCGCCCAACCACCTTGTTCTCGAACTCTCGAACGCTCGCCGCTCACCTCGACTTACCTTCACGATGAGTTATGTTCTGCGCCCGATTGGTGATTCAACTCGGCTTATCTCTCGTATCCGCAGTGGATTACGCGCCCCTTTTGGCACCGTTGTTCTTCGCTCGACCCTCGGACCAGGTGACGGTGTAATGCTCCGGCGCCAACTGCTTGGCATCAAAGAGCGGGCCGAGCAGCACAGCCAATAGTTCGCCGAATTGTGGCCCCACATAAGGTGGCGGGTATGGAAATTGCTGGATCGACCGCATTCATCACCGGCGGGGCCTCTGGGCTTGGGGCAGCTACCGCACGGCATCTTGCATCTCTCGGTGCCAGGGTTGGTGTGCTCGATCGAGATGGTGAACGCGGTGCGGCGATCGCGTCTGACATCGGTGGTGTCTTCGCCGACTGCGACGTGTCTTCTGCCGAGTCGTTAGAACCCGCGTTTGCTCATCTCGTTGAACAACTCGGAGCACCTCGCATCACTGTTGCTTGTGCTGGTGTCGGCGCCGGCAAGAAAGTCATCGGACGCAACGGTCCGCACCCGCTCGACGAATTTGAACGCATTGTCAACATCAACCTCATCGGAGTGTTCAACATCGTTCGACTTGCCGCCTGGGCAATGCACGATCTTGAGCCAGTTGGTGCTGACGGCGAACGTGGAGTGATCGTGACGACGGCTTCAATTGCTGCGACCGACGGCGTTGACGGCGGGGTGTCGTATTCGGCATCAAAAGGTGGCGTGCTTGGCATGACGTTGCCGCTTGCGCGCGACCTCGCACCATGGGGAATTCGCGTTGTTTCTATTTCCCCCGGGTCGTTCGACACGCCTCTCGTTGAAGGAATGCCAGATGAGTACGCCGAACAGATGGCGGCAACAACACCCTTTCCCCCTCGATTTGGTCAAGGGCCCGAGTACGCCCAACTGTGTGCTCACATCATTTCGAACACCATGTTGAATGGTTCTGATATGCGAATCGATGGCGGCATGCGTATGGCTCCTTCACGCTTGAGGTGAACGTCATGGGAGAGATCAACCTGCTTGACCCCCGCGCCATCGATGACCCTCACGGCTATTTTCGCCAGTTCCGTGACGGCGGGCCGATTCAGTGGAGCGATCGCCACCGTGCGTGGATCGTGATGGGGCACCCTGAACTCAACGCGATATTCCGTGATCCTCGTCTCTCAACTGAGCGCATGTCTGGGTTCAGGGAACGCCTCAGCGGGCCTCGCGCCGAGGCCTTGTCGATGGCAATCGACCTTCTCGATGGCTGGATGCTCTTTCACGAGCCACCCGAGCACACTCGACTTCGTGGCCCTCTTGCTCGATCATTCACTCCACGATCAGTGAACGCGTTAGAAGATCGAGTGCAGCAGATCGTCGATGACCTTCTCGACAAGATGGCGGCGACCTCTGGTGGTGATCTTGTCGAGTTGCTCACCCACCCGCTTCCGGCTGCGGTTATCGCCGAGCTCTTCGGTGTTCCGATCGACGAACGTGACTGGCTTGCCAACTGGTCAGAAAAATTTAGTGTTGTTGTTTTCGGTGCTGTTGGTCGTGACGATTACGACGAGGTAGCACGTGAAGCAGGAGCAGAACTCGAAGGTCGCCTGCAACCGCTGTTCGATCGTTACCGTTCGGAGCCCGAAGACAACCTGCTTTCACTTCTTATTGCCGAAGAAAACGAAGTTGACGGTCTCACGCAGATTGAGCTCCTTGGCGCGTGTTCTCTTTTGCTATTCGCAGGACATGACACGACCGCATCACTTCTCGGTTCGGCCACCGTCGCACTGTGCAGAAATCCTGATGTTCGAAGCACATTCACCACCCTTGATGGCGACGACCTCGATACCGCCGTCGAAGAACTTCTTCGCTTCGAGGCGCCAGCCAAAGCAATGATGCGAACCGTCGTTGAAGATCACGAAGATTCTGGGGTTGAAATGCGTACCGGACAGTCGGTGTTTCTCAATATTTTGGCTGCCAACCGTGACGACCGTGTGTTCGACTCACCCGACGACATCGTTCTCGATCGCAATCCAAACCCGCATCTCACATTCGGGTTTGGACACCACTTCTGTCTTGGTGCAGCTCTCGCTCGACTCGAAGCCAAAGCGACGTTGTCATCGCTATTCCAGCGATTTCCAAACCTCCAGCTTGATGGAGAGCCAACGTGGCGTCCAACGATCAGCGACAGATCACCGAAGTCAGTTCCACTGCGATGGTGACATCATTCACCGCCTTCGGATGAACGGCGTTCGCACGGTTTCGCATTTTGGCTGTTACCGTCCTTCCGGCTGATCGGGACTTCCGGTCGGTGGGTTCGCAGAACGGGATGTAGTTCCTCCGATCATCGTGAGCCATCCCTCCCCCAATATGAACTCATCAGCCTTGAGCTGAACTCGCAACACTGCGCCCACCTCTCCTGGAGAATTTCCATGTCACTAACCGAATCCGAACCACGCGCGCTGACATTTGAAGAACTCGGTGTCCCCGACTTCATTTGCCGCTCGCTTCACCGCCGCGGCATCGACGAACCGTTTGCCATCCAACGCGTCGCTATTGCCGACATCATGCAAGGAAATGACGTCTGCGGTGCTGCTCCAACCGGGTCTGGCAAGACGCTCGCCTTCGGAATTCCTCTTGTTGCGATGACCCGAAAGGGCAGTCCTCGTCGGCCAACATCTCTGGTGTTGTCACCAACGCGTGAACTGGCCGATCAGATCGCATCTGAAATGGAACCGTTGTCGAACCGCACATCGATTACCACGGTGTATGGCGGCGTCGCGTATGGAAAACAAGTCAATGCCCTCAAACACGGCACCGACATTCTCGTTGCGTGCCCAGGGCGTCTCGAAGACCTCATGGAGTCGGGCACAGTCGTACTCGATGACATCGAGCGTGTCGTCATTGACGAAGCCGACCGGATGGCCGACATGGGCTTTTTGCCTGCTGTGCGTCGCATTCTCGATGCCACCACATCGCGTACTCAAACGATCTTGTTCTCGGCCACCCTCGACGGTGATGTCGCTCATCTCGTAAAGCATTACCAAAATGATCCCGTGCGGCATGAGGTGGTTCCTGAGCACAACAGCATCTCGATTGCTGATCACCGATTCTGGACGGTTGCTCGCGACGCGCGGGTAAGCCTGCTCGCCGAAACGGTTGCCGCTGCGTGGCCAACAATCGTGTTTTGCCGCACCCGACATGGCGCTGATCGCCTAACGAAACAACTTGCACGAGATGGCATCACCGCGGTCTCCATTCATGGGGGAAAGAGTCAACCTCAACGCACCCGAGCTCTCGCAGAGTTCACCGAACACCGAGCACACGCACTCATCGCCACCGATGTTGCTGCTCGCGGCATACATGTTGATGACGTGACATCAGTGGTGCACTTTGATCCACCGGAAGATCACAAGGCCTACATTCACCGTTCGGGACGCACCGCTCGTGCCGGACAAGGCGGCGTGGTTGTCTCTCTCATCGAGCCAAACGGTCGTCGAGCCGCACGTCGCATGCAGCGCGAGGTCGGTATCGAAGTAGAGATTGTCGATCCTGATGTTGCATCGATCACCTCATTTGGTGACCCCACGGCGACACTCGCACCGGCACGCGAAGTGCGTGAGCGCCAGCGTCCGTCGTCGAAGCAGCGTCAAGGGTCGAAACCCAAGAAGACCGGTGGTCAACCTGGCAAGAAGCGAAGTAATACCTCGCAACGTGGTGACATGTCGTCAACGCGTGGTGATCGCAAACCGCATCGTGGCCAAGGGTCTCGCCAAGATGACCAGCGCTCAGAGGCAAGACGTAGCGACTCGAATGACCGGCCTCGTCGAACTACTGAGGCTCAACAAGATCGGCAGCGTACGGCAGAAGGCGACGGCTCCTCTCGGAACAGTCACGGCGAGCGTCGCCAAAGTGGACCCGGCTCGCATCGAAAAGGAACGAAGGCCGGCCAGCGTCGTGCGTCTTCGGGTGGTCACCGCAAAGGTCAATCCCCTCGAGCTCGCACCTCGAGTCGTCGCGGATAGGCCGGGCTGTAACGCCACTTCGAAATATCGTGCTCACCTCGAAACGAGTGCTCTTCGGTAAGGTCATCTCGTTGGTCGCCACGTTCAGATCAAGGAGATGCTGTGAATCCCGTTGATATTCCCGACGTTCTCACCGAGGACTTGCGCAACAATCTCTCCTCTCTTGCGGTTGCAACAATTACTCATCAATTGCAAGGTCGCGGTATTCAGCACGCCTTCTTGAGCGGCCTGCGACCGCTCAACCCACGTCAACGGCTCGTTGGAAGAGCCCGCACGCTTCGTTATGTGGCGTTACGTGAAGATCGCGTCTCAGAGTTCTCTGCAGGACAGAATGCTCAGCGCCGCGTTGTTGAGGCGGTCACCAATGGCGATGTCATTGTGATCGAGGCTCGGGATGTTCCTGATGCCGGCACCGTGGGAGACATTTACGCTCTGCGAGCGTTTCATCTAGGTGCGGTGGGAATCATCACCGATGGCGCGCTTCGTGACACCGAGGCGATCGCGGAACTCGGCAAACCGGTCTATCACCGGGCATCTCATGGCTCTACATGGGGACGGCGACATATGCCGTTCAGCCATGATGAGCCCATCACCTGTGCAGGAGTGTTTGTTGAACCGGGTGACATCATCGTGGGTGATACCGATGGTGCGGTAGTTATTCCACATGCCATCGCCGCCGAGGTTGCCGCAGACGCGAAGGCCCAGGAGCATCGGGAGGCGTTTGCGATCGAGAGGGTGCGGGCGGGGGAATCGCCTCAAGGAATCTTCCCTCTGTCAGAGGAGCGTCGGCCCGACTACGAAGCATGGAGCGAGCAGCAATAAGGCATCGCTCGGTTGCGAGAGTGTCAACCGCCCGCCGGCTTACTCATCACAGGTGATGTGCGGGAGCATCGTGATGTCAGCGCCCCCGGCAGGACTCGAACCTGCGACCTGCGGTTTAGGAAACCTATCCACGAGTTCGCTAGCGATCGGTAGGGACGCCCCAAGCCCAGTATTTCAAACAATTCTTGACGGTCCGTTTACTAGCGACGTCTAGCGACGAGAAGCAACTGTGCACAAAATGTGCACGATTTCGGTGGACAGGCTGGTATCGCTGTGCGGCCGTTGAATCCGCATTCGCCTCGTCCCGCCTCCGAACCAACATCACCGACAGGCCGAGCCGTGGAATACGCTGCGCGCATGAAACGAATCTTGGTGGGTCTGGTGTTGGCGGTTGCGGTGGCCGGATGCGGCCGCGAGGTCGGACTTCCCGCGCCACAGTGCGAAGAACGCGACGTTGTTTGGGTCTGCTCAAACGACGCGGATCTTCGATCGCTCGACCTCCATGCGGCGCAGCTCTCCTTCGCTGAACTCGAAGGGGTCAACCTCCAAGGGGTCAATCTCGAAGGCGCCAGGCTGGACAACGCCAACCTCAGCCACGCCAACCTCGAAGGTGCCAACCTCTC
>JAKMEY010000059.1 GCA_022425725.1 Ilumatobacteraceae bacterium
GAACGGCATCAAAGTCAGCAGCGAACGACTTATTGCCTTCCTCATCTTGGGTGTAACACGATCCACCGAACGAATACTCGCAATCGTCAAGTTTGCCACCGGCAATGACAACAGCGAGTTCCATCTCCCTCGTCTGTTTCACATCCCAGTTCGGGAACACACGAAGCGTGTATGTTCCGTCATCCAGTGCCATTCGAAGGGCGGCAGGTCGAGTTGCGGTGTTTTCTTCTGTGTTGCCCCAATCGACCCAGTCGCATTCCCAGGGCTGATCTCCCTCATCACACACGACGGCTTCGGCGTGCGCATACGGCATCCGAGTTGCACAGTCTGCCGACTCGCAATCTTCTTCTCGGTAGAGCACCGGCCCGTCGATCGCCGGTGTGCGTAGACAGGTGTCTTGATTGGTCACGTCGGTACCTTCAGGGCATCCTCCGACATATGAACCACCGCCGGAGGTCATGTTTGCGACGCCGTCGGTAACGGTGACCGCAACGACATTGCGCACGCCTGATTCGAGGTCGTCCCATGATGGCCAGAACTCAACCTCATAGGAGCCATCGTCAAGGCTGATTGCGAAGCGACCCTTTCGTGAGCCGTCCCAGCCAGTTCCCGTGCCGTCAACCCATTTTCCAGTGTTTGCCTCGTGAACCGAGAGCCATCCACCACGAACTGCGGTCGTGCCCTCTTGGTCATACAGGGTGCCGTAGAGCGTTGGTGTCGGGTAGATCGCGACAAATCTTTGGGTCTCTGCGTCGTACGTCCACGTGTTTTCTGCACTGATTCCTGACACATCACATGCTTCAGGGTCAGTGTTTCCTGCAACACAGTCACCGGACGCTTCGATGGTGAAGTCAACTCTGAACGGCGCGACCTCAACGTTGCCGCTCCAGTTCCACGGTGCCTCTACCCGTAGGCGATAGGTGCCAGGTTCAACAATTGAGATTGCAAACGCGCCCTTGTTGTCACCCCTTTGCAAAGTATTTGAACCGCCGAGCCATTCCGACCATTCACCCATACACCAGTCAGGAATGTCGCCGTTTTCATCGCGTTCATCTTCTCCGCACCAGTTCTGCTCAGTGATCCGCTCCAAACCGATATGCGCATCACCAACAGGCGTTTCGCCATCGGGCGCATACAACGTGCCTCGGATGTTGGCGTCGACAAGCCGGGCGGTCAACCCATTGACAGCATCGCTGGCATTGTCGTTCGAGCCGTCAGGTGTACACGACTGGCTGTACGGAGACGCAGACGACCTCGGATCTTCTGCGATCGATGCGAGGTCATCTGCGCTCATCTGACACCAATTGCCGTCAGAGTTCACGGCCACCACGACAGTGCGCTTCGCATATCCGGCTGTGTTATCCCAGCTTGGGTTGGCGGTCACCCGGTAGTAATCGAGGGCATCTCCCTCAGAAGGTGGCAGGTCAATGTTGAAATTACCAATGCGGTCAACATTTCCCCAACCGAAGGTGTTGCTGCCGTAGTCGGTCCACTCCCAGCCATACTCGCTTGCGTTCCATGAGAACGCCTGCCATTGCTGGACCTCGACCCAACCGTCACCGATGCCAGGGCAACTATTTGCGTCGACCGCTGACGAACAATCTGCATCGGGCGTGACAACACGGCCAGGCATGTTGCCTGCCTTCATCGTGAGCGTCACCGGGGTATCTGCACCGTAGAGCGCACCCTCCGCACAGGTTGGCACTCCGTCTGGTTCTGAATAGTTCGATGCGCCAAGGCACCATGACCTTCCATCAGCCCAACCCGAATAGACGTAAACGTCGTAGCGTGCTCGCACAACTCCAGCGTCAGTCGGTGGAGGGTTCAAGTTCATCTCGTACTTCGTTGAGGCTGTGTCGGTGGTGTCTTTATCGGCGAGCGCACCACCGAAGGTACCGTTCAATTCAGAATCAGGATTTCCCCACACCCGACGAGAATTCATGCCCGTTTCCCACTGGCAACCACCGTCATCGGTGCAGTACTGGAAGTCGATCCACACGTCAGCCAGAGGGCCTCCCTCGTACACCACTTGACCCACAACGTTTGCTCCGTCGAGTTCGATGTTGTCAGACAACGTTGTCGACATCGCAGTGGTTGGGTTCGCGCAGTCCCAAGCGGTCGCAACCGACTGCGACGAGGCGTATGCCACTGCACTGCCGTTACTGCAGACAACCAGATATTTCGTTGTGCGAGCGTATTCAGTTGAGTCCCACGGGGGTTCAAAGTTGAGTTTGTAGGCCCCGTTGGATTCCAACTTTGACGCAAAACGACCGTCTTCGTCGGTATTCATCCAAGAGCCTGACCACTGCCAGTGCTCGTTGTCAGAGTTCCAACTTTCGATGTTGACGTGTCCCCAGGCAACCGGATCAAGGCCTGCCAACAGCACACCTCGAACGTTCGGAAGTTCAAGTGTCATCCCGTAAAACGTTGCGGCACTACTGCACGTAAACCCGTCAGTTGGGGCCAAGCCAAGTTCGTTCAGATCACTTTCGGCGAGCTCGCCAACACAGGCTTTGCTTGCCGAGTCAACGTGCACATACAGGGTGCGAGTGGCGTAGCCGTCTTGGGCTTGGAATCGCACTCGGTAGTCGCCAGCGGGTAACGCAAGAGCGAATTCGCCATCTCTTTCGATGTGAGTACCCTCAACTTCAGAGTTCCACTCATAGCGCCCGATCTCGGAGTCCCACTGAGTAACTTCCACCCACGTGTGCTCAACCGGGGTTCCTGCAAGGTCACTTCCATCTTCGGGGTACAGCAAAGTGCCGACAACGTTCGGACTGTTAAACCGCATCACATAGCGGCCAGAAAGGTTCGCAGAAACTCCAGAAACACTCAATGCACCAGACCCGCTTACCACGATCTCCACATTTATTACCGTCGTCGCAATTGCAGGACCGCTGTAGTCCCACGAGGGAGAAACTCGGAAACGGTACGTACCCGACTCTTCGATGAACAAGGAACCATGCCCGTCCTCGTCCGCGTCAGCACCACCAACCCATCTGCATTGGACGTCGCCATACTCTTCGTCAACTGCGCATAGTTCGTAGCTAATCCACGCAGCAACCGGGGCGCAACCAGCACCCGAGCCCGGCAGACACACCTGCATCTTGAAGTTAGGGGTATCCATTGGCAGCACGAAGCGGCCACCTGATGACGCGAGACTTCCTGAGCAGGAAGGCTCGGCAGATTCCGGCCCGTTGTCAGTCCACGTGCAGAGCGACGCAGATGTGATGTTTCCGCTGCCAGGCACCTCGGTCACTTCAACGATGTAGCGCGTTGAGGCAACGTCATAGCCGCCATCCCAGGGCTTGTTGATGTTGATCATGTAGTAGGTCGCTTCAGAGAACGGCAACGTCACAAGTCCAGGGACTGACGTTTCGTCTCCGCCCCATTCAGGGTCATTCGTCTGTGTTTCAACTCCAGCGACGGAAGCCCAAGGGTAAGAACCTCCCGAACTGCCACCCGGACTCCACTGATCGACGTTGACCCACGCCCGTTCGACTGGCGTTCCCGATCCATCCACCACGATCGCTTCGAAGTTCGCGCTCAAAAGGGGAATCACTATTGTGCTCGCACATGCCTGATCGGCATCGGCGCCACAGAGCGGCTGGCCACTCGAGTAGATCGCCTCGACACCCCCACTGATGAGAACGTCGATATCGCGGCTCACGTACGACGAGCCTGACGGGGGATTCAAGCGACCGCCCCACTCACCATCGGGCAAGGTTGTTGAGAATGTTCCATCGTCCGCAAAAAGATCTCGGTAGCAATAGTCCGGTGGCTGAGTTTGCAATTCCCCCCAGTCTTGATCGCATTCATCGATCTGGTTCCAGAGATTGATTGAGACCCCGGAGACAAGAGCTCCAGACTGGTCGGTCACGCGACCTGAGAAAGTTGTCACCGACGGCGCCGATGGCACTCGGGTTCTCTGTAGTGCATCAATTTCAGCATCACTTAGCGATCGACTGTTCTCTGACTGAGCCACTACTTGTTCCGGACCAGACGAAGAAACTGATTCACTCCCGGAATCATCTGCTGCTTCCGCGACGTGACCAAGCGACGCCACGCTAAGGGCGGAAACCAGCGACATCGTGACAAATCGCCGAGCAGGATGAAACTTACGCATGAGATCCCCTTTCGAGGGAGAACCGGTTGGGTTTGAAGAAGACCTTAACCGGATCAAATTGCCCGAACGAGCCGGATATGTATTTCGAACTCTTTGTTAACCTGCTATTCACACAACGCTCTTCAGTTCACACAGTGCTGAGCCGCGCATTCACAAGTGCGCCAAATTAGGTAACGCGACTGCAAAAGGTACGCTGAAACAATGGCGAGGCAACGGGCGGGTCTACTCACCATCACGCTAGTTTCAATACTTACCTTGCAGTCGTGCGGTTCCACTGATTCGTCGCAGGGTGAGACCCCTTCGACGGCGTCTGTGCCCGCACAAGATGACGACACAGACCTCACGACCGAGACGACTCCCCCGACAGTCACGTCAACGTCAACCACCACACCACAAGCGTCAACAACATCATCATCGATCGCTGAGCAACACACCTCAACATCGCTGCCAGCAGATTCAACGACGACAACAACCATCGAAGATCTCGACCAAGCGCAGGATCAACCATCCACGACACTCCCGACGACAACAACATCTGTTGCGGCGTCGACCACAACGTTCACTGGCTCGGGCAGTTCATATACGGCTTCTCCCGACGACCCCTTCGAATGCACCATCACGGTGATATCCGCGTCACCAGCCCCCGATGGCGAACGACAGTTTGATCTGCGTATTGAAAGCACCTCAATACGGGGAACCGCCTATGTTCGCGTGAGTTGGGGGAATCAGCTGCGTAACCACCTCATCCCTCTCTCATTGGGGGGCGTCGGTATGACGAGGGTCGCAGCAGGACTGCAGGGCGAGGTTGAGGCAGTCGTGTTTTCGGCCGCAGATTTCAGACCATCCTCTGAGCGTTGCTCAGCTTCGGCACCGTGAAGTTTGAAATCCTGAGCTGACGGTTGCGCCCGACTAGATCCTCATCTGCGACGCAACAACTTCGATAGAGAGCCTCTGTAGGGCGAGTGGGGATCGAACCCACGACCAAGGGATTATGAGTCCCATGCTCTAACCACTGAGCTACCGCCCCTAACGACGGACGGGGCCCCGAAGGACCCCGTCCGTGGCTCCGGGAGCAGGGCTCGAACCTGCGACCCGCTGATTAACAGTCAGCTGCTCTGCCAACTGAGCTATCCCGGAATAACCGTGGAGAATCTTATCGCTCTCGCGCCTCACTGTCACCAAGGGTCACCTCTGGTGCTGTGTTTTGTTGAGCCAACTCGACTACTGCAGAAACTCGCGAAGACGTTCGGCCATCAGCGGTGAGCGCAACCTCGCAAGAGTCTTCGCCTCGATCTGTCGAATGCGCTCACGGGTGACACCCAGTTCGGCACCGACCTCTTCAAGCGTGCGAGGTCGATCGAGCCCGAGACCGAAGCGCATCTGCAAAATCTCCCGTTCACGTTCACCGAGGCTGTCGAGAAGCTCAACGATCTTTGACTCGAGGTCAAGTGCCTCAACTTGAGAGGCGGGACCAGCCACATCGTCGGCAACGAAGTCACCAAGTTCGGCATCATCTCCGTCACCCACTGGCGAATCAAGCGAAAGGGGCTCTTGCGACCAGCGCAACAATTCAGAGACCCGGTCTTCTGGCATGTGTAAGCGTTCAGCAAGCTCCGGCACCGTTGGTTCACGTCGGAACTCCTGAAGGAACTCTCGACGTCCTCTCAGCAGACGGTTGAGGTGCTCAACCATGTGCACCGGTATGCGGATAGTTCGAGATTGATCGGCGATCGACCGTGTGATCGCTTGGCGTATCCACCATGTCGCATACGTCGAGAATTTGAAGCCCTTTGCGTAATCAAACTTCTCGACTGCCTTCATCAAACCGAGGTTTCCCTCTTGAATGAGGTCAAGAAGTTGCACTCCCCTATTGGTGTAACGCTTCGCAATTGAGACCACCAAACGAAGGTTTGCTTGAGTCAATGCATGACGGGCACGCTGCCCTCGTGACACTTGCCGCAGCAACTGGCGACGCTCCGCATCGTCAACAGAGCCAGTATCAATCGTGGCTGCAGCCTCAATGCCCTCAGCTACTAGGCGCGCCAAGCGGCGCTCTTCGTCGACACTCAACAGGTCGACTCGCCCGATCTCTTGCAGATACATCCGCATTCCATCGCCCGCAGCAACATCGCCACCCGTCGCACGGCGCCCCCTGTTGACCCTGGGAATACCCGCCGTGTCATCCATCTGCCGGCGACGCCGACGCCCCAATGCCGGGGTTGCATCGTGGTCTGCTTCAACCTCGACGGCGTCATCAATTTCGATTCCCAGTTTGGCGAGTGCGTCACTCACCGAAATGAGCACATCAGGAGTGAGTTCGACATCTCGAACGACATGCGCAACATCTTCAGCGTGAACAACCCCTTGAGTTCGTCCCCGGGCAACTAACGCCTGCCAATCGTGATCAACCACTCCGGGTAACGCAAGAAAGACTGGAGCTTCATCCTCACGAGGCTCCATCGGCAACCTCCTCACGTTCAATAAGCCAACCCAATAACCACTCGGCTGCATCTTCGGCTCGATGTGGATCTTGCAAATCTTCGACAAGTCGACGCGCCTGCGCATCACTTGCGATCCTTTCGGAGTCTGCACCTGGAATGACACGCCTCAACTCACGTCGCACTGCCGCCGCAATGAGAACACGAGCCTCCATCGGAGCGTCAACCACGACATCAACAATTGCAGCCCGCTCGACAACCTCTCGCGCCTGACCATCAAGTCGATCAAGCGCAATCTCAAGATCACCATCTGACTCGACCAAGGTGTCAAAGGCCTGCCGATTCGCCCTGTCAGAAAACAGTGGCCCCGCCAGCCATGGCGCCACTGCATCCCAATCTTGAACGAGCACCGCAAGCACGACGAACTCTGCGTTATCGCGAGGAGCATTTCGTCGACGAGCCGAAGGCACGGTGAGCGCGGGCGCACGACCGCCCTGCTCGGCGACGAGCACCAAGTCATGAACCGGCAGGTCAAGACGCGTCGCCACTTCACCTGCATACAACTTGCGAACATTGACGTTGGAATGCTCATTCACGACCGCCATTGCGCTCTCGGCTGCTCGAGTTCGGTGTTCAGGAGTATCTGACGGCATTGTTGCGAGCACCCTGTCGATTCGGAAGGCAAGGAAGGGAGATGCCTGCTCGATCGCTAACGGAAGCGACTCAGGGTCTGACTGAGCGAGATCCCCGGGATCTTTGCCACCCAACAGCTTCGCAACGGAAACCTCGACGTCGTACTTTCGCTCCCACTCGTAAAAACGCTCAGCTGCCCCTTGACCTGCTGCGTCGGCATCAAATGCGAGCACGACACGCGAGGTGTAGCGCTTCAACAACTTCACATGCTCTTCGGTGAACGCCGTCCCGCAAGTCGCGACCGCAGTTGGTACCCCGCTGCGATGAAAGCCGATCACGTCGGTATACCCCTCACAAACCACCGCGAGGTTCTGACGAACGATTTCACCTTTCGCCCAGTTGAGGCCGTACAGCACGCGCGACTTCGTATAGATCGGTGTCTCAGGTGAGTTCTTGTACTTCGCGGGGTCGGTTGAACCCGGCAAAATGCGTCCCCCGACAGCCACCGGGTCACCACCATCGTTCATGATCGGAAATACAACGCGTCCGCGCAGCGCATCTTGCATACGGTTACGTCGATTCCGAAATGCAAGACCGACATCATCGAGAACTTTCTCTTCGACGCCGGCCTGAGACGCCAATGCGTCCCATTCATCGGGTGCCCAGCCGATGCGAAACTGGCGAGCAATCTCACCGTCGATACCGCGAGAGCGAAGGTAATCTCGCGCGGGCCGAGCGTCGGGTGCGGTGAGTAATCGTTGGTGGTACCACTCGACAGCGGTCTCCATGCCCTCAACTAAGCGTTTGCGGCGAGCCCGATCTTTCGACTGTCCGGTCGACGTGTAATTGAGTTGAATGCCGGCTTTCGCGGCGAGAAATTCGACTGACCCAATGAAATCGACATGCTCGGTTTGCTGCACAAATGTGAATACGTCTCCCGACGCGTCGCACCCAAAGCACTTATAACGGCCGGTCTCTTCACGAACATTGAACGAAGGGGTCTTTTCTCCGTGAAACGGGCAAAGGCCGACCCAGTTGCGACCGGTGCGACGCAGCTGCACATGCTGGCCGACAACATCGACGATCGAGACCGTTGCGCGAACGCGGTCGATGTCATCGTCGGAAATAGCCACACTGAGGAATCTAGTTGTCGGCGCATGCCGAGATACCACAGCGAGGCATCACCCCTGCAGACGGATCGTGCGCCTAGATCACTTTTGGCTGTCGCTTGCACCGATGATCGCTTGCGCAGCAGCAAGACGAGCAATGGGCACGCGGAATGGCGAGCAGCTCACATAGTCGAGCCCGACCCGTGAGAAGAGTTCAATCGACTCCGGATCGCCACCGTGCTCACCACACACACCGAGTTTGAGCGCAGGTTTGACCGAGCGTCCACGCTCGGCACCCATCCTGACGAGATCACCAACACCGCTTTGGTCGATGGTGTCAAACGGATTGCGCTTCAACAGGCCCTGTTCGAGGTATGCCGGCATCATTCGACTCTCAACATCGTCTCGGCTGAAACCGAACGCGAGCTGAGTGAGGTCGTTCGTACCGAATGAGAAGAAATCAGCTTCCTCAGCAATCTCATCTGCCCGCACCGCAGCACGAGGAGTTTCAATCATGGTGCCAATCGTGATCTTTGGCTTACCTCTCATTCCCTTAAGGGCGGCATCGATCTCCGCTTGCACCCACGAGCGGGCAAGCCCAAGCTCTTCACGAGTAACCGTCAGCGGGATCATGACCTCAACGACTGGGTTTCCGCCCTTGGCGCGAAGCTTCTTGGCTGCGTCAAGAAGGGCACGCACCTGCATTGCATACAGGCCAGGTTTGATCACTCCCAACCGAACACCACGGGTTCCGATCATCGGGTTGTGCTCAGCCCAACTCTCGGCGGCGTCGAGCAACTCGCGCTCGCGCTTTGAAAGCCCCTTCTTAGCTTCCTTCACTCTGAGCTCTTCAACCGATGGCAAGAACTCGTGAAGCGGAGGATCGAGAAGGCGAATCGTTACTGGGAGCCCATCCATCGCTTTCAAGATGTCCTCGAAGTCGGCCTGCTGGGCGATACGCAATCGCTCGAGCGCAGCCGCCTCCTTCTTTGGCGTATTCGCAAGGATCATCGCGCGAACGATCGGCAAGCGATCTGGAGCAAGGAACATGTGCTCGGTACGGCACAGTCCGATGCCCTCAGCACCGTTGCCACGGGCAACCTTCGCGTCAGCACCAGTGTCAGCATTCGCGCGGACCGCCATCTTGCCTTTACGAATGGTGTCGGCCCACTTCAGCACTATCTCGTACTCGGCTGGCGGCTTCGCAGCAGCAAGTTCAAGCGCGCCAACCATGACCTCACCAGACGTGCCATCAATCGAAATGACGTCGCCCTGCGAAATCGTTGTCGATCCGACAGAAAATGACTTCCCGGAGATCTTGACGGCGTCAGCGCCAACGACCGCCGGCGTTCCCCAACCACGGGCCACCACGGCAGCGTGGCTGACAAGTCCACCGCGGGCGGTGAGGATGCCTTGGGCGACCATCATGCCGTGCACGTCTTCAGGGCTCGTCTCACTACGAACCAAGACGACCTTTTCACCCTTCTTTGCTGCAGCCTCAGCATCATCAGCGGTGAAATATGCCCGACCGACAGCTGCACCAGGAGATGCAGCAAGGCCCTTTGCGATCGAAGCACCCTTCTTTTTGAACTGCGGGTGAAGCACCGAATCGAGATGCTCAGCCGTCACTCGCATCACGGCTTCTTCACGGGAAATCTTCCACTTACGGCCTCGGGTACCTGCGGTGCCTTTCGTCATATCGACCGCCATCTTCAACGCGGCTGCGCCAGTGCGTTTGCCGACCCGTGTCTGCAACATCCATAGACGTCCCTGCTCAATAGTGAACTCCGTATCGCACATATCGGTGTAGTGCTCTTCGAGTCGAACAAAAATCTGTAACAACTCAGAGTGAATTGACGGGAAGATCTTCTTCATGTGATCAAGAGTCAACGTGTTCCGAATACCGGCGACGACATCTTCACCTTGGGCATTCACCAAGAAGTCGCCATAGGGCCGGTTCTCTCCGGTAGCGGCGTTCCGAGTGAAGCCGACTCCGGTACCTGAATTGTCATCACGGTTACCGAACACCATGGCCTGAACGTTGACAGCAGTACCGAGTTCATGGCTGATCTTTTCACGAACTCGATAGGCGATCGCCCGCGCACCATTCCATGATTTGAAGACCGCTTCGATTGCGCCGTCAAGCTGCGCCCGAGGATCCTGCGGGAACGACGAGCCGGTGGCCTTACGAACCGCTGCGAGATATGTCTTGACGAGTTGCTGGAGCGCCTTTGCATCAAGATCAGCATCGTTGTCGGTGCCAGCTTTCGCCTTCGCCGCCTCGAGTGGATGTTCAAAAAGGTCGCCATCAACGTCGAGCACAATTCGTGCGTACATGGCGATGAAACGACGGTATGAGTCATAGGCGAAGCGTTCGTCACCGGTGACATTCGCCAAACCGATCACACTTGCGTCATTAAGACCAAGGTTGAGAACCGTGTCCATCATTCCCGGCATGGAAAACTTTGCACCCGAGCGCACACTCACCAGCAGAGGATCGTTAGCGTCGCCCAGTTTGCGACCCATCAACTTTTCGAGCTTGGCGACATGTCGGGTCACCTCAGCGTCGAGACTCGATGGCCAGCCACCATGCATATAGTCACGACAGGCGTCGGTCGACACCGTAAACCCTGGAGGGACGGGCAGGTTCAGCACCGTCGTCATTTCAGCGAGGTTTGCCCCCTTGCCGCCAAGAAGGTCCTTATAGGACATCGGCGGTTTGCGGTGCTTATGGTCGAATGCATAGACGTAGGCCACGGGCAAAAAGTCTACGCCCGCCACCCCAAGACCGAACAGAAGCTCCGACAGACGACGCGTCAGGAATTACGACGACGTCGGGCCCGAACCAGCATCGCGCCGCCATCCGATGAGGTCACAACCCCCACTGCCACGTCATCGACAATGATCTCTTCACCGACGTCGAGGTCGCCGGCCATCTGAATGATCTCAAACGGTGAAGACGATTGCCGGGCATCCATTCGCTCGACGAGTTCTTGACCGGGATAACAGCCCTTCGTCAATGACACGAGCTCTTCCAACATCGGAAGCTCTGCGGGAATCGTCTCTCCGGCGATGATCTCGTGTCCACCTCGGGGCCAACCTTGAGCAACTCGTGAGCGCTCGACATCGTCGGGAGTAGCGGCGTCAGCGGGAACCAGCGTGAGCGCAACGTCGACTCGCAACAGAAAGCGCTGCAGCCGGGCAAGCACGTGCTCACCATCTCCCGGGTCACAATCGATGGCGAACTGATCGGCGCTGTGGCGAAGCACGCCAATAAGAGCGATGACCTTGCCTGTTGGTTCGAGGAGCAACGACAGCACACGGTCTCCATCGCTCAAACCTTCGATCTGCTGCGATAACTGAGAATGCAGGTATCGCTCAGCGTCGACCCCAACGGCTGAGATCACATCACGAGGGGCAACTGCCCACACCCCCTGTTCCCATTCGATCGAATCGTTCATTTCAACTCTCCTGCGATCTTCGGGTCGCTGTCATTCGTCGCGCGGCCGGAATGGCTGCGAGAAGCGCCGCTGCTTTATTACGACATTCCAAATCTTCATCCTCTGGGTCTGAGTCGGCGACGATACCGGCACCCGCTTGCAGTGAAGCTGTCACACCATCTGCACGAACAAACATGGTGCGAATGCAGATTGCAGTGTCGAGGTTGCCCGACCAGTCGAGATACCCGACAACGCCGGCGTAAGGGCCTCGCCGTACTGGCTCCAACTCATCAATGATCTCCATCGCCCGCACCTTCGGGGCCCCACTCACGGTGCCCGCGGGCAACGTTGCTTTGAGCACGTCGATAGGGCCCAGCCCGGGACGAATCGTTCCAGTGACTTGAGAGGTGAGGTGCATCACATGGCTGTAGCGCTCAAGCGTCATGAACTCTTCGGGCTCCACTGAACCAAATTCGGCAACGCGCCCAACATCATTTCGGGCCAAATCGACGAGCATCACATGCTCGGCACGCTCTTTTGGATGTTCGAGTAACTCTGCGGCGAGGCGACGGTCGTGTTCTTCGTCGAGACCGCGCTTACGAGTGCCGGCAATCGGACGGCTCACAATGTGATCACCACGCAACTGCACCATTGGTTCGGGCGACGAACCAACGAGCGTTGCCTCATCGTGCCGAATGAAGTACATGTACGGGCTCGGATTCACCTGTCGTAGCACCCGGTAGACGTCAAACGGATCTGCCTGCAACTCGATGTCGTACCGCTGTGCAAGCACCACTTGGAAGATGTCACCCGCAAGGATGTGCTCTTTCGCGGTCACGACAGCAGCGAGATATTGCCCGTTGCTCATCGATGATGGAACGTCTTCGTGCCGCTCACCGGGCACAGGGGGCTCGACAACCGTTGCCTCTGATGGGGCCGCCAAGCGTTGCGCCGATGTTTTCACCGCATCAATCGCTGCGTCTCGAGCGGCCAACAGCTCGGCTTCGCTCAGCGGATGACCCGCCTCATCGCGAGTCACAACTGACTCGATGAGGTAGATGCGTTGGCGCCAATGGTCGAACGCCGCAAGTGAGCCAATAATGCTCATTACTGCGTCAGGCATGCCGTGATCGTTGGGAGGAGCATCAGGAAGGTGCTCGACCTCACGGATGACGTCGTATCCGAGATAGCCAACGATGCCGCCATGCAGCGGAGGAAGGTCTGAAATATCGGGACTCGAATGCGAGTCGAGGAGAGCCTCTAACGCCCCGAGTATCCCCTCATCGGTCGGCACCATTGCGCCGAGGGTTCCTTCGATGTCGAGCGTCTCACCTCGAAGTACCAGCGTGGCAACCGGATCGCGGCCAATGAAAGAGAACCTGCTCCAACGCTCACCGTTCTCGACCGATTCGAGTAAGAAACCTGGTCCGTCGTCTACGAGTTTTAAAAACGCAGAGACCGGCGTCTCAAGATCGCCAAGCACCTCTGTCCACACAGGAACAACACTGTGGTCAGCGGCATAGGCAAGAAACTCGTCAGCTTGAGGACGAATGTTCATCCGGCCTCGCCAAGGGACCGGTAAAAACATGTCCGTTCACCGGTGTGACAGGCGCCGCCGCCGTGCTGCACCACCTTGAAGAGCAGCGTGTCGCCATCACAGTCGTAGTACGCCTCACGAACCGACTGGTGATCGCCACTCGTATCGCCCTTGCGCCACAATTCTTGACGACTCCGAGACCAATACACCATGCGGCCTTCAGCCAGCGTGCGATCGAGCGATTCCGCATTCATCCACGCCATCATCAGCACTTCCCCAGTTTCCACTTCTTGTGCAATGGCGGGCACGAGACCGTCAGCGTTGTAGGTGATCTGGTTCCTCACCTCATCAGCGAGATGAACCGGATTCCACTCTGACTGCGTTGAGTCCATATGGTGATCCTACGCCGACGATCCGGCGCTCACCCAGAACACCGCTGTCGCTACAAATAGAGGCCGGTCGATGCCTCAATGCGCTCAGCCGCAACCGCATGGATATCCCGCTCGCGCAACATGACGAGATCTTCGCCCTGTACCTCGACCTCGAAGCGATCTTCGGGGCTAAACAGAACACGGTCGCCGACTTCAGCTGAACGGACGTTTTGTCCGAGCGCAATAACTTCAGCCCATACGAGACGCTTCGCCATCTGCGCAGTAGCTGGAATGAGGATGCCCCCTGAGCTCTTACGCTCACCTTCATCTTTGCCAATGCGAACAAGCAGCCTGTCGCTCAGCATTTTGATCGGCAGTTTGTCGTTTTCGGACACCACGCTTCGAAGGGTACCGTGCTGCTATGAGTTCTGACTCGCCGTCCGAAGACTTCACATCATCAACCCTCGCAACTCTCGAAACCGTCGAACTCACGACAGACGATGGCATCACTATCAGCGCCGATGTTGAAACTCCAGCATCTCCGCGAGCGATTGCCGCCCTGCTACACCCCCACCCTCTCTTCGGCGGCCGGCGCGACCACCCTCTGCTTCTCTCCATCGCTCATGCTCTTCACCACAAACGCGTCACCACTGCTCGCGGTGATTTCCGCCAGGCAAGCGGAAACACCATTGAAGAGATGCCAGATGCGATCGCATGCTGCCACGAATTACAGAGACGTCACCGCGAAGTACCCTTAGTGATTGTCGGCTACTCGTTTGGCTCGATTGTTGCGGCTCGAATCGCGTCTGTTGTCGGGGCGCAACACCTCATCATGATCGCACCACCACTATCAACGGTGAGTCTTGCGATCCCTGCAACGCCTACGACGTTGATCATTGCCGAACACGATCAATTCTCTCCTCCAGCGACGATTTCAGATGACCCCATCGTGAAAGACGCTGGCATGTCGATTGTTGCCGGAGCCGATCATTTCCTTAACGGCCACATCAGCACCGTGAGCGAACTCACCGTGGTCGCTGCTACCAATGCCCTCGGTGAATGACATCGTCTGCACCTCGACGAGGACGAGTTGCACTTCGCCCTACTCCGCGAGACTGAATATCGTCATCATTTCGATATCCAAGAGCGAGCACGCCAACGGTTGCCTGCGACTCGGGGACACCTAGCGCTGACCGAATGTCATCTTCGGGTTGAGGCACTGCGAAGAACAACGCACCCAGCTCATAGGCCTGCGCAGCGAGAAGCATGGACATCGCCGCCATTCCCGCATCGACGAACCAAAATGGCGTTCGCCACTCCACTCTGCCATTCCCAAGGCCAGTGTGAGCCTTATCGGACTCTGCATAGCGCTCGACGTACGCGTCGGGGTCGACGAACAACAAAAGCAGCACCGGCGCTTCAATGAGACCTGGAAACGCAAACCCTTCTCGACGATCACCCGGTAAAGACCTCGACCACATCTGTTCTCGTTCATCACCCGTCAGTTGCACGACGTGTAGGCCTTGGGAGCGTCCTGCACTTGGTGCCCGCGTCCCCAGGTCGACAATTTCGCGAATGATGCTTGGGGCAACCGGGTCAGGGAGAAACGACCGGCACATTGCCCGAGAGCGAATCAGTGCCGACAGTGCGTCAACAGACCGTGGGTTATCTGGCTCCGAGCTTTGCAAGATCCTCAGCCATCGTCCAGCCATAAGCGATGAGAACTGCACCTGATGAGGCATCAACCCCTTCAAAGAGGCCCTTTGTGCCGGCGGCAATCTTCTCAGGCTTTGCGGATTCAAAATCAACGAAACCGCCCGAGGGGTTTTTCGTCGACATGAACTGTTCGGCCACGTATGACCCATCAACACCGAAGCGTTTCGCAAGACGTCGACCCCACGCACGTTCTTCGCCTACCGCCCGAGAACCGGGAGCAGGGATCACGTCGTCAACTTCTTTGAGGGCTTGCAGAGCGTCAGGAAGAGCAAAACGTCCGCCGACTACAACATCTTCATCTGGAAATGCCATTAGCGCACGATGGAACGCTTCTTTCATGAGGCCCTTTAGGACGGTGTCACGCTTTGCGTTTCGACGAACGCTCATCACTCCCAGCAAGACGCATGGCGTTCCCCCAATGCGCTCAAGGGTAGAGAATGTATATCCATGAAGGGTGCCACCGTCACGAGCGGTGGTGGCAAGCACCCATGACTCACGGCAGCCTTCAAGGAACGCCAAGTCAAACGCCCCTTCGATTGCAATCATCTCTGCAAGGTCATCATCGGTCAGCGCGCTTGCGTCGTTGGTGAGTACTTCCAGTGCCATTACATGATCTCCAGCAAAACTTCTTCCCTCTATTCTGCCATTTTTGATGCGAACTCCAGTAGGCGGGAGCGTGAATCAGGGGGCAACCGCCTCGTGGCCGAACGCAACCCGCAATTCGCCAACCGCACGAGAGGGATCAACTTGGAAGCCATCACCAAGCCTGAGAACCTGCCCTTTGGCCACTTCGATCTCAACAGGCGTATCACCCTGATGCTCTTCGATAATGGCTTTCAATCGCTCTAAAACATGCCGATCAGGCATACCTCCGGGAAGGCGTAAACGAACAGGGCGCGAGCCACCACTTTCAAGCCCGGTGAGGGTCTCTATCTCCATTGCGATGAGACCGAGACGGCTTTCATCTCGTCGATCAAGTCGCGCTTTCACGGCAACAATGCGGTCGTCGACAATCGACTGTTGCAATGCGGCAAGCGTTCGTGGAAAGACTGTGACCTCAACTGCGGCATCAAGATCTTCAAGGGTGAAGACAGCCATTTGGTCACCCTTTTTTGTGAACTTCCTGGCGGAGGCGGTGATGATTCCGCCTACTTTCACGTGCGATCCATCTTCCATATCACTGAGGTCGACAATTGCGTGCTCGGCTCGGCGTCGAAGTGCCGACTCAACACCCAATAGTGGATGATCAGAAACATACAAGCCGAGCATTTCTTTCTCGGCTTTCAGACGCTCGGCTTTCGGGTATTCAACATCAGGGATGTCAATGCGTTCAACTCGACCGATCTCTGCCGAATCGTCACCGTTCCAGTCACCAAACAAACTCAACACACCCTGATCGCGTTCGCGTCGACGACTCAATGTCGACTCGATGATGCTCTCGTGGACTGACACCAAACCGAGGCGCGGGTGCTCAAGACGGTCGAAGGCCCCGCCGTTGATGAGCGACTCCACTGTTCGTTTATGCAAGACGGGTTCGGGAACTCGCTCAGCAAATTCGTAGAACGTGGCATACGAGCCGTTCTCATCACGCTCTTCAACGAGCTGAGAGACGAGCCCTTCACCAACATTTCTCACCGCCGACATTCCGAACAAAATTGCCCCTGGGGAGCCCACCGGAAGATCAACGTCGTCAGGGACATCTTCGCGCCGCAGTGGAGCAAAGTCAGAGAGCGACCGGTTGATGTCAGGCGGAAGCACCTTGATGCCACTCGCACGACAGTCAGCTAAATAGATCGCCGCTTTATCGAGATTGTGTTTGACGCTTGTCAGCAACGCAGAGAAGTACTCAACCGGGTAGTGCGCCTTCAAATACGCAGTCTGATAGGTGATCAGCCCATAGCCGAATGTGTGGCTCTTGTTAAATGCATAGTCAGCGAACTTTTCAATAATGTCGAACAACTGCTTGCCGAGGGCGATGCCGTAGCCAGTTGTTTCGCAGCCTTCTTCGAATTTTTGGCGCTCGGCCACCATCAAATCGCGCTGCTTCTTACCGCACGCCTTCCGAAGGTTGTCAGCCTGGGCAAGCGAGTAGCCAGCGAATTGCTGTGCAACGCGCATCACGCTCTCTTGATAGATCATGAGACCGAAGGTGTCGTCGAGAACCTCGCGGGCATCTTCATGGAAAAAATCGACTGGCTTTCGACCATTTTTTCGATCGGCGTAGTCGTTGTGCATGTTCTCACTCATCGGACCTGGCCGGTAGAGCGCGAGCACAGCAGAGACATCTTCAAACGAGTTCGGCGCCATCCGCCGAAGTAGCTGTCGCATCGGCGGCGACTCAAGCTGGAACACGCCGATCGTGTCACCGCTAGCGAGAAGCTCGAAGGTCTCGGCATCGTCAAGTGGGACCGAGTCGATATCAAATGATGAGTCAATCGTCGATTGAATCATCGCCTGTGTATCGGTGATCACGTCAAGGTTCCGAAGACCAAGAAAGTCCATCTTCAGCAAACCGAGATCTTCAACCCCGTGCATTTCGTATTGGGTGACCACCGGTGCGTCTTCGGGGGGCTTCCCACTCTCAGGTTTGCGTTGAATTGGCAGATACTCAGTCACCGGCTCTTTGGTGATGACGACAGCAGCAGCGTGAATGCCATCGGAACGCTTCAAACCTTCAAGACCTTTGGCCACATCGACAACACTTTTCACGTCATCGTCCGACTCATACATGGCCCGAAGCTCAGACGCCGCCTTGTAGCCATCCGCGTATTTCTCGTTCTCCTCAAAACAGTACTTCAGCGGAGTGTCGCGCCCCATGACAAGCGGTGGCATCGCCTTTGCCACGCGGTCTCCGACGGCATACGGATAGCCGAGCACTCGCGCTGCGTCGCGAACCGCGTTCCTCGCCTTGATCGTCCCGAAGGTGATGATCTGCGCAACGTGATCTCGGCCGTACTTTTCAGCCGCATAGCGGATCATTTCGTCTCGGTATCTGGAGTCGAAGTCCATGTCGATGTCGGGCATTGAAATGCGGGAGGGGTTCAAAAACCGCTCAAACAGCAAGTCGTACTTGATCGGGTCAAGATCGGTGATCCACAGGCAATATGCAACGGCGCAACCGGCGGCTGATCCACGGCCAGGGCCAACTCGAATTCCTGTATCGCGGGCATGCCGAATGAGATCCCACGTCACAAGAAAATACGATGAGAACCCCATCGTTGCAATGACTTCGAGTTCGTACGACACCCGCTCAACAACGCTGTTGGGCAAGCTTGCTCCCCAGCGCCGCTTTGCCCCTTCCCATGTGAGGTGTTCGAGGTAGGCGCGGTCATCGTCGAAACCGTCTGGGAGCGGGAAGTTCGGCAGCAATGCCTCTCCAAAGGTGATCTCGACATCAGCTCGTTCTGCGATCCACAACGTGTTGTCGCAAGCCTCGGGAACCTCCCGGAACTGTTCACGCATTTCTGCGGCTGGTTTCAAATAGTGCTCGTGCCCTTCAAACCTGAATCGATTTGCGTCGCTCATAAGCGAGCCGGTTTGCACGCAGAGCAAGGCGTCGTGAGCCGCATGATCTTCACGATGCGTGTAGTGAGAATCATTTGTGGCGAGCAGCGGAGCACCAATTCGTTTTCCGATGTCGATGAGTTGAGGATTTGTGCGCTTTTGGTCTGCAAGACCGTGATCTTGCAATTCGATAAAGAGATTGTCTTTGCCGAAAATGTCCTGCAGACGCGCCGCTTTCTCTAGAGCCCCAGACTCATCGCCGCGCAACAGTGACTGCAACACGTGGCCTCCGAGGCAGCCAGTCGTCGCAATCAGCCCATCGGAGTATCTCTCGAGGAGTTCCCAGTCAATTCTCGGCTTGTAGTAATAGCCCTCGAGAAACGCAAGGCTTGAAAGCTGAATGAGATTGCGGTAACCGGTTTGGTTCTCTGCAAGCAATGTCAGGTGGTAGTAGAGCTTCTGACCCGCCTCGGTATCACCACCTGAATCGTCGAGTCGGCCTCGACGAGTCGGCCGCTCGTACCGGCTGTCGTGAGCCATGTAAGCCTCGGTGCCGATGATCGGTTTGATGCCGCGATTCCGGCATTCTTTGTAAAACTCGAGCGTTCCGTACATGTTGCCGTGATCGGTAATTCCGATTGCTGGCTGACCGTCTGCAACGGCGGTCGCCACGAGTTCATCGAGCCGCGCTGCCCCATCGAGCATCGAAAATTCTGTGTGGACGTGGAGGTGGGTAAATGAATCGGTCACGTAGTTGGCACGAAGGTCTCAGTGGGTCGGCAATAAATGGTTTCTCACGCCCGAATTACAGGTGTGTGATCTATCGACTGTACCAGAGCGCCTACTGCGCATTGCCATAGACATTTACAGGTACGTACCATTGCGCTCAGCAGGATCCGCACCATTCGATGGCAACTGCCGCATCTGTTCAAACTGCTGTTTTGCTGCCACCTGCTGCGCAAATAGTGCCGCCTGAATGCCGTGAAAGAGACCCTCAAGCCAACCCACAAGTTGCGCTTGAGCGACCCGAAGTTCAGCCTCGCTAGGAATGTCATCTCCGTTGAATGGAAGAGCGATCATCTTCAACTCTTCTTGAAGGTCGGGTGAAAGTGCCTCGGACAGCTCGATCACTGACCGCTCGTAAATCTCGGCAAGCCGCTCGCGGCTCGCCTCGTCAAGTGGAGCTTGCCGAACCTCTTCGAGCAGCTGTTTCACCATCGAACCAATGCGAAGCACCTTTCCAGGCTCAGTGATTGACTCTTCTGCATTAACGAGTTCGTCTTCTGATTTCTCGCCGTCAGAAACAATCTCGGGATACTCAACGCCACTTTCAGTCATACAGGCTCCGTCCTTTCAATGAACGCCAACTTTGCTCATTCGGATGAACGATCACCCAAAGTTTACCCGCGGCCCTGACCAGCAATCAGCGGAACGAGTACTTCGTCTTCGGTGAGCGACCCGTGTCGACAGATGAGATTGAACGGACCTGAATCTGCTTCTTCAAACAAGCTCACCGGCGCGAACGGAGCGATCACCACATCACCAAGACGTCCGTTCATTGGCGCAGGAAAATGTGGACCAAACCAGCATTCTTCGATCACCTCTGATCGACGGCGCACCCATGCGAAATCACCAAACTCCTCACACGCGGCCTCAAAAAGTTCGTCCTCCGCCCCTGGGCGGGCATGCATCCACCGCATTCGGCCCTCCCCTGACTGCAGTTCAACCACTCGAAGCACATCATCACTCGGGTAGACAAGTCGGTCGCCGACCTCCACTTGGCCATGGTCTGCAGTGACGAGCACGACCGCATCACGCGGTAGACGGTTGAGCAAGTCGTCAACCATTCGGTCGGCAGATGCGAGCTCGGCGTCATAAAACTCTCCGAACCCTCGCTCATGAGCAATTTTGTCGACGCCCGGGTAGTAGGCATGCACAAACGTCGCGCCACTCTTGACGAGCTCAGAAACGACCACCGGCAGAGATGACAGCGCCCGATACCCATGCGCAACACCTCCGAAGAGGTGCGCATCTGAAAACGATGACCCGATGAGTTCCTGGCTCGTCACATACGGAACACGCTGGCCGCAGAATGCTCTCGCCGGCTGCAGCTCGCGGGGTGATACATCATGTCGACGAACGCCCTCATCGGTTGCCCAGCGCAACATATTCGTCACAGCTCCTCGCATGAGCATCCGATAGCCGAGAATTCCGTGTTCCGCCGGGGTGAGTCCCGTTGCTATCGATGACAGCGCAGTGGCGGTCGTACTCGGAGCGACCGTGGAAATCGGCCCTCCTGCGAGGGAATTCAACACCGGCGCAACATCGGCGCGCTCTCCGAGCTGCCGCCAGCCGAGTCCGTCGAGCACGAGGACGACAACTGCAGAGGCATCGGCAACAGCCGAAGGCATCCAATCGGGCAAGTCGGCGCCACCGAGTACCCCAGGGATGATGCCACAGACGTTTGCACCGCCGTACTCAGGAATACATGGAGTCGGATCACCATTCCGCTCAATCGGAGAGCTGGAGAAAGGTTGAACATCGCTCACCACCACAGTCCATCAGCGCAGATCGTCAACGTCAACTCGATGACCAGATGCTCGAATTGTCTGCCCGCTGTGCTGCAAGGCCACGAACCACCGAGCCGTCGCCTACTATGAGGGCGTGCGGGTTTCAACAAGGGGTGACTATGCCTGTCGGGCATTGCTCTCCCTTGCTCTTCGGGCCGACGACTCCGGCCCGACCTCAGTTCGAGACATTGCCGAGCGCACCGCACTCCCCCAGCCATACCTCGAGCAAATCTTGCTTGCGCTCAAAGGCGCAGGGATTGTTCGTTCCAAACGAGGTGTGGGAGGCGGTTACGTTCTCGCTCGCAAACCTGCCGACATTCGCCTGTCGGAGATCCTCTCGGCAGTTGATGGCCCCATCACACTCGGAGATTTCGGCGAACCTCACACCGACGGGGCATGTGACCATGAGGGCCAGTGTGTCCTGCTCTCTATTTGGAATGCGGCCGGTGATGTCATGCGCTCACATCTCGACGGCTACACCCTCGACGCAATCGTTGATATGGCATCAGGGGATGCACCCTGGCCGTCAGTCTCCGAGTGATTCGACGTCGATCGGCTCAAGCTCGGACAGCATCTCTCGGAGATCTGCTGCAAGTTCACTCGAGAAAGCCACCCGGCCCTCACCATTTGGGTGGTCAAACTCAAGTCGCGCTGCGTGAAGAAACGGACGTTCCATACCCAGTGTGGGACGACGTTGGCCATACCACGGGTCACCAATGAGCGGGTGCCCAATCGACGAGAGATGTACTCGAATTTGATGGGTTCGGCCGGTTTCCAATGAACATTCAAGTAACGCGCAATCGACCGGAGACACGTAGCGGGAGACAATTTCGTACTCGGTGCGTGAATCACGGCCGTCGGCGACTACTGCCATCTTGAGCGGGTCGCGTCGAGATCGCCCAATTGGTGCGTCAATCACACCATGCAACGCTGTTGGGTGCCCCCACACGAGTGCCTTGTACATGCGTGTTGCCGAGTGGTCCGCAAACTGGGGAACAAGCTCGTCGTACGCATGTTGGGTTCGTGCAACGACGAGCAAACCCGTGCTGCCGGCGTCAAGACGATGCACTATGCCCGGTCGATGTGGTTCACCAACTTCAGCAATTTCAGGGAACTCCGCGAGCAAGCCGTTAACGAGCGTCTTCGAGTCATTTCCCGCACCAGGGTGAACGACCAGCCCTGCATGCTTGTCGACGACGATGACATGCTCATCAACATGGATAATGGAGACTTCGACCGTGTGGTCTGCTTCTGGGAAGGTTTCGCCCGGCACCTGTGAAGGATCTACCGATACTTCTTGACCCTCAACTAAACGGACCTTTCCACTTGTTTCGACGCTGCCATCGACGTGCACGGCACCTCGCTCAACAAGACCAGAGGCGACAGACCTGGAGACGTCAAGAATGAATGCGACGATTCGGTCAACTCGTTCACCATGCAGTGCGCTCGGAACGATCTCAACGATCATCGGTGACACTCCTGCCACTGGAGCGACTGCGCCGAGAATCGAGGAACACGGTCAAGATCAGTAGACCGGCGCCAAAATTGATCGCTATATCTGCGACGTTAAAGACGGGAAACCAACCAAAATCGATGAAGTCGACCACGGCGCCCCTCAACACGCCTGGTGAACGGAAAATTCGGTCGAGAAGGTTGCCGGTGGCACCTCCAACGAGGGTGCCAATTGCAATTCGATAGACGAGCCGTGGTTGTCGCGAAACCGACCGGGCAAGCACCAGGACGATGAGGAATGCGCCGACCGCAATCACCGGCCCAATTGATGAGCCAGCCCCAAATGCCATACCTGTGTTGTAGGTCAAGCGGAACTTCAACGTCCAGACCACATCGACTGAACTGTCGGACAGGCGGCTTACCGCCAGCGATTTCGTGAGTTGGTCAACTGCGGTAACGGCCGCTGCGAGGACCCAAGCGACAAGCAGCTCGGGTCGCCGCACCGAGTTTGTCATCGTCGACCAATCCCTCCAACCTTCTCCTCGACGAGCTCACTAGCCCATGGGATGGCCTCAAGCCGAGGACGAGGAATCGGTTGCATCGACAGAACTGAGTAGCCGTAGGTGCCGGCCTCCATGCGAGCGAGTGCTTCTTCGATCTCGACGACCGACTCGCGAGCCTGTGCGCTCAGCGCAAGATCACGCTCACGTTCGACCACCATGGTGTCGCCCTCTCCTCCCTCGTCATCGAATTGCACATCGCCCATCTCGGCTTCTTCGATGAGGCTTGTCGCCTCTGCATCAAGTTGGTCGGCTTGGCCGATGAGGCGCGCTCGCTCTGCGATGAGGAGCGCTCGCTGAGACTTCAAGAACTTGACATCAAAGTCCTTCGTGTAGGCAATTCCATCTTTTGTCCGACCACGAACCTTCGGTAGCTCAGGTGCTGACGAGACCGCTTTCTTCGCTGGTGCAGCCTTCTTCGCTGGTGCAGGCTTCTTCGCTGGTGCAGCCTTCTTCGCCGGGGCTTTCTTCGCTGGCGCAGCCTTCTTCGCTGGCGCAGCCTTCTTCGCTGGCGCAGCCTTCTTCGCGGGGGCTTTCTTCGCCGGCGCAGCCTTCTTCGGCGGTGCTTTCTTACTTGATGATGAAGCCATAACTCTCTCCCTTACAGCAGCCCCAGAAGTTACCTGTTTCTAGCGGCGATCGGTTGCAACAACATGAATTACTTCGTCGCCGCTCACAATCTGCATCGAGCTTTCAACTGCAAGCGTTTCATTTTCAACCATCGTTTGATGAGCAGTGAACGCATCTGCAACCACTTCGGAAATCTCCAATGTGAGTGAAATGCGGTCGCTCACATCAAGTTCCGCCTCTCGGCGAGCAGTCTGGATTCGACGAATAAGATCGCGACCAACACCCTCACGCTCCAACTCAGGAGTGACCACAGTGTCGAGCACAACGATCCCGCCCTTACCAGGCAAAGTTGCCGCAGCACCTTCTGCATCAGACACTAATCGGAACTCAAACTCACCTTCGACGAGGTCAATACCGCCAACGGTGACCACCCCATCGTCAAATGACCAGTCACCCGCTTTATGAGCACCGATTACTTTCTGAGTATCGCCTCCCAAACGCGGCCCAAGCGCCTTCGGCAGCAGCACCAACTCCTCAGTTCCGTGGTCGGCAACTCGATCGGTGAGGTCAACCGATTTCACATTGACCTCATCACGCAAAATATCGATATGCGGTTGGACGAGAGCAACATCGGGCGTCGCAAGCGTCGCCGAGGCGAGCGGCAAACGCACGCGCAGTCCCTCTGACTTACGAAGCGACAGCAGCGTCGAACAGGCATCTCGCACACGGCGCATCCCAATCGCTAATTCGCGATCTCGTGGAAGGTCTTCAGACGACGGCCAATCTTGATGATGAACACTTCCTTCACCGGTAAGCCCAGAGTGAACTTGCTCCGCCACCATTGGCAACAACGGTGCAGCAACCCTCGTAAACAGAACAAGAGCGGTATGCAACGTATCGATTGCATCTTGGTCGCCCTCCCAGAACCGGTCTCGGCTGCGGCGAATGAACCAGTTGGTCAATGTGTCGAGAAACCCCTGCACCTGCTCGCAGGCCCCATAGAGGTCGTAAGCATCCATCGACGCGGTCACGGCATCGATTAACTCGGCGAGTTCACCAAGCAGGTATCGGTCGAGAACGTCCTCTTGATCGGTTCGGAACGAGCCGGTGGTTCCCGCTGCGCCCGCATACAGCGTCAAGAAGTAGTAGGCGTTCCATAGCGGCAACACCACTTGCCGAACAGTGTCACGCATTCCGGTTTCAGTGACCGAGAAATCTGATCCTCTCAGGATCGGCGATGACAGCAGATACCAGCGCATCGCGTCTGAGCCGTAGACCTCGAACATCTGATTTGGGTCTGGGTAGTTCTTCAGCGACTTCGACATTTTTGCCCCATCGTCACCGAGGACGATGCCGTGGCTGACACAGTTTGAGAAGGCAGGGCGGTCAAAGAGAGCGGTTGCGAGCACGTGCATCGTGTAGAACCAGCCTCTGGTTTGACCTAAGTATTCAACGATGAAGTCACCCGGGTAGTGATGCTCAAACCATTCGGCATTCTCAAACGGGTAATGCACTTGGGCGAACGGCATCGACCCTGATTCAAACCAGCAGTCAAGAACCTCTGGGACACGACGCATCATCGATGTCCCGGACGGATCATCGGGGTTGGGTCGGACGAGTTCATCGATGACTGGCCGGTGCAAATCTGCTACTCGGACTCCAAAATCAGCTTCAAGTTCTGCGACCGAGCCATAGACATCGATGCGAGGGAACTCAGGGTTGTCGCTCACCCACACCGGGATCGGCGAACCCCAGAACCGGTTTCGACTGATCGACCAATCTCGGGCATTCTCTAGCCACTTTCCAAAACTGCCGTCTTTCACATGCGAGGGAACCCAGTTGATCTGCTGGTTGAGTTCAACCATGCGATCTTTCACGTCGGTTACCTTCACAAACCACGACGAAATCGCTCGGTATACGAGGGGCTCAGCGCAACGCCAGCAGTGCGGGTACGAGTGCATGTACGAGTCGTGTCGAACGAGACGGCCTGAATCTTTGAGCGAACGGATAATGAGAGGGTTTGCGTCGAACACGTGCTGTCCAACCCAGTCTGAGATTTCTGCCGTGTACTGACCGTGTTCGTCCATCGGGCAGACCGTCTCGATACCAGCTGCGTTACACGCGTTTTGGTCTTCTTCACCGAAGCCAGGTGCCATGTGAACAATTCCTGTGCCGTCTTCCGTTGAGACAAAATCAGCCGACAACACCTGAAACGCGTTCGGCATTTCCTCGAAGTAATCGAATAGAGGCGAGTAACGACGGCCGACCAGATCAGACCCCTTCAATGACCCCACCTGCACTGCCTCGCCTAGTTGTGCCTCGTAGGCACCGAGTCGAGATTCGGCAATGATCCAACGCTCACCTTCGGCTTCAAGAACTGCGTAGTCAATGTCTGGGCCGACTGCGAGGGCGAGGTTTGATGGAAGTGTCCATGGCGTCGTCGTCCACGCAAGGATGCGCTCCCCTGTTTCCAACTGGAACCAGACGGTCACCGCAGGGTCTTGACGATCTCGGTAAACGTCGTCCATGCGGGTCTCCGTGTTCGACAGCGGTGTCTCGCATCGCCAGCAATACGCGAGAACACGGAACCCCTCGTAGATCAGGCCCTTGTCCCACAGTGTCTTGAACGCCCACATGACACTTTCCATGTAGTCGAGATCAAGCGTCTTGTAATCATTGTCAAAATCAACCCAGCGAGCTTGACGGGTGACGTAATCACGCCATTCTTCGGTGAACTGCAGCACACTTGAACGACAGGCATCGTTGAATTTGTCAACTCCGAACGCGCTGATTTCAGGGTGGCCAGATATGCCGAGCTCTTTCTCGGCTTGGACCTCGGCCGGTAAGCCATGACAATCCCAACCGAATCGACGCTCAACTCGACGGCCTCGCATCGTCTGGTAGCGCGGAATTGCGTCTTTGACGTATCCGGTGAGCAAATGACCATAATGCGGTAACCCATTCGCAAAAGGTGGGCCGTCATAGAAGACAAATTCATTTGACCCGTCGGTACCGGCATCTCGCATGTCGATTGACTGCTGGAATGAGTGCTCACGAGCCCACCGGGCAAGCACCTCATTTTCCAGAGCAGGCAGATTAGGTTGCGAGGAGACAGGGGGGTACATACGACGTCCAGTGAGAGTGAATTGGCCTTGGTAATGCTACCGAGGGAGCCGGTATGCCGTACGGCCGCCAGTTCAGCCGTCTGCGTGAGGTCCGCCTGTTGGTCTCAACAGGTAGACGCCATTTGCGACTTTCTCCATCGATCCGTCAAGCGCATAACACAACCCACTTGCGAAGTCGATCAACCGACGCGCAACATCGCGTTCACATGCATCGAGATTCATGATGACCGGCTGTCCCCGCTTCAGCGTGTCGGCGACCTCTTGAGCCTGATCAAATCGGGCAGGGCGAATCGCTTGAGGTTCGCCAGATCCCGCTCTTGACGCTTTCTGGGAGCGCACCATCACCCCGGAGTCATCGCTCGATGACTGACGTCGCGAAGGAGAGGCATCAAAGTCACGGCTCGGGAACACCGGTCGACCGCTACCTGTGTTGTCGGGCTGCTCGATATCGTCATCGGCAGATGGCCCAGGCCGAGAAGCGACTTCACCACGACGTTGACGAGGTTCGTACTCTTCGTCGAATTCGTCGTCGTAATAGGCTTCGTCGGGACCAAGACCCAAGTAGTCCATTGTGCGCTTCCACAGAGACATACCGATTTCCTCCTCAGTTCCACAGGCTAACTCACCGAAACGTTGCCGTCGCGGAGGGTCTCACTAGTTTCTGTTGCCCAGAATTGCACTTCCAAGACGAATCATCGTGGAGCCTTGTTCGATCGCAATGTTGAGGTCGCCCGACATTCCGTAATTTCTGATCTGAAGGCCATGTTCAGATGCGAGCTCGTCGACACACCGGAACGCCGCCCGGGTCTCATCTTCTCGGGCTGAGGTTGGCCCGACAGCCATAAGACCCTCAACATGGAGTCCTTGGTCAAGCGCACGGGTGATCAGTTCTGGTAGAGCGTCGGGCAGGCATCCCCCCTTTGACGTTTCGCCGGTGGCGTTGACCTGCAGGTGTATCCGCGTCGAAGGCATACGTTTTGAGATTTCGTCAATGAGCGACGCTCTGTCAACGCTCGCTACACAGTCGACAAGGCCTGCGATCATCCGAACTTTGTTCGTCTGCAGTTGCCCGATGAACTGAACGCTGACCCCACTGGCTCTCACAGCCTCAATTGCTGAGGCTTTGTCACGGACTTCTTGAGCGTAATTTTCTCCAACGAATTGAGCGCCCGCCTCGGCCACGGCAAGCACCACCTCTTGCGGGTGAGTTTTTGTGACGACGACAAGATCAATCGGACGCGATGTCGCTGATGCGATCTGCTGGGAAACGGCAGCAATCCGCTCTCGAATCGCCGACACCGAAAGGTCCATACAACGGACTCTGAGTGGGTTTACTTCAAGAACGACGGCACGTCGAAGCCGTCGTCTTCTTCGTCTTCAGACTCGTCATCGGTAAACAACTCTGAGAGGCGTGATGCGCCAGATGTCGGGGCACTTTCGACTCCAGAGATCGAATCAACACGATCGAAACCGGCAGCAACCACGGTGATCTTTACCTCGTCACCCATCTCATCATCGATGACCGTTCCGAAAATGAGGTTGACGTCGGGGTGCGCAACCGCATGGATGATCTCCGCAGCTGCATTCATTTCAAAGAGACCCATGCTGGACGGCCCGGTGATATTGAGAAGCACACCGCGTGCGCCATCGATAGCCGATTCGAGCAGTGGACTCGAGATCGCCGCTTTCGCTGCGGCTACCGCACGCTCGTCACCGCCTGCTTGGCCAATACCCATGAGGGCAGAGCCAGCCTCTGACAGCACCATGCGAACATCGGCGAAGTCGGTGTTGATAAGGCCAGGAATCGTCAAAAGGTTGGTGATACCCGAGACTCCGTCGAGTAAGACGTCATCTGCCATCTTGAACGCACTCAGCACGCTCGTCTTTTCATTTGCCACCGACAGGAGACGGTCGTTTGGAATAACGATCAACGTGTCAACTTTTTCTTTCAACCGCTGAATGCCTGACTCGGCCTGCACCGCACGGCGACGCCCTTCGAAGGCGAACGGCCGCGTCACAACGCCGATGGTCAGCGCTCCGACATTTCGAGCAATTTCTGCAATGACAGGTGCTGCGCCTGTGCCGGTGCCACCCCCTTCACCCGCAGTGATGAACACCATGTCGGCGCCCTTCACGAGCTCAGTAATTTCAGATTCGTGCGCCTCGGCCGCGCTGCGACCGACATCTGGATCGCTGCCTGCACCCAATCCTCGAGTGAGCTCACGGCCGATATCGAGTTTGATATCGGCATCGCTCATCAGCAGCGCCTGAGCATCGGTGTTCACAGCAATAAATTCGACGCCTCGAAGACCGGCGTCGATCATACGGTTAACTGCGTTGACGCCACCGCCGCCAACACCAATCACCTTGATCACTGCGAGATAGTTCTGCGGTGAGCCAGCCATTACACGTTCCTCTCTGAACAACCCCTGCTACTTGCCCTGTGTAGCACAGCCACAGTGGGCGGCGAGCAAGCGAGTCGAGGTTCACGTTTCATCATCAGATTTTCTGCCAGCCTGAGGTCATACGAGTTTTGTCGTAGGTCTCAGCAACACGGTGATGTTACCGCAGAGGCACCCCTCCATTCACGAATCACTCACCAAGAATGACTTCGTCGGTTGAAACGTCGACCGTTGCTCCTGGAAGCAATTCCCCAGCCGACAAGACCGTTTCAAGGCGAACTAACTTCGGAAAGAGCTCACGCGCAGCTCCGAATTTGATGAGCGTGCCGTCGTCGAGGGTGACACGAAGGTCGGTGCCGGCCGCATCGACCTCGATGAGACTCACACGATCGCGGATACCAGCGGTGAGAACCGCACCGAGCGCTGCCGCTCCCGTCGGGCCGGGTGGGGCGAATTCACCTACCCCGAGGTTTGAGGTGTCATCTGAGGTGAGGAGCAAATATTCAAATGGCCACCCATCGATGACATCAAGCACACGACCGTCTGCATCGAGTACGCGGAAGAGGCCATCGGGTCCGGGAATAGACAACACTGGCTCACGCTCTCGTATATCGATGACCAACCCGAATGGCCAATCGGTGCGAACCGAAGACTCAGCAACCCAGGCAATTGCGTCGATTTGCTCCTCAATCGCATCGGTGTCAACGAGAACAACCGGCGTACCCAGCACTTCGTCAATGATGGCATCGAGTTGCACCGGGTTTGTGTAGACGTTTCCGGTAACCCGAACATCCCCTGAACGCACCCCAAACCATGAAGACCCCAGCACGGCAAGAACTGCAATTGCGAGGACGAGCACGACAAGCGCCCCAATGGCACGAACGAGCCGTCGCCGGCCAAGCGCTCGGCGCACCGCTGCTCGACGAGCCCGAACTCGCCCGTCCATCGACCGACGAGGAGCAGGGTTTGCTGCCGGCCTGCGGCGTTCATCTTCGTCGAAGATGAGCACTTTGCGGCGAGATCCACCCTTTCCAGTGAGGTCGCCGTCGACGTATACCGAGTCTGGTGGCCCGTCATCAGAGATGGAGATCTTGCGTCGAAAGCCTGGGTCTATCGACCGACCCGAACGCTCATCTTTGGAGACCATCGTCGTTGACGCTAGCGATCACATACCGTCAGACCGTGTCACCCACATGACCACCGGCTGCAACATCATCAAAACCAAAGAGTCGAACTTCTGACCTCAGGTCATACCCGGTGGCGTCGAACACTTGTCGGCGAACACTCTTCATCACTGCGCACACGTCATCGGCTTGCCCGTCGCTATCGGCTTGGATGAAATTCGCGTGCTTCGTCGACACCTCTGCAGATCCGATACGAAAACCTCGAAGCCCGAGTCCATCGATGAGCGCGCCTGCGCTCACCTCTCCTGGCACCGGGTTCACGAAGACTGATCCGCAGTTTTGTCCACCAGGTTGATGCTCCCTCCGCCATCGAACGATGTCCTCAACCCGCGTTGAGACGAGATCAGGGTCGCTCATCGAACCTCTAAATCGCGCTGAGAGGACCACATGGTGGTTGCTAAGAGCCGACGACCGAAAGTCAAGCTCTAATCGGTCGAGGCGCCAACGTTCTTGCTCACCTCGGCGGAGATCAACGATGTCGGCGTCAACGATGGCATCTGAAAGCTCAGCACCATGTCCTCCAGCATTCATTCGAACGGCTCCACCGATAGACCCAGGCACACCGACCATCCACTCGAGCCCCGTCACTCCTATTGAGGCCATCCTCCTTGAGAGCACGGGCATCGCAACCGCCCCACCAACCTCGATGATGAGATCCTCTCCGGTTTTAAGGCCAGCGGTATCGGCTTTGATCCAATCTGAAAATGGCCCGAGGGTGATAACAACACCATGCCAACCCAAATCAGACACCAAAGTGTTCGACCCTCTACCGAGCACAGCGAGGGGTGCGCCACGCGACGTTGCAGCGTTCCCAATCATGAGTAACTCGGCAACAGAGCTCACTTCAACTGCGCAAGTTGCGTAGCCGCCTACTCGGTAGGTCGTGTGACGCCCGAAGGGTGCATCACATTCGATTTTTTCTGCAAGATCTGAAGATTCTGCGCTGACGGTGTTGACGATGTCGTCGGCGTGCCACTCGCTTGCGCTCACTGAGCAATGCCTTGCTCTCGGTTGCCTCGTGCCATCAGAAGCTCATCCGGCAATGTTGCGATATCACCACAACCCATCGACAGGCAGAGATCACCAGGCCGCAATTCGCCTGCAAGAAACTTGACGAGTGATTCTCTTTTCGGCATCCACACCACTCGCAATTGAGGATGCGCCTCCAAGATGGCATTTACGACAAGTTTTCCGGTGACTCCCGGTATCGGTTGCGTTCCCGAGGAGTAAATGTCGGTGATCACGATGAGATCCGCATCGGAAAAACTCGAAGCGTACTGATCTGAAATCTCCGACATTCGGTTGAAACGATTCGGTTGAAATACCGCAACAACCCTCGACCAATCAGATGTCGATTCCCGAGTCGAAGCGAGCACTGCCTCAATCTCGGCTGGAAGGTGGGCGTAATCATCGACGAGCGTGGCTCCATCGGTGACGCCACGAACATCAAATCGCCGGGCAACTCCGCCAAATGTTTCCAACGCTTCGGCCGCGACCGAAGGCTCAACGCCGAGTTCAACAGCAAGAGCAAGAGCGCCCAACGCATTGAGCACGTTGTGACGGCCCCGCATGGGAAGGTCGGCATCGGCGATGGTCTCTCCGTCACGCACCACGGAAAAGCGATTACCGTTCCGCTGAGGTTCAATGTGTACTGCCCGGTAGGAGGCGTCTTCGGCCGTCCCAAAGGTCACGACATTTCGGCCGCCAATCAGTCGTCGAGCAACAACACAGTCCACCCCAACGACGACAGGACCCTCAACCGCATCGATATAACGCTCAAAACCTTCGATAACAGCATCAAAGGTGCCGTAATTGTCGAGATGATCGACATCCACGTTCGTGAGCACGGTGCCTGCAAGGGGAAGCCGCAGGTGGGTTCCATCGCTTTCATCTGCCTCAACAACAAACGTTCCAGAGTCTGACCACCTTGCACCGGTGCCAACATCGGCTACATCTCCCCCAATAACGAAGCCTGGTTCGCGGCCTGCAGCCGCAAGCATCAGCATCAACATCGATGATGACGTCGTCTTGCCGTGTGTGCCGGCCACACCGTACGCATTCGTTCGGCGACAGATCGCTCCAAGAACTTCCGAGCGATGCACGGTTGGGATACCTCGCTTACGGGCCTCGTCGAGTTCATTGATATCGGCAGGAATTGCCGTCGAATATGTCACGACGTCAGCGTCATGCACATAACGCCGATCGTGGCCAATGTGCACCGTGACACCGCTTGCGCGCAAACGATCAAGCAACTGTCGTTCTCGAATATCGCTTCCCGAGACCGTATGACCCATCTCTGCAAGTGCGATCGCGATCGCACTCATTCCCGGACCACCAACACCAACGAGATGCACCCGTCGAGGCTGATCGAGTTCCCACGCAACCGCTTGACGGGGAAACACCTCGGCAAGCGGGTCAGGACTACTCAACATTGACACGTCGTCAGGCTACGACGCCCAGACCTGTCGAAGAGGGCACCACCGCCGCCCATCACCTAATGGCATCGAGAATCTGTCGGGAAATTTCACCACTGTGGTGCACCTCGCCTATCTCTCTTGCACGAGATCCGACCGCAGATCGTTGTTCTTCATCATCGAGTAACGCCGAGAGCGCGGCGACCACCGCGGCCACGTCCTTATCGGGAACGAGAATGGCTCCTCCAGAATCAGATAGCCAGCGGACGTTCGCCACTTGATGATCTTCTGACGCCCCCGACCACGGAACAAGAACCGCCGGCGTACCAGTTGCTGCCACCTCATGGACAGTGCTCGCCCCACCTCGACCAACGAACACGTCTGCGGCGGCGTATAAATCTTCTGCTTGTGCAACAAACTCCCTGCGCTGATACCAGACCGACCGGTCGCCATCTCGTTCACTCGGCCCGCTCACCCGTTGTTTGCCAGCGATGTGCAGAACAGCGAGGTCATCCCGGGAGGAATGGGTTTCGAGAAATTCATGGACCGCATCATTGAGTATCCCTGAGCCGAGCGAACCGCCCATCACCACAACAAGCATTCGGCCATCAGGCACCCCAAGTTGCTGGCGTGCCTCATCGGCATCAACTGATCGATCAACCGAAAGTATCGAGCGCCTCAGCGGGGCACCAGCGACCACAGCCCTTCGAAGCGGGGACTCCTCGAACGCCACCAAGGTGACGGTTGACCAGCGAGCTGCTAACCGGCTCGCCCGGCCAGGGGTCCGGTCGTAGCTCACCACAATGATCGGTCGACGTGCGACGACCGCGGCAATCACCGCCGGCAAGCTGGCATACCCACCTACCGAGACGACTGCTCTCACGTTCCAACGTCGAAACAGCGTCAACGACCGCATCGTTGCCAGAAACTGCTGAGTCACAAATTTCAGGGTTCGAGGCGACAGTTTCCGACTGATCCCGGTCACCGAAACAAAGGTTCCTTCGAACCCGCTTTGAGGAATAAGCGACGTTTCAACACCACGCTTTGCGCCCATGTAATGCAGACGCGAGCGATCAACACCAGCATCGACGAGCCCTTGCATCACTGCGATTGCAGGAAACACGTGACCTGCCGTTCCACCACCGGCAACCACGATTCCTGCGGTGGCCGACTGAGCGCTCATCACACCTACGACTTTACGGGTCGGCGCGAGATGTTGAGGAGCAGGCCAATTCCTACGAGACAGGACAGCAGAGAGGTTCCGCCATGAGAGAAGAATGGAAGCGTGAGACCGGTAACCGGCAGAACTCCTGCAACTCCACCGACGTTGATAATCGCCTGAATTGCGATCCACGATGTCACCCCGGCAGCGACGAGCATGCCAAAGCGATCTGGCGCCCGAAGTGCCGTTTGCATCCCGAGAATGGTGAGCAAGGTGAAACCACCGAGCACGGTGATGACACCGAGAAGGCCGAGTTCGTCTGCGATGATCGCAAAAATGAAGTCGCTGTGCGCGAGCGGCAAGTAACCAAGTTTTGAACGGCTCCCCCCGATTCCTGAACCGGTAAGGCCGCCGTTGGCAATACTCAACATTCCCTGCCACACCTGATAGGCGTAATGCTCCTTGTTGCCTTCGATGTCAAAGAATGCAGTAATGCGGCCGAATCGGCGTGGCGATGCGAACACCATGATCGCACCGATAAACCCTCCGACACCGACCACCGTTCCGATGTGCATCCATGGAATTCCGGCAATGAATGACATGGCCATCACGATGAGCACCAACACAACAGCAGAACCAAAGTCGCCTTGAATAAGGCTGAACACGAAGGCGACCCCCGTCACCGCCCCAATCGGCACAATCGTGCGCCGCCAGTCGTTCAAGACATCTTTTCGTCGGGTGAGAATGTCAGCAACACCGAGGATGACAGACAACTTAAAGACCTCTGACGGCTGGAAGGTCATGCCTCCAACCGAGACCCACGAGTTTGCGTCGTTGACCTCATGGCTCCAACCAGGAACAAACGGAAGCGCCATCATGCAGATGCCGACAGCCCAGATGAGAGAAATGAGGCGACGGAAGAGCTGGTAGCGAACACGGATAACAACTGCCATAAGCCCGAGTCCGGCGATTGCGAAAATCGACTGTCTGATCACCATGGAATATGGAGATCCATCACCTGCGGCACGGAGTGGGCCTGATGCCGAAAGCAACATGACCAAGCCGAGCAGCACCATAATTGCCACCACGGCGATGATGGCGAAATAGGTCCGGGAGGCCTCTACCGCTCGGTCGCGCTGCAGGGCCTCACGAATCGAAAGCCGATCGTGACGCTCATGACGCTTGCCTCCGGCACCGCTCTCGCGTTTACGTTTCGCAGCCGCAAGGGCTTGCTTACGACGATCGTCAATGTTTCCTCCGTGCTTGATTGCGATAGTCACGTTGCCCCTCCAGACAGTTCAGAAACCTCTTGGTTCATGCGTTCTTTAACGAGACGGATGTAGTGATCACCTCGTGCCGGATACCCTCCCGATGGATACCAGTCGAAACTTGCGCAGCCAGGTGAGAGCACGACGTCTCCATGTCCGTCTGCGAGACGAGCGGCAAGGTCGACTGCAGTCTCCATCGAACCTGCGGTCACGACCTCAACCATCCCGCTGAAAACGTCGGAAATTTCGGGGGCTGCTTCGCCAATGGCGACGACGCCGCGAAGCGATCCCCCTGCAACAGCCATCGGCGTGAGGTCAAGATCTTTGTTACGCCCACCGGCAATGAGGACCGATGTCGGAAATGCCCGGATAGCCGCCGACGCAGCGTGTGGCGTTGTTGCTTTTGAATCGTTAAACCAACGAACGCCGCTCACTTCGGCGACGAATTGCAGGCGGTGTACCGGAGCTTCAAAATCACGGAGCGCTGCGGCAACCGATTCCGCTCCGACGAGGCCGCTCTCCATCACCAGCGCCGCAGCAGCCAGAGCATTAGTGATGTCGTGAGGAAGCGATCGCGTCATCTCTGAAGCGGAAATGATCGGGCCTCTTGGCGACATCAACACGCCATTACTGAAGTGATAATCACCTTCAAATCCAAAAGTGATCTGGCGACTCGGCGCGGCTTGGAGATGCGTCATCACAATCGGGTCATGAGAGCCACCGATTGCGATATCTGACCGATGCTGTTGAGCAAAAATTTTTGCTTTTGCAGCCTCATACGACGACATATCTCTGTGCCAGTTGAGGTGATCAGGGGCGAGGTTCAACCACACCGCCGCATCAGCTCGAAACTTGTCTGACCATGCGAGCCGGAAACTGGTGCATTCGACGACATACGCATCGAGAGGTTGCTCGAGAGCTTCGATGAAGGGCACATCTGTGTTGCCGACGGCGAGCGAACGAACGCCACCTGCTCGCAACATGGCAACGGCGAGTTCACAGGTCGTGGTCTTGCCGTCGGTGCCTGTCACCGCAAGGATCCGTCGGGGCCCTCCGTCACGTTGCTGCTCCGATGCGTATGCGATTTCGATCTCGCTCGAAATGGTCACTTCCTCTCGCTGTGCGCATTCGATGAGGCGGTGATGCTCCGGCACACCGGGGGCGGGAACGATGAGGTCAAATTGGCGAACGAATGCATCGAGCGCGTCACCGTCAGGCAGGGAGCCGAGCGAGAAACCCGCGTTAACAGCACGACGCTCTTTTGCCGAATCGATGGCATCGTCGGTAACGGTGACCTCGTGGCCATATCGCCGCAGGGCCACTGCAGTTGACTCACCCGCAATCGCAAAGCCATGCACTAGTGATCGCATTTCAGTCACCTACCACCGCAGTGAAGTCACCGATGAAGATCGCAAGGGCAAGCGCCACCAGTACACCTGATAGCAGCCAGAAACGAATGATCACCGTTGTCTCTGGCCAACCACTGAGCTCGAAGTGGTGATGAATCGGTGACATCTTGAACAAGCGGCGCTTTCGACCCGACAGTTTGAACACGCCCATCTGAATTGCGACCGATCCTGCTTCGACAACGTTGATTCCGCAGATCAAGATGAGCAACAGATGAGTGTTCAACGTGAGGGCAAGAGAGGCCAATGCCGCTCCAATGGCAAGCGCTCCGACATCGCCCATGAAGATGCGGGCCGGAGCTGCGTTCCACCACAGGAAGCCAAGGCATGCTCCCGCGAATGATGCAGCCAGCACACCCATATCGAGGGGGTTGACGACTGAGTAGATCTCTGGGTTTCGAAATGTCCAGTAGGAAATAATCATGAATGCGCCAAAACCCATGAGGGCCGATCCGCCGGCGAGGCCATCGAGCCCGTCGGTCACATTGACCGCATTCGTTGTTGCCCAAATGATGAGTCCTGCCCAGAGGACCCACACCACTTGCGGTACTTCAAGCCCGAGGTCACCCGCTCGGGTGATGGAAATTGACTCTTCAATCCCGGTCGCTGCAACAAGCCACCATGCGATTCCGAAACTCATCAACATCGTGATGTAGTTCTTCTGCTTCCAGAAGATGCCTCGGTTGTGACGTTTCCTGACTTTGATCCAATCGTCGAGGAAACCCATAAATGACATGCCGAGAATGCCGACCCAGACGATCATTGCCTGGTCAGAAAATGCGATGTCTCTCATGTGGGCAACAAGCCACCCGATGAGCGCAGAGGCAACGATGGCGAGACCACCCATCGTTGGTGTTCCTTGTTTGCCCATGTGGTGCTCGGGTCCGAGATCTTCCTTACCGAGAATTGGCTGCCCTTGGCCACGAGCGGAGAACCACTTGATAAGAAAGCGTGTGCCAAGTAGAGAACACAACGCAGCGACAGCCCCCGCGAGCATGATGGCGATCATCGGCGTGCCTCCATCGCTGCTCGAATGTGGGCAACATCATCAAATTCAACTTTTCCTGATGCGAATTCTTGGTAGCGCTCGTGCCCCTTGCCAGCAACGATCACAATGTCGCCAGCCTTGGCATCCACAATCGCCTGGCGAATTGCCGCCGCTCGATCAACCTCTGCGCTCCACTCTGCCGTAGTCGCCTCAGAGAAGCCATGACAAATCTCAGCAATGATCTCATCGGGATCTTCGTTGCGCGGATTATCTGACGTCACAATGACCGCATCGGCACACTTCCCGGCAACCGCTGCCATGTCAGGACGCTTGAGACGGTCCCGCCCTCCCCCACAACCGAACACGACGACCAATCGGCGCGATGGAGCGATTTCACGGCATGTGCGAAGAAGCGCTTCAAGGGCCTCTGGGGTGTGAGCGAAGTCGACTACTGCATCGAACTCGTCATGAGTGATCAATTCCATTCGGCCGGGAACCGTCTGCAGAGACTCGAGCCCATCGGCGATGACGTCGTCGGTTACGCCAACGGCACGTGCACACGCAATCACCGCGAGAGCGTTTTCAACGTTGTGGCGGCCCGGAAGATGAACATGGAATGAACTTCCGTCGAGAACGAATGCAGACCCGCTCAGAGCCATCTGAGGATTCTTGATATCAGACATTGAGAAGCGATACACATCACCAATGTCAGAGGAAAGATCACCCAGCAGACGTCCGTGGACATCATCGTCATTAATGATCATTTGCTTCACACCATGAGAAGTAAACAGCAGTGATTTCGCTCTGAAATATTCCTCTTGAGTGCCGTGGAGATCAAGGTGATCTCGCCCAAGGTTGGTGAAAACTGCAGCCGCAAACGTCGTCCCCTGAACACGCTGCTGGACGAGCGAATGTGATGACACTTCCATGGCCACCACCGAAACTCCGTCTTCATGGAGTTCACGCAATTTCCGCTGCAGCACTGGTGCTTCTGGAGTTGTCATGTCTCCTTCGAGAGTTCCAATCACCGCCGACTTCTGTCCATCGACGTTGAAGACAGCAGCAAGCATTTGAGCGACCGTGGTTTTCCCATTGGTGCCCGTCACCCCGATCACCTTCATTGCGTCAGAGGGCCTTCCCGAGACCAACGCAGCTACTTCTCCGAGTGCCGAACGAACGTCGTCAACAATGATCTGCGGGGTGGCGATCGGCAACTCGCGATCAACAAGGAGCGCGGTTGCCCCGCTCTCAACCGCCTCTTGCGCGAAGTCGTGTCCATCGAAGTGTTCGCCAACGACACATGCGAAGAGCGAACCCTCAACAATTTGGCGCGAGTCCATGATCACCGCGCTGATCTCCACTCGAGCCGTGTCTGTCGATACCCGGACCTCTGAGTTCAGTCGCTGCGAAAGATCGCTGATGACGGCGTCGTCAATGACCAGCGTCTCGCGTTGCAGCATCACAACGTCACCCGGCGCACGCCGCGCCGTTGTTGGGCGGCTGGATTCCTAGTTCGTGGGCGATTGTCGGAACAAGCCGGGCGAAGACCGGAGCTGCTGCGGTTCCACCAAAGCGGTTGATCGTGCCTGCTGGGGGTTCATCGATGCTGATGAGCACGGTGATCTGTGGATCCTCAGCGGGGAAGAACCCGACGAAACTTGCGTAATACGATCGCACGCCAAACTCGTCCTCGTATCCCCCATTAGGTTGCGCTTTCAGCCCGGTTCCGGTCTTACCAGCAACATTAAATGACGAAACCTGGGCGCGGGTGGCGGTACCCGAGCAGACAACATCGGTCATGATCGACTGCATGACCTCAGCCGCGTTCGGTGAGATGACTTCCTGCGTCGCCGATGGCACTGTTGGACTGATATCTCCATCGTCACCAACAAACCCACGCACTAACTTCGGAGCGACGTACAAGCCGTCATTGGCAATTGCGTTCACCGCAGAGATGAGTTGAATTGGTGTACTGGCAAGCCCTTGACCGTACGAGACGGTGTACTTCTCTGATCCGTGGAGGTCGTTCCACTCTTTGAAGATGCCGGCCGATTCGTTCGGGAAGTCGAGGGCTGTTCGCTCACCGAGGCCGAAGGCTCGCATGAAATCCCAGTGACGCCGTAACTGCACTTCCTCTTGCACTTTGATGGTGCCGATGTTTGATGAGTCGACGAGAATCTGTCGAACCGTCATGTCTTCGTCAGGGTGTTCATGAGAGTCACGAAGGAAGTCGTCGCCATATTGAGCTCGCCATGGCACGTTGAACACTGTGTTCGGGCCAACGACACCAGTTTCTAAACCAGCGGCAATCGTGATCACTTTCGCAACCGAGCCCGGCTCATACGCATCAACGGCTGCATGGTTACCGGAGGTGATGCGCACTTCGTTGCTCTCGGTGTCTCGTTTGACCGAGGCCATTGCGTACAGTTCGCCGGACTGAGCGTCCATCACGATGCAGGTTCCAGCTTTCGAACTCGTGTTTTCAACACGCTCGAGAAGCGCCTGCTCGCAGGTGAACTGAATTGACCGGTCGATTGTGAGGATGAGGTCGTCACCCGGAACTGCGCCCTCTATACCGTTTTCGCTGCCTGCGATCGATCGTCCACCCGGGGCTACTTGACGGGTGACGCTGCCGTTCTGCCCAGAGAGAATGTCGTCGTATTGAAGCTCGAGCCCTGCAATACCGATGCCATCGATGTCGGTGCGACCGATTACTGACCGGCCAGTGTCGCCACCTGGGAGCAGACGGGTGGGTTCGGCGTCGACATTCACACCGGAGAGCTGTAACGCCGCTATTTGGTCTCCGAGGTCAGCGTCAATTTGTCGGCGAACGTAGACGAATCCCTTTTCTTTGCGAACCATCTCGTCGTACAGCCGTTGCTGTTCTTCAACGTTGAGGTTCAACATTGTCGCAAGCATGTTGAGCGTTGCTTCCTCGTTGTCGACGAGTTTCGGATTGATGCTGATAGTTGCTGCAGGAATCGATACTGCGAGTTCTTCACCGTTGCGATCGAAAATCGTGCCTCGGTCAGCAATAACCGTGGTTGTTCTGGTCCATTGATTTGTTGCTTCGGCGCGCATCGCATCGCCGCCCGCTGTCTGTAAGCCGACGACCTTTGTCGTTACGACGATGAGCATCACGAGAACGAACGCGACGATGATTTGAATTCGCCTGCGCTGGTTTCCGATCTTGAAGCGCCCGGTTGCGGGTTTCGCGGAAATGGCTCGCAGTTTGCGCTGAGGGGAAGCACTCCGAGGAGTACTCATCTGTTTCGATGTTGAACCTGAGCGGGTTGATCGAGCCGTCGAGGCCGAGCGACGTGATTGCTTCCGAACCGCTGGTGCAGTGCGTCGGACCGACCGCTGAGGAACTTCACGACGACTCATCAGTCCATTCCATTCATGATTTTGACCATTCGGAATTGGTCGAGCGGGTCGAGATAGTCGGGAACATCGACAACGTCTCCATCGGTGCTTGTCGCCGCCATCGCCATCGCCAGCACCAACGGGTCTACGGCCAGAAAACTGCTGTCCATTGCCGGAGCCATTCCGAGTTCACGTGCTCGCTGATCGAGTCGAGCGGGTGCCCGAAGTTCTGCTCGCACTGCTCTCAGCGTGTCAAAACGATCATTTGCTTCAGCGATGTGTCTGTCGATCTGATCGATCACCGCCTGCCGAGAAGCGATCTGGGTGTGAATAACTGCGAGGCTTCCGAGGCCGAGCGCAACCAGTGTTGCGGTGAAGACAACAACACGGGTGGTTCGGCGACGAACTTCAACGACCCTCAGAGCTGGCCGGCGGTTCGGTGCGGGCCTTGTTGCCGGTCTGCGGAGGGCGATGGCCATCAGGACTCCTCCGCAATTCGTTCCGCAACCCGCAACCGAGCTGACGTTGACCGACGGTTGCGTTCGATTTCTGCAGCTGACGGCTTTTTCGCAACCTTTCGAACGATCCGGACGGTCTGTACCGCACCGCACACGCACGGAAGCTCTGGCGGACATTCACAACGGTTCGTTGCCGCCATCATTCGCTGCTTGACGATCCGGTCTTCTCCTGAGTGGTACGACAGCACTGCCACCCTGCCACCTGGGACTACGCGGTCGATCGCCTTGTCAATCGCAGTCGGGAGCGCGTCGAGCTCTCCGTTGACCTCGATGCGAATTGCTTGGAAGGTGCGCTTGGCTGGATGGCCGCCGGTGCGACGTGCGGGTGCTGGTATTGCGGCGACAACAACTTCAGCTAACTGGTTCGTTGTTTCGATTGGACGGGCCGCCACGATCGCATTCGCAATGCGTGAGGCGAACCGCTCTTCGCCATAGCGTCGAATGATGTCGGCGAGGCGGCGAACGTCGTACCCGTTCACGACGTCGTCAGCGGTCCAGTTCGCATCAGGGCCCATCCGCATGTCGAGAGGTCCGTCATTTCGATAACTGAACCCACGACTGCCCTCATCGAGTTGGTGGGAGGAAACGCCTAGATCGAAGATTGCTCCGCTGAGTGCCTCGACCCCATGCTCGGCAAGGGCTTCATCGATGTCATCAAATCGACGCATGGTCGTGCGAAATCGCGACCCAAAGTGTTCGAGGCGCTGTCCCGCCGCGTGCAGGGCCTCGGGGTCGCGGTCGAGACCGATGACATCGACATCATCGCGGGCCTCCAGCAACGCCTCGGAGTGGCCGCCACCACCGAGGGTTGCATCGAGAATCGTCCCCGAAGGAACTTCGGCAAACACGTCAACGATTTCGTCTCTCATCACGGGGTCGTGAGAGAACGAGGTCTGCTGACCGTCTGCCATCGTCATCAGTCCTGCCACACCCGAGGATTCGTTGCGTGTAAGTCTTCCGCTTCGATGGTTTCGTAGCGGGATCGTCTCCACACCTCGATCGAGTTGAGGTTGCCAACGATCACCGCCTGATCGCCGCCGGTGAGGCCGGCAAACTCGCGAGCTTTTTCGTCAAGGGTGAGACGTCCCTGCTTGTCAACCGAAACTGACACCGTTTGGGTCGCAACCGAACGTCGCTGCCTTGCGGTGGCGGTACCAGATTTCACCGCATCGATGACATCGTTTGCCTCGGCTTCGAATACGGCGACCGTCCGGAGGGTGATGCATCCCTGTGGATCGAGGGTTGCGTAACAACGGTCACCGAGTTCACCACGGAAGGGTGCAGGAAGGCCAAGACGACCATTGTCGTCGATGCTGCGGTCGTACACGCCGACGAACATCTTTCCCCCCTTTCATCCCGCTCCGCCTCGGCTCACAAGTTGCGGTTTCTTGTGAGCCCAAAAAGTATTTCACCTATTTGCACCAAAATCAACCATTTCCAGCCAATAATCACCAAACCCGTGAAATGCAGTGTCAACGTCTTTGGCACGGTGGTGATGCTCGAAGGCATCTACATGGGATGACGCAAGGGGGTGTGCAGGCAGAACCAGTTGGTCAACAATGGCGCGCAGTAGCGAAAATGCTGGAGGTACGACCGCTACCGGCCGCTGAATGAAGCGCCCACCACCGATGTCAGCGCATCAAGGAATCTGTCGTTGAGCACATCTCGAACCTGCTCATCAACAATCGCAGGCCTTCGAAGCAGTCCCGGGGCTTCCTCAACAAGGAGAGCAAGAATCTCATCTGTCGGATCAATAAAATGCAACTGGCCCTGAACCCGAGCACCATCGCTCGTTCTTCGTTGGCTCAGACCTACAAGCTTTGACTGCTCCACCATGAGTTCGCCATGGGAACTCCCAGCAAAACAAACAAGTTCGCCATTCGCATCGCTACCCGTCTGGCCAACGAACTGCCGTATGCGAGGAAGAGCGCAGTCGAGAGATGTAAGGGCGGCGAGCCACCAACGGCCGACCTGCTCCATCATTCCGAGGGGCTCAGCAACATACCGAGGGTCGTCACCACCAATCTCGATATCAATCCACAACGATCGATGAGGGTCAACGAGAACTATTCCCCCACCTGATCGGCGACGAACCACCTCAATGTTTCGCTGCGCTGCACGTTCGAGGTCAATGAGGTGTTCTGACTGCCGAGACCCGAGCACCAGCGCCGTCGATTCTGGAATGCACCGCACCAGGCGAACCCCATCACGACGAATCGGCGTCACCGCATGCAACTCTTCAGCGGTTGCCGTGCGGCTGAGAGATTCAGTGTTCAACTTGCGACCGGAAGGTACGCACGCCAGGCAGAAGGCATTCGCGATACACCGATCACTACCCACGCCGGGGACTTCGGTGCGACCGATGGACGCAGAAGCACCATCCCTGCCTCTTCTGGAGTTCGATCACGTTTTGAAAGGTTGCAGGGTTTGCAGGCAGCGACGAGGTTTTCCCAACTGTGATGGCCCCCACGGGAGCGCGGCATAATGTGATCGATCGAGTCAGCATGGGCCCCGCAGTACTGGCACTGGTAGTCGTCTCGAGCAAAAACCGCTCGGCGAGACAGCACGGCCCGTCGTTGTCGAGGGGCTTTCACCATGTATCGCAACCTGACGACGAGAGGGACGTTCATTGCGAAGGAGGGCGAACGCACGAGTTCGTCACTCGACTCAATAATCTCGGCCTTATCAGCAAGAACAAGGCATGTCGCCCTTCGGGCGGAAACCACACTTAGCGGCTCGAAACTTGCGTTAAGTACGAGCACATTTCTCATCGCTTAAACCCTAAAGCTCTCGAACATCATTGCTGCGCTAGCCGGCGCATCTCGCCACACCACATGAGGTATTCCACCACATCGCGACTTGTTGGAGGGTGATCATCTGATCCGTACTGGGTCAGGGTTCGAAACGCGAGATAGTCAGCGGCCGGCACAGGTAGAAACGGAGTTCGAGTGAGCCACCCCTTTGGCGCAAGCAACGCAATCTGGCGAAAAGCCGTGACCCACAAACGAGGGCGACGGGAAACAGCGATGACAACGGCGAGAACAAATTTTGATCTCGCAATCAGTCGTTTCACGCCGGACGGGGCTCCTTTGGCAATCCGAGCACCATTTCACCAATGATGTTTCGTTGCACCTGTGAGGAGCCGGCGTAAATCGTGCCGGCTCGGGCCGACAGGAAGGTGTTGCTCCACGATGCCGAGGAATTTGGCGCCCCGGCATCATCTGCTCCAAACGAAGATGATGGAGGTCGGCCAGATGGGACCATCGCATCTGCACCGAGAATCTTCGTCGCGAGTTCAGTGACCGTGAGATGGTATTCGCTCCAGTACAACTTGGAGATGGCGCCATCTGGACCAGGGTGATGCCCCTTCAAGAACTGGGTGAGCACGCGCATGCCGCTATACCGCATGATCTGCACTTTGGCGTAGGCCTTCATGAGCTCCTGCCTTATAACAGGGTCTTTTGTCAGTCCTCGTTCTGCTGCGAGCACCAACAAACGGTCAATTTCCGCTTGGAAGCGGATCGGCATTGTCGCCGCAGCCTCGCCTCGTTCGAACCCAAGCAATGTCATTGCAACGGCCCATCCGTTGTTCACACCACCGACAACATTGTCTTTCGGACAGAGAGCATCGGTGTAAAAGACCTCGTTGAACTCTGAGTCGCCGTTGATCATTTTGATTGGCCGAACTTCGACGCCTGGCTGACGCATATCGACAAGCAAGAAAGAAATTCCCTTGTGCTTCGGAGCATCCGGGTCGGTACGAGCGAGGGTGAAGATGTGATCAGCGAGATGTCCTGATGAGGTCCAGATCTTCTGTCCATTCAAGACCCACTGGTCACCGTCAAGTTGAGCTTTCAATCCGACATTGCCGAGGTCGGAGCCGGCGTTCGGCTCGGAATAGCCCTGACACCATGTGTCTTCACCAGAGAGAACCCTCGGCAGGTAATACTCTCGCTGCTCCTCACTGCCCATGAGAAGCAACGTGTTGCCAAGCATCTGAATGCCAAACACGTCATTAGGCCCTCCGGTGGGAACACCAGCGATCGCAAACTCCTCGGCGAGGATCACTTGCTCGAGTGCCGACAGTCCCGCTCCGCCGTACTTCTGTGGCCAACCAGGAGCAAGGTAACCCGACTCAAAGAGAGTCTGTCGCCATTCCGAAACAAACTCGATGATCTCGTCGCCCTCTAACGATCCGATGCCGGTGAAACCGCTCGGCAATTTGTCAGCAAGGAAGGACTTCACCTTCCCTCGATAGGCGTCAGCATCTACGTCATACACAGGGAGCATGCTCAAAGCGTAGCGAGTGACGATGCCTCGAAAGTAGTGGAGCGCTCGAAATCCTCAGGCAGTATCGAGACGCGATGACTCTGCCGCCAAGGCGACTGCAGATGCACCGGCGAGAACATGAAGCTGGGCAACACCGATATCTAGTTGCTTGAGGTGGGTGAGGCGTGTTCGTTCGCCAAGCTCGTCTCGAATCGACTCAATAAACGTCTCGCGAAATGCTTCAACCACAACGCCTCCAATTCGAATGCGTTGAATGTCCAGCATCGCAGCGAGCGACGCACATGCCCTTGCAACCATCATCCCTGACTGAGTGATGAGTGAGCTCGGGGTTGAAACAAGCCCTCTGCCGGTCGTTGCTTCGATGCCGCGCACGCTGGCATACGAATCGAGGCATCCCGACTTTCCGCAAAGACATGGCCTACCTTCGACATCGACTGCAAGATGAGCAAACGCTCCCGCTGATCCCCGCTCGCCCTGCAAGAGCCGACCTCCCACGACGACACCACCATCGACGTCATCACCGAGGTGCAGCCCAATTACCGACGAACCCTCAGAAGATGCGAGGGCGTATGCGCGTCCCGTGCTTTCCAGAATTGTTGGGCAGCCGACCACCTCTGTGATCGAGTCGCGAATGGGTAATCCACTCCAATCGTTGTCGCCGATCGGTGCAAAGCAGCCGAGTTCTTCATCAACGGGGCCGGGTCCGGTGGCTGCGCAAAGGATTGGGTTCTGCTCGGCCGGAGTCGCAGCCAGTACCCGCTGGACGAGCCTTGTCAGCGCAGTAAGCCGGTCTCGTGACGGGGTTACGACCCGGTCTCTCACGCCGACGTTTCCCTCCTGATCGATGATGCCCACCGCCAGGTGACGTTCGCCTAGGTCGACCACCATTCGAACGTCGACATGAAGAGAGCGCGACGGGTCGGCCGCCATGTGATCTCAGCCTTGACGACGAGCACGAGCCGACGCAGCCCAGGCCGACATAGACGCCCCGCTCAACTGCTCACGGCCAATGACTGCAATTTCGTTCGCAACCACAATGCTCAGCGCGACGACGCCGACAAAAATAAGAAATGCAACGAGGTAACTCACCGCAAGCGCCAGAACGGTTGCGATAACACCAACTACGGCTCCGAACACCGAAACGAAAAGGCGACGTCTCGACACGGCAACCCCGCGTTCTGAAAACGACGGATCTTGTTCGAGTTCTTGCTCGATTTGCCGCAAAATACGCTGTTCGTCTTCAGAGAGTGGCATTGGTTTCCATTTCAATAATCTGCAAGCAGATGGCCTCTTAATAGTTTCGCACGTAACGGGCCTCGACTCAACGTTTGCTCGAGGGATTCTCATCTCTTTCGGGGCGCAACGACCCGGCAAGACGAAGCGCACCACCACCAAAACGGTCCCTCACACGGTCGATCGCATCATCTCTGCGACCTTGTTCAACATTTGCAGTCGAAAAGAGATCGAGTTGCTGCACTGCGGAGCCGAATCCCGATGCACTCACCCCGAGCAATCTGACCGAACGGCTATTCACTGCGCTCACTAAGAGTTTGTCGAGCACTCCGATCACCTCCGAGGTTGACGCAATCGGGGTCGACCACGTGTGTGAGCGCGTCAGGGTGGTGAAGTCAGAAAGCCGGACCTTGATTGACCATGTCTTTGCTCCACCAACCCCTGACCGAATTCGGCTCGTAACAATGTCGGTCATGCGCACAAGTTCAGCATGAAGCACCTCAGCGTCGGCGAGATCTGAACCAAAGGTCTCCTCGTGGCCAATCGACTTTGCTTCACGGTCTGGAACAACAGGTCGCTCATCTCGCCCGTGCGTCAGGTCAATCAACTGCGTTGTCAGCGCTTCACCGAGTTGGGCCCTCAGGACCTCCTCGGGCATCGCCGAAAGCTCCGGAACAGTTCTCACCCCAATCTTTTCTAGTTTTGCTCTCGACTTCGGGCCAACCCCCCACAGGCGACCAACATCGAGTCGTTGCACGTAGTCATACTCAGTTCCTGCATCCACGATGACAACGCCAGGGCCGGGCTGAATCCCTGACGGGGATGCCACAGGCTTCGCATCAACTGATGCCAATTTCGCAATGAACTTGTTGGTGGCAACGCCCACTGAACTGCCGAGTCCAAGTTCGGACGAAATCTGTTGGCGAATCGATTGGGCAAGTCGAGCGGCAGCGTCAAGCCCGGGGGCCGGCACCGTCACGTCGAGGAATGCTTCGTCGAGTGCCAACGGTTCGACAAGTGAGGTTTGCTCATCAAAGATCTTTCGAACGCGAGCGCTCATGGCACTGTATTTCCGGTGGTCCGGCGGTAACGCAACAAGATGCGGACAACGACGTTTTGCCTCGGCTCCTGACATTGCTGACCGAACACCAAATCGCCGAGCTTCATACGAAGCCGCGGCCACGACCCCTCGATCTGAACTTGCTCCCACTACGACTGGCTTGCCGACAAGGTCAGGTCGGTCGAGCAACTCAACTGAAACAAAAAATGCGTTCATATCGATATGAAGAATCGAACGTCGGGGTTTCTCATTTCGCGCTGTTTCGAAGGTATTGATGCGTTCAGTATCGCACCGATCCGCTCCACACGACAGCCACCACACATGTACGGTGAGGGGGTGTCCAATCTGCCACAGCCGGTCTCACAGCCCCGTGAACTTTCGGCACTGCCGCCCCAAATCGCCCGCGCTATTGCGTTCGCAATGATTGTGATCGTCGGGGTGCTCGGAGCAATTCTTGGCTACGCATTAGGAAATGCAACCTGCACCGATGACTGCTCGCTGAAGGCGGGATCGTTCCTCCTCATTGGAGCCGTCGCTGGTGCGCTCGGAAGTGCAATCATGTCAGTTCTTGCCCTTCGAGCGATGGGCGAATGGAACGAGATTCGCGACCGAGAACGTGCCGGCCATGCCCCACAATGATGACGACCCCACCGCTGATCTGAGCGAACTCTGCATTGAACTCGCAGTGGAAGCCGCATCGACCGCAGCGTCTGGCCGCTCCCATCAGCCAACATTCACATCGGCGACCAAGTCATCGGCCACCGACCTCGTCACACCATTTGACCAAGCCGCCGAACGTTTCATTCGTGCTCAACTCTCCACCCAACGCCCGCACGACGGAATTATCGGTGAAGAAGAAAATGACCTCACCGGAACAAGCGGATTGACATGGATAGTCGACCCCATCGACGGAACAACCAACTTCGTGTTCGGACTGCCCGCTTGGGGCTGCTCGATTGCGGTTGCACGTGGCGATCAACTACTTGCGGGAGCAGTACATATCCCAGCGTTGTCAGAGACGTACTCGGCAACCTCCGGCCAAGGGGCGAGGTGCAACGGCAGTGTGATCGCAGCATCGGCCACCTCGTCATTCGAGACAGCTCTTATCGCAACTGGTTTTTCGTACCACCCGCACCGCCGGGCCCAGCAAGGGATCACCGTTGCTCGCCTCCTCCCACAAGTAAGAGATATCCGACGATCGGGCTCCGCCGCATACGACCTGTGTTGTGTTGCAGCCGGAACCGTTGATGCCTACTACGAAGAAGGCCTCTCACTGTGGGATATCGCAGCCGGAGCGCTCATCGCTCGCGAGGCGGGCGCCAGGGTTGAGTATTCGCCCTCCAGAGCTCGGACGGACATTGCAGTTATCGGCTCTTCGCCGGACATCTTCGAATTATTACGGTCTGTTGTCGACGACTGAGGAAAGCCGCAAAACCTCCGTGTGCACGCGTTACGACCTAATTACGGCACAATACAGATGTGGGAACTCGCATTCTGAGCGTGGAAGACGACGAGCGCATTCGCCAAGCCGTCAAACTTGCCCTCGAAGATGAGGGCTGGATTGTCGACGAAGCAGAAAGCGGCGAAGTGGCGATTGACATCTTTCAGCGTCACCCCTCCGATGTTGTACTTATCGACATCATGCTTCCAGGTATCGACGGGTTTGAGTTGTGCCGAACCATCCGTCGGACAAGTGACGTGCCCGTCGTGATGGTGACTGCCAGAAACGACACGCACGACATCGTGGCCGGTTTGGAAGCAGGCGCTGATGACTACCTGACCAAGCCGTTCGCTCCCAAGGAGTTATCAGCACGCATTCGTGCGCTCCTGCGGCGAACACGGCCATCGTCTACTCCTCATGCCCGCATTTCGCTTGGCGACCTCGAGATCGTCCCCGATGAGGGCAAAGTTTCACGCGGCGGTGAAGAGGTACATCTCACCAAGACTGAATTCAGACTGCTCTGCGAACTTGCGGACAACCCTGGCAAGGTGTTCAGTCGTGAAGCGCTTCTCGACAAAGTGTGGGGTTATGACTATTTCGGAGATGGCCGGCTTGTTGACGTTCACATCCGTCGACTTCGCACCAAAGTCGAGGCTGACCCTGCAAATCCTCGGCACGTCGTAACCGTTCGCGGACTCGGATATCGCTTACAGACGTGAGCCTCGCCGATCTTCCGAGCGACGAGCAGTCGACGGTAGAGCAACCTCAGCAACGCCGCAATCGATGGAGCCTCCGCCGTCGAATCCTCGTCACGTTCGCTACTGGCGCAATCTTCATGGCGGTTCTTCTTGCCGTCACCACCTATGGGCTTGCGAGCTCAAATGTGGTGCAGCAGCGCGACCAAACCAGCGTCGAGACCACCAAGCGAAATGCACAGATCACCCAGACCGCTCTCAGGGGGCCTTCCGCAACGGCTCAACCCGCACTCGACGCTCTTGCGGCATTCGGAGTGAACAATGCCCTGGTGTGGTACGCCAACGGGTGGCACGCGACCGGAAACTACAAACCCGTTGCTCTTCCTCAAACACTTGTCGACCGGGTCATCGAAGATGCCGTGCCCGCCCGCATGGTCTCAGATGTCGATGACAACCCTCACATCGTCGTTGGGTGGCCTCTCGCCAATAATGGTGCCTTCTTCGAGTTCTTCAGCCTTGCCGAGGTTGACTCAGCGCTGTCGAGCGTACGTCTTTCGCTATACATCGCAGGTGGCCTAACTCTGGGTCTCAGCGTGATCGCTGGGGCATTTGCCGCTCGTCGGGCAGTACGCCCGGTTGCAGATGCTGCTCGGGCTGCAAAGTCGATCGCAGGTGGCCGACTCGATACCCGGTTGAACCCCGAGAAAGATCCTGATCTTGGGGTTCTCGCTGAGTCGTTTAACGATATGGCTGAAGCGCTGGAGCAACGAGTTGAGCGAGATGCGCGCTTTGCCTCTGATGTGAGCCATGAACTCCGCTCCCCGCTCATGACGCTTGAAGCGTCCATTGAGGTGATGGAAAGCCGCAGGTCAGAAATGCCTGAACGGGCCCGAGCGGCAGTGGACCTGCTGAGGAGTGACGTCACCCGCTTTCGAACCCTCGTAGAAGACCTCCTTGAAATTTCACGATTTGATGCTGGTGCAGTACCCCTCAACCTCGACGATCTCAGAGCGCTCCAATTTGTAGAGCAAGCGATTGGCGTGAGCAGTGCTCCAGACACGCTTCTTATAAGCGAGGCCCGTGTTGCTGGTCTCATCATTCAGGGTGACCGCCGCCGACTCGCACGAGTGATCGCCAACCTCATTGACAATGCGCGAATCCACGGTGACGGCGAGGCGAAGATTTCACTTGAGGTACCTACCCACGCAGGGCACGCTGAGCAACTGCTCCACATTGCGGTCGAAGATCATGGTCCAGGTGTTCCCGAACCCGAGCGAGCTCTAGTGTTCGAGCGGTTCGCCCGGGGTGCTGCTGCCGGGCGACGTTCATCTGGTGATGGTTCCGGGCTCGGCCTTGCCCTCGTCGCTGAGCACGTTCGACTTCATAAGGGCATCGTCTGGGTTGAAGACCGACGCGACGGTCAACCGGGAGCAAGGTTCGTCATCGAATTGCCTGCAGAGGAGGTCGAAGTCGAATGAAACGAAGCCGCCTCGGACCCTCCGCTCTTCTGCTGTTGCCGATACTGATGTCCTGCGGTATTGCGATGGACGCAACACCGAGAGATATCCCAGCCTCTCAGCGTTTACTGCCGCTTGAAAACGATGTAACTGCGTTTGACTCGACCGGATCAAGCCTCATCTACCTCGTCTCTGCGGGCGATGATCGATCATTGAAGTCCGTCCGACGTGGTAGCGACACTCAGGCCGACCTGCTCGACATCCTTCTCGCTGGCCCGACCGAAGACGAATCGGTTGCCCAACTCAGCACTTCTCTCCCACCAGATCTCGAAATTTTGTCAACACGAAGTGTCGGTTCAGTCGCCTACATCGACCTCTCGGACGCAGTGACGGCACTCAGCGAGGAAGCCCTTCTCAGAGGTGCCGCCCAACTGGTGCTCACGACTGTCGAACTCCCCGGAATTGAAGCTGTCCAACTCACCGTCGCCGGTGAACGCTTCCCTTGGCTTACGTCGCATGGCGACACGACCTCAGGCTTGCTCCGTATTTTCGACTTCGCCGGAACCTTTGAGAGCTCTCAGCCAGATTTTCCATCGCTGCCGCCGAGCGCCTAATGCGTTTATCTATGCGAAAAACATTTCTGCGACGTTGCTGACGAGATCAAGGTCGACCGTTCGGGATCGGCCCGCTGCTTCAGCGAGGGGGACGGTAACGATGTTGTTGTCTCGAAGGGCGACCATTGATCCCCATTTTCCCTCTCGTGCCGCGTCAACTGCGGCGACGCCAAAACGGGTTGAGAGCACTCTGTCGAATGCCGTTGGGGTCCCACCGCGCTGCACGTGACCGAGAAGAACTGGTCGGGTCTCAAAGCCAGTTCGAAGACCGATTTCGGCGGCAACGATGCTTCCGATTCCTCCCAAACGAATGTGCCCGTACTCATCTCGGGTCTGATCGGGGACGTCAATGGTTCCTTCTGCTGGTTGAGATCCCTCTGCGACGACCACGATTGATGCAAATCTGCCGCGGGAATGTCGGCGAACCAGACGCTCACAGACTTCGACGATATCGAACGGCCGTTCAGGGATGAGTGCAACCGCTGCCCCACCGGCAAGACCTGCATGTGTCGCAATCCAACCACTGTGGCGGCCCATGACTTCCACCACCATCACACGATCATGAGATTCAGCGGTGGTGTGCAACCGGTCGATTGCGTCAGTTGCAATCTGAACGGCCGTGTTGAATCCGAATGTGAGGTCGGTGCCTTCGATGTCATTGTCGATGGTTTTTGGAACTCCAAGCACCGGGATTCCATGTTCCCGAAACAGGATTTCACCAACGGTGAGCGATCCATTTCCGCCGATGATGATGAGTCCGTCAATCCCCATTTCGGAAATGGTTGACCGCACACGATCAACACCGTCGGGGCTATCGAGAGGGCTTCCACGGGTGGTGCCGAGCACCGTCCCACCTCGCGGAAGGGTGCCCCGCATCGTCTCGACGGTAATCGGGAGTGTTCGACGGCTCATCACGCCCTCCCACGCGTCGACAAAGCCGATGATTTCATCACCGAATACGCGCTCACCTTTGCGAATAATGGCTCGAATTACCGCATTTAGCCCGGGGCAATCGCCACCCCCAGTGAGAACTCCGAATCGCACCTTTCGAAGGATATGCCGATCGACTGATAGAACGAACCCATGGCGTGGGACAGCAGTCGACCGGTTCCTTGGCAACGACTCATTCGGGAATGGCTCATTTACGTCGCAATCATGGTGGTGATCGTCTTTGTTGCGGTGCAGCCATCGAGCAGGGTTGGAGCGTTTGCAGGTCTGTTCATCAGTGGACCTGCATACCTTGCTTTTGGTGCCGTGCTTGCAAAGTTTGGATACAGCCGTGACCGGTTGCGGCGAGCAACCCCGAAACCGTCTACTCGTAGTGCCGACGCGAGCGAGCCCTCGGCCCGGCCTCGACCCGCCCCCACCAAACGAACTGGCGGCGGCATGCCGCGCAAACGCTAAACGGCAATGCATTCACGTCACCCGGTTACCATCGCTGCATGTCTACGGGTACGTGTGTAATTGCGATCGACGCCGGCACCACCGGTGTCCGAGCCCGCTCAGTGCATCTTGATGGCCGAGCTCCCGAGTCTGAGTATCGGGAGTTCACTCAATTTTTTCCCGAGCCAGGCTTGGTTGAGCATGATGTCGACGAAATCTGGTCAGCCGTTGTTGCAACCGTGAACGCGGTCATTGAACGCGTTGGTCGTGACAACGTTGCTGCCATTGGCATCACGAACCAGCGAGAAACAGTTGTCGCGTGGTCTCGATCGACAGGAGAGCCTCATGGTCGAGCGATTGTCTGGCAAGACCGGCGCACTGCCGATGAGTGTGCTCAACTTGAACGCGATGGGCTTCTTCCGATGGTTCGAGAGCGCACCGGGCTTGTTCTTGACCCCTATTTCAGTGGCACAAAGTTTGCTCGCATGCTGCGCGATCGGTTGGTTGCTATCGATGGCGACCTTGCACTCGGCACGATCGACAGTTGGATTATCTGGAAGCTCACCAACGGTGAGGTGCACGTCACCGATCCAACAAATGCAAGCAGAACCATGCTGTACAACATTGTTGAGCATCGATGGGATGACGACCTCTGTAATGCTCTGAACGTGCCGATCGGCGCCCTTCCTGAGGTTCGCCCGTCATCTGGGCGTTTCGGGTTGACGTCGAGCAGCTCAGGAATTCCTGATGGAATTCCGATCAGCGGAGTTGCCGGCGACCAGCAAGCGGCGCTGTTCGGGCAGGCCTGCTTCGACCAAGGAATGGCCAAGAACACCTATGGCACAGGCAGTTTTGTTCTTCTCAACGTGGGAACAGAGTGTCCGCCCGTCACCGATGGAATGCTCACGACGATTGCGTGGGACCTTGGCGCGGGCTCACCGACTTACGCTCTTGAGGGCTCAATTTTCGTCACTGGTGCTGCAATTCAGTGGCTGAGAGACGGACTCGGCATCATCTCATCGGCGCCCGAGGTTGGTCCTCTTGCGGCAACGGTCGCAGATAGCGGTGGCGTTGTCATCGTTCCTGCGTTCACCGGCCTTGGCTCACCGTGGTGGGACCCGCACGCTCGGGGCACCATCTGTGGTCTCACCCGGGGTTCGACCGCTGCCCATCTCGCTCGCGCAACCGTCGAGTCGATGGCGTTTCAGACCAGGGATGTGATCGACGCGATGGCATCTGCATCGGGTACTGCCATTGAAGACCTGAGGGTTGATGGTGGCGCGTCAGTCATGGATCTTCTTCTTCAATTTCAGGCAGATCAACTTGGGGTGACCGTCCGGCGGCCGGTTGACCATGAAACAACTGCTCTCGGAGCCGCTCGACTCGCTGGTCTCGCCGAGGGGGTCTGGACTTCGCTCGATGAGTTGGCGGCAGATTGGCAACTCGATGCAGAGTTCTCCCCTGAGCCCGACCGCACGATGACAGATCTCGCTCACCAGCAATGGAGGCGAGCGGTTGAGCGGTCACTCAACTGGGCCGGGTAGGCCTGCTGAGTTACTCTCCAGCGAGCTTGGTGAGACCGCGCCGCAGGTTACGCATCGCTTGTGCAATACGTTGTTCATTTTCAATGAGGGCAAAGCGGGCGTAGCCCTCTCCCCCGGGCCCGAAACCCACTCCAGGTGAAAGCGCAACGTCGCATTCTTTTACGAGCATTGAGCAGAACTCGACAGAGTCGAGATCGCTGTATGCCTCGGGAATCGGAGCCCATACGAACATGGAGCCTCCAGGTTTCGGCACTTCCCAACCAATCTTCGAGAGGCCATCGATAAGTGCGTCACAGCGTGATTCGTAAATTGAACAGATTTCTTTCGGATAGTCAGCGGCCTCTCTGAATGCCACTGTTGCTGCTATTTGCACTGGTTGGAACATTCCGTAGTCGAGGTAACTCTTCAACTTCACCAGTGCTTGCACAACTTCGGCACTCCCGACCATGAATGCGCTTCGCCATCCGGCCATCGAGAAGCTCTTCGTCATCGAGTACTGCTCTACGGCAACTTCTTTTGCGCCCTCCGCTTGCAGAATGCTTGGCGGTCGAACCCCATCGAACCCGATATCTGCGTAGGCAAAGTCGTGAACGACAATCATTTCTCGTTCTCGACAAAAGTCGACGACGCGCTGCATAAAGTCAAGATCGACGCACGCCCCAGTCGGGTTATGAGGAAATGAAATGACGAGCACTCGTGGCTTTGGCCAGCCGATGTCATATGCCCGGTAAAGGTTGTCGAAGAACTCCTCTGAGAAGTTTGCCCGCTCGTCGGGGTGAGAGAGCCCACGCATAGGGAGCTGACGCAGGTCGGCTCCAGCGAACAAGGGGCCATACATATGAATCGGATAGCTCGGGGTCGGAACGATCGCTGCGTCACCGCGTTCGAGCAACACCCACATCAAATGGGAAAACCCCTCTTTCGAACCAATGGTATTGGTGACCTCCAACTCGGGGTCCAGTTGCACGCCCCAAGTGCGCTCGTAATATTTCGCAACTTCTTCTCGGAGGCGGGGTAAGCCTCGACTCAGTGAGTACCGATGATTTCTTGGGTTTTTCGCCGATTCGGCAAGTTTTGCAACCGCAACGTCTGGTGATGGAAGGTCAGGGTTTCCGAACCCAAGGTCGATGACATCTGCACCGCGCTGACGCGCCTCAATCTTCAGCCCGTTGATGATGGTGAACACATATGGCGGGAGGTTCGTGATACGGCGAAATTCCATATGCATCGACGCTACCGGCGGGTCGGCGAACGGCCGACGTTACTCAACCTCATGAAGCAGTGAGGCTCCTACTGCTCCCGCCCGCTCGCCCAAATGAGCAAACGCAACTTCTGGGATAGTTCTCAAATGCGGCTGGTACAGCAATTCTTCAAACCAACGCTTGATCGGATCAAGGTAAAGGTCCGATCCCACAGCAAGACCGCCCCCGAGAACAAAGCATTGAGGGTCGAGAACGTTGGTGAGATTCACAAGGCCCAAGGCGACCCAGCGCCCGAACGCGTCGATTACCTTCATCGAATCGGCATCTCCCTCGCGAGCAGCCTGTTGCACATGTTCACCTCGGACAGCTTCTGCATCTCCTCCAGCGAGTTCGATCACCCGACTCACACGACGGCCGATTGCGTACTCACGCGCAAGACGTGCGAGGCCACTTCCGGAGGCGTAGCGTTCCCAGCATCCTCGACGACCACATGGGCACGGTGGACCGTCCGGGTCGACCACCATGTGGCCGTACTCGCCAGCGAACCCGTGGGCGCCCTGTTGTAATTTGCCGCCGGCGACAACACCTCCGCCGATGCCGGTTCCGAGAGTGACGAGCATCATGTCTCGTGTACCCGAAGCAGCGCCCAATTTCCATTCAGCTAGCGCTCCGCACGTTGCGTCATTCCCTACCTTCACCGGCTGGCGAATTGCCGAGCCGAGCTCTCCAGCGATGTCGAAATCGGCCACCCCGTCAAGATTTGGTGCAGCGCGCAGTACGCCCTCGTAGGTAACAAGCCCAGGCACTCCGACACCTACTGTGTCGATCGCGCCGCATTCCGCTTCGAACGCTGTCACCATTTCAGTCAGCGTCGTGATGAGCATCGGCAGACTGCCCTCACCCCGAGGGGTGGGTCGTTTGAGCGCTGTCACCACTGCACCAGCGGGAGACAGCACTACGCCAAGGCACTTTGTGCCCCCGACATCAATTCCGAGACGCAACCCCGACATAGGGACAGAATCGCTCAAGCTTCGGCGACAGCCTTCATCTCATTGACAGCATTGAGGATGCGGCGTTCTGCCCGTCGCTTCACAAAACCTGGGAGGGGTACTGCGAGATCAATGCTGAGGTCGTACCGCACCTCAGTCTGACCGTCACTCGGCGACGAGAGGGTGTACGCCCCATCGATCGATCGCTGAATGTCTCCGGACACCATCGACCAACTCAACTTGTGAGGGGCACCGGAGTAGTCGTACCGGAGGGTGTAATGCGTCGTTCGCCCCAACGCCGATGCTCGGAACTCGACGTCGAGGGGGCGTCCCTCATCGTCGCTTGACTGAACGTTCACCGATTTCACATCGTGGGCCCAACTTGGATAGGCAGCGACATCTGCTGCGATCTCCCAGACCCGATCGATCGGCGCCTGAATCGTGATTGTTTCCGATGCGCTGTCGGCCATGGCTCTATTGTGCCTTATTCCGACTCGTCATTTGGTGACAGTCGTGAAGTGTCGATCACACGCTCGCCAAATGTTCCATGAGAACTTGCCCACAGACCGTTCATGCCGAGGCCCAACATCGGCACGAGGATTCCTAGCGCAAGCGAAGAGCCGGGGTTTCCATCGGGTCCAGAAGATCGCCAGAACATTGTTGCGAATGCAGTGATCACCTGGATGATGAGTGCACTATTCATTTGCCAGCGCACCGACGTAGGAGCGCATCCTCCGGTGAGGAAGTACACCGATGTCACCGCAAGTTCTTCTGTCCGGCTGCGCTGGACAGCACTCCAAAAACCCCACAAAAACACGACGATGCCGATGCTGAACAAGACCATCGCAGTTACTGCGCCAACCCACTGCGCAGATGTGTCAAACACGATGGCGGCATAGAGCGCACTGATGACAAACAGCGCGGTCAGCACTTGATGCAGTCGAACGATTGCGGTTCCGGCGAAAGATGCCATCATGTCATCATGCCGACCGGCTGGCACTCAATCAACTCCTTCTTCACTGACTGTTCGAGGCTGAGAGAGAATGTCGGACAACCGTTGCGAGAGCGCGTCGTAGGTGAATTGATCGACGACTCGTGCTCGGGACCGTGCTGACATTTCATTTCGATGTTCTTGATTTGCCAGCAAGGTTCGCAGTGCATCTGCGACCTCACCAACGTCGGAGGGGCGTTCGACGACTTTGCCGGTACGTCCATCTTCAACAGCTTCATTACTGCCTCCGCTGCGGCCTGCAAGTTGGGGCGTCCCGCAGGCTGCGGCTTCCAGAAAGACGATGCCGAAGCCTTCCTGTTCGAGTCCGAGCCAACGATCTCGGCAGAGCATGGCTCCGACATCAGCTGCGCCGTAGAGCAATGGTAACTCGTCATCGGAGACCCTTCCGAGAAGTTCAACGGGCGCATTTGTTGTATCGATGATCTTCTGTAAACGCTTGCTATCTCTGCCCGACCCTGCAATCAGGACGCGTAGATGGGGAGACTCAGCACCAACGAGCGCGGCTGCTTTGATCAGCGTGTCGAAACCTTTCCGCGGCACCAACCGCGAAACCCCAACAACAAGTTGTGTTTCTTCAGAGAGTCCGTGCCGTGTCCGATACTCGTTTCGCACTTCTGGCTGAAGAGGCTGGAACCGTTCTGTGTCAACCCCCGGATACAGCACGACGCCAGGCAGTTTGCGACGAATCGATCGCTCAGCCTCTGCTAGTGCATATTCACCACACGAAATGATCTGGCGGGCATGGCGCAGCGTTCGGTTAAGGAGTTGCTTCGTGACTGGGAGCCGCCCTGGGATAGTGACTTCAGCTCCGTGAAGAACGACGTCGTAGGGGACATCAAGGTGTGGGCCGATCAAGCCGAGCGGCACTGCAGGGTCGAGAACTACGAGTTCAGCATCGGTTGCCTTCACGAGCGCGTTCACTCGTTTCACCATTAGCGGGTGAGGCAGCAGTACTGGTTCACGGGTTCGAATCACCTCGAAGGGTTGTGCTGCATCGAATTGCTGTGCGTCACGATGCGGGCTCGTGAGAACGGTGAATGAATCTGGCGGTAGCCGGCGCCACCACTCCCACAGCACCGACTGAATCCCACCGACTTTTGGCGGGAAATCATTCGTGACCAACAAGTGTTTGATCGTCATTGCGGCACCTGCAGAGCCCTGCGTGCAATTTCGTCGACCGCCCACTGTGCGTGCTCGGCAAGGACGACGTCTTTGCCGTCGATCACGCGCTGGAGTGCGTCAAGCGCTTCGGAATCGTCGGGGTCTGTCGTGTTTCCCAGCACGATGATGGCGTTGCGACGAAGCCAACGGGGGTCTCGCTCAGCGATGTACCACAATCCATAGGTGTCAAGAAGTTCGTCGTCGCTCATCGTGAGCATGGCGAGCGGGTCGACCCACTCCCCCAGACCTGGAGCCGCGGTCGACATGGTGCGGCGACCGAGTCGAACTGTTGGCGGGCAGACCTCCTGACAATCGTCACACCCGTATATGCGATCGCCAAGGGCGGCCCTCATCTCGGTTGGAAATGTCCCGGATTTCTGCAACAGCCATGCGAGACATCGACGAGCATCGATGACGCCTGGCGCCACAATGGCGCCGGTTGGGCATCCGTCAAAACATCGTGTGCACGAGCCACAACCATCGTCGACCGGTTGCGAGGGCTCGTACATTGCGGTCGTGATAATGCTGCCAAGCACGAAGTAACTGCCTGCTCCTGGGAGGAGCAGGTTGGCGTTTTTTCCAAACCAGCCAATGCCGGCACGGTATGCGGCCTCGCGGTCGACAAGCGCATTGTCATCTGCAAATGCGACCGCGCGTTCGCCGGCCATTTTCAGATTTCGAGCGACAGAGCGCAGCGCAGTGCGAAGGATCGAATAATGGTCGGCACGCGCATATCGGGCGATGTGTGCTCGACGGCCAGTTGGTGGTGTGACGTCATCGGCAAGGTACGACAGCGCTGCGACAATGATTGATTGTGCTCCAGCGACAGAGGCCGTCGGGGTTGTTGAACGTTCAGGGTTTCGCCAGGTGAACGACATGTTGTCGGCGAAGCCTGAGGCTTTTCTTTCGGCAAGGGCTTCACGGGCGCGCAGCATGGGGGTTGCGGGAGCGACTCCGACGTGAGTGATTCCATGGGCTTCGAGTTCGACCCTGATTTCGTCGATCGTCGGTACTGGTGGTTTCGCTCGCATGGTTACGAGTACAAGACCTGTGAGAAGTGTGCGCTGCTCACGATGTTTGCCCCTTCGCTACGCACGTCGCGTTGAATTGCTTGGTCGTCGGTGATGACCACAACCGGTCGGCTAAGTGGCAGGCGCCGGACTTCTTCACGGATGACGTCATCTGCGGTGATTCCGTTGGGTGAGTACATCACTCGAATGAGTGAACGATTCTCTCGATAGGCGCCTGCGATGTTGGCCCCATCGAAGACGATGATGAGATGGGTGCCGAAGCGTGCTGCGAGTTGCTCGGTGGCGGCGATCAGCAGTTCTCGCTGTTGTTCGAGCGAGCGATCTGACCATGTGCCCTTGGTGACGTTGTAGCCGTCGATGATCACCGTTGCTGTTGACTTCAGCAGGTGGATCGTCATCCCTTGCGGGTTGCCGTTCAGACGGCCGGGCGTTGGCAGTGGAAGCCGCTCCGCTGCGGCCTGCTCGTGAGGAAGTGCTGCTTCGAGCCGCTGACCGAGACTGCGAAGATCATGAAGAATGCCTCCAAGGTCACTGAGATTGGCGAGAGCCGATCGGCGGTCTTCGAGAGCAAGATCTCGAACGTGCTCCGCGTTTCGTTGAGCGTCAACCGACTGGTCTTCGGCTTCGGATGACTTTGCAAGTCGGTCTTGAGCTGCTTGGAGCCGGTCGTTGGCGTGCCGAAGTTCTTGCCGTAAGGCAGCGATCGTCTCGTCGAGCTCTTGCTGTTTCGACTCGTAATGTACGAGTTCTTCGCGTAGTGCGTCATTTTCCGTTCGAAGCGACGTGATGTGTTCGAGACTTTCGTCTCTTGCGGTTTCTGCGGTCTGCGCACGTTGCTCTGCTGCACGACGTCGACGTTGCTCTCGGACGACATCGGCTGCTGCGTGGGCGTCTTCGGTCTGCCGAGCGCGTTCTTCTATTTCGGCGAGAATGAGATCCTCCCAACCTTCCGGGCGGGTGACCCACCATCGAACGATGAGATCGACATCACCTGGCATTGATGAGGCCATCAAGGCACGGAACTCCTCGTCACCGTCGACTGCTTTTCGTACTCGCCGCAGATCTGATTTCAACAGTCTTGGCCTTGCGAGCAGTTGACGGAGGTGAGCCGGGTACCGGAAACCGGGGTCACTCACACGGCCCTGCCGGACAAATTCGATGACGTACTCGAGGGCAGGCCGAATGGCGAGCTCTGAGATATCACCGGGGTTTGCCACAGTGTGATCGTATCTAACGGTCATTGTGGTCTGGCCGGAGTTTGACCATCTGAGCGTGTACGGCTCATCTCTCGTGGTTGCCATTCACCAAAATTTCGGATCATGTCCCTGTCTTTGTCACACGTCTGTGGTACTTCTACAGAATCGTGAATAGCAGAGCAGACACTTCTGAGGAACTTGGCTTTCAACTCAGCCTCGATGACCTCGGCCGCCCCCTGATCGACACAACGTTTTGTGTGCTCGACCTCGAAACGACGGGCACGAATTCACAACGCGACCTCATTTGCGAGATCGGTGCGGTCAAGGTGAAGGCGGGTGAAACGGTTGGCACCTTTCACACCCTCGTCAATCCGGGTGTCGTGCTTCCGCCACAGATCACGGTCATCACCGGACTGACCGACGCCGTGCTCGCACCCGCCCCACGAATCGAGCAGGTCATTACGAGCCTCCGGCAGTTCATTGGTGATGCGGTCTTCGTTGCCCATAACGCGTCGTTTGATCTTGGGTTTGTCAAAGCTGCGTTTGAACGAGCGGGGATTGATGACTTCGCTCCAACCGTTGTCGACACCCTCACTCTGTCGCGACGACTCTTCCGAGATGAGGTGCGCAACTTCAAACTGGGCACTCTCGCTCAACGCTTCGGCATCGAAAACCGTCCGAGCCACCGAGCGCTAGACGACGCCCTCGCAACGCGTGATTTGCTCTATCTTCTAATTGAACGAGCAGCGGGTTGGGGGGTGACCGGCCTTGACGATCTTGTTGCCGTCGGCAAACTCACAGGACACCCCCAAGCGAAGAAGTTGCGGCTCACCGAGTCACTCCCCCGCTCGCCCGGCGTGTACCTCATGGTCGACGACCACGATGTCGTCACATACGTTGGCAAAGCAACAAACCTTCGGCAGCGGGTCAGAAGTTATTTCGGAAATGACGAACGCCGAAGTGTGATTCCGATGTTGAAGCATCTTTCCCGAATCGAACACATCGCAACCCCTGATGTGTTCACAGCAGAGGTTCTTGAGCGCCGCCTCATTAGTTCACTAGCACCACGGCACAATCGTGTCGGCAGAAAGAAGCGCCGTCCGATATTTGTTCGACTCGACACCAATGAGATGTGGCCGCGTTTGTCAATCGTGTACCAAACCCGGTCGCAGGGACAGTATTTGGGGCCTCTTGCCGGACGCCACCAGGCCGAGCAAGCCATTGAAGCACTTCAGACCGCGTACCCGATTCGTCGATGCACAACCCATATCGGACCTCGATACATCGTCGAACCCGATGCGGCTCCATGTTCTGCAGCCCAACTCGGTGTTGCCCCTTGCCCGTGCTCAGGATCTGCCGACCCTGCTGCGCATGCATCAGCAGTCGAGGGCGTTGCTCTTGCGATGCAGGGTGAAAGTGCGCATGTCATCGATGCGCTCTCTGAGCGAATGCGAAGCCTCGCCGCGCAGCAAAGGTTCGAAGAGGCCGCTTCGGTGCGAGATCGCTTGTCGTCGTTGTTGTCCGCAACCATAACTGCACGCCTCGTTGACGCCGTCACCTCTGCTGGACGCGCACGCTTCACGCTTGCCGGTATCGATCACAAAATTGATCAGGGGCTCGTTGATCTCGACCATCTCGGCGTCATCCACCGATTTGATACAAGTGAGGCCGATACCGATGCAGAGCGGCTGCTCGTTGCCCGAACGATTCAGCGAGCCTCTGCGCAGTCTCGCACGCTCAGCAATGTCGAGAGTTCCGGGCAGTGGCGGTTTCCTCTGAGCGAACCGACCGTTGAGCGTCTCGGTTCTTCAGAGCGAGATCACTCCATGCCGGTCAATGTCGACGATACGAATCTGCCCGCCGACGAGTAACTGCTCGGCCGCTTTGGTTTCCCCCCTGCGGTAGAACCCTGCGACCGTTGGCCCACTCCCCGATAGCCATGCCGCAATTGCCCCGCTTTCTTGCATCAACTTCAAGGCATTGGCCGATCCGGGAACACCAGCAAGGCGTTGAGTCTGGTGCAGCCGATCGTTGACGCCCACCCGAACTAGCGCCTCATCACCTGTGGAGATGCCGGCAACAAAGTGTGCGATTGCAGCGAGGTTCGCTACCGCATCAACACGCTGAACGACCGCATCGAGTTGGGTTCGGGATTTGTCGGTCGACGTGGTGCTATCGGGAATCCACACGAGAAGCACCCAGTCATGCACAATCGGCAGCTGCGCAACTCTGTCTTTCGAGGCTGCGATAAGCCCCCCGTACACCGAAGCTCCTGCGTTATCTGGGTGTCCTTCGAGTTCAGCAACCACAGCGAATACCTCTTCGCGTGCCGCGGGTTCAGTCGAAACTGCAGGTGAGTGTTCCCGCTCGACGACGGCGAGCATCGCTCCTGCGGCTCGAGCGGCGCCGCTGTATCCCAACCCTCGGCCCATTGGAAGCTGTGAGCGCGACCACAGTTGTTGGCTCCCGCCGACGCGTTCGTACGCAATTGATGCAGGATGGTGTTCATCGATTGGTTGCGCCCCTTGCGGAGCATCGCCAAGGCCGACCTCGGCTCTCAAATCAACGGCGAGGCCAAGCACGTCGAAACCTGCGCCGAGATTTGCTGATGACCCGGGAGCGGAAACACTTAATGCTGATGTCATTGCACTAGTGCTCGGCTGACTCTTCTCGAGAAGCAACCACGAGAGCGTCAAGTGCTGCCGATGCAGATCCGTTATCGATGCTGTCGTTCGCTAACTGGATCGCATCGCCGATACTGGTTGCGTTTCCAGCGACGACGAGCGCTGCAGCTGCGTTGAGTACGACGATGTCGCGATGCGCGCCCGGTGCACCGCTCAACACGTTTCGAACAACCTCTGCGTTCTCGGCTGGTCCTCCTCCAGTGAGGTCGTCTTGGCTGGCGGGTGCAAGCCCTAACTCTGTCGCATCGATCGTGAAGGTATTGATCGTGTCATCGATAAGTTCGTGGACAATCGAGGGCCCGGTGGTCGACAGTTCATCAAGTCCGTTTCCGTGCACAACCCAGACGTGCTTCGCACCTCGTTGCCGCAATGTTCCGAGTACCAGTTCAGCTCGACTCGGATCAGCAACGCCGATCACCTGCCGCTGCACTCGACCCGGGTTGGCCATTGGGCCGAGGAGATTGAACGCTGTCGGAATGCCAATCTCGCGTCGTGGCGGGCCCGCGAAACGAAAGGCCGGATGAAACGTTGGCGCGAAGCAGAAGCCGATTCCGGCTTCTGAGACACATCGAGCCACGGTGTCGGCGGTAGCCCCGATGTTGACGCCAAGTTCTTCGAGCACGTCGGCAGTTCCGCACGATGATGAGGCCGATCGATTGCCGTGTTTGCACACCAGAGCGTCTGCGCCGGCAGCGACTATTGCAGCCATCGTTGACACGTTGATCGAGTGAGATCCGTCGCCACCGGTTCCGACCACATCGATTGCTTGTGTGCGTTGTGACTCGTCGAGAGGGACCTCAATGCCGTGAGCGAGCACGACGTCGAGCATTGCGGAGAGTTCAGAGGAGGTTTCACCTCGGCCTCGCAAGGCGACGAGAAATCCGGCGATCTGTGCCGGCGATGCGTCACCTTGCAGAATGACTTCGACGGCGGTGGCGATCGTCGCTGCATCAAGTTCTTCTCCAGAAAGCACACGCGTAATGACCGTGCTCCATCCGCCTACAACGTCGATTTCTGCCATAGGCGCAGGCTAAGAGAAAATGTGTCGTTGCCCTCAGGCGGAACGTCGGCGTTGTCGGATCATCCTGCGACGTTCACGCTCTGTGGCCCCACCCCAGACGCCTACTTTTTCTCGGCGGGCTAGTGCGTGTTCGAGGCATGCAACTTGCACGACGCATGAATCACAAATCTCTTTGGCGATTTCGGCATCGTCGTGTTCTTCCGGGTAAAAGATGTCGGGATCCAACCCGCGGCAGGCTCCAGCCATTCGCCATTCAAAGTCATGATCGGCCATTGCTGCTACCCCCCTTGGTTACCAGCTGTGACTTTTGACACTAGAACGCAGCGCCGCTGAAACGCAATGGGAAATTAAACATTTTTTGGTGTCTCGCACGTCTCTCCAGCCTGCTCCTTGGTCTCACTACGATGTGTCGGTGCGGAAAGTTCATGCCGAAAGCGGAATTAACCGGAACGTCATGCTGGAGCAGTTGCGAGCAAAGGCTGATCGCTCCGAAGCAGTCGATCTTGTTGTCGTCGGTGGTGGCATTACTGGTGCTGGTGTCGCTCTCGATGCGGCGCTTCGAGGTTTTGACGTTGTCCTTGTCGAGCGAGGTGATTTTGCCTCGGGCACCTCGTCAAAAAGCTCGAAGCTCGTACACGGTGGCCTGCGCTACCTCCAACAAGGTGATGTGGCGTTAGTTCGAGAGGCGCTGAGGGAGCGAAGCATCTTGCAGCGAATCGCGCAGGGTCGAGTTGAGGTTCTTCCGTTTCTTCTACCGATTTTCACGAAAGATGGGTTGTTTCCACGTCGCATTGCGCGGGCGTTAGGGAGCGCGCTGTGGGCCTACGACACCGCCGGCGGCTGGCGTATCGGGCGTTTGCATCGAAGGTTGAGGAAATCGGGAGTGGCGAAGATGGCTCCTCTGCTGAACAGCGACCGGATCGCTGGCGGGTATCTCTATTACGACGCCCGAGCAGATGACGCAAGGCTCACCCTCGATGTGGCCGCAACGGCGGTGCGCGAAGGCGCTCTGGCGGTCAACTACTGCTCGCTGACTGGTGTCTCGGTAAAAAGTGGCGCCGTCAACACCGTTGAGCTTGACGTTGATGGTTCTCATATCTCGCTTCGGACTCGCTGTGTTGTGAACGCCGCCGGCGTTTGGGCCGAGCGGGTTGACGATCTTGTGAATGGCGAACTTGCAGAACCACTACCCGCCTTGACTGTTCGCCCGGCTCGCGGCGTGCATGTCACCATTCCTTGGGAACTGGTGCAGACACAGGTGGCGATGGTGCTGCCCGTGCCCGGCGATAAGCGAAGCGTGTTTCTTGTGCCCGACAAACCCCAACCCGACGGAACGTTCGATGTTGCTTACATCGGTACAACCGATACCGACCATTCCGGAACTCTTGATGATCCGGCATGCACTTCAGATGACGTCGATTATCTGCTTCGTTCGGTGAATGCAGCAATGGAGTCGTCGGTTACCCGAGACAACGTGATCGGTGTGTGGTCGGGCCTTCGGCCGTTGGTGACTTCAGATGATGACAGCGAAGGTCGTACAGCCGATGTCAGCCGACGTCATCGTGTCGATATGAGTTCATCTGGCTACGTTCGGGTCGTTGGCGGCAAACTCACTACCTACCGCTCGATGGCTGAAGATACGTTGAATCACGTCGAGCGCATTCTTGGAAAACGGAAGCTGTGTTCAACTCGAAAGACCCCGTTGGTCGATCGAAACCCTCAGTTACTCGACAACATTCGCAGCACTGTTTCTTCGAGCACGCTCCCTCTGCACTCAACTCTGACCGAAGCCGACGTGGTGTACGCAGTTCGACATGAGGCAGCGATTCATCTCGCCGACGTCTTGACGAGACGATCACGACTTCATCTGTTGCATCGAGATCTCGCAATGGAGTGCGCCGAACCGGTGTCGCTCATCATGCAGCGAGAACTCGGCTGGCCAGAATCAACTCGCCAACAAGAACTCCAGAGCTACATCGACCTGTGTCGCTCTGAAATCGACGCAATGCGTGAAGGAATTCAGTAATGCCCACAACACCTACTCCCCCGATTGAACTCGACGGCGCCGTACAACATCTCGAGGGCACCTGGGTTCCCGTTCAGGAATCGGTTGCCGAGTCGCTCTCATCGATCTGTCGAGTCACACGCCTCGAAGGGAACGAACTCGCTGTTGCTGAATTGAGCCGCGACTGGTGGCCGCTTGCACTGCATTGGGCACTCGCTGGTGAGGTTGGTGCGCTTGCTGCAGTGGTAGTTCATCCGACGTCGGCCGAGGACGTCTCACAGGTGATGTCGGTCTGCCATGACGCCATGATTCCTGTCACTGCTGCCGGGGGAAGATCAGGGGTCTGCGGTGGATCGATACCGGTGCATGGTGGTGTTGTCATCGATCTGTCCGAGATGAACTCGATCATCGAAGTTGACGAGGTGTCTGGCATCGTCACTGCGCAATGCGGGGTGTTCGGCCCCGATCTCGAACACTTCCTCCGTTCAGAGCACAGCATCACCGTCGGGCACCACCCGCAGAGTTTCGACCTCTCCACTGTCGGCGGCTGGGTTGCTTGTCGAGGGGCAGGCCAATATTCGACTCGATACGGAAAGATCGAAGAGATGGTGGTCGGCCTGGAGGTTGTGCTCGCCGATGGATCGATTATTCACACCGGAGGCCATGCCGCTGGGGCGGTCGGGCCTGACCTCAATCACGTGTTTATCGGTTCAGAGGGGACGCTTGGCATCATCACGTCAGCCACGCTGCGCACCCATCCGGTGAGCAGCTACCAGGGTCGTGCCACCTATTCGTTCCCCACATTGTCAGATGCGTTCGAAGCGTGCCGATTAGCGATTCGCCACGAAGCAACTCCTGCGGTTCTTCGGCTCTATGACCCGATTGAATCTGCGAGGTCGCATGGTGGCGATGGCGAAGAAACGATTGTGCTGGTGCTCGATGAAGGCCATCAGCGAATTGTCGACGGAACTCTTGCGACCGTCGATGAGTTTTTCGTGAGGTGTGGTGGCTCGGCCGTCGAGCACGACCGAGTTGAACATTGGCTTGAACATCGCAATGACACCACTGCCCTACAGGGGCTTACTAAAAAGGGGTTCGTCATCGACACGATGGAAGTCACGGTGCCGTGGTCGAAACTTGATGCCGTCTATGAGGCGGTTCGCAACGCTGCCCTCTCGACTCCGCACGCGGTCTCTGCTTCTGCCCATCTTTCGCACAGTTATCTCGATGGAGCCTGCCTGTACTTCAGCCTTGCGTCACGCCCACCTCGAGACACACCTCTTCCAGAAATTGACGCCATTCACCGAACTCTGTGGGATGAGGCGCAGCGGGCAGCCCTGCGAGCTGGAGCGAACCTCTCTCACCACCATGGTGTTGGTTTAAACAGATCGAGATACATGCATGAGGCACTTGGCTCGGCATTCAACTCTTTGCAGCACATCAAAGACGCCCTTGACCCTCTTGGAATCATGAATCCCGGGAAGATGGGTTTCGTCGACAAATTCGGAACGTCAGGTTGGTAGCGATGGAGACATCACAACGTTGGGACACCGCTGCCCTTCGCATGGGGGCAATGGTTTCACTTATCTTCGCAATCCCATTTTCAATCGGGGCATCGTGGGCTGCGAGCCGTGACTCGACAGCCCTTGCGATCTGGCTGGTGCTTGGAGCCGTCGGCGGTTTCACCCTCGGTGCTGGCTGCGCGGCTTGGGTGCAGCGCCTTGACCTTCCGCTCAGCCATGGTCTTGTCACCGCAGTCGGCACCTACTCGGCAGCACAAATGATCTTCATAGTTGTCCAGCTCGTCTCAGGAAATAGTGTCAACTGGTTTGGAGCGTTCTTCAATCTCAGCGTCGTCGGAGGGGTTGGCCTCATCGGCGGATGGATTGGCCGGCGGCTTCGAGCCAAAGGATTTGTTCCTTCGTTTGAACGGTCGTCGCAGTGATCCTCGTCATCGACATTGGCACGACAAGCGTTCGTGTCGCGACGATGAGTTCCGACGGCGACGTCGTTGGATTCCAACAGCAACAGCAGCCACCGTCGTCGCCGTTTGCTGGCCTCGTCGAGTTTGACCCGATTGCCCTGGCCAATACAGTTCAAGAGCTGGCTGCTCCGGCAGTGAATGCTGTCGGCGCAGTTACCGGGGTAGCGATTACCACACAGCGTGCAAGCACCGTGGTTTGGGATCGCTCATCGGGCGAACCGATCGGGCCGGGGCTCAGTTGGCAAGACCTTCGCACCGTTGGCGAATGCATGACCGCACGAAGCGAGCATGGAGTCACGGTTGCACCAAACCAGAGCGCAACGAAAGCACAATGGTTGCTGCGGTCAGTCGAATCCGCTGAGCCAAATAACCTCTGCATTGGCACAGTCGATTCGTGGATCACGTGGATGCTGTCTCGTGGCGAGTCTCACGTGACCGATCACACCAACGCCGCAGTCACCGGTTGGTACGACCCGCAGGGCGCGTCGTGGAGCGAGCATCTGTGCGACGTGTTTAACACTCCAACATCAATGCTTCCTCAGATTGTCGACAGCGTGGGTGAGTGTGCGATCGCTCACAGTTTGCCGGGCGCCCCACCAATCGTTGCGCTCATAGGCGACCAGCAGGCATCTCTCGTTGGCCAAGGTTGCGTGAGCCCTGGACTCGCGAAGATCACCTTTGGGACGGGCGGCATGCTTGACACCGTCGTGAATAATGACTCGCCCCTTGCTCAAACAACTCGGCGCGGCGACGGAGGATGTTTCGGCATCGTTGCGTGGGCAGAAGGCGGCCAACGTACATTTGGTGCTGAGTCGATCATGCTCGCAGCGGGCTCAAACATCGATTGGCTTCGAGACGATCTCAAAATCATTTCGTCAAGCGCCGAGAGTCACGACATTGCATCGTCATGCTCGTCGACCGATGGCGTCATGTTTGTTCCTGCACCGCTCGGATTGGGAACCCCCCATTGGGACTACGGAGCACGAAGCACCTTTGTCGGGCTCACCCGTGGTACTACTCGATCCCACATGGTGAGAGCAGTCGTTGAAGGAATTGCTCATCGTGGAGCAGATCTTGTGGAAGCGGTTCAAACGGATGCTGTTGCCGACGTCGATGTTGTCAGAGTCGATGGCGGCATGAGCCAAAATCCGTTCTTTGTTCAGACTCTCGCAAACTTCACCGGACTCACCGTTGAGGTGTCGCCCCACACCGAAGGCACCACCGTTGGAGCAGGCCGGCTGGCTCTCGTTGGAAAAAATGAGATGCCGACTGTTGCTGACACCGCAGAGATGTGGAACCCGCAGGTCATCATTCATCCTGATGATTCGTTCGACCGTGTCGACGCTCGTTCGCATTGGGAGCAGGCAACATCTCGATCACGAGGTTGGATTCCAGAGCTTTCGAGCCTCGATTTCTAAATAAGTTGTCAAGCCACCCACCTCGCATCGAGGGCCTTAGTTTGCTATCAACAGACCTACTCAGTCGAAGACTCGCCTTCTGGGTCCGGTACTTCAGCGGTCGCAACCTCAGGGGTCTCAGCTTCGGGTGTCGTCGCCGACTCGGTCTTTCGACGGAGCAGGAAAATAGAGACCCCAGCGAGCAACACGAGAGCGATGACGATGACGATCACCAAGGCAGCGTTACTCGACCCCTCGGCTGTCGACTGTACGTAGAGCATCTCGTCTTCGGGAGGATCGAGCAGATTAATTTTCCATGAAACGGTGTTCCCAGATAGTTCTCCGTTGTGTTCTGTGATCGATCCCGGCAGAGTCGCAGTCAGCGAATAATTGATCTCGATACCCATCAGAGCGAGCATTGCCGGGTCCATCTCTTCGTCATCATCGAGGTCGGACGTGAGGCTCTCCAAAATGAATTCGAGGCGCCAGCCATCACCGACTTGAGTAAGGACGAGATCGTCACCACTATCTCCAACAACCTCAGGGTCGCCTGCTTCCCAAGACCCAGTCGCAATCTGACGACACACCAAGCCATCGTTTACAACCTTCACTTCAGAGTCGTCGCCCGCAAGTTCGTCAACGCCAGCATCCGCTAGTGCGTCATCGCAGATCGATCTGAGGTCAGCATCTTCGCTTGCGTCAGAAAGCAACGCTGCCACGGTAACGAGATCGAGTTCAAACATCAGTTCGTAGGTGCCTGAGCCGTCGTCATTGACGTTGAGATCCAAGGAAATCTCGTAACACCCGGTCACGAGAAACGGCAGCATCAAAGCTGCGATTGATTTGAAAAGTTTCATGAGCGCAACGTACCAGGCCTCTCCCTTCATACTTTCTAACTTCATCAGCCGTGTATCCACCTTGGGTTTGCTACGCCTCCCCTCACCAACATCGCGGGGCACATGCCCACATATCCCAAAATAATTCTCTATCTTGCCCGGTCTGAAGCGTCAATGAAATAAAGCCTTCGGTGGCACGCAGAGATAGACTCTTTGAGGAACTTTCTTCTCGAACTTTCCGCTGTGACCACAAAGTTAAGAAAGGTAGCCCCGTGACGAGCACCCGGGACGACTCCCCACAACTCAACGAGCCTGACTTCCGACGCAAATTGCTTGCGGGAGGTTCAGCAGCGCTGGCAATGACGATGATCAGCGGACGCGCCGCCTCTGCGGCCGGTCTTTCGTCAGACGAACTCGACCTTCTCAAGTTCGCTCAACGAATCGAACTCTCTCTTCACGATCTCTACGACGAAGCTCTGCAGGTCGACAAGGGCTCGGCTGCGTGGACGATTATGGCCGACAGTCACGAATCGTTCGCCCAAGCCATTGCCGGCTTCGCTGGCCTGAGTGCCAATGAGCGCAACGAAGACGTATTCCAGTCGTACCGTGCTGCGATGCGCGGCGCTGACCGCGCGATGACGGCGTATGAACTTGAGTCGATTGCGGCAGCCACCCACATTGAGTTGCTCGGCAAATTGTCAGACGCCGGCTCCGCCGAAGTCATTGCTTCGATCGCCTCAGTCGAATCACGCCACTGCGTCGTGCTCGCTGACGTACTTGGCAGTGGCAGTGACGTAGCAATGACATTGACGAACTCGGCGCAGCCGATCGAAGCGTGAGAGGCACTGATATGACTACTCCAACTTCTCCAAAGAGCAACGATTTTGATCGTCGCACCTTGATTCGTCGAGGTGGCCTCACCCTTGGCCTCGGCGCATTTCTCTCGGCCTGCGCCGCTGATTTTGGGGGCGATACGGCTCCCGGACGTGTCGGTCTCGCCCAGAGCGAAACCGAACTTCCAGAAGGCGTAGTGAACGACGTTGTCTTCTTGCGGACGATGCAATCACTCGAACATTCTCTGGTCGAATTGCTGTCGGCTCTTGTCGCTTCCAGCCATTTCTCGACAGCGCAGCAAACGTATATCGAACGGTTCGTAAGTGACCATGTTGCCGCTTCAGATGTGCTCGGCGAGCACATTGTTGCTGCGGGTGGCCAACCCTATGCATGTGAGAACGAATGGGTGAGGAACCGTTTCGTCAACCCGGTGATCGCCGCAGTTGATTCGTCAGATGACAGTCGCCGTGACGCCCGCAATGCGGCGCACGCATTCGAGACCATGCTCGCTCACTCGTATCAGTATCTCGTTGGTCTTGCGGAGACCCCTGCACATCGCCAAGGGCTGATGACGCTCGGAGCGGCGGCATCGCGTCGTTCGGCGCTACTTGCAACGCAGATCAGTTCTGGGAAATATGGCTACTTCGGGCCAGGTATTAGCGCTGGCGCAGCGGAAACGACCGATGATGGCTTCCCAATCGGGTATGCGGTTCCTGCAACCTTTGGGCAAGTTGGACAGATTCTTTTGGTGGCGGGTGACGTCGATGATGAGGGCGCCCGCTACTCAACTCTTCTCCAGACTCCAGCGGAGAATACCTTCGTCTACGAATACATGTCCTGCTGAAGATGACGATTCCGGCGTCTCAACAGCTTGACGTCGCCCGCAGCATAGGCCCTCTGTCGCTTCCGCTCAGCGTTGTCTCCATTATTTTCGGATCGCTGTCGAGATGGCTCTTCCTCACAGGTGAGGCCGGCCGAATTCACGCCGATGAGGCGGTTTCTGGACTCATGGCGCGTTCGCTTCTCGACGGCGATTGGTCAACATTTTTCTGGGGCCAGTACTACGGCGGGAGTGTCGAGTTGTTGTGGCTGTCGCCCGCTATGGCTCTGGTTGGTGATGCCGCACTCGGCGTCATTCCAATCGTCGAGGCAGTCGTGCTGTGCATTCTCGTTTGGCGCTATTGCAGTCACTTTTTGAATACCTCCGATGCGGTGCTTGCTGCATCTTTGGTATGGGCAACCCCGGCGCTCTGGCAATGGTTCTCGCTTCGGCCAATGTTGTTTTATCAGTCGACTCTCATCATCGGCTTTTCCGTATTGCTGCTTTTGCGACCCGGCCGTACCTCATACAACTTTCCACTTATTGGCCTATGTCTCGGCCTTGGTTGGTGGACGTCCCCCCAGGTGCTGTTCTTCGCAATCCCGGCCTTGCTCGGTGCCCGGACAGTCATTGTTCGAGGGCGGGCAATCCTTCAGCTAGGGGCAGGGTTCTGCATTGGAGCAGCACCCTGGATTGCAACGAACTTCGCAACAGGTTTCGCCTCCATTCGGTCGCAACCGCCTCGATCGGGCTCGCCTATCGATAATCTGTCAAGTCAATTCTCAACCGGATGGCCCATGACCTTCGGTCTTCGCATTCCATTCAACGAGGAATGGATCTGGGAACCCCTTCGGCTTTTGAGTTTCCCGTTAATTGCACTTTTCG
>JAKMEY010000079.1 GCA_022425725.1 Ilumatobacteraceae bacterium
GCCTGTTTCATTGTTGAGCCAGTGATGGAGAACATCGGGATTTGCCTTCCCGACGATGGCTACCTCGAAAAGGTTCGCGACATCACCGAACGTCATGGAACGCTCTTGATTTTTGATGAGGTGAAAACTGGGATCACTGCTGGGTTCGGCGGAGCCACAAACCAACTCGGGGTTCGTCCCGATCTCATTACGCTGGCGAAGTCAATTGGTGGAGGGTTCCCGGTTGGGGCGTTTGGTGGCAAGGCCGAATACATGAATCACATCACCGACGGCTCCGTGCTGCACCTCGGGACGTACAACGGCAACCCACTCGTCATGGCTGCGGTCAAGGCAACGTTGGCCGAGGCGTGCACCAAGGAAATTGTTGGAGTTACCGTTGAGCGAAACACGCGGCTCGTTCAGGCGTGCCAGGCGATCATCAATTCATCTGGCATCCCGGCACACACGGTGCAGTTTGGTGCCAAGGGTTGCATCACGTGGTCAACGCAGCCCGTGAGGAACTATCGAGATTACAAAGCGACCGATTTTGACCTTGCGTTTGCGCAGTGGATCCACGGTATTAACCGGGGAGTGTTGTTGCCGCCGGGGCTGGATGAGCAATGGCTTATTTCGGTAATGCATGACGAAGAAGACGCAATGCGATATGCCAACGTCTTCCAAGAATTTGTCGACGAACTTGTCGCGTAATCACCAGCGCTGAGATCGGCGTCGCCCACTCGGTGATGGGCCGTTCCATTGGCGTCTCCGGCTTCCATTCATTGCAGTGATGAAGAGAGCGGCCGAGGCAACGCAGAGAACGAGCGCGCCTACGAGCGCAACGGGAAATGCGCGGCCGGCGAGCGCGGGTGCGAGAGAGGTCCAACTGCTCGTGTCGATTGCGGGGATCACAAACGCCGGGATTGCCCAGCCGATGATGATGAGCGATGCTGCTGTCGCAACGAACAATTCGGCAATGGCCTGAACCAGTTCTGAACGGTACGGCCGAAGCACAAGGCCGACGAGCAGAGTGAGCAGCCCAATTGCTACTGAGATGATCATTGCCCATCCGGTCGAGGTTCTTGCCGTCTTTAGGGTGCCGATGACAGGCACAGGAATGGTGGCTGCAGGAGCGGTGTAGGCCATTTCATTTCGCACGATGTTGACAAGTTCGCTGGGCACGATGACGACGAGATCATCATTTGATCCGATTGCGCGGAGGTGCGCCCGCTCAATGAATGGCGCAAGTTCTGCTGCTCCTGCTCGTTTGGAGAGCACCTCGGTATCAAGGAAGTTCGCGAGAGTGTCGGGGGTGGTGCCGAGCGCGCCAGCAGTTCGCGCGGAGACAACCGTGATGATTTCGAGGCGTATCGCTGATTGGTCGAGAACTGCCGCCGCGATCGACGGGGAGTCTGCCGGAGTGAACACGGTGCGCTGAAGCCACCAGCAGCCAGCCGATAGCCCGAATGCAACACTGGCAACGAGCAGGAGTATCGAGGCGACGGAGCGTTGCACGGAGTCAGTTTGTCATGTGGCGGGGTAGTCTGCGAATGTGGCCAAACGTCCGGACATTTCCCCTGAGGGTAATGCAAGTGTTCAGCCTCAGGCGCAGGCATTTGACGCTCTTCCAGGATTCTGGTCGCTGCTCGGACGCGGATTGATGAGGCGTTGCGCTTGGTGCGGAGACCGACGCGCGTATTTCAAAGGCTGGTTTCGTCGGGAAGATTCGTGTCAGGCATGTCGCCATGGGTGGCGACGTGGCGACGCAGCGTTTGAGTTGGGGGCAACAACCGCCAACATCATCCTCACATTCTTGACCATTTTGATCTCGATCTTGGTTGCGGTCATAGCGACGTGGCCAGACGTTCCGACAACGTTGTTGATCGTCATCATCGGCTCCATGGCTGTGCTCGGACCAGGTCTCTGGTACCCGGTCTCTTTCTCGCTGTGGCAGGCCGTCGATCTCTTCATGCGCCGGCCCGATGATGATGAGCTCGCAGGTCACGGCGACGCTGAACTCTAAGATTGGTGAACCCTGACGGATTGCCGTATCCCTGGGGAGAGGTCACATAGCCGCTGGCATGTAGGTACTGCATTGAGTGCTTTGGTGGGCAGTATCCGTGCAGTGAAGGTGTCGAAATGGTGAGCATCCGTGAATTTGTTTGCACGAAGTACTTGCGAACAGGTGTTCGATGAATTACAGTGTTGTTGTTCGCAAGTCCGCCCAAACAGTCGGAGTCTCCGTTCCCTTCCGGTGAGTGTTACACCCCCTGCGTATGGTCCACGGAAACCAGAACGATTGGGTGGGTGCACCCGAACTACAGCGCACCGCTAAGGAGAATCAGATGAGTAACGACCGAGATAAAGCACTGGAGATGGCCCTTTCTCAGATCGACAAGCAGTTCGGTAAGGGTTCAATCATGAAGATGGGCGAGAAGGGTTCTCTCCCGATCGCCTCGATATCAACAGGCGCTCTCGCCCTTGACCTTGCGCTTGGCATTGGCGGTCTTCCGCGCGGTCGTATCACTGAGATTTATGGCCCAGAGTCATCAGGTAAATCAACCCTTGCAATGCATGTTGTTGCTGAGGCGCAACGAAACGGCGGTGTGTGTGCGTACATTGATGCTGAGCACGCAATGGATCCGATCTACGCCCAAGCGATCGGGGTTGATGTCGATGAACTGTTGATCTCACAGCCTGACACCGGTGAGCAAGCACTAGAGATTGCCGACATGCTCGTGCGATCCGGCGCCATTGATGTCATCGTGATTGACTCGGTTGCCGCACTGACACCACGGGCTGAAATTGAAGGAGAGATGGGAGACACCCATGTTGGTCTCCAAGCGCGTTTGATGAGTCAGGCGCTCCGAAAGATCACTGGCAACCTCAACAAAACCAATACCATTGCCGTCTTCATTAACCAGCTGCGCGAAAAGATCGGCGTCATGTTCGGTTCACCGGAGACCACCCCTGGCGGCCGAGCCCTCAAGTTCTACTCTTCGATTCGACTCGACATTCGCCGTATTGAAGCGCTGAAAGACGGAGCCGAGGTCGTGGGTAACCGCACTCGGGTAAAGGTCGTCAAAAACAAGGTTTCTCCACCCTTCCGTCAGGCCGAGTTCGACATCATGTATGGCAAGGGCATCAGCCGAGAAGGAAGCCTGCTCGACATGGCTGTCGATTACGGCATTGTGAACAAGTCAGGTGCGTGGTTTACCTATGACGGCGAGCAACTCGGTCAAGGTCGCGAAAACGCAAAGAATTTCCTCTCGGTACATCCTGAAATCATGGTTGATGTCACCGAGCGAGTCATGGTGGCTTCAGGTCTTCGGGGCGAAGATGGCGAAGACGGCGAAGACGCCTTTACCGAAGCCGACGATGAGCCGATTGAGATTGACTGATTGAACGGAGGTCGGGCTTAGAGGCCCGGCTTCCAAATCATCAGTACAAGTCCCACAACCAGGCTGAGGTGGGTCACACCGATTCCAGCAGCCAATTTCGAGGTTGCAGAAGGGGAGTCGTCGCTGAGCGACGGTCGAACGAGAAACCAGTTGACACCGACTGCAAGCAACCAGATGATGATTGATGCGCTCAACCACGGTGACGACATCTTCCACTCGCCAACCCCTGCAAGTCCCATGCCAAACACCCACATGAGTACGAGGGCTGGCATCACAAGACGCAGATGAAGCTTTGCAATAACGGTGGTTTCGCCGGCTTTCTTTAATGGGGTGTAGAGGAAAAGAGGTCCGAAGGCGGCCATTGCAGAAAGAATGTGCAGCAAGCCAAGGATGCGATAACCAGATGTTGTCTGAAGCAGTGCGAGCATGAGCCGTACGCTATCTCGGTCGTTGCGGCTTGTCGTTTCCTGTCATACTCGACGGTGATGCGTTCAATTACTTGTGTTTCTCTAATTTTCTGTTTATGGGTCGGCTCGTTCGGTGAGGTGTCGGGTGTGAGTGAGGCAGAAACCGGTCGAGACGATGATCTTGTGTCTGGCCTCGTCGTTGGAGGATCCGATACCTTGATCACCGAGGTCCCGTGGCAAGCGGCGCTACTCAACTCTCACCAGAATGAAGCTGACGACTCCCCTGGCGACCAGTTCTGTGGTGCCACCGTTATCTCAGAAGAGTGGCTAGTGACGGCAGCACACTGCGTCGATAACGGGACACAACCAAGCGAGGTGGAGGTTGCGGTTGGAAAGACCTCGCTGTTCGACATCGCCTCGTCCGATCGGCATCAACTCAGCGAGATCGTTGTGTCGCCGTCCTGGGATGATTCAGAGGGAATAGGCCCCGACATCGCCTTGCTTCGTCTTGCTGCTCCGCTTGTTCTTGATGGAGTATTGGTTTCTGCCGCTCGGCTTCCCGCAGAATCCTTAGGAATAACATGGCCAGAGATCGGCCATGAATTAACGGTCTCAGGGTGGGGGTGTACTGCCGAAGTCGGAGTTGACGAGGAAACGTCCGACGCTTGCGAGTCGAGTTGGCCTCACCATTTGCAGTCGGTGGTGATACGGGACATCGCCGGTCCCAACGGAGCTGCGCCCTGCGGTGACATCAATCCTCTAGCTATTGCCTTTACGTATGAGATATGCGCCGGCATCGAGGCTGGTGGGAAAGACTCATGTTCTGGCGATAGCGGTGGCCCATTGGTGTCAGTTGAAAATGGAGAGGCGACGTTGGCGGGTGTTGTGGCGTGGGGTTTCGGGTGTGCGCAACCCGGCAAGCCGGGCATCTACACGCGCGTGACATCTCAGCGATCGTGGATCGATCAAGTGACCGGTGGAATCACATCCGCCCCCGTCGATCCGTCATTCACTGCGCTGTCGAAGCCTGAGCGTTTGATGGATACACGTTCTTCGGGCGTCAAGGTCGGCGCGATTGATGGCACTGGTTCCGCCTATGAATTGCAGGTGACTGGTGAGAAGGGTGTTCCGTCAACGGGTGTTGCTGCTGTTGCGTTGAATGTGACGGTGGTTGATGGTGAGGCTGGTGATTATGGCGGGTTCGTGACGGTGTATCCGTGTGGTACTCG
>JAKMEY010000081.1 GCA_022425725.1 Ilumatobacteraceae bacterium
ACAAAGGCCGCCGAGGCGGGTCGTGTCATTCCGGTGTTCGTTGCTGAGCCGGCGAACTAGTTCAGCAACCCTTTGCTAACCGAGTAATTTGAGGGCGGCGTTGAACGTTGCACTTGGACGCATTGCAGCGCCGGCAAGGTCGTCGTTCGGGCGGTAGTAGCCACCGACATCACACGGTGATCCCTGGACTGCAGCGAGTTCGGCGACAATGTCGCTCTCACCGGAGGTGAGCGCTTCGGCAACCGGGCCGAATGCTGCAGCGAGGTCAGCGTCGTCGGTCTGTGCAGCAAGGGCTTGTGCCCAATACATCGCTAGGTAGAAGTGGCTGCCGCGATTATCGAGGCCGCCTACCCGACGCGCCGGGCTGCGATCATGTTCGAGAACTTGGCCGGTTGCGGCATCAAGAGTCGATGCGAGAACCCCGGCCTTTGCATTACCCGTGATCGATGCAAGGTGTTCAAACGACACCGCTAGGGCAAGAAATTCGCCGAGAGAGTCCCAACGTAGGTAGTTCTCGGCTTCGAACTGCTGCACATGTTTTGGTGCCGACCCGCCTGCGCCGGTCTCAAAGAGCCCACCACCGTTCATCAGAGGAACGATCGACAGCATCTTTGCGCTGGTCCCCAGTTCGAGAATGGGGAAGAGGTCGGTGAGATAGTCGCGAAGCACATTGCCGGTGACCGAGATCGTGTCTTCCCCGCGTCGAATCCGATCGACCGAAAACTTTGTGGCCTCAACCGGTGACATGATCTCGACCTGCAGGTCATCGGTGCCGTGGTCATTGAGATAACTGCGAACTTTCGCAATCAACTCACGGTCGTGAGCGCGGGACTCGTTGAGCCAAAACACACCAGGAGCGCCAGTGGCACGAGCCCGACCAACCGCAAGCTTCACCCAGTCACGAATTGGCAAATCCTTCACGGTGCACATCCGCCAAATGTCACCTGCGTTGACCTGATGCGACATCAACACCGTGCCCGCTGCGTCAACCACCCGAACCGTTCCGGCTGATGCGATTTCGAATGTCTTATCGTGCGAGCCGTATTCCTCGGCTTTTTGGGCCATGAGCCCGACATTTGGTACCGATCCCATCGTTGTCGGGTCGTACGCACCGTGTTCACGACAGTCATCTATGACAACTTGATACACGCCGGCATAACTCGAGTCAGGAATGACCGCCTTCGCATCCTGCTGCTCGCCGTCACTATTCCACATCTGGCCCGACGTGCGGATCATTGCCGGCATCGAGGCATCGACGATGACGTCACTTGGCACGTGCAGATTGGTAATGCCTCTGTCGGAGTCAACCATGGCAAGTGCGGGACCGTTTGCGATACCGGCAGCAATTGACGCCTCGATCTGCGACCGTTCGTCGGCTGACACATTGTCGAGCGCACTCAGCACAGATCCAAGACCGTTATTTGGGTTGGCTCCGGCGCCCTGAAGAACGTCGCCAAACTCAGAAAATGTCTCAGAAAAAAAGGCTCGCACGGCATGACCGAAAATGATGGGGTCGGAGACCTTCATCATCGTCGCCTTCATATGTAGTGAGAACAGCACGCCAGACGAGCGGGCATCTTCGATTTGTGCGTCGAGGAATGCCCGAAGCGCAGCAACATCCATAAAGGTGCTATCGACAATTTCTCCTGCGAGCACCGGAACAGACTCTTTAAGAATCGACACCGTTCCATCAATTGCCTCGTGCTCAATACGAAGTGACGTGTCTGCTGCAATCGTCACCGACTGCTCGTTCGAGCGAAAGTCACCGGACGACATGGTCGCCACATGACTTTCTGAGCCAGCAGTCCATGCACCCATTGAATGCGGGTGGCTTCGGGCATATTCCTTCACTGCCTTGGGTGCCCGTCGATCTGAGTTTCCTTCACGCAGAACCGGGTTGACCGCTGAACCTTTCACCCGATCAAAACGCGCCCGAATGTCGCGCTCTTCATCTGTTGACGGATTGTCGGGATGATCAGGGATGTCATAACCCTTTGCCTGCAACTCTGCGATCGCCGCCTTCAACTGTGGAACTGAAGCAGAGATATTTGGCAGTTTGATGATGTTGGTTGTGGGATCAGCGGTGAGTTCACCGAGGAGCCTGAGGTGATCAGGAATTCGCTGCTCTTCGGTGAGCCGCTCAGGAAAGACCGCAATGATGCGCCCCGACAGCGAAATATCTGATGAGGTCACCCCAATCCCTGCCACACCGGCGAATGCACGCACCACTGGCAACAACGAATATGTCGCAAGGGCAGGTGCCTCATCGGTGAAGGTGTAATCAATTGCAGCCGGTTGGTCAGACATGTTGCGGAATCTCCAGTTATCAGGGGTTAGGGGGCGACGCAGATTTGGTGTCGCCCGAAAGCGAATCGGTTGTAGCCGAGGTTAGCGGAGCCGTTGGTGGCGGTGTCGGGGTGGGGTTGCGCTGCGAGGTGACAATTACTGAGAGGGCAACGATGACCAGTCCGATTGCGCCAAGTTGAATTGCAGTGAGCGCTTCGTCGAGGGCGATCCAGGCGATCAGCGATGAGACGATCGGGATCAGCAAGGTAAGAGTTGACCCAATCCATAACGGGATCCGAGTCAGAGACCAATTCATGAGCGAGTGGCCAAATAATCCACCGATGATGACGAGGGCCATGAGCACTGCCCATTGATTGACGCTCGGAATCGACATGTCTTGCCCGGCCGCAAATCCGATCGGGAGCGCCACCAATGCCGTCCAGAACCCGGTGCCAAGTGTGTATTCGGTTGAGGTCAGTACACCCGCCGATCGCTTTGACATCACGATGTAGCCCGTCCACGCGAAGAGAGCTCCAAGCGCTGCAAGGTCGCCAGCGCCATTCCACTCAGGGTTTCCCGACGACTGGGTAACGACGATGACAACGCCAGCGATCGCAACGAAGGCGGCAATGATCTCCCGAAGTCGAACTCGCTCGCCAAAGAAACGAGTTGCGATCGACAGCACAATGATGGGCTGTAACGCTCCGATCGTGGTGGCGTTCACAATGGTGGTGGTCTTCACTGCAGTAAAGAACAGGACAACATCGACGCCGAGCGAGATGCCTCCTGCTGCGGAATGTTTGAGAACCCTCAGCGTTGGCTTGTTGCCGCGGAGTTGCAGCACAAGAAAGATCGCGAACGAGTACACCGTGAAGCGATAGAACGAAATCGCGACCGGATCAAGGTCGAGTGCTTTGACGATGACTCCCGATGACCCCCATGCCGAGACCGCTATCGCCGCACCAAAGAGTCCGAGGCTGTGGGACTGCGAGGACGTTACGGATTCTTCGGCATCAGATGGCACCCGGGCAGGTTACGCGCCAATAGTCTCCGAGCAAGCCTTGGGGCTTACGAGTTGAGTTCAGCAAACGCTGACCTGATGCTTTGCAGTAAGTCGGGGTACTCCTCAAGAGCAAGGAAGTCGAATTCTTCCTGTACGCGCTGGGGCGCCCGAAACAGGAATCCGGCGTGAGCTGCGCCGAGCATCGTCGTGTCGTTATACGAATCGCCGGCTGCAACGACTGTGAACTCGAGGGATCGTAACGCCTCGACGGCCCGACGCTTTTGGTCATCAATCCGAAGTCGATAATCGGTGATCTTGTCTGCATTTGTAATGAGCTGATGGCACCAAATTGTCGGCCAACCGAGCTGTTTCATCAAAGGTTGAGCGAACTGTTCGAAGGTGTCGGACAAGATCAGCACTTGAACTTCCGACCGCAACTCGTCGAGAAACTCCTTCGCCCCATCGAGGGGAGAAAGGGTTGAAATAACGTCTTGGATCATTGACATCGTGAGGCCGTGGTCATCGAGGATGCCAAGACGCTGTTGCATCAACACGTCGTAGTCGGGTTCATCTCTGGTGGTCCGGCGAAGTTCATCGATGCCGGTGCGCTCAGCAACCGCAACCCATATTTCAGGAACAAGTACACCCTCCAGGTCAAGGGTGACGATGCGCTGACGATGTTGTGTCATGACATCAGCGTAGAGTCAGCCGGCTGCGCAGCCCCAGACGTTCCTCGTGGGGCAACCGAACGCACTCGACGCAACAAGATGGTGTGCTCAATAGTGACCTCCGCGCCGATCGGTGCTGCTGCCCGAGCATCGACGACGAATGTTTGTGTCGTTCCCAATGCCGAACGTTCGATGGTCATCTCAACAATTGCAACACCGTCATGACCCGCCCCTGTGAGAAACGCCCTCAACTTTTGTGGTGCCGTACGCTCCTCGGGGAGACGGACGTCGATGACAACCCCCTCCACCGAGCGCCTCGCAAAGAGATCGATGAAGCCGATCACGGCGAGAGCGATGCCTCCAACCATCGGCACGAGCGCAACCTGTTGGCCAATCGACAACAACCGCTCGGTGTCACTCACCGCTGGACTCGCGTCTTGGAGGAGCGACGTGTACCACTCGCTCGATACAACACGTTCAAGCAACCACCGCACAGCAACGCCGACAAGCGCAGCACAGAGCCCGCCGAGAAGAGCCGACGAGGGGCGGGCGCCCTCGCCGGGACGCCAATCACGTTGCATGCGAACGAGTCGAAGCGAGCCGCTGTAGTCAGACCACATCAGCGGCTCGCGACGAGAAGAGAACAGCGGCGCCTGACGAGCGACTCTGGTCGGAAGCCCGACAGCCGTTGCAAGTGCTGTGCCAGCAGAGTCACCGAGACCGTGAGTTGGGTCGATAGTGCCAGACAGTTGGTCACGCTGATGCGCAAGCCGGAGGACGAGTTGACGACCAGCACCCGTCAACATGTCAGAACGCTCAACACTTGTGTGCAATGCATCAAGGGCGATTCGGCCTCCAGCAATTCCAAGCACGAGCCACCACAGACGAAGGGCGAGTGGGTCGATCGATGCGACGGCGGAGATGACTGAGCGAGCACCGATTGCAAGCCCGACCGCTCCGATGAGAGCCGCAACAGCAGTGATCCCGATCAGCACCCCGAACGCTGACCTTGCCTCGGTGATGCCGGCCGCCCTGGAACGATTGGCAACCGCCCGCCGATACCTCAACCACCACATCATGCGAGGTGGATGATGAGCGAGTGTTCCGCTGTCGACAACCTCAGACCCGTTACGGCTTTGGCTCATCCGTGTGGACAGCATGTCAACGAGCATGGCGTCGTCGCTTGCGAGGTTGAGCGGCTCACCGACCGCGATCCATGCTTCATCATCATCGGTTTGGGCGTTGAGGGCACCAGAGACGACAAGGTCGGCCACTGCGGCTGAAGCGGCATGATCAAGGAGATAGCAGGCGCCACCATCTGCACCGGAGAGCGCGAAGGCAGCGACGACACTCGGGCAGTCTGCAAGGTCGATGGGATCGCCGGCGTCGTGCCTCGATGTGCCGCGCAAGATCTTGTCGTTTGCTGCGAGCCACCACACCACTCGCAGAAAGATGAGCCCTGCTGCGATCGCCCAGAGCAAACCGGTGGGCATCATTCGGCGATGTCACCCTCATTACGCACCCACACGGTGCGCTGCGGGAACGGAATCTCGATGTGATGGCGATCAAACACGACCTTCACATGTTCGCGGACGGCACGCTGAATCGACCACTGATCGCCCGGATCAACCTTGATCGTCACCCGAAGCGTGATGCCGTCGGCTCCAAGCGATTCAACACCGAGCACCGTTGGGGGCTCAAGCACTGATTCGGTGAACTCCTCTCGCGTGCAGACTTCGCTGACCGCTTCTTGAAGAATCGACCTGACTTCTGCCAAATCGCTGTCGTACGCAACATCAATATCGATGACGGCCACTGACCACAGCTGGCTGAGGTTGCCAACCCGTGAAACCTGGCCGTTCGGCACATGCCATACGGTGCCGTTCAGCGAACGCAGCACGGTGGTGCGAAGGGTGACCTCTTCGACGACACCGACCGCTTCGCCGAGATCGATGACATCACCAATTCCGTATTGGTCTTCGAGCAACATGAAGAGTCCGGCAATGCAGTCTTGAACGAGGCTTTGCGCGCCGAAACCAAGCGCAACACCCGCAATGCCGGCGCCGGCGATCAGCGGGCCGAGGTTGATGCCGATCGTCCCGAGCGCCGTCGTGAAACCGATGCTCCACACCGCAACTGATACCGAGGAACCGAGAACGTTGGAAATGGAAAGCGCACGGGCTTGGCGACGCTCGGCGATGAGAGGGTCTTCTTCAGTCTCAATAAGGCCTGTGACCGGAACACCGAGGCGATCGAGGCGTTGAAACGTTGATGATCGATCGGCGGTCACGATGTGAGTGACGATCTTTCTGATCGAGCGACGAACAATTTTTGAGAGCAGCCACGCCCCGACGATCACCGCCAAAAATCGGATGGGTCGATCGAGGAACCACTCAGCAAATTGGGCAAGTCGGTCGCTGCCACCGGAAATGTCGTAGACCCACGTGCAGATTGCGCCGCCATCTGGGCATGCAGTGTCCACGTTTGCAGGAAGGAGGACGTTCGATACGTTTACCACGCCTTTGACCCTAGTTTGATGGATAACCTTCTGCAGCGCACGTGTTGGTGACGCAGAGATCGGGGTGAAAATGACGCCCACCGTTGAAAGATTGAGTGATGAGTGACAAGCCGATAATTGGAGTCGTTGGTGTCGGGTATGTAGGCCTGACCACTGGGGCGTGCCTTGCTCATATTGGGCACACCGTCGTCTGCGGCGATGTCGATGTAACGAAAATCGACCGGTTGCGAAATGGGGAGATTCCAATTGTTGAGGAGGGTCTCACCGAGATCGTCAGCGAAGGAATTTCAACTGGGCGACTCGAATTTGTTGTTGGGGCAACTGAAGTTGCCGAGCGTTCCGACATTGTGTTTCTCTGCGTGCCGACACCCCAAGACGATGACGGCTCTGCCGATCTTTCATTCATCGAAGCGGCGAGTGCCGAGATCGGTCCGGTGCTCCGCTCAGGTGCCATCGTGGTGAACAAATCGACGGTCCCGGTAGGAACCACCGTCGTCGTTGACGAAGTGATTCAGCGATCCGATATCACTGTCGTGTCACACCCGGAATTCCTTCGAGAGGGAACTGCAGTCAACGATTTTCTTCATCCCGACCGAGTGGTAGTTGGTGCTGACGATCGCAGCGCAGCCGAAAAGGTTGCGGCACTGTACGAATCGATTGACACGCAGGTCATCATCACCGATGCAGCGTCAGCGGAAACGATTAAGTACGCCGCGAACGGCTTTCTTGCAATGAAAATCTCATTTGTGAACGCAGTTGCCGCAATGTGTGAGGCCGTTGGTGCTGATGTCGTTGATGTCGTTGAAGGAATCGGCTCTGACCGGCGTATCGGTCGCGAGTTTTTGCGGCCGGGGCCTGGTTGGGGAGGTAGTTGCTTTCCTAAAGACTCACATGCCTTGGTGCATGTAGCCGCAAGTCACGGCTACGACTTTTCGATGATGCGCGGTGTGATCGCGGTGAACGATGAGCAGCGCGAACGGATGGTTCGAAAAGTTCAGCACGCCGTAGGCACGAATGACCTCAATGGAATGACAATCTCGGTGCTCGGCCTGACGTTTAAAGCAGGAACTGACGATTTGCGAGATTCACCGAGCCTTGCGGTCATCGGTCGTCTCCGTGAACTTGGAGCAACGGTGAAGGCCTATGACCCGACGGCGACGGGAACGCTGAGCCTGGTCCAAGAGTCGTTCCTCTCAGGCATCAGCGTTCAGCAATCGATCGACGAGGCGATGAGCGAGGGAGATGTGCTCGTCATCCTCACCGAGTGGCCAGAATTCACGTCACTCGACCTCGAACGCGCAAAGGCATTGCTGTCAGGTTCGGCCATCGTCGACACCCGTAACCTCCTTGACCCGCAGACTGTGCGAGCAGCAGGCCTTACATATGACGGGGTTGGACGCTTAGCATGACGGCACTTGCACGTGGATCGGTAGTCGTCGTCGCCGGCGGCGCTGGATTCGTCGGCTCACATCTCTGCGAACGATTACTTGCCGATGGCTACCGCGTGGTTGCCGTCGACAACCTGTCAACCGGTAGCACGGACAATCTTGCTCACCTGCCAGTGGGTGAACGGTTGACGGTGGTTGATGGCGACATTGTCTCGACCGAAACGATGGCGCGCCTCAATGATGTCGTCGATCGCAACGATGTATCTGCAGTGTTGAATTTTGCGAGCCCGGCATCGCCGCCTGCGTATCTCGCACGCCCACTCGAAACTCTTGCGGTCGGTTCCACTGGCACGTGGAGCCTCATCAACTATGCGCTGTCGTGTAATGCCCGGTTTCTCATGGCCTCAACGAGCGAGGTCTACGGCGACCCGCTTGAACACCCGCAATCCGAGGACTATTGGGGAAACGTCAACCCGATTGGAGAACGATCGGTGTACGACGAAGCGAAGCGGTTCTCGGAAGCACTTGTTGCCGCACATGAGCGTTCCGCTGGCCTTGATGCCCGCATCGTGCGAATCTTCAATACGTATGGCCCTCGCATGCAGCCGGACGACGGCCGTGTCGTCACCAATATGGTGCACCAAGCACTCGCCGGTCAGCCGTTGACCATCTATGGTGACGGCAGCCAAACGCGAAGTTTCTGCTATGTCAGCGACGAGGTCGACGGCATCGTGCGACTGTTGCAGTCAGATGTCCGAGGTCCGGTGAACATCGGTAATCCCCACGAGTTCACGATCCGTGAGCTTGCTGATGTCATCTCCGATGTGATTGATGTGGAACTGTCAATTTCGTATCTTCCGCTGCCGTCCGACGACCCGAAGGTGCGTCGACCCGACATCGGGCGTGCGAACGAGTTGCTCGGTTGGGAGCCGCAGGTGCAACTAGCTGACGGCATCAGGCTCATGGTTGAGTCATTGCGCTAAACCATCTCCGCGAATCTGCGATCGAACTCCTATAGTGCGTGAATGTGCCTCTGAGTCGTCTGTTCCATAACCGGGTGGCTCGCTCTGTTCGTCCTGATGTCTTTTCTCAACGGCGAGACGAGGTTCGTTCGATCTTCCGGCGATCTCGCGAGGTAGTGCTCCTCGCTGCGGCAACCGGCATCGCAACCGGTTTGTTTGTGCGAGGCCTTGATGTTGCGGTGCACGCGGTCTATGACCGTCTGTTCGAGGCGCCATTGTGGATGTTGCTGACGGCTCCCGTGAGTGGCCTGATTGTGGCGGCTTTGTCACTTCGGTATATCGGTGGCGGTATCTCAGGATCGACATCAGATGAGTACCTGCAGTCGTTCCACGATTCCCAATATCGACTTGGGCTCCGCGCATTGGTTGCGCGCAGCGTTGCGGCCATCGCGTCCCTTGGCACCGGCGGCTCACTCGGTCTTGAAGGCCCCTCGCTCTACGGTGGGTCAACGCTCGGTGAACAGATTCAGCGGCGGCTTCCAGCACCGTTCCGAGGCAGCGACCACCGAACGTTGCTCGTCGCAGGGGCTGCTGCGGGTGTTGCGGCCATTTTTAAGGCGCCAGCGACAGGAGCCATTTTCGCCCTCGAAGTTCCCTATCGAGACGACCTTGCGCGACGCATGTTGCTGCCGGCCCTTGTTGCAAGCGCCACCGGATACTTCACCTTTGTGTCGTTGAGCGACACGACACCGCTGTTGGGTGGGACAATTATTCCCATTCCGCAGTTCGAAGTTCGAGATCTGTTTGGCGCCCTCGCCATCGGCGGTGCCTGCGCAATCGGTGCTCGGGCGTTCGCAAAATTGATCAGGTTTGCGAAAGCGTTCTCGGTGCGCTCATTTCCGATCAGAATTGTGACGGCATCGACAACACTTATTGGTTTGGTGCTGCTGTCACGAGAACTCACCGGTTTGCCTCTCAGCCTTGGTGCCGGATACGAAGTTCTCGAGCAATGGCTGTTCATCGAGGCCGATATCGCTCTCTGGTTGTTGATCGCAGTATTTGTCATTCGGTCGTTTGCCTCCGCAGCAACCTTGGTCGGGGGTGGCGTCGGTGGGGTCTTTATTCCTCTCGTTGTCGGTGGGGCGATCGTCGGACGAGCGGTCGGGGAGGTCGTTCATCCTGAACGGTTCTCGCTGTACACATTGATTGGAATTGCAGCGTTTCTCGGGGCCGGTTACCGTGTCCCGCTTGCCGCGGTGATGTTCGTCGCCGAATCAACAGGGCGACCAAACTTCATTGTCCCTGCGCTGTTTGCTGCGGTTGCCGCTGAGTTGGTGATGGGGGAGCAATCAATTACTGCTTTCCAGCGCCGACCCGGCCAAATGTGATGCGCTGACCGGTCTGGCCGGCCCGGCCGAGTCGGCCAGATTGTCAGGTGACTGCCAAACTCAGGGCATGACTACGGACCAAAACGTTGCTATTACTGCAGAGATGCAGGGCACCATCGTGACGTGGGAGGTGACCGCCGGGACACCTGTTCGACAGGGCCAGGTGCTCGGAATGTTGGAGTCGATGAAACTTCATCATGACATCGTTGCCCCCACTCAAGGTGTGCTGTCTGCTGTTGCAGTCGAGGTGGGGTCGACGGTGAAACCGGGCGATGTCATCGCCTCAATCGACGCGAGCAGCGAGGCGCAAGACGGCGGAGAAGAAGTTGCCGAGGAGGTCTCAGCGTCTGGGCCTCTTGGGCTTGATCGACCTGACCTCTCAGAGGTGGTCGAGCGGCATGCGATCGGCCTCGATGCGGCTCGGCCCACAGCAGTGGAACGTCGGAGGGAGCGCGGGCATCGCACTGCGCGTGAAAATGTCGAAGATCTCATCGACGAGGGTTCCCTTGTCGAGTACGGCCCGCTTGTGCTCGCTGCCCAGCGAAAGCGGCGAGAACTTGATGACCTCATCGAGAACACTCCTGCCGACGGTTTGGTCGGAGGTATCGCTTCGGTGAATGGCGATCACTTTGAGGGCCATGATGCGCAGTGCGTCGTGATGTCGTACGACTATTCGGTGCTTGCCGGCACGCAAGGACATCAGAACCACCGAAAGAAAGACCGACTCTTCGAACTCGCTGAAGAACTGCGCCTGCCGGTGGTGTTCTTCACCGAAGGTGGAGGTGGACGCCCGGGTGACACCGACACCGGTGGCGTCACCGGGCTCGACTGTTATGCGTTCTTGTGGTGGGGCCAGCTGTCAGGAACAGTGCCGATGGTGGGTGTGAACTCCGGATATTGCTTTGCCGGTAACGCGGCAATCCTCGGCTGCTGCGATGTGGTCATCGCCACCCGAGACTCGAATATCGGTATGGGCGGGCCCGCAATGATTGAAGGCGGCGGGCTTGGCGTCTACGAGCCGAAAGAGATCGGCCCGACGTCGGTGCAGTCAGCAAATGGTGTGATCGACATCCTTGTCGAAGATGAGGCTGAGGCGGTCGAGGTGGCTCGAAAGTACCTCTCGTACTTTCAGGGCGCTCTCGATGACTGGTCATGTAGTGATCAGACAGCTCTCCGAGATGTGATTCCTGTCGATCGTCTTCGCGCCTATGACGTGCGAAATGTGATTCATGGCATGTTCGATGATGACAGCGTGCTCGAGATTCGCAAGGACTTCGGTGTCGGCATGATTACCGCCCTCGCACGAGTGGAAGGCCGACCGGTTGGAGTCATCGCAAACAACCCTGCACACCTTGCAGGTGCGATCGATTCCGACGGCGCAGATAAGGCAGCGCGGTTCATGCAGTTGTGTGACGCTCACGGTTTGCCGATCATCACCCTCATCGACACCCCGGGAATGATGGTTGGCCCCGATGTGGAACAGACCGCGTTGGTGCGGCATTGCAGTCGATTGTTCGTCACCGGCGCAAACGTGACGGTGCCGGTGATTTCGGTGGTCTTGAGAAAGTCATACGGCTTGGGAGCTCAGGCGATGATGGGCGGAAGCACGAAAGCCCCGCTTGCATGTCTTGCATGGCCGACCGGTGAGTTTGGCGGCATGGGTCTCGAAGGGTATGTTCGCCTGGGCTACCGAAAAGAGCTTGAAGCAGCAGGTTCACCTGAAGAAGAAGAGCAGCTCTTTCGACAGCTCGTCGACCGTCTCTACGAGCATGGGAAGGCGCTCAGCATTGCCACGTGGTTCGAAATTGATGATGTCATCGACCCGGCGGATACGCGTCGCTGGCTGTCGACGCTTCTACGTTCGGTGCCACCACAAGATCGCACGAGCCCGACTCGGCCTCAAGTCGATACATGGTGAACACGCCGGTTGCCAGCGGTGACGTATCAGTGTTGGAAGACGAAATTTGATTGCTTGACAGCACCCATCGTCGCCGATGATGCGAGTGAGTAACGGTGGCCCGGATACAAAATGACATCGTCAGGAACGGTGGACAGCATTCGAAGGCTCTCCATCATGGCTGACGCATCAGACCCTGGAAGGTCGGTGCGACCGCAACCATCTAAAAAGAGGGTGTCTCCTGCAACCAAACGGCCGTCAACGAGAAAACACTGACTTCCAGGAGTGTGTCCCGGTGTGTGGACAAGTGTGACCTCGATATCTCCGACAGCCAAAACATCGCCTGGTTCGTGGGCAACAAGCTGACCGGCGGTGACGTCTGCGGTCCGCTCCATCCACGGCACTTCGGCAGCCTGGACGTGAATCGGGCAGTCGACTCGTTCCAACAGTGCGGCGACACCCTCGATGTCATGACCCATGATTGACCCACCGACGTGGTCAGCGTGATAGTGAGTCGCAAGGACACCTTCAACCGACATTCCGTCGGCTTCGACAATGTCGACGAGATCATTGACATCCCACGCTGGGTCGACGAGCACACAGGTTCCGGTCGCGCGGTCACCGATCGCATACGAAAAGTTGACCATCTGCGTTGCAAAGTCATTGCCGACCGCAAAGTCACGCCCGGAAAGCAATTGGCGGAAGTAGAAACGGTTGTCTTCCATGGGTTCGAGCGTACGCTTCACGGCGTGGAAATGAGTGACTCAGCGGTGCTCGACGCAGACTGCGTCAGGTATGGCGTCATCGGAACGGGGATGATGGGAGTTGAGCACATTGAAAACATCCTTCATCTCGACGGCACAACTGTGAGCGCAATCGCCGATACGAACGCCGAGCGGCGAGAGATCGGTGCTCAGGTTGCCCGACGCCAAGGCGGCGGTGATGTCATTCAATTCGCTGACCACCGCACGATGCTCGACTCGGGTCTGGTTGACGCTGTTGTCATCGTGACACCGAATATGACTCATGCCGACGTGCTGAGTGATGTGCTCGCAACCGACGTGCATGTGATGGTTGAGAAGCCGCTGTGTACGACGGTGGCTGACTGTCAGCGGGTGATCGCCGCTGAGACCTCTGGCACTGCTCAACGTGTTGTGTGGATGGGCTTGGAATACCGTTATATGCCGCCGACAACGGCGTTGCTCAACGAAATTCGCAGCGGCACCGTCGGCAACGTGAAGATGGTGTCGATTCGTGAGCACCGCTTTCCGTTTTTGCAGAAAGTCGACGATTGGAACCGGTTTAATCGAAATACTGGAGGAACATTTGTCGAGAAGTGCTGCCACTTCTTTGATCTCATGGGGCTTATCGCCGATGCAGAACCCGTAAGGGTGTACGCCTCGGGGGCCCAAGACGTGAACCACCTTGACGAGACGTATGACGGTGAGATTCCAGATGTTCTCGACAATGGTTTCGTCGTCGTTGATTTTGACAATGGGGTACGCGGCCTCCTCGACTTGTGCATGTTTGCCGAGGCAAGTAAAAACGAACAGGAGATCTCGGTGACTGGCGATGAGGGGAAGGTTGAGGCGATGGTGACTGAATCTCTCCTTCGAATTGGGCGCCGAGCCGACGGACAGCATGTTGTGAGCGAGCGATCTATCACCGACGACAGCATTCGCCACGTCGGACTTCACGACGGTGCGAGCTACCTCGAGCACGTCGATTTCCTTGCTGCGATTCGTAGCGGGGAAGCAGCGAAGGTGACCCTCCTCGACGGAATGACATCGGTGGCAATCGGGGTCGCCGCCCATCGGTCGATTGAATGCGGACAGCCGGTAGAGATGGGTGAGGTGATCTGAGATGCGTGAGCAGATCGACCAACTCGAAGAGGGCCAACTTGTGTTAACCGGTGGCGGCGAAGGAGTGCGTGTCAGCGCCGAGCTCGCAACTGCGTTTGTTGCGGGAGATCAGTTGTTGATTTCAGGTGACAGTTTGCTGCATGTCCCACAGTCTGAGGTTGAAATGGTGTCGGCCGCTGTTGAAGCGGCAGAGGATGCCTTTTCTGATCTCGCCCAGTGCTCCGACGAAGCGATCAGTTCATTCTTTCGCTCATTTGGATCTGCGCTCACTTCGGTCGACGTGAGAGAGCAGATCTTGGCGGCAAACGCAATCGACGTTGCTGATGCTCAACGACGTGGACGTTCGACCACGCGCCTCGAAGTCACCCAGAAGATGCTCGACGACATGGTTGCGGGTCTCAACATGTGGAGCGAGATCGGCATGCGACGTGACGAAACCGTCGACACGGTTCATCATGCGGGGTGGGATATCGAAGTTCGCCGAGCACCGGTTGGTGTTATTGGGTTTGTCTTCGAAGGTCGCCCCAACGTGTTTGCGGACGCGGCTGGAGTGATACGGACAGGTAACACGGCAGTTCTGCGAATCGGCTCTGATGCCTTGGGCACTGCGCAAGCCATGATGGCGAGTGCAGTCGTCCCCGCACTCACTGCGGCCGGACTACCAACGTCGTCAATCGTGCTGATCGAGTCTCGTGCTCACGCAGCCGGTTGGGCGTTATTCGCCGACCATCGACTTGCGCTCGCAGTTGCTCGAGGCTCAGGCCCGGCGGTAGATCAGCTCGGGGGTATTGCTCGCTCGGTCGGCACCCCGGTGAGTCTGCACGGAACCGGGGGTGCCTGGATGATCGTGCCATCGGCCGCAACCCCAAGTTGGGTGGAACCTGTTGTTGCGGCCTCACTCGACCGGAAGGTCTGCAACACGGTGAATGTGTGCTGCATCGAGAGGTCCGCGGTCGATGAGATGCTTCCCGTCGTCGTCCGGGCCGTCGCCGCAGCAGCCGCGGAGCGCGAAGCAACGGGGATTATCCATGGTGATGAGGAGCTTCGAGCTCTCATTTCACAGAGTGCGGCTGCTGATCACATCCGTACTGAGCCGCTTCCTGAGGCGGGTCTTGGTCATGAGTTTGAATGGGAGAACGATCCCGAACTGTCGATCGTGCTTGTTGACTCGATCGAGCATGCCGTCAAGTTATGCAATGAGCACAGCCCACATTTTGTGGTTTCAGTGTTGAGCGATGAGCCAGAGTTGGTCGAGCGTGTGTACGCATCTGCTGATGCTCCGTTCGTGGGTAACGGTTTTACCCGCTGGGTTGACGGGCAATATGCCCTCGGTCAACCAGAACTCGGCTTGTCGAATTGGCAGGGTGGTCGATTGCTCGGGCGAGGAGGTGTGCTGTCAGGGTCATCGGTGCACACGTTGCGCTTGCTCGCACGGTTTTCTGATCCGACGATTCGCCGTTGATCAGCGACGGAGTAGTCCGTCGATAACTCCGCCCAAGAATCTGCTTGTCTTTCCTGTGCGGTGCTCGCTCGTATCTGCAAAACGTGCCGCAACCCGACCGGCATTGATACCCATCCAGCGAATCGGTTCGGGCTCCCAACGCCGAGAGAGCGGCCCAACCACGGGAAGGCGAAGCAAATCAGAACGATCATGCTGGCCAGAGTCGTGCTCTTGTTCAGTGATGAGATCAGCGACGATCCGCCCGAAGAGATTTGTTGCGCTCACGCCGTCACCGACGTATCCGCCTGCGGTCACGATGCCGTCGCTCCAATTCGCGTGAACTGAGCATGCCCAATTTCTCGGAATACCTAGTGGGCCACCCCAGTGGTGGGTGATGCGCGCATCTCGTACAGCAGGAAACAGGTCGACGAGCGCAGCGCGAATTCGATTGCGCATGGTGGTGTTGGTATCGAATGTTGGGCGAATGGCCGACCCGAAATGGTACGGGGCTCCTCTTCCGCCGAATGCGAGCCGGCCATCGGCCGTGCGTTGCCCGTAGACGATGAGGTGGCGGGTGTCGTCAAATGTCGGACGGTTGGCGAGTCCGATCGTGTCCCACATGTCGTCAGGCAGTGGTTCGGTGGCGATCATCATCGAATAGAGCGGAACCATGTTGCGATGTTGGCCGTCGATGTCAGACGTGTAACCCTCGGTGGCCTGGACGATGTACCTCGTCGAAATCGTTCCCCTGTCGGTGGTGACACTGCCTCGCCCAAGGGCCGTTGCGCGGACAGGGGAGAGAATGCGCACGCCATTGCGAACGACGGCGCGCCCGATGCCGTGGGTGAGTTTGGCCGGGTTCACCGCAATGCAATGTGGAGTGAACATTGCCCCGGCCAGTTCTGACATATTGCAGACTTCGCTGGCCGCAGCACCGTTGAGAAAGTGGTACTCATCGCCGAAGCCGAAGCGTTGGTATGTCGACACCTCATGGGCAACTCGTTTGAGTTGCGGGGCGGAACGGGCAGCGGTGAAGGTCCCTCCGCGCTGTTCGGCAGCATCGATGCCTTCGGTTTCGAGCACTCGTTGAATTTCATCCAAGGTGCTGTGCATCTCGGTTTGCAGTTGTGTTGCGGCATCTCGGCCGTGCTCTCGCTCGATGCGCTCGAGTCCCATGGGAAGAAGCGCTGAGGCCCATCCACCATTTCGGCCACTTGCACCAAAGCCCACGCCCGCCGAGTCGATGACGACGATGTCGGCATCTGGGAGTTGTTGAGACAAGTAATACGCAGACCACAGTCCGGTGAGACCTGCGCCAATGATGGTGATGTCGGCACTCATCGATGTTTCGAGTGGCTCTTCGACGCAGCGCTCATCGGCGGAGAGGGTGCCCTCCCATAGCGAGTTGGGTCGTTGGGTGTGTTGGTGAGTCGAAGACATCACGAGTGAGAATGTAGTTGGCGCAGCGAGGTCTGAGTTACGCCAGTATCACTCCGTCGCAACGAGTGCGGCGTTGTCGATAAGTCGTACACCGCCAAACCATGCTGCAACGAGGAGTTGGGTGTTGTTATTGAGGTCAGCTACTGGTTCCAGCGACAAGCGATCGACCACGGCGACATAATCGACGGTGCCACCAGCTTGCTGAATGTCGGTAGTTACCTGCTCAACGATGTCGCTCGGCGAACCTGTGCTGGTCGAGCGATCGAGAGCCCGATCGATTGCATGTTTGATCGAGGTGGCTTGGGCTCTTGCGCCGGGAGCGAGGTGGACATTGCGGCTCGACATTGCGAGCCCGTCACCTTCTCGAACTGTCGGTTCGCCGACCACGGTGACCGGCAAGCCGAGATCACGAACGACATGTTGAATGACAGCAAGTTGTTGGAAATCTTTCTCACCAAAGACCGCGATGTGAGGTTGAACTGCGGTCAAGAGTTTTGTCACCACCGTCGCAACTCCCGCAAAGTGACCGGGCCGATGTTCCCCTTCCCAACGATAGGTGAGAGAACCGGGGTCGATGGTGGTGTCGAACCCGTCTGGATACATGGCGTCGACGGTTGGCGTGTACACGGCGTTGACACCGAGAGAGTCGCAAAGAGCGATGTCGTCGTCGAGAGTTCTTGGGTAGAGATCGAAGTCATCTGAGCGGTCGAATTGAGTGGGATTCACGAAGATCGACACCACCGTGAGGTTGCAGAGGGCCTGAGAGCGTTCTATGAGCGCGGTGTGCCCGCGATGAAGAGCACCCATTGTTGGGACGAGTCCGATCGACTGCCCGTCTCGTCGACGTTCATCTGACCATCGATGTGCATCTGATGGAGTGGAGAGACAAAGAAGGGAGGTCATCGGAGGGCGCTGGGGCAAAGCGACGTGTACGACGGAATGTCGGCCATCGGTTCAGCATGGACGATGGCATCGATGCAAGCCAAAGCGGTGACATCCGCGGCAACTTCCGACAGACGTGACAGTGCAAGTGTTCGCTCGAGTGAATCGATGTCAACGCTGCCGGTTGCCATCGCAAACATGGTGTCGCCATCGGCGAGGGTGTGGACCGGTCTAATTGATCTTGCAAGGCCGTCGTGAGAACTCATTGCGAGACGAGTGGCTTCTGATCTGTCGATCTGCGCATCGGTCGCAACAACACCGATGGTGGTGTTAAACGATGCTGTCGTCACTGAGTCGACATGTTCTACGTAACGCTGTCTCTCAGCGGAGCTCGGCGATTTAAGTCGCGGGTGAGGTTCCCACGCACGACCCGATGAGGGGTCGATAAGGCTTCCCCGCGCGTTGACCACACACAGTGCTGCGATAGTGACGCTGCTGACTTTCTCGTCGCCGATCGGGATATTGATCGTTGCTGAGGCCATGCCGATACCTCCTCGAAGACCGCCCGCTACGGCCCCGGTTCCTGCTCCGATCGAACCGCGCCGCCGCTCTCGTGCCGACGCGCTCCGGGTTGCCCTACGACCAAATTCTGCGTCGGGGTGATGCCGAAAGTGTCCGCCGCGCCCGAGATCAAAAATGACAGCACTTGGGATGACAGGAACGACCTGGTGGGCTTCCGGTCCGACGCGAAAGCCGCGCTCTCGGTCGGCCAATTCGTCAACAACTCCATCTGCTGCTCTCAGTCCATACGCACTCCCGCCGGAGAGACAGATGGCATCTATCTTGTCGACAAGATTCATTGGCGAGAGAGCGTCGGTTTCACGCGTGCCCGGACCTCCGCCACGAACATCAACCCCGGCGGTAACAGGGTGATCGGCGAGAACGACGGTGGTGCCGGTTCTCCAGTTCCGATTTGACCGGTCGTAATGGCCGACGCGGATACCAGCGACGTCGGTAAGCGACCCAAGATCAGCAGGCATCGAGGGCTTCCCATAGTTGACGAATGCGAGGTTCGCTATCGCTCACCACATCGACACCAATTGTCGTATCGGCATCAAGTAACTGAGTGTTTCGTTCGGCTCCCCACTGCGGCCAACCTGCGTCGCGGGTGTGCATGAATGTTGTCATCGAATCTGAGAACGACGCAGCAAGGTTGTGTCGAGCGGGGGCGTCGCCGGTGAAAAGTTCAACGCCCTTGCGGTCGAGGTTGTTGAGAGCAAACGGAATATCAAGCGCATGACAGCTGCCGAGAACGCCGCCGAACACCGGTGTTTCGAAAGTAAACAAGTAGGAGTGGGTGCTGAGTTGCTGTTGCTGCCGTGCTTCGGCGATGCGGTGGGCAGGCCAACGGAAGACTCCATCGGTCTCAAGCGCTGACACCAACTGTGGAGGCGTTGAGCCAGGACGGTGGTCTCGGTAGATGTCGTACGCCTCTGACGACGCGAAATGACGTTCGAATGTTGTGCGTGCTGCTTCCTCGTCGATCTCGGTGTAACGGGGGTCAAACGCGGTGAAGAGGTGCATTTCGTCTCGCGTCGTTCCGATGACAAGCGGTACAGGGTTGGAGGCCGCGAGGTCCGACGGATCTCCGGGTAGCCAGTTGCCGTCGGTTGTCGGAGCGAAGGCAGTGAGGGACTCATCTGTGGAAGAAAGCATGTCCCCCTGGGCTTTCAGCAACGCGTCAGCCGGTAGGGAAATGAGATCGTCGGGGTGATCTACACCTGCTACGGCAAGGAGTTCTGAAAGTGCTTCATCACCCCTTTCAGACGAGCGAAGTTGGGGAATCGACGGGCTCATTGCAATCGCTCCCGAATACAACCCGTCAGCGTGCGGGCATGCCATGAGCGAAATAACACTTGCACCTCCGGCAGACTCGCCCATGATCGTCACCTGCGATGGATCGCCACCGAATGACGCGATGTTGTTGCGGACCCATTGCAATGCGTTTACCTGATCGCTGAGACCTGCGTTATCTCGGCCCCTAAACCCGAGTGCTCCCAGGCGATAGTTGATCGTTACGACCACGATGTCGCCAGAGCGCACGAGATTGCTTCCGTCGTACCACGGAACCGAACCTGCCCCATTGGTGAAGGCGCCTCCGTGAATCCAGACGAGGACCGGTTTACGGGCCGAGGTATCCGCGGTGAATACGTTGAGGGTGAGACACTCTTCGGCCATTGGCTGTGTGCTCTCGCCGAGAAGTTGTTCCATGATTCCGGGAACTTGGAGGCATTGCGGCCCGTACACGGTGGCATCTCGAAGATCGCTCCATGTGGAGGTTTCGAGTTCTGATGGTTGGAAGCGATCGGCGAGTGCGTAGTTGATGCCTTTAAAGACGAACACTCCGTCACGGTTGAGCCCGGAGTAATCGCCCAGAGGGGTTGCGGCGTGAGCATGTGTCATTGCGACGAAGGTAGCGTGCGGAGGTGGTCCGAAGTCAGATGGGCGCAGTTTCTCATTCGATACGCGGTCGGATGATGGCGAGAGTAGGCGATGCAGTCGCGTGGTGCTGGGACCGGCTATCTGTCATCGCATCTGTCGGGCCAACGAGTCGCCGTGGCCGACGCTTCGGAGCGTTCGGTGAGGGAAGCATTATTTGTTTCCCAGCAACTTCTCTGATGAACGAGCGATTCATCGAGATCGGTGAGAACACGATGATTGGCCCCCACGTTGCATTGTCGGCGGGGATGGCTCCGGGTCAAGAGTGCCTCTCGCAGCCGGTGGTTCGCATCGGCGATCGTTGTTTGATCGGTCGCGGTTCTGGAATTGTCGGACACTTTTCGATCGACATTGGTGACGATGTGTGGACAGGTCATCACGTTTACATCACCGATCAAAATCATGGCTACGACAATGTTGACATCCCGATTTCCCAGCAATCAATGCCGGAGAAACCAGTGCGTATCGGTTCAGGGTCGTGGCTTGGTCACGGCACTGTCGTGTTACCTGGCGCCGACATTGGTGAACATGTGGTGATCGGCGCAAACAGTGTGGTGACGGGAAGCATTCCTTCGTTCAGCGTTGCCGTTGGGGCTCCGGCACGCGTGGTGAAGTCGATGTCAGAGGCTGATGGGTCGACGTCGCAAGAACATTGATGATGCTCGAGTTCGTCAGGGTTCAGATGTCGAGATCGAGGGGTGGTTTGCACGCAGGCATCTCGTTATCTGCGGCAAATGTTGCCAGTCGCTCTGAAATTGGAATTTGATTAGCGGTTTCGTAGAAGGGGAGGTTCTCGCCGCTTTCCCGAAGTTGTGCGGTGTAGTTTCGGCGGTCGCCGAGATATGTGCGGTATTCGTCAATCCACAGCGGAATAATCGCCTGACCCTTTTCGCCTGAGAGTGGTAATGCCTCGAGCGAATTCAGCATGCGTTCGAGGGTGTCGGTTGCCTCATCGACGATGTCGGCACGCTGCTGGATGAGTTCGGCGCCGCCTTCGTCAAGTCGGGTGTAGTTCGCGAGAGCGGTTCGTTCGTCGGCGGCGGTTTCGCAGATGGATTGCGCTGATTCAACCCAGGAGCGGTCTTCGATGCGGTTGACACCTTCTTTCGAGGCGAAGAACAGAGCCCAAATCCAGAATGTTGCGAAAACACCAAATCCGATAAGAG
>JAKMEY010000024.1 GCA_022425725.1 Ilumatobacteraceae bacterium
ACCGCAGAGGATGTTATGGGAGGCGTTGACATCCTTATTGCAAATGCCGGTGGCCCTCCCCCCGGCAACTTTGCATCGACCAGCCTCGACGCGTACGGCGAGGCATTGCAGTTGAACCTTGTGTCGACTGTTGCGATGTGCGCAGCGCTTGTTCCGGAAATGCAGCGACGCAAGTGGGGTCGTGTCGTAGCGATCACTTCGCTGTCAGTGCGAGAACCGATCGGCACGCTCATATTGTCGAATACCGCAAGAGCCGGAGTGACGGGATTCTTGAAGACACTCGCCCGCGAAGTCGCGTCAGACGGTGTCACGGTCAACTCGTTGCAGCCGGGACTGCATCGCACGCCCCGCTTGGAGGCCCTGCACGAAAACCTTGCAGACACGGCCGCAGCAATTCCTGCTGGCATCATCGGTGACCCAGATGACTTTGGTCGAGTTGCCGCTTTCCTTTGTTCAGATTCCGCCAAATTCATTACAGGAGCAGCAATCCCACTCGACGGTGGTGCTGCCCACGGCCTGCAATAAGGAGCATGCGCTATGTCGAACCCAAGTTACGCACACCCTGAATTTCTTGTCACTGTTGATGAACTCGATGGCCTGCTTGCGTCAGGTGGTGTCAGCGTGCTCGATGTCACCGCGCGCCTCACCGGCTCTCTCGACAACGTCGCTGAGGAGCGCTGCTTCAACGAGGGCCATATCCCTGGCTCGGTATTTTTCGACGTCCCTTCAGCAAAAGGGGCGCTATCTGATCAAGGGGACGATCTTCCGTGGATGTGGCCGTCACCTGAGCACGTCACTGAGCAACTTCGTCGGGTAGGAGTGAATGAAGGCGACAAGGTGGTCTTGGTTGCCTCAACACCCCGACCTGAAATTGACTCCGGAACGATGTGGTGCACGAGGGCGTGGTGGACGCTGCATCACATGGGGGTCGACGTTGCCATTTTGCACGGCGGCGTAGAGGGTTGGGTGGCCTCAGGTCGACCTCTCGAAACAGGGCCAGTGACTGCAGAACGCGGAAATATCTCCGTCAGTGTGAAAGGGCTTGAAGCCCGAGCAACGAAAGAAGATGTGTTGGCTGCAATCAACGGAGGAGGTGCATGTGTGATCGATGCCCTCCCCGAAGACAACTTCAACGGAGTTGACGATGGTTATGGTCCCCGGCGAGGACACATCACGGGCGCAACCAACGTTCCGTTCCGGTCGCTCGTCGACGGAGAAACATCGGCGTTCTGGCAAGCAGACACGCTCGAGGAGCGCCTTGCCGCAATTGATCGTGAGCATCCGATTATTTCGTATTGCGGTGGCGCGATCGCAGCGACGGTGGTCGCATTCGCTCTCGCCCTCACCGGCCAGGACGGGGTTCGGGTATACGACGGCAGTTTGATGGAGTGGAGCCGCGATGACTCACTTCCGATGACCGATCTGTCATCGAACGCGTAACGATGTACCTGCATCGGGGTGCTGTGTGCGATGTCGTTGTGATGATCGCTGCACCCAGAGCACGACAATGGCTGACCCCAATAGCAAGATGGCGAGTCCGACGAGAGGGCGGTAGACGCCAACGATGATCGATGTCGCAATGACGACCGCCATTGCCACAACAATCGCTACGAGTCGAAGCAGCCATTTTGTGAATGTTTGTACGCCGCGAACAGCTGACGTTGCAGACGCAACTGCAGACTCTTTTAGATCCTCGCCTACTCGCTGAGCATCGCGTTTGACACCTGTCAAGATGACCCCAGCATCGGAGCCTGCGATCACGACATCGACCATCGCCCCAACGACATGTTGGCCACCAGGTGCAGGGCTTTGCCCAACGACGATGCCGGCGAGCTGGTCGTGTGGAGGAGGAACGAGCATGAGGCGCGGGGCGAAACCCGCTGAGACAAGGCGTCGCACGGCAACAATGACGGAGACATCAAGAATGTCGGGCACGCTTCGTGACTGGGCCCCCCTCCGATCGGTGGTGCCGGAGCGGTCGTAGCGCCGCCGCCGCTCTTCGTCACCAAGAACCTCCCATGCCGCTTGGACGGCCTGAAATTCACCAGGTGCACCACCTGCATCAGGGTGGGTCTCACGGGCGCGTTGCCGATACGCCGCTCGGAGTTCGTCTGCTGATGCTGACCGGTCGACGCCAAGCACTTCGTAGAGATCAACCCCTTGTGGTGAGTGGGAAACCGAGCCTTGATGTCCGGGATGGCGAAGTTTGTGTCCACATGAGCAGACCGTTAACAGAATCGGTGGCGCAAGGTGATGAACATCGCCGCATGTCGGGCAGCGGATACCTGAGGCCACGCTTCAGATGGTAGTGCTCTATGGAATCGGACGTCACCTGGTGTGAGGAATCTCACACGGAGCACTCTGTGAGGTGTGGAGCTCGTCGGTAGCGGTCGAGGTCAGCCTTGGGGATATCAGAGCATCCAAGAACGTTGGCCCTCGCCGGTAAGCAGTCGGCCAAACTGCAGTCCCGGGAAGTGCGCCGCTCCGACCAACGTGGTTGAATCTTCGAGTTCGGCCGCAAGTGCTTCCCGCGTGCGTCGAGCAAGGTCTCGATCGACGTCGAACACTGCTTCCCAGTCGTTTTCGGTGAGTTCTGCCGGGCAGTGTGCAATGTCGCCGATCAGCATTGCTCGATCGTCACCGCTCGAGATGATGACGATGACTGACCCTGGGGTGTGCCCTGGGGCATGGCGCACGTCGATGCCAGTGGCCATGGTGTGGTCAGTGTCGAACAATTCGAGGCGTGGTGCGATCGGCGACAACTTTCGAATCGCTCTATCGTCGGCAGTGTCGCTCTCGATGAAGTGTTGCCAGTCTGCAGAGTGGCAACGATACGTCGCGTTCGGAAACACGATTTCACCTTTTTGTGTCACCCAGCCGACGTGATCAAAGTGGAGGTGGGTGAGGATCACATCGGTGACATCAGATGGCTCGACGCCAAGGTCGTGAAGGCTGGTGAGTAGTCCGCCACCTTGGTATTGGCCGTTATTGATCATTCCAACTCCGGCGTCAACAAGCACGAGGCGATCGCCAGAGCGAATGAGGTATGCGCCCATCGTCAATTCGAGTTGTCCTTCGGCGTTGAGAAGGTCGCCATGGTGGGCCCATGGATCACCGTTAAATGTCGGTCGCAGCAGAACTTCGCGTGGGTTCTCGAAGGCCCGCCCGTCGAAGACGGGCGCAATCGGAATATCACCAACAGATTGTGCAGATCCCCATTGAGACATTCCGCTTACCTCTCCTTTGATCTCGCCACTGCAATCATGTCAGGGCTCGTTCGTACGAAGCCACGCCGTTCGTGCCGAGGTACGAACGATATTGACCCTGCATTGGCTGGAGCCAACCTTCCATCTGCTTACGCGGTGGTGCCGAATCCGGTTAGGTCAAGTTGTTTAACTGCAGCGTCGCGCAGCAAGTATTTCTGGATTTTGCCGGTCACCGTCATCGGGAAGTCGTCGATGCTGAGTACGTAGCGAGGAACCTTGTAGTGAGCAATCTTGCCCTGACAAAACTCGCGAACGGCATCGGTATCGACGGTGGCTCCATCTCGGGCTTGGATAAACGCACACACTTCCTCACCGAACCTCTCATCGGGAACACCGACCACCTGGACATCAATGATGTCGGGGTGGCCGTACAGGAATTCCTCGATCTCTCGCGGCGAGACGTTTTCTCCGCCGCGAATAATGAGGTCTTTAATGCGGCCGGTGATGTTGACGTATCCGTCGACATCCATCACGGCGAGGTCGCCAGTATGCATCCAACCTTCGGCATCGATCGCTTGGGCGGTTTTTTCTTCTTCGTTCCAGTAGCCCTCCATCACCGAATATCCGCGGGTCTGGAATTCTCCCGATTCTCCGCGAGTAACCGTTTCGCCGGATTCTGGGTCAGCAACTCTGATTTCGACATGAGGGTGCACGCGCCCGACAGATCCAACCCGTTGGTCGATCGAGTCATCGGCGCCAGTCTGAGTGGATACGGGTGATGTCTCGGTCATTCCGTAGGCGATGGTGACTTCGTCCATGTTCATTCGTTCGATGACCTGCTTCATGACTTCAACCGGGCATGGAGAGCCAGCCATGATTCCCGTCCGCAAGCTCGAAAGGTCGTACGACTCAAATTCTGGGACACCGAGCTCAGCGATGAACATTGTCGGTACTCCGTAGAGCGAGGTGCACTTTTCGTCTTGCACCGCTTCGAGAACCGACACCGGCTCGAACGCGTCATTCGGAATGACCATTGTCGAGCCGTGGCTTGTACAGCCAAGGTTGCCCATCACCATTCCGAAGCAGTGGTAGAACGGCACTGGAATACAGACTCGGTCGTGCTCGGTGTAGCCGCACCCCTCGCCAACGAAGTAGCCGTTATTGAGAATGTTGCGGTGGGTGAGTGTTGCGCCCTTCGGCAAGCCTGTGGTGCCAGAGGTGTATTGAATGTTGATGGGGTCGGTATTCGACAAACTCTCAGAACGCTCTTTCACTTCGTCACTCGTGGCCTTCTCAGCACGCTCGAGAAGTGCATCCCATGTTGGGCCATCAAAGAAGATGGCTTCGCGGATCTCGGGGCACTGTTCAGCGACGTCAGCCCACATCTGCCGGTAGTTGCTTGTCTTGAATTCTGGCGCTGCGAGCAACATGACCGAGCCCGATTGGTTGAGAGCAAACTCAAGTTCATGGGTTCGGTATGCCGGATTAATGCACACCATGATGACTCCGATGCGTGCCGTTGCATATTGAGCGAGTACCCATTCGTAACGATTAGGTGACCACAGGGCGACACGGTCGCCAACGGCGAGCCCACTTGCTAGGAGTGCACGGGCGAGACGGTCGATTTCGGCATCTAACTCGGTATACGACCACCTAACCCCTTGGTGTCGCACGACAAGCGCTTCACGGTCTGGATGCGCCGCCACGGTTGCCCGGAAGTTGGCATCGATGGTCTCTTCAATAATCGGAGCGTCGGTTGGGCCTGCGGTATACGAATCTGCACTCATGGGTTCCCCCTTACAACTTGCTGAACTAACTCGCTTCATCGTAGTCGTGCCACTCAGAGCCAACAGATGGCGACAAGGTAGGTTGCTCTTGTGCGACCTTTTTCGTGGGTTCTCCTTGCCGGAGTCGTCTTAGCGGGTTGCAGCGCAGGCAGCCAGTCAGATGGCCAACCGGTGATCTTTGCAGCGTCGTCGCTCGTCGATGTGTTGAGCGAATTATCCGCTGAAGAAGCGATGCCATTTTCAGATGTCACGCTCTCGTTCGCAAGTTCGGCGAGCCTCGCTGCGCAGATCATCGATGATGCTCCTGTCGACGTCTTCATCTCGGCTGATCGGGCACAGATCGAGAGGCTTCGTCGAGCTGGATTTTCCGACACGCAGCCTAAGGTGGTGGCTCGTAACTCGTTGGTGATTGCGGTTGAGGCCGGTAATCCACTTGGACTCGCCGAACTTCGCGACCTCTCTCGCGGCGATGTGCTCGTTGCGATTGCAGCACCGGGTGTTCCGCTTGGCGAATATTCTCAGGGGATGCTCAGCGCAGCCAACATCGAGGTGAGGCCGGTGACGTTCGAAGCAGACGCCAGAGGAGTGCTGGCAAAAGTTGCTCTTGGTGAAGTTGATGCAGGCATCGTGTACGCGACCGATGCTGCGAGTGCCAGCAATGTTGACAGAGTCGTGATTCCTGAAGCCGAGGCAGTCAACGTGGAATATGTCGCGCTTGATCTCACTGGAGGGTCGGGAGCAGGACAAGATCTCATCGAGTTCTTAACGAGCGATACTGGCCGCTTTGCTCTGACCAACCGGGGGTTCCTGCTTCCATGAGTCGCCAGCAGCGCCACGATGCCCGGGTGCCAATCGCCCTTGCTGTTCTCGGATGGCTCGCAGTCGCATTTTTTGTCCTGCCGATCATGGCTCTCGTGTTAAGGGTGCCGTGGTCATCGCTGTCTGACGTGATCACCGATGATGCAACCACCGAAGCGTTGACCCTGTCGGTATTTACAAGTGTGATCACCACGGTTCTTGCGATTGTGCTGGGCGTGCCGCTCGCATGGTTGCTTGCCCGCTCAAACATTCCGGGACGTCAGTTCATTAGAGCGCTATGCACGTTGTCGATGGTTCTTCCTCCAGTGGTTGCAGGTGTCGCTCTACTTGCATCACTCGGCCGGCGCGGGGTGGTCGGCGAGATACTCGATGACTGGTTCGGCGTGCGGTTGCCGTTCACGATGCCTGCAGTTGTGATCGCTCAACTATTTGTTGCGATGCCATTTCTTGTCCTCACCGTCGAATCTGGTTTCGCTCGAAGCGCCGGAACGGTTGAGGAGGCTGCCCGCACCCTCGGTGCTTCTCCCTGGTACGTGTTTACTCGGGTGACATTGCCAGCGACTCAACCGGCAATTGTTGCTGGAGCCGTGTTGACCTGGGCCCGGGCGCTCGGCGAATTTGGGGCGACGATCACCTTTGCCGGCAATTTTCCGGGTACGACGCGAACTCTTCCGATTGCCACGTACCTTGCCCTTGAATCAGACATTGATGACGCGTTGTTGATCAGCATGGTGATGGTTGTGATTTCTGTTGTCATTCTTGTGGCCCTGCGCGGGCGGTGGGTTGGCGCAATTGGGGGTATGAGGTGAGCCTCTCGATCGACGTCAAACGACGTATCGGTGCGACGCAACTCAATGTGCAGTTCACCGTTGCCATAGGGGAAACGGTTGCCATTGTTGGCCCAAATGGAGCGGGGAAGACCTCGCTGTTACGAGTTGTTGCAGGCCTCATTTCGGCCGATGAGGGGCGGATTTCTTGGGATGGGATGGTGTGGGACGATGCATCGTCAGGTGAGTTCTCTCCGCCAGAGCAACGCCCGCTTGCGTACGTCTTTCAGGACTATGCGCTCATCGAGCACCTGACGGTCGGTGACAATGTCGCATTCGGTTTGCGTGCCCGTGGGGTGCGCCGCCGACGTGCTCGTGAGCGGGCACAAGAAGTGCTCGATGTTGTTGGTGGCAGCGACCTTGTAGAGCGCATGCCGTCATCATTGTCGGGAGGGGAGGCTCAAACGGTTGCAATCGCTCGAGCGCTCGCAACCGAACCCACCGTCATGCTGTTCGACGAACCATTCGCTGCGCTCGATGCCAGCGCTCGAGCCCATGCCCGCAGGTTGTTTTCTTCGATGCGCTCATTATCGATGGCCCGGCTCATCGTCACTCACGACGCTGTCGAGGCCCTAACGCTGGCCGATCGAATCGTTGTTGTCGAATCGGGCTCAGTGGTACAGATTGGAACCCCGAGCGAGGTGCTTGCCACGCCTCGATCGCATTTCGTTGCCGAGATACTCGGTCTGAACCCGCTATCGGGACAACTACGAGGAGACGAACTTTCGCTCGGGGCGATGTCGCTTACCGTCGGAGCACACGGGGTTGATGACGGAGAGGTCATTGCAATCGTGCGACCCCGATCGGTATCGCTTCACCGAGAGCGCCCTGAGGGGAGTCCTCGAAATGTGTGGCGAACCACGGTCGAGGCGGTTGACCGATCTGACGGCAGGGTTCGCGTGCAGTTAGGCGCACCGCTTCCAATTGCGGTCGAGGTCACTCCAGCTGGTTTCGACGCGTTGGCAACTGAGCTCGACGGCGATGTGTGGGCCTCGGTGAAAGCGAGTGAGATCGTTGTTCAACCCGCCTGAATCACGAGAGTGATTGATACGAGCGGTGGTCAGAGAAGGCTGGCTGCCCCAATTGATGAGCCGCCGTCAACACGTAATGTCTGGCCGGTGATCCAACCGGCAGATTCCGACATCAGGAAGCAGACCGCTGAGGAGATGTCGTCAACTGTGCCGAGCTTCCCAAGGGGAACCATTGAGAGGTACCGCGCCTCACCCGGCGAACCCGGCGGATTGTTTTCCCGGAACAGTTCGGTGCTGACTGGGCCTGGCGCAACGTCGTTGACGGTGATGCCGTGTTGCGCAAGTTCGAGTGCCCACATGCGTGTGAGATGCTCCAACGAGGCTTTGGAGGAGCCATATGACGATCGTCCAACCACACCTCCGAGCGACACGACGCTCGAGATGTTGACGACGCGGCCCCACTTGCGCTCGACCATTCCTGGCATTGCCGCCTGAACGGTTTGGATGGCTGAGCGGACGGTGATGTCTTGAACGTCTGCCCAATCGTCAAGGTCAATCTCGCCAATGTTCCCAGGTCGAACGATGCCAACGTTGTTGAGCACGCCGTCGATAGCGCCGGCAGCGAGAACCTCATCGAGCACTGACTGAGTTGAAGACCGGTCGGAGAGATCGACCGGGAAGAATTCGCCGGGGAAGTCATCGGGTTGCGTTCGGGCCAGACCGATCGGAACATCGCCGTTGTTGGCCATTTGTTGAGCGGTTGCGAAACCGATACCCCGTGAGGCTCCGGTGATGAGAAATCGTCTTCCTGCCATTCCTTGAAACTACTCAGCAGAGCCGTGCTGGCTTCCGTTGGACACCAGAGAGACCGAGCATCATCTCAAGGAACGAGGTTCACCATTCGCCCAGGAACAACGATGATCTTTTTCAGCGTCGCCGGATCAGCCCCATCGAGTGCGGCGATGACGCGTTCATCATCGAGCACGATGTCGGTGATTGCTTTCTCGTCGGCATCGGCGGGGACCATGACCCGGGTGCGAACTTTTCCTCGTACTTGCACCGGCATCTCGACCTCATCATCGACGAGCAGCGCCGGGTCTGCAGACGGGAACTCGGCGTATGTCAGTGATTCGGTGTTGCCAAGTTTGCTCCAGAGCTCTTCAGCGATGTGTGGCACGAGCGGAGCCACCATGAGCACTATCGATTCTGCAACTTCACGAGGAATTTCATTCGTCGCATTGATCACCTTCGTGACGTGATTGTTGAGTTCGATGAGTTTTGCAATAGCGGTGTTAAACCGCAGAGCCTCCATTTCGGTTCGAACGACATCGATCGTTCGATGAAGAAGCCGTCGGGTCTCGTCATCTGTGCTGTCGGCCAGTGCGCGCAATTCGCCAGTCTCTTCGGCCACCATCGTTCTCCAAAGGCGCTGGAGGAAGCGGAACATGCCAACGACGTCGCGGGTTTCCCATGGTCTGCTTGCGTCGAGTGGCCCCATCGCCATTTCATACAGCCGGAGTGTGTCGGCGCCATAGGCCTCGTACATCTCGTCGGGAGAGACAGCGTTTTTGAGGCTCTTACCCATCTTTCCCCACTCACGAGTGACTTCATCGCCCTCGAAATAAAAGGCGCCGTCTCGCTCCTCGACCGAGAACGCATCAACATAAATGCCGCGCTCGTCTTTGAACGCATTGGCAAGGATGTAGCCCTGGTTGAACAGGCGTGCGTAGGGCTCTTTCGAACTCACATGCCCGAGGTCGTAGAGCACCTTGTGCCAGAAGCGTGCGTACAGTAAGTGCAGAACCGCATGCTCCACTCCACCAACGTAGAGATCAACGCCGCCCGGGTGGTCAGGACGGAGGTCGGTTCGTGGCCCCATCCAGTAGCTCTCAACCTCAGGGTCGACAAAGCGGTCATCGTTCGTTGGATCGAGGTACCGAAGTTCGTACCAACACGAGCCTGCCCACTGTGGCATGACGTTGGTATCTCGACGGTATGTCTTGAGTCCATCGCCAAGGTCGAGTTGCAGTTCAACCCAGTCACTGAGCCGGTCGAGTGGGCTTTCGGGGTCGCTGTGTTCATCATCAGCGTCGAACGTTCGTGGACTGAACGAGTCGGTCTCCGGCAGCACAACGGGGAGCATGTGGTCAGGAAGGGTGTGTGCGTTGCCGTGTTCGTCGTAGACGACGGGGAAGGGCTCTCCCCAGTACCGCTGACGGCTGAAGAGCCAGTCGCGGAGTTTGTAGTTGATGGTTGCTTCACCACGTTCGTGCTCTTCAAGCCATCTGTTGGTTGTTGCAACGGCCTCACTCACAGAACTGATTCCGTTGAGATCGAGGGAGTCGTTTGCTGAATTCACATATGGGGCATTCCCCACAAAGGCTTCTGGCCACATTGAGGTATCGAGTGTTGGCTCGATGTCGCGCTCCGCGAACCAGTCGCTCGGAGGCTGCTGAATTGCGGGGATCGCGAGCCCAAATGCGCGAGCGAATTCAAAGTCTCGCTGGTCTCCGCACGGAACCGCCATTATGGCTCCCGTTCCGTACCCCATGAGGACGTAGTCAGCGATCCACACAGGGATTTCTTCGCCGGTGAGCGGGTTTGTGGCGGTTGCACCGGTGAAGACTCCGGTTTTTTCGCGCGTGTCATCTTGGCGATCGATGTCATTTTTTGCAGCTGCTTGAGCGCGGTAGGCGGCTACCGATTCGGCTTGGTCAGCGGTCGTGAGTTCATCGACAAAAGGATGCTCTGGAGCGAGGACCATGAACGTTGCTCCGAACAAGGTGTCAGGTCTCGTCGTAAACACGGTGATGGGGCCAGCGGCAGAGTTGAAGTTGACGTGGGCGCCATGGCTCCGGCCGATCCAGTTTCGTTGCATCGTTTTGATCGCGTCTGACCAGTCGAGAAGCTCAAGATCGTCTATCAGTCGGTCGGCGTAGGTCGTGATGCGCATCATCCACTGGCGCATATTGCGTTTGAACACCGGGAAATTTCCGCGATCGCTTCGGCCGTCTGCTGTGACTTCTTCGTTTGCGACGACGGTGCCGAGACCAGGGCACCAGTTCACTGGTGCTTCGCTTACGTAGGCGAGTCGGTGCTCGTCGAGACAGGAGCGACGCTCGGGTTCGGTCATTCCAGCCCAGACCCGACCGTTGGAAGGTGAGCGCGTTCCAGATTCAAATTCGTCGACCAGTTGGCTGATCGGTCGAGCCCGCTCGAGGTCGGTGTCGTACCACGAGTTGAAGATCTGAGTGAAGATCCATTGGGTCCAGCGGTAGTACTCAGGGTCTGTCGTAGAGATCGACCGTCGACGGTCATGGCTGAGTCCGAGGCGTCGAAGCTGACGACGCATGTTGGCGACGTTGTCGTCGGTGGTAATCGCCGGATGCTGGCCGGTCTGCACCGCAAATTGCTCAGCGGGAAGTCCGAATGCATCAAATCCCATCGTGTACAGCACGTTGTGTTGAGTCATTCGTTTGAAACGAGAAAACACATCGGTGCCGATGTAGCCGAGAGGGTGTCCAACATGAAGTCCGGCTCCCGACGGGTAGGGGAACATGTCGAGAACAAACAGCTTTTCGCCTCGGTCACTCAGCGCGCCAGGGTCAGCGAGTGGTCCGGCAGGGTTGGGCGAGTTGAAGGTGCCGTGTTCGTCCCAGGTGTCTTGCCAGCGGGTTTCAATGTCGGTGGCAAGTGCCGCGGTGTAGCGAAATGGCGTGAGCCGTTCAGCTTGTTGTTCGTTGCTGTCCTCCATAGCGAGATCACAGCCTACGGGGGCGATCCGCCGACTAGGGGGAGGGGTTGGGGCACCGTCGCAAGTAATGTTTCTGTCGTGATGTCCACCGAGCCAAATTTGTCGATTCGCGCGCGTCTGGAGAAGGCGGCTGAGCGGACCGGAGGGGTTCGTTTCGTCGGCAAGTCGGTTGCACCAGACGGCCCAGTGTTCGTCCCATGGGCTCAGATACACGAGGAGGCTCGTGCAGTCGGGGCAGCGTTGCAGGCTCGCGGTGTGCAACCCGGAGACCATGTTGCGGTACTTGGCCCGACGAGCCGGGAATTGATGACGATTGTCCGCGGCTGTTGGCTGGCCGGGGTTGCTTCGATGATTCTGCCGTTACCGATGCGGATGGGTTCTCTTGACGAGTTTGTGTCGTCAACGCGACTGCGCATTCGTCACGGCGACGCAAAGCTGGTGTTGATCGACGATCAACTGGCACCGTTCTATGAGGCCATTGAGGGAGACCCGCCGATCGCATCGATGGCGTCTGTGCTTCCAGGCAGCGAGGGTGTGCCGTCGGGTGACCGGCTTGAGATACCCGAAGACGACCCTGATCGTCTTGTGATTCTTCAGTACACGAGTGGTTCAACGAGTGAGCCGAAGGGTGTGATGATTCCAGACCGGGTGCTTGCAGCCAATATGGATGCGGCGTGCGAGGCCGCTTCGCTGCGTGAGGACGAAGTCATGGTGTCGTGGTTACCGCTATATCACGACATGGGTTTGGTTGGGTTCCTGGCGATTCCGATGACGACTGGTGTCGAGCTCGTGCAGGCTGCTCCTCAGGATTTCATGGCCCATCCCGCGAGCTGGATGGAATGGATCTCAGAGTGGGGAGGCACGGCAACAGCTGGCCCGAACTTCGCCTGGGTGCTCGCAACCCGCGGTTTACGCAGGTCATCCGATCTTGACCTTTCAACGTTGACGCTCGCGCTGAGTGGAGCTGAACCAGTCGATCCGAAAGCGATGGACGCGTTCTGTGAAGCCGCAGCGCCATACGGATTCGACCCGGCAGCAGTTTTCCCTGCATTCGGCATGGCGGAGGTCGCGATTGCCGGAACATTTCCTCGCCGCGGACAGGGCCTTCTGTGGGACTCAATCGATCGAGAGGTGCTTGAGCGCGACCGGGTAGCGATGCCGCTTGTCACCGAAGATGAAGATGAGTTCACCCGTCGCGGGCGCCGACTTCCTCTGCTCGGCACTGCGGTGCCGGGCCTTGAGATGAAAGTGGTCGACCCTGAGTCACGTGAAGAGTTGCCCGAGCGTTCTGTAGGCGAACTGTTGTTGCGAGGAACGTCGGTGACGCCGGGCTACTACAAACGTGATGACGCAACTGCCGAACTACTGCAAGACGGCTGGCTCTGCACTGGAGACCTTGCGTACATCCTTGATGGCCAATTGGTGCTGTGCGGTCGCATTAAAGACGTCATCATCGTTGGAGGCCGAAACGTTTTTCCTGAAGACATTGAGCGAGCAGTTGGCACGATCGAAGGTGTTCGGGCGGGCAATGTCATTGCGTTCGGCGTTGAGGGGTACAAAGGAAAAGAATCGGTTGTTGTTGTCGCCGAATCTCGGGCCGAGAACGGCGACGAGATTCGTTCAGAGATCCACCAGCGAACGCTGGAGGTCTGTGGCTTACCACCACGAGATGTCATTCTCGTTGAACCGAGCACGTTGCCGAAAACATCTTCCGGGAAGTTGCAACGGTCGAAGTGTCGAGAGCTCTATCTTGCGGAGACATTGTCGGTTCGTTAATGCGGAGTGTCATCGTTTTGCGACGATGAACATGCGGGTGAACGGAAACACAGTTGTTCCGTCGGCTCGCTGTGGGTATGCCACGGTCAGTCGAGACTTGTACTCATCGATGAACGCGTGAGCGTCGTCGCCGAGTGCGGCGATGACGGGGCGCAGGGTTGCGCCGCCAGTCCATTCGGCAACGGGGTGGTCGCCATGCAACACGTGGAGATATGTCGTTGTCCATACGCGAAGGCTGGAAACAAGTGGCTCAAGTATCGGCAGGTAGTGGTCGGGTGCGGCTACCGGTGACGGGCGCACGACATGATGCAAGCGCTCGACCCACTGTGGTTCGTTTGCGATGTCGTTGATGAGTGTGTGACTTGGCTGAGAGAAGTTGTATGGCATCTGAACCGCAAGAGCACCGTGTTCGGCGAGGGTGCCGATCAGTTGTGGAAACAGAGTGGTGTGGTTGTCGAGCCAATGCAGGGCGGCGTTCGAGAAGACGAGATCGACTGGTGTGTCTGGTCGCCACGTCACAATGTCTGCTGCATGCCAAGCGGCGCGTACCCCTGATTGAGACGCTTGGTTGAGCATCTCCGTTGACCCGTCAACGCCGGTGAGCGATGCGTCTGGCCAACGTTGCGCAAGAAGCGCAGTTGAGTTACCGGTTCCGCATCCGAGATCAACGATCTCCATCGGGTTGACGTCGCCAAGCGCAGCAATGAGGTCGAGCGCAGGCTGGCTTCGCTCGTTGTCGTACCGCAGGTACTGAGAGGGGTCCCAGGTCATCAGCCGCTCGGCGCTAAGAGATGAGATCGTTCAATGTGTTTCCGAGCAGTTCAACGCGTCCAGGAATGTGGCAGTTAGCAACGGCGTTCACTGTGAACCCGTCAAGGCCGAGTTCGAGTTGCGCTGCCATCTGCTCCCCGACGGTGTCGGGGTCACCGTGTACGACGAGCGATCGGGCAAGGTCAAGTTGCTCTCCCGTCAGTCCGCGTGCGGCGAGTGCGGTGTCGAGTTCTGAACGGGCTTCTTCAAATGTTGGAGCAATGCACGTCGCTTGCTGTCGCGTGACAGTTATGGTCGACCGGTCTCGATGTTCGGCCCCACAGTGCTCGTCAAGGGCAGCGAGTTTGCGAGGTACTTCATCGACAGCGCAGATGAGGTTTGAGTCGTCTGCGTATCGAGCAACGAATTTGAGGGTCTTCTTCTCACCGCCGCCACCGATCATGATGGGGATCTTCCTCACTGGCGGCGGCTCGTTCATCGCATCGACCACTT
>JAKMEY010000033.1 GCA_022425725.1 Ilumatobacteraceae bacterium
AATGACAGGTGGTCGCGCTCGTCGATCAAGCGAAGAACGGTGGCCACCATGTTTGACCCATGCTCACCACATACCCAGGAGGTGCGAACAACTGCGGCGTCGGGCCCCGCTTCTTGTTCGCCCGCCAGTTTTGATGCTCCGTACACCGATTGAGGGTGAGGGGTGTCCCATTCGCGGTAGGGCTCCGGTTGTGATCCATCAAAGACGTAGTCGGTGCTGACGGTGACGAGATGGCTTGCTGTGCGTGACGCCGCTTCACGCAACCATCGCACGCTCATTGCGTTGGCGAGAAATGCTCGTTGCTCATCTGATTCACAGGCATCAACAGCTGTCCAGGCCGCACAATTGATGATCGCGTCTGGTCGGATCGATGCCACCGCACCGTGAACGTGATCGCGCTGCGTCACATCGAGTTCGGCATGCGATACCCCGATGACATCGTCTCCTCGCTCGGAGCAGTGTGCAACCACGTCGTGCCCAAGCTGTCCGCCGGCACCGGTAACGAGAAGTTTCATTTCACCATTGTTGCCGATGGCTAGCGAGAAGTGCGTGCCTTCAACGGCTCCCACCAGTCTCGGCGCGACTTGTACCAGTCGACGGTCTCCGCAAGGCCGGTTTCGAAATCTCGGGTCAACTTCCAACCAAGAGCGCTGATGCGATCGATGTCGACCGAGTAACGACGGTCGTGTCCGAGACGATCGGCTACCGGCTCGATAAATGACTCATCTCGCCCGCAGAGTTCGAGCAGACGGTAGGTGATCTCCTGGTTAGTGATTTCGTTGTGAGCACCAATGTTGTAGACCTCACCGATTTCGCCCTTCTCGAGCACCACTTGCACGGCACGGTTGTGGTCTTCGACATGGATCCAATCTCGAATGTTGCCGCCATCACCGTAGAGAGGCACTTTGTGGCCATCGAGCAGGTTGGTGGTGAATAACGGAATGAGTTTCTCCGGAAACTGGTACGGCCCGTAGTTGTTTGAGCATCGAGTCACCACCACTGGCAGCCCGTAGGTCGTCACATAACTAAGGGCGATGAGGTCACTACCCGCTTTAGCAGCCGAGTAGGGGCTGCGCGGCACAAGACGGTCAGATTCTTGGAACGACCCGACATCGATCGAGCCATAGGTTTCGTCGGTGGAAATGTGTACAAACCGCTCGATGTCTGAACGACGAGCGACATCACATAAGACATTGGTGCCGAATACGTTCGTGTGCACAAAGGCGTACGGGTCTTCGATTGAACGGTCGACGTGGCTTTCGGCGGCGAAGTGCACAACGATGTCGTGCCCGGGCAACGCAGCTTCGACGGCATCGCGATCACAAATGTCACCCTGCACGAATGAACAGCGGCCATCGGGAGCTTCGATGAGGTCGTTGATGCTCTCGAGGTTTCCTGCGTAGGTGAGTTTGTCAAACACCGTCACGGTGTGGTCGGTGTTCGCAAGCAGCCAGCGAACGTAATTCGAACCGATAAATCCTGCGGCGCCAGTGACGAAATACTTCATGGGTTCGTTCTTTCTCGATCAGGTGCGCATCGGCCAGTAGGGACGGCGCCCTTCCGGAAGATCGACGCGGAGCGGATTCGTTTGGTCACGTTCAGAGACGATGGGATCTGTCACGACCCAGTCAGCACCGATCTCTGTGTCATTCCACGCAACGCCAAGTTCGTCTGCCGGGTTGTAATACCCGTCAACGAGATACGTCATCACCACGTCAGTCACTGCAGAGAACCCGTGCGCAACGCCTGGCGGGATGTACACGCCCCAATGGTTCTCTCCTGAAATGTCGAAACATGCCGTGTTGCCATCGGTTGGGCCACCCTCTCGAAGATCGTGCAAGACGACTCGTGCGGTTCCTATCGGCACGTACCAGTAGTCGGCCTGGTGCAGGTGGTAGTGCAATCCAACGAGGGCACCGGCCTGTTTGTTTGACCGGTTCGACTGGATCATCTCGCGTGAGTTCGGAAACCACTGTCGGCGGTAGGTCTCGATGAAAAGACCGCGTTCGTCACCATGCAACGTTGGCTGAACGACGTAGACGCCGTCGATCTCAGTTCCGATCGCATCGACTAGTGAAAGTACGTCAGGCATAGTTCCCTTTCGAGTAGTAACTCAGCTTGGTTATTCGACATCGATTTGGCAGTGATCGCCCACCATGAGTTGGAGCGAACGTGGTTTGCGTCGGGTGCGATTGACCTCGGCATGCGATCCGATCAAGGAGTCTTCAAGTCGGGGGATGTCGCTAATGGTTGAATCATCCATGATGACCGAATGCTCAACCTCGCTGCTCACGACCGAGCAGCGTGCGCCGACCGCTGAAAACGGCCCGATGAACGCATCCCGGATTTCAGCGTCAGGCCCGATCGACACTGGTCCGCGAATCGTCGAGTTAATGATGCGAGCTCCTGCCGCAATGTGCACTCGACCGTCGATCACCGATGTCTCATCGACGTCACCATCGATCTGGCTGTCGATGCGCTCCAGCAATAACCGATTGGCTTCGAGGAGCGGCGTGAGTTTGCCGGTATCGATCCACCAGCCGGTGAGCAACTCACAGCGAACCCGGCGGCCCTGGTCGACAAGCCACTGAATGGCATCAGTGATTTCGAGTTCACCTCGCGGCGACGGCTCGATCGCAGCAACTGCGTCGTGAATCAATGCGTTGAACAGATACACGCCGACGAGTGCGAGATCTGACGGCGGGTCAGCAGGCTTCTCGATGAGTTGCACGACGTTTCCATCGCTGTCAAGGGTTGCAATTCCGAAGCGGTGCGGGTCTGGAACTTGTTTGAGAAGAATCTGGGCATCGGGCGGGGTCGCTCCCGCTCGTTCGCGTTCAAACGCCGCAGTGAAGGCCGCAAGATCTTGTTCGAGAAGGTTGTCGCCGAGATACATGACAAAGTCATCATCGGCGAGAAAGTCTTTCGCAATGAGCACGCAGTGGGCAAGGCCGAGTGGCTCATCTTGGGGGATGTACGTAATGGCTGCCCCAAACTGGGCACCGTCACCAAGAGCTTCCATGACTTCATCTCGGGTATCCCCAACGATGACGCCAATCTCGGTAATGCCAGCATCGACCATCGCTTCGATTCCATAGAACAGGATCGGTTTATTGGCGACAGGCACCAGCTGCTTTGCCCGAGTATGAGTGATCGGACGAAGTCGGGTGCCCGCGCCGCCAGCAAGAATAAGAGCCCTCACAGTGAGGGAGGCTAACTGATACTCGTCATTCAGTAGCAGGAGCGGGGCCGATACCCCTGAAATAGTCAAGGATTTCGGCCGAACCTTGCCCGAGTCGAAGTACTGACGCGCTACCGACCGTATCGCCGTAAACGGGAAGCGAGTACCTCGTGAATCCGCCCGAATACGCCTGTTTCAGCGCGGCCGCAGCGAGAAACGGATCGAGGGTCTCATCGACTTTCACTGAAGCTGATACCGCAGCGATGAGATCTCCTGATGCAAATGGCTGGTCGGTGAGTCGAGTAATCGCACCATCGGCGGCTGCCGAAATGAACTGCTGCTGGCGTTGGGTGCGGCCGATGTCAGCCGTCGGGTCGGTTCGCCATTGACCTTCACGAAACTCCTGGTAACTGCGACTCCTGGCGAATGCCAAGGCTTGCAGCCCATCGAGCAGGTTGCAGCCGGCCGGCTGGTCGAGTCCGGTCTTCACGTCTCGGGTCGGGTGCGGGAAGCAGATCGTTACTCCACCAAGTTCATTCACGATGTCGCGGAAGCCGACAAAGTTGACTTCGACATAGTGATGAACGGGGATACCAAGCGTTTCAACAACCGTGGCAACAAGGCGTTCCGCTCCGCCGTTGTAGGCCGAGTTGATGCGGTTACTCCCCCCGGTGCCAGGAATTTCAACCCACAGGTCTCTGGGCAGACTCACAATCGCGGCTCCCCCATCACGTTCTCGTCGCAACACCATGATCGTGTCTGCCCGCCGACCGCTCACCACATTGGTGTCGCCGATCACACCGAAATCTGGGTCGTCTTCGCTGATCCCCTCTCGAGTGTCTGAACCGACGAGAAGGTAATTCTCCGATGGCAGGTCGACCGGGTCGTCGAGAACGTTTCCGTTTTCATCGACGAGATTCCCATCAGCATCAACCGAGCCGGCGAGCAACCCGCTGAGACCCTCGACTCGTTCGACTTCTGCCACCCGGTTGTCGGCGGCGCGGGTGAGGCCGACGACCGCCGACGTTGCAACGACCACCATCACCAACAACATCGTCGGGATCGGCGATTTCAATAGCCAGCGGGGCACGCCCTCACGATAATCCTGAACACGACTCCCGAGGGCTCACCCCGCACCCTGTTAACGGAGATGGACGACGTCGCCAGCGTGAAACCGATGGGTGATGGCGCACTCATCAACGACTTCGAGTGATCCGTCAGGCGACACCCCAACAGCCCGGCCGGTCACTACCTCTGCAGAAGGCAGTTCAACTCGAACGTGGCGGCCGATCGTGCTGAGGTGGGTGCGATACCGATCGGTGAGTTCATCTTCAGAGCACTCGAGCAGGTCGTGGAGTGAGCTAAGCAGTGCTCGAAGCACCTCAATCGGCGAAAGAGGGCGGCCTGCAATCGCTGCAAGCGATGCTGCGCCCGCAGGTGACCAGTTGATGTTGACGCCCGTTCCGATGATCACCGATCCGTCGACGGTCATTGTCGACAGCATTCCTGCGAGTTTTGTGTACTCGGCTCGCGGGCTCGTGTCTGACTCGATGACGATGACGTCGTTTGGCCATTTCAACCACACGTTGCCAACGTCGACGTGTCCTGCAGCGGTAATGATGGCGAGCGCAACCGCGTGCTGCAGGTGTTGCGGGTGAGCGATGGGTGGCCGAAACAGCATTGAACAAAGGAGGTTCTTGCCTGCTGGGGCTTCCCACCGACGGTCAAGACGTCCACGGCCGGCGGTCTGGACGTCGGCGACGAGCACGGTCCGATCGGGCAGATCGCTCGTCTCGAGCCGCCGAACGAGTTCGTCATTCGTGCTTCCGATCGAGTCGAGGCGCGTCACATGCCAGCCCTCGATCTGAAGACGAACTTCGTTCGGAGGATGGTTGTCGCGTGTCACCTCGCCTACATTGTCATTCGTGCTCAAAAAGATCCTCATCGCCAACCGAGGCGAAATTGCTGTTCGTGTTATTCGTGCCGCCCGAGAGATGGGTATCCAGACGGTAGCGGTGTACTCCGAACTCGACCGAAGCGCGCTTCATGTGCGTCTTGCCGACGAGGCCTATGCACTTGGCGGTCAGACGGCAGCGGAAAGTTACCTCAACACTGAGGCGATTCTCTCCGCTATCACCGAAAGTGGCGCAGACGCCGTTCACCCTGGCTACGGCTTCTTCTCTGAGAATGCTGACTTCGCTCGGGCGATCACCGCTATGGGTGTGGCATGGATTGGGCCTCCTCCTGAAGCGATCGATGAGATGGGTGACAAAGTGTCGTCTCGTATCGCGGCCCAGCGTGGTGGCGCTCCGATCGTTCCAGGCACCACCGAGTTCGCTCAAGGCCCCGATGAGATTCGTGCGTTCGGCAACGAGTTCGGGTGGCCGGTCTGCATCAAGGCTGCCTACGGCGGCGGCGGTCGCGGCATGAAGGTCGTTGAATCTGCAGATGAGGTCGATGATGCGATGGCGAGTGCGCAACGTGAAGCGAAAGCCTTCTTCGGCCGTGACGAGGTCTACGTCGAGCGCTACCTCACTTGGCCTCGCCACGTCGAGGTTCAATTGGTGGGCGACACGCAGGGCAACGTCGTGTGGGTCTCCACTCGTGACTGCTCCGCACAGCGTCGCCACCAGAAACTCATCGAAGAAGCACCAGCTCCTGGCCTGCCCGATGGCGTTGAGGAAGCGATGGGTGAGGCCGCAGTGAAGGCAGCGAAGGCTGTCGGCTACCACAACGCGGGAACCGTCGAATTCATCTACCAGGAGGGAGAGTTCTTCTTCCTCGAAATGAATACCCGCCTTCAGGTCGAGCACCCGGTCACCGAAGAGATCACCGGAATCGATCTTGTCGAGTGGCAGATCCGAGTTGCGTCAGGCGAAGCGTTGCCGATGACTCAAGAAGAGGTCATTGCGCGCCGTGACGGAGCTGCCATCGAGGTGCGCATTAATGCGGAAGATCCTGCCGGTGGAAAGTTCTTGCCGTCGCCTGGCCCGATCGAGTCGCTGAAGACGCCAAGTGGGTTCGGTGTTCGTTTCGACACCGGCTATGAGTCTGGTGATGAGATCAGCCAGTACTACGACAACCTGGTGGGCAAACTCATCGTGTGGGGTAAGGATCGCCCAACGGCGATTGCTCGAACGATTACTGCGCTTGAAGAAATGGAAGTGAGGGGCGTTGCAACGACGATTCCTGCCGATCTTGCGATTCTTCGGCACTCAGATTTTGCTGATGTGACGCACTCGACGAGATGGGTGGAGCAGACACTCGACCTCAGCGACGTGTCATCGGCTCCTTCTGCGGCACCTGCAGAAGATGCGGAGCCACTCGTTGAGCGCAAGACAACGGTTGAGGTCAACGGTAAGCGCTTCGATGTGAAGATGTGGGTTCCTGAAACAGTCGGTGTTGCTGCAGCGCCGAGCGCAAAGAAGCCTCGACGTGCCGCCGGTGGTGGCGCCGGAGGCGGCGGCGGTAACGGCACCATCACCGTTCCGATGCAGGGAACGATCGTGAAGATCGAGGTTGAGGTTGGTCAAGAGGTCGAGGCAGGCCAGTCACTTCTCGTGCTTGAAGCGATGAAGATGGAGAACCAGATCAACAGCGATGTGAGCGGAACTGTTGCAGAGATCAAGGTGTCTGCCGGTGACACTGTCGGCGGTGGTGACACCGTGATGGTGATCACCCCTGCCTAGTTCGGGCGCGGCAACCTAGTTCGGGTGCATAACAGGGGTCAGCGCCGGCTTATTCGGCCGCTTGAGACAGTGCCTCTGACAGTGCAGGGTGCACAAGAAGGCTCTCAACAATGTCGGTCACTGTGAGGTTCGCGGTGACGGCGAGGGCGATCACGCTGATGAGTTCTGCGGCGTGCTGACCAACGATTGACCCGCCGAGCACCACTCCTGTTGCCGGGTCGGACACAATCTTCACAAATCCTCGTGGGTCGTTGTTGATGAGGGCTTTCGGCGTCGTTGCGAATGGCACCTTGGTCACCCGAATTTTTCGACCGAGGGCGAAGGCTTCTGCTTCGGCAAGTCCGACGTCGGCGATTTCTGGCTCGGTGAAGATTGCTGACGCAGCCTTGTCGTAGTCGAGGTGGCGGTGCTCAACGGTGTGCAGCCCCATTGCGTGCTCGGCGACTTTGCGACCCTGCACTGATGCCACCGACGAGAGCGGCAGTTTTCCGCTGACGTCTCCGGCTGCGTAGATGTGTGGCTGGTTGGTGACGCAGTGATGATTGATGGGGATATATCCACCCGCATCTGCCTCTACTCCTGCGGCCTCAAGGTTGAGCATCTCGGTGTTTGGCACTGAACCGATGGCGAGTACGGCGTGGGTTGATTCGACGACGCGACCGTCATCACATTTCACGATGACTTTGTCGGGGTCGCTCGGGTCGCGTTCGATTGCGGTTGCTCGGGCGCCTTTTAAGAGGCGCACCCCCCTGCTCAAAAAGTCGTCTTCGAGAATTGCTGCTGCTTCAGGGTCTTTGCCCGGCAACACATGCTGACGGCTCACAACGAGGGTGACCTCCGCGCCGAATGAGGCGAACATGTGAACGAATTCAACGCCGGTTACACCTGAACCAACGACGGTCACCTTCTTCGGGAACACCCGTGGTGGGTAGCAATCTCGGGTGGTGAGGATTCGCTCGTGATCTGGATTGCACCACTCTGGAATGCGCGGACGAGTGCCTGTTGCAATGAGAGCAGAGTCAAAATCGATCTGCTGAACACCGTCAGCTGTGTCGACTTCGACACTTTGCGATCCGGTAAAGCGAGCGGTTCCCCGAATGATTCGGACACCCTGACTTTCCAACAACTCGGTTGTGTCGTGCTGCATGTGGTCTCGAATGCTGCCCACTCTTCGAACGAGCGCATCCTCGTCGACCGTGGTCGAGGCATCTGCGAGCCCCATACCGCCAATGCGCTGACCAAATGAGATGGCTCCACCGGTCGCAATCATCGTTTTCGACGGAATGCAGTCGAGCAAATGCGCAGCGCCACCAACGATTTCGCGCTCGATCACCGTCACTTGGGCCCCGAGACGCGCAGCATAGGTTGCTGCTTGATTGCCGGCAGGACCACCGCCGATGATAACAAAACTGTGAGCCACGGTTTCAGGCTATCGGGGCGCAGAATTCGCCAGACGTCGGTGCCTCACAGCCGTCAGAGCCATCGAATACTGGTGCCATACGCTAACAACAGCGCAGAACTCCCAAGCGAGACGAACGGCGGGCGGTACGATGCTGTTTCGATGAGTGGCGGAAACGAAGAATCTCTCCCAGCTGACGGCACCGCCACAGCACCGGATGGTGAACAGCACACCGGTAGCGGCCTTCGAGCCGAGCGCTCTCGGCGTTCCGCTCAAATCGATGACATTCGTGCTGCAGGTGGCGAGCCGTATCCCTATCGATTTGATCGGACAGATTCGCTGTCGGAGATTCGCTCTCGTCATTCAGATCTTGAGGCGGGCTCTGAAACCGATGATCGGGTCTCGGTCGCTGGTCGACTCATGTTGGCCCGCGATTCGGGAAAGCTCATCTTTCTCACCATTCGTGACCGTTCCGACGAGATTCAGTTGTTCGTGTCGAAATCGGTTATCGGTGATGATGGGTTCGCAAATGTGAAGTCGCTCGACCTCGGTGACTGGGTGGGTGTGACCGGTGATGTCATGACCACCCGAAAAGGCGAGCTCTCGGTGCGGGTGACAGAGTGTCAACTGCTGTCAAAGGCAGTGAGACCCCTCCCCGACAAATGGCATGGTCTCTCAGACGTTGACACCCGGTTCCGGCAGCGGTACGCCGACCTCATCGTGAACGATGATGCGCGGCGTCATTTTGAGATTCGGCATGCGATCATTTCGAGTTTCCGCCAAACACTTGCAGGCGAGGGATTCATCGAGGTCGAGACCCCAGTGCTTCACGTGGAAGCCGGTGGCGCCCATGCTCGCCCGTTCGTTACCCATCACAACACGCTCGATATGCAGCTCTATTTGCGTATTGCCCTTGAGTTGCATCTCAAGCGACTCATTGTGGGCGGCATGGAACGTGTCTTCGAGATCGGACGCATTTTCCGCAACGAGGGCATTTCAACCCGACACAACCCCGAGTTCACGATGATGGAGCTCTACCAAGCGTTTGCCGACTGGACCGATGTGATGGACATCACTGAGCGCCTCATCACTCATGCTGCTCGTGACGCAATCGGGTCGACCACGCTGCCGATTCGGGGCGAAGACGTTGACCTCGCCAACCCGTGGCCTCGCATCCGAATGATCGATGCTGCAAGCGAAGCGATCGGCACCGAGATTCACCCTTCGATGCCACGAGATGCTCTTGCCGACATAGCGACGAAGAATGATGTCAAGGTGGCGCCACAGTGGTTGCCGGGCAAAATCATCGAAGAAATCTTCGAGGCTCACTGCGAACCCGACATCGTGAGGCCCACTTTTATCACGGGCCATCCCGTCGATATTTCTCCTCTTTCTCGGGTGCACCGTGATGATCCATTCCTCACCGAGCGATTCGAACTCTTCGTTGATGGACGCGAACTTGCAAACGGATATTCCGAGCTCAATGACCCGGTTGAGCAGCGGGCGCGTTTTGAAGATGAACAGTCGGCGAAGGAAGCTGGAGATCTCGAACGCGGCACCGTCGATGAGGATTATCTGCGAGCCCTCGAATACGGCATGCCACCAACCGGAGGGCTTGGCATCGGCATGGATCGCGTCGCAATGCTCATCGCCGGCGTTGATTCGATCCGCGAAGTTGTTTTGTTCCCCACCCTTCGACCTGAGGTGATGACCGATGAATCATGATGATGAGAGCGCACCAACTTCGGTTCGCATGGCTTGGGGAGCCGGTTGGGCGACCACCGATGACAACGGCGTCGATCTAGATGCAGCGTTCGCCTGGTTCGGCTGGGGCGAAGGAGGCGACGACGGACTTGCGGGCTTACGTGAAACCCGTGACGAGTTGCGCAATGTGACAATTCGACCGATTCGCATGACAATTGATGTCGATGAGGCTCCGGCGTCTGTTGCTGATGGATACCTGCGCTTGCATTTGTTATCTGGTCGGTTCGCTGCCCCTCGCAGCATCAACCTCGATGGCATCTTCGGAACGCTCACGAACGTTGCCTGGACAAGCGCGGGGCCTGTGGCTCTTCACGAGCTCGATGCGACTCGCATTCGTGCTCGGGTAGCCGGTCAGCATCTCACCGTGAATGGCGTCGACAAGTTTCCTCGCATGACCGACTATGTCGTTCCGCCGGGTGTCCGCATCGCCGATGCCTCGCGGGTGCGTCTGGGCGCCCACCTCGCCGAAGGCACCACGGTCATGCATGAAGGGTTCTGCAACTTCAATGCCGGCACGCTTGGGGCGTCAATGGTCGAGGGCCGAATTTCAGCAGGTGTCATTGTTGGCGACGGAAGCGATGTTGGCGGCGGCGCGTCGATTATGGGCACGCTGTCAGGCGGTGGAACCGCTCAAATCACCGTTGGCGAGCGCTGCCTGCTCGGCGCGAACTCCGGCATTGGTATCAGCCTTGGTGATGACTGCGTGGTCGAAGCAGGCCTGTACGTCACAGCGAGCACCCCGGTACTCACTCCTGATGGCGACGTCGTCAAAGCAATCGAGTTGTCTGGTCGCTCGGGGCTCATGTTTATTCGTGATGGCCACACCGGGAAAGTTGTCGTTCGTCAGCGCACCGGATCTTGGGGTGCACTGAACGACGCGTTACACGCAAACGACTGAGTTCATTTCATGTCGACCGCATCATCAAACCTTCGACTGAAGGGATGGTTGCTGGCAGCGGTCGGCATGCTGTTCGTCTCTACCGACTCGCTCTTTGTGCGGCTCGGCGAAGGGTCAGGGGCGACGATGGCGTTTCTCATGGCGTGCGGTTCAACACTGTCGCTTGGTGCAGTTACCATCGCTCGTCCGGGTGGTGTCGAAGTAGCTCGTCGATCAGTGGCCGAAGCTCCGCGAGCTGTGTTGCTCATTGCTGTGCTCGGCGCTGCGACACAGTTTTGCTTCATTGTTGCGGTGACGCAGACCTCGGTTGCGAACGTCGTGGTCATCGTTGGCGCATCACCGATCGCAGCTGCAATAGCGGGGTTTCTGTTCTTACGCGAGCGTCCCGAACGTCGAGTGCTGTGGGCAATCATCATCACTGCGATCGGAATCGGGGCGACGATGTCGGGCACGCTCGGCTCGCCCTCATTTAGTGGTGACCTTGTCGCTGTTGTCGCTATCTGCGCCTTCGGGTTGTCGATCGTCGTATGGCGGAAGCACCCCGGGCTCGATCGACCGTCTGCGTTGGCGGCAAGTTCGGCGGTGATGGCGATTGCAACGATCCCGCTCGTTGACTGGACATCGATCGATGTTCGGATGTTGCTCGCCGGTGGCGCTATGGGGCTCATTGCGAACCCGGCTGGCCGCTTGATGTACACCGCAGCCCCTCGCTATGTGCCGACGGCGGAAGTCGCTCTGTTTGCTCCAGTTGAGACGGTGGCGGCGACGATCTGGGCATGGCTCGCATTTTCTGAGGTGCCCGCTGGGCGCACCGTCGTCGGCGGCGTCGTTGTTCTCGGTGCGATCGTACTTGCAACCTGGGGTGGCGCAACCGACGATGCTTCCGGGGAGTGAGCACTCGTTTGCCGCTCAGCTAGCGGGCATGACACGACCGACAAATTCGATCACTGCGGCGTTGAAGATGTCATTGCGATCGCCTGCAACCATGTGGCCGGCGTCGGCTACGTCAGCGATCTCCGCATGGGGAACAAGTTTCTTCAGTTCGCTGACGCTTTCATCGCTGACGATGTCGCTCATGCGTCCCCTGACAAGCATGGTGGGGATGTCAATCAGTGTTGCGGCGTCACTTAATTCGGTGCGAACAATCGAACTGCTTTGCTCTTCGGCTTCATTTCGCTCGCTGACGAATCGTGGATCCCAATGCCAGTACCAACGCCCGTCGCCTCGTTGACGAAGGTTCTTTTTCAACCCCGATGGATCTTTTGGACGGGGACGGTGAGGGTTGTAGAGCGCAACGGCATCGGCTGCTTCGTCAAGGCTGTCGAAGCCTCGCATACCCGAGCGCATGAATTCTTGAATTTTGATGCGGCCGGCCGTTTCGATTCTCGGGGCCACGTCGACGAGCACGAGGCAACTTGCGAGTGGTGTGTGCCCTGACCGGGCGACCGTTGCGAGGGCGAGCATTGATGCGAGTCCACCGAGAGATGCTCCGACGAGTGCTGGTGGTTGCGTGCAAGTTGTTGCGACCTCGATGAGGTCATCTGCGTAACGCTGCAATGCGTAATCACCGTTGGGTGACCAGTCGCTGTCGCTGTGGCCGCGAAGGTCGACCGACACGGCTCGGTAGCCAGCGTGTGCGAAGGCTGCTCCTGCCCCTCCCCAGGCGTGACGGGTCTGTCCCCCGCCGTGCATGAGCATCACGGTGGGAGCGTCGTCAGGCCCGTAGATATCGGCAGCCAACGTCAGGCCACTGCCGGCCACTCTGACGGTTTCGCGGGCTGCAGCGTCGAAGGCGGGGGGTGTACTCATCTCTCTATCGTGGCAGGTAGCGTTCACCGCCATGCCAGCGGCCGAGTCTCTGCTTTCTTTCGCTGCGGCCTCATTTGTTCTCCTCATCATTCCGGGCCCTGCGGTGCTCTACATCGTGAACCGTTCAATGTCTGATGGCCGGTCGGTTGCCCTCGCCTCGGTTGCCGGTCTCGAGCTCGGCAACCTGACTCATGCCGTTGCAGCCACGGCTGGTTTATCTGCTGTCATCGCAGCCTCAGCAACCGCGTTCGGCATCATCAAGTGGGCCGGAGCGGTGTATCTCGTCGGCGTTGGTCTCAACACGTTGGTGCGCCGCCCCGACGCTGTCACCCTTTCGATCGATCATCTACCGAGGCGAAGAGCATTTAGCCAAGGCGTGATCGTCAACGTGTTGAACCCGAAGGTCGCATTGTTCTTCTTGTCATATCTGCCGCAGTTTGTCGATGAAGGCCGAGGGCCAGCCTGGTCACAGGTGCTCACCTTGGGCGTCGTGTTTGTGGTGATCGGCTCTGTCACTGACTTGACGTGGGCGATCACAACGAGTGGTTTGCGCGACATGCTTCTGAAGGGCCGCTCGCTGGCATTCGTGCAGCGCTGGGTGTCGGGCTCGGTGTTCGTTGCGCTCGGTGTGCTCGCAGCCCGCGCTCACCGAGTCACTTAAGACACCGCCGTTGGTGATGTCTGCGACTCACGAGGTTGCTGAGACCGACCGAGTACGACGAGCCCAAGAAGAATGACTACCCCTGCTACCCAACCCTGTGCGGACAGACGCTCACCAAGTACGACGAACGCGGCGATTGCCGCTGTGAGCGGCTCGACCAGAGTGATCGAGACTGCCGTTGACGCAGGCAGTGTCCGCAGACCCCAGCCGTACAGCACGTAGGCGATGCCTGCCGTGAAGATGCCAAGGTGAAGCAGCATCATGATGCCACTCGTCGACCACACCCAACCGACATCACTGCTCGAGACGACTGAAGCGATAAGGAATGGGCCGAGTATGAGTGCGGCGATGGCGAACTGGGAAGCGAGAGCCTCGGTTGACCCGACTCCTCGGGAAATCAGGGCGCTGGTGGTGTTCGCGTACACGGCGTAACCGAGCCCGGCAGCCATTGCTGACAACACCCCGAAGAGCGAGAGAGATATCACCGAAGAATCGTCTGCTCCGCCAGCAACTAGAACTGCCACTCCAGCGAGCATGACTGCGGAGCCGGCGTACCACTTCATGGCCGGGTTTCTTCGGTGCAATGCAAGATCGATGAGGCCGGAGAACATCGGGCCACTTCCGAGCGCAATGACGGTTCCGACTGCAACGCCGCAGCGTTCCACACCAAAAAAGAACGCTGGCTGGTACAGGGCCGCACCGAATGCCCCACACAACACGAGGTTTCGATTCACTCCGATCAGTGCGGGCTGTAGTTGCTTCGACGGGCTGCACGCCCACAATGTCAACGCTCCGAGGGCAATTCGAATCGCTCCAACCGTCCACACGGACGTTCCATCGGGGCCGAGCGCTCGTGCGGTGCCTGTGGTGCCGAACAGTGCCGCTGCCGCAACAACTGCAAAGATGGCGCGGCCGGGCATGACGCCATTGTGACATCGGTTGGGCTCGAGCTGGCGCGTCAATGGCAAACTGTCGAGATGAGTTCCGAGTCGCTGCCGGCCGACGCCTTCGAAACGCTTCGCGCCATTGTCGAAGACCGGCGAACCAACATGCTGGTTGACCGCGATCGGGAGGTCTCAGAAGACATTGTGCGAGATCTCTGTGAGCTTGCAATGTGGGCGCCGAACCATAAACGTACGTGGCCTTGGAGGTTTGCAGCCTTTTCCGGTGACGGCCGGGTTCGACTTGGCGAGGCATGCGCTCACGATCTCATCGCCGGCGGATCTCATGATGAGTTCAAGATTCAGAAGGTTCGGTCGAAGTACACCCGAGTGCCTTGCGTGCTCGTCGTTGGATCAGCGCCCGATGATCATGCAACGTTTCATGATGAGAATCGTGATGCCGTGTCAGCGGGAATTCAAAATGCGTTGCTTGGGGCAACGTCGCTTGGGCTGGCCTCATTTTGGTCGACGGCGCCGGTCATCGATGGGGCTCATACTCTCGAGCTGTGTGGCTTCGAGTCGGGCACCCGGCTCATCGGAATGATTTATCTCGGTTGGCCAACTGGCGACACATTGCCCGGAATGCGACCCGACCTTGAGATCAACGTCATCTCTTCGTAGGGCGGGCCCACCTCATCAATCTGGCGACGCCCTGCGCATCGCCATTGACGTCAATTCAGAATCTGAAGTGTTTCTTCGGTGATGTCGCCATCGATGATGCGGTAGCAGCGTGTTTCTGGTGACTCACGCTTCAACGACACGATGATGTAGTGCCAATTTGGATCTGGCGCTTGACCAACATCGGTCGGGCTCGGAAACGGCTCAGAGTGAGTGTGGCTGTGCACTACACCAATCACCTCGTTGTCGCGATCTTCGACTTCGCGCTCGATTCGAAGGTGATCTTTCGGGTCGATCGTGTACACCCGGGCTGATCCTGCAATGTTGACGCATGGGTGAAACTCGTCGACGACATCAGCATCTGAACCGATTGTGGGGCCTGAAATGAGACCGCATGCCTCGAGCGGGTAGGCCTTCACCGCCTCATGGATGATGGCATCGAGAACGGCTCGCCGGATCTGAATCACAGCGACAACGCTAGTGGGTTCACACGGCTACAAGCTGATGCACCTCGAGCACTTGATGCTTGCCACCTGCCGAGTAGACGTCAGCGCGCACCGAACGTTGAACAGAGACATCCCAGCCCATCATTTCGGCGAGGAGAGGTTCGATCACGCCCCAGGTGCCGTCGGCACCCGTCCAAAATAATCGACCGTCAGGAAGTGGCCCTCGTGCTCTAATCGTGACAACTCGACGCTGAGGCGCCATCTGCTGTCCGTGGCGTCGAGCGACCGCCTCGCGAAGGCGAAGTTCTGCTGCGAGGTCGCTGTCGTCGTGCAACGCGAATGCACTCGTTCCCAGCGATGACATGGTTGCCTGGTCACGAATGTGTTCGATCGGTGTCGACAACCTTCTGGCTGCTGATGGGTGACGCAATATGGCTGCCAACGGTTCTGCGTCGTGGTGAGATGAGGAATTGTTCATGTGCAACACGGTAAGGAAGGGGTGTAACAATCTCCCGGGCGATCGTGATCTCGCAGTGCGGTCAGCCGCACTCGGTAACCTTCTATCACCATGGCTCCGCCCGGCACCAAGATCATCGCAAGTAACCGCCGTGCCCGGCATGACTATGCGATCTCAGACTCGATTGAGGCTGGTATCTCTTTGCTTGGGAGCGAGGTGAAAAGCCTTCGTGAGGCGCAGGTGCAGCTCAACGATGGCTTTGCGCGATTTCGCAATGGGGAGTTGTGGCTTGAGGGGGTTGCGATTGCGCCTTACGGGTTTGCTGTCGGATTCGGAGCCCACGAGCAAGACCGCCCCCGAAAACTGCTACTGCATCGAGCCGAGCTCAAACGCCTCAGCGACCAAGTCGACCGCGAACGCGTCTCAATCATTCCCCTTGCGATGTATTTCAAGAATGGTCGAGTCAAAGTTGAACTCGGCATTGGTAAGGGCCGAACGAAAGCCGATAAGCGGCAGTCGATCGCAGCGAAAGATGCCCAACGCGATATTGAACGCGAAATGGGCCGCCGTAACAAGTACAACCGTTAGCCAGTCGCCGCTATCCGCAAACGACTCAGGGAGGTGAACGCCTCAGCGAGGCGGTCGCCACATCCCCCACTGATGTGGACCCTGAGACCGGTCGTTCTCATCGTCGGTCATCAGGTCCCACTCGGTGCGAACCTCAAACCCATGCCGCCGGTAGTACGCAACATTTTCTTCGGTCTCGGTTTCGAGGTAACAACCGAGCCCCTCTGTGTCTGCAATCGCGAAGACTTCTCCCATGAGCGCTGCGCCATAACCGGTGCGCTGCCAATCAGGATGGGTTGCCAACATGTTGAGATACCAATGGGGTTCGGGGGGTGTATTCGCATCTGAGAACGTTCCGTACGCAATAAATCGGGAGAGCCGCCATGCCGGATCATTACGTGGTTCATCCTCAAATTCGGCTTCAGGTCGACCCGGGGGAGTCCACTTGGCAAACGCCACCCCATCACTTATGCACCAGGTGCTGTTAAGCGCCACTCCTCTGCCGATGACCCACCGAAACACTCCTTGGCCGTTCTCTTCATAGTCATCGTCATCTGGAAAGAACCAACGCATCACCGGATCAGCATGAAATGCCCGCCAGCCGGTGACTGCAAGTTGTTTGATCTCCGCCGGTGTCGCCTGATGAATACCACTCATAGTTTCAATAGCCTCGCAGACTGGCAGCGAGGGTCTGGTGTCCGGTTGTTCCACCGTTGTTGTAGGTTGAGCGACAACATAACTACACGGGTACTTGTACCCAGTAGGTGCGTTCATACGGGGCTGACCGGTTTCGACGTCAGTATCGCTTGGGCGAATCTGC
>JAKMEY010000038.1 GCA_022425725.1 Ilumatobacteraceae bacterium
GCCTAGTCTCTTTGTATCTGAGTTGTGTATAAGAGACATGCTTTGTGATCATTTATGGTTAGTTTAGTAAAATATGTGGGAATGGGCCCCGTTTATTCCGTTTAGGGTTTACAAACCGACTATGTTCGTAAACGTGATTCGATTCCTAGGCGGCCAACAATGACAGCGGCTGAAAGTTCCGTCCAGACAAGTGGAGTTGGGGCACCAGTCCTTTCGTTTGACCACACCCAAATGACGTTTCCCGATGGCACAGAGGCTGTGCGAGATGTGAGTCTCAACGTCTCTCGAGGTGAATTTGTCACCATCGTTGGACCGTCTGGTTGCGGCAAGTCAACCTTGTTGAAGATCGCTTCTGGTCTCCTTAATGCGACAGGGGGGAATGTGACGGTTGACCGAGACCGTCTGGGCTACGTCTTCCAAGATGCGACGCTTCTGCCTTGGCGAACGGTGCTGGGCAATGTAGAACTGCTGGCGGAGTTACACGACATCCCGAAAGCCGAGCGTCGCCGGTTGGCTCTTGAGGCAATCGAGACCGTTGGACTTTCGGGCTTCGTGAATCACTACCCTCGTTCACTCTCAGGTGGCATGAAGATGAGAGCGTCGTTAGCTCGCACCCTTACGCTGAAGCCTCCGGTGTTTCTCTTTGACGAGCCGTTCGGTGCGGTTGATGAGATCACTCGAGAACATCTCAATGACGAGACGCAACGACTTTTCCAGTCCGAGGGTTTTGCAGGTCTGTTCATCACACACTCCATCGCCGAGGCGGTCTTCATGTCGACGAGGGTGATGGTCATGAGCGCCCGACCCGGACGCATTGTTGCTGAATTTGATGTGCCATTCGACTACCCCCGCAAGCCAGAGCTTCGTTTTGATCCCGAATTTGCTGCGCTGAGCGGCGAAATTTCTCGCGAGTTGAGAGGTTCCCACCAATGAGCATTACGCAAGACGACGATCAGCAGATTTCCACGGGCGATGATGGCCAAGGTACAGCTACAGGGGCTCCCGTGTTAAGCGGCAAGAAGCGTCGTCGTGGTGCCGCAGATATCGCTCGGCAGTTTCTGCCACCTCTGTTCCTGGGCGCTCTCATCATCGGGGCGTGGTATTACGTTTCTTACGGATTGCTCACCGAGGAGCGACGATTCTTGCTCCGTCCTCCACATGAGATTCTTCAGGTCGGGTTCTTAGAATGGGACCACTTCTCAGAAATTCTGCAAGCACTGGGGAGTTCGACTCGGGTAGCTCTCATCGGTCTTACGATCTCGATCACCATCGGATTCTTTCTCTCAACCATCATGAGTCAGACGAAGATTGTTGAAAGAGCAATCTTTCCCTACATGGTGATGTTGCAGGCAATTCCAATCCTAGCCATCGTTCCTCTGATCGGATTTTGGTGGGGTTACGGAACGACCTCCCGTATTGCGGTGTGCGTCATCATTTCTCTGTTCCCCATCATCGTGAACACCCTGTTCGGACTGCAGTCAGCCGAGCGTGGACTTCATGATTTGTTCACCTTGCACCATGCGTCACGATTGACTCGACTGCGAAAGTTGATGTTCCCTGCTGCTCGCCCTGCGATCTTCGCTGGCCTTCGCATTTCGGCCGGACTTTCGGTCATTGGTGCCATCGTCGGCGATTACTTCTTTGGCCAAGGGGCAGTAGGCATCGGACAACTTCTCAAGCGTTACTCAAGCCGGCTCGAAGGAGAGGAGCTTCTCGCTGCCGTCATCATGTCCTCAGCACTCGGTGTCGTCGTCTTCTTGTTCTTTGGATGGCTGCAAAACATTGCCATTGGGAAATGGCACGAATCCTCAGGCGCAGACTCCTAATTTTCTAGTCCCTATTACCACACCCACCCACAACCACAATCCAAGGGGGAGAACCTTGCTGATTACATCAACCCGAAAGAAATCCTTGAGAACACTGTTAGCTCTCGCTACCGCCGTGTCTCTCGTTGCCGCATGTGGCAGCGACGACGACACCGGCGATACGGCGGAAGAGCCGGCGGCCGAAGAGGAATCAACCACCGAAGAAACCACGGCGGCTCCGGCAGCCGAAGCTGGTGTTCTTACCGATATTTGTCCTGATCCGTTGGTGATTCAGACTGACTGGCATACAGAGTCTGAGCACGGCGCGTTGTACAACTTGCTCGGTGATGATTACACCGTTGAGAAAGATCGTGGCGCAACGGTTGGCCCGATGACGCTTGATGGTGTCGATCTTGGTATCGATTTCGAGATTCGTGAGGGCGGTCCTGCTATCGGGTTCTCCTCACCTTCATCGATTATCTACAGCGATGATTCAGTGCACTTGGCGTACGCCAACACAGATGCGCAGATTCTGACCTACGAAGACACACCAATGTTGTCAGTGGTTGCTCCGTTGGAGAAGAACCCACAGATGATTATGTGGGATCCAGCGACGTACCCAGATGCTGAAGATCTTGAAGATCTGAGAGATCTTGGCGTCACGATCAACATTTTCGCTGGTCAAACCTACGCAGATGTTTTCGTTGCTCAAGGTGTGCTGACGGAAGATCAGATTGATCCTTCTTACGATGCGACTCCTGCCCGCTTCATTGCAGAACAGGGTGCAATCGCTCAGCAGGGGTTCGCTTCTTCTGAGCCATACGCATATAAGAACACCTACGAAGAATGGGGCAAGGACGTTGCATTCACATTGTTGAACGACAACGGCTTCCCGATCTACAGCCAGACCATCGCTATCAAGCCTTCAATGAAGGATGAGATGGATGCCTGCTTGACCGAGATCGTTCCAATCTTCCAGCAATCAGTGGTGAGCTACCACGGAGACCCCGCCCGCACCAACGCAATGATCGTTGACATCAACGTGCAATACGATGACGGATGGGTATACACCGCAGGTAACGCCGAGTTCGCTGCAGGAGCGATGGCCCAATACGGCCTCGTCGGCAACGGCCCAGACGACATCGTCGGCAACATGGATACAGACCGCATCCAAGAAATGATCGACGCCGTCGCAGATGCCGGCCTCAGTGAGACAAGCCTCACCCCAGCCGACCTCGTCACCAACGAGTACATCGACACCTCAATCGGTCTCTGACCGATCAGTAACTGAGAAGGGCGGGTGCCGAGAGGTACCCGCCCTTTTCGCGTCACGGAGTAGGTGTCCTGCGTTTCCAGCCCAGTTCTGAACTGTCTAAGAGTGAACGCCAACTGCAGTTAACGATTGCGAAGCACGCGCATTGCTGCATTGCGCCCCGCTCCACCAAAGATTCCGGCGCCAGGAAACGCGGCGGCTCCTGCGAGATGCAGACCTTGGAGTGGTCCTCGATGTCGGGTGAGGTCCGCCGGTTTACCTCGCAATGTGGCCAGAGGCGAACCCGCATATGCGGGTGTATGACCACGAGGCATGAAGAACTCATTTTCGTAGCGATCGGGGGTCATCGAACGCCACCGCTTGACACGAAGCGT
>JAKMEY010000048.1 GCA_022425725.1 Ilumatobacteraceae bacterium
AATCGGAGCGCTCATCTGCTCAGTCTCCATGAGGAACGCATCGTGCCCGTGAGGAGAGTCGATCTCCACAAATTCGGTGCGAGCGCCGGCAGCAATGAATGCATCAGCGATCTGTTGCTGCTGGTATGCGGGATACAAGATGTCGCTCGTGACACCAATTGAGAGGCACGGCATGTCAACGTCACGCAACGCTCGTTCAACCGACTGGCGTCCCCACCCAACGTCGTGAAGATCCATTGCCTTTGAAATCAGCAAGTAACTGTTTGCGTCGAAACGGCGGGCAAGTTTTTCGCCGTGGTAGTTGAGGTAGCTCTCGACCTGAAATTCTTGCCAAAGACCGAAGCGATCACCGGTGGAGCGATCGGCAACGGCGCGACCAAAACGTTCAGTGAAGACGTTGTCGCTCCGAAAGGTCACCTGAGCAACTTGACGAGCGATCGAGAGCCCCTCAGACGGGCCCTGCCCGGGCGCGGCGTCGTAGTAGTCGCCACCCTGCCATTTCGGATCGATTGAGATCGCTCGTCGACCGATCATTCCCCACGCGATCTGTTGAGCTGATGCCTGAAGGCACGTTGCGATCGGGATGATTGAGCCGACACGACGTCGGTAGGTCGCCGCCCATTCGAGCACCTGCATGCCGCCCATCGATCCGCCGATCACCGATGCCCAACGATCGATCCCTAAGTGTCGAGATAAACGTTCTTGAGCGCGAACCATGTCTCGAATGGTGACGACTGGAAACCGAGGGCCATACGGCGCCCCATCGGAACTGTTTGGGTCGATAGAGGCAGGCCCTGTCGAACCTTGGCAGCCACCAAGCACATTCGAGCACACCACAAAAAACTCGTTTGTGTCGATGGCGAGCCCCGGCCCAATCAAGGCATCCCACCAGCCCGGGGCAGGGTGTCCAAGTTCAGCTCGGCCAGCAGCGTGCGAATCACCGGTCCAGGCATGGCATACAAGGATTGCATTCGACGCATCGCTGTTGAGTTCACCCCACGTTTCGTAGGCCAGCGTGACCGACTGCAGCACTGACCCTGAGTCAAGAGCGAATGGTCGATCGTCAGCAAAGGTAAAGAATTGACGACGACCAACAGGGTCTCCTGATGCCCAGGCACCTGTTACCGGCAGATCTTCAGACATTTCCTTCACCTCCTCGCGTTCAGCAACACAACAACACTGTGCACCTGAGCGAATCGGCGCCGGTTTGCCGGGTATCCGACCGCATCGCACATTATGTGCAAGCACCTTGGGGGCGAACCCAGGTTGCCGGGCCAAGAGCACTATGACTCCGACCGCTCTGAATGCACCTCAAACGCTAGCAGTATTCAACTGTGAATGCACGGGAGTCGTCATCAAGGGTCGCTGCAGTCGTCGTCGACCGCGCTCGTTCGATCAATCGCACACGCTGGAGTGCCTCCAGGTAAGCGGTGTCGGTTGCGTGCAATGACGCGATACGCAGCGCTACCAAGAAAGCTGATTCCCGGCAACGGGATCACTCGCCCGAGCACTCCCCACAGTCCGCCACGAAACCGCATTGCCGCAGCGACCGCAGCGTGACCGCTGTAGATCTCCCCATCGACACCAACCCATTGAAGAGCATCGCTGCATTCATGTGGGGTGAGTCCGAGCGGCGGAAGATCTGCATGTTGCCATGGCTCTACTCGTGGGAGCCGCAACCACTCTCGAGCCCTGTCCGCCGAGGAGGTACAGAACCCACAGTCACCATCGAATATCAGCGCCGGCAGGTCAGTCGGTGGCGTCACATCTGTCCAATAACTGGCTGGGCGTAGTGCATCCGCTGTTCGTAGCCCGCTTCATATGGCAAAAAGCCCTGCCGATCTGGGTACAGCATCTGCACGACGAAAATTTCTTGAGTGGTGAACTCCTCGAGTGCCGGACACCACGAGGTGGCGACTTCGTCATTGAGCGGGGCAAATGCGCATCGCTGCTCACCATCGAGCAAACCCACCACCTCGCATCCAGTCGGAATATCAGTCCCACCTTTTAGAGCGTCTACCGCAACGCTGATCACGTCATTCGCCGTCGCCGGTGCGAGCCCGACGACAAGAATTTCCGGAAAACCGGTGAGGGCAGTAACTCCGATGGAATATGCATGAGCGGGGGTCGCTTGAGCATCGTCAACCGACGGCCGAACTGCCTCGAGCGCCCATCCGTTGGTCTCGAGCATCCATTCGATCTTTTCTCGGTGAGAGATGGTGAAGTCAGCTGGGTCAAATGTCACGGTCTTATTCTCGCGCAGACTCGCATGACGCACCTTGGCCAGATACGGTCAGATTTGTCATGCGAGGTCGTTGGGCACAATTTCTCTCACCGAAGTGGATTGCATTTCACCTCGTTGTGATTATTGCGGCGGCCACACTGTTCAACCTGGGCCTCTGGCAACTTCGCCGACTTGATGAACGCCAAACATTTAATGCTGTCGTTGAGCAACGCTTCAGTGAACCTGCCGTCGTCTTGGACGTTCTTGTCCCAGATGATGTCGTAATTGACAGCGATGGTGCCGACGTACTCGCAGTAGATATCGAGTGGAGGTCGGCCACTGTTTCAGGCACCTACCTTCCTGAGCACGCAATTCGCGTTGTCAACCGGTCGCAGAACGGTCGTGCAGGCGACAATCTTGTTGTGCCATTGCGTCTTGACGACACTCGGGTGCTGCTCGTGAGCCGCGGTTTTGTGCCGCTTGGTATCGAGGCCCCAGATGTTCCTTCCGTAACGGTTGAGGTCACCGGAAGGCTGCATCCGAGCCAGGAACGATCGCTACTCGGAGCACGAGACCCATCCGAGGGAATACTCACCGAAGTGCAACGTCTCGACCTGTCGCGCCTCGATCCTCAAATTCCAGGCGACCTTCTGCCGGTGTACATGGACTTGCTCGCTTCAGACCCCCCAGAGGTGTCAGGAGTCCCAGAACCGGTAATCGCTCCCGACCTCAGTGAAGGGAACCATTTGTCGTATGCGATTCAGTGGTTCGTGTTTTCGCTTGCGATTCTCGCGGGCTGGGTAGTTGCGATGAAGGTCAGCCAGAAACGAGCCCTGCGTCTCTCCAGCGATTACTGAGCGTTTCAGCAAGTTGCACTGTGGGAATCATCGGATTCACCGACGGGATCGCAGGGAAGACAGACGAATCGGCGACAAAAAGGTTTTCGATTCCCTTCACCCTCCCCAGGCGATCGGTTACCTCACCCATGCAACACCCGCCGGTTGCATGGCTATATACCGGTGTTGTCGAGGCGAGCCGATCCATGAGCCACTCGCCTTCCCGTCCAGGTCTTGGAATATCGATGCTCTCGCGGCGAGCGTGCTCGGCAGCAACTTTGGTCACCGCAGCCAACAGCAGTTCTTGCTCGCCCGCGTGTTGGCAAAGCCGAAACTGTGCCTCAATCTCCCCGTTGTCATTGGCACCGATGACGCCGGTCGAAGTTGGGCGCATGAGCGCTGGCACAACCCACACCTCATCACCGACGACGGTTTCAATGACCTGCACCCCACCAGAGCGTTGCACTCTCAACGTTGATGAGGGCAAGCCATCATTGCGATATCTGAGAGCGACGCTCGGATGATCCTGAAGCCGGTGACCAAGGCCCTCAATAGCGAACCCAGACTTCGTCAACAACAACGGTGACATCAACGCTCCGGCGCAAACGACGACGCGATCAGTCTCCACGATCTCTCCCGAGTTGAGTTCAACACCGCAGGCCTGTGCATCGTTCATGACGACACGTTCAACCTTTGTGCTTGACCGAATCTCTACTTTCTGGCGCACTGGGTTGAGATATACCTCATCAACCGTTGCGCGTGACCCGTTTCGACGCACCCGTTGGTTGATTCCTTCACGTTCAACTGGCAGTCGGTGTGGCAAAAAGAACGGGCCGGTATTCGATGCAAGCCCGGCATTGATTGATGACCCTCCGCCGAGGCCCGAGCCTGCGGTATAGGAGACGTAGGGTCCACCCTCAACACGCCGTACACGCAGGCCGTCGATCGTGCGACCCGAAATCTGTGCCGCTTCATGCATATCGTCTGGCGTTGCGCCATCGACCCCGAGTTCGACGAGCGTGACTGCCGCTCCCGCCACCGCCAACCGTGCAGCGATGACCGATCCGGCAACTCCCCCGCCAACGACCGTCCAGCGCTGTTCCACTCGTCTATCCTGCCAGCCCTCAAGAATTCTGCAATGCCAATAAGTAACTCACAGGAAAAGTGAGCCATCATCTAGCTATGTCATCGTCTGACAAACCTGCAGGCTTCATTGAGCTCGAAACTCAGCCGGACGGCACAGAGATACTCCGTCCAACGTCATTGTGCCGAGGTCCGTGGGATCCCGATTCATGCCACGCCGGACCACCAAAAGGTGCAATTGCTCGCGCCGCCGAACAGGCCCTTCCTAACCTACGGCTCGTTCGCCTCACAACAGAGATCATGAAACCGATTCCAATGGCCGGATTCACCCTGACAGCAACAGTGACCAAACCGGGACGCACCGTAGCGACGAGCAGAATCGAACTTCGCGATCTCGATGATGTACTCATCGCTGTAAGTCACAGCGCTCACCTTGCCTCTCGCACCCCGCAGCCAGACATTCCCACGATCACAGTTGACTCGATTCAGCTTGAGGCGTCAACACCGGGGCCATTCGTCTTTGATGCCACCCGCCACGGGTTGGTCGGCTTTATTGATGGCGTAGAAACCCGTTACCCCGAAGGCCACGACAACTCGACCGGACCAACATCGATATGGCTTCGAACCGTGCCTATCTTCACGAACGCCCCGGCATCAGGGTTTCAACAAATCTGCCCGCTCGCCGACTGTGGTAACGCAATTTCTCGAAATGGCGAACCGCTCGATTTTGGCTTCATGAACACCGACCTCAGTATGCACCTACACCGGGAGCCAATCGGAGAATGGTTCAGATCGGAAGCAACCTCGCATTGGAGTCCCGATGGCATCGGAATGGCAGATGCCCTTTTATTTGACGAGCAGGGCCCGGTAGGGCGGGCCGTTCAATCGCTTGTCATCTCGCCGATGTAGACAAGCGCATCACGCAAGTTTTTCGACGAAGCCTTCGAGCTGCCGGAGGTTGCGGCATTCGTACACGCCGTCGGTGAAATTGCCGTACTCACCGACGATCGAATCACCCGTATTCCAATATGACTTCGGTTCAGGGTTCAACCAGTAGACATGCCGTGCTTTCATTCGCATTTCTTTAATGACCCATGACTGGCTGGCGTGATAGTTATTGCGTGCGTCACCGAGCAGCAGCACCGTCGTTTTCGGACTTATGTCCTTGCCGTAGCGCTCCCAAAACACTTCGAACGCATGGCCGTAATCGGAGTGCCCATCGACCCACACCACATCGGCCTCGGTGTTCACACGATGAATCGCCTCGGTGATGTCTTCAGTGGCCTTGAAGTAATCGGTGACTTCATCGATGCCATCGATGAAAACAAAAGACCGCACCTTCGAGAACTGGTTCGAAATCGCGTACACCAACATGAGGGTGAAGCGGGCAAATGCAGCCACCGACCCGGAAATATCTGCCACCACCATCAACTCTGGTTTTGCGGGGCGTGGATATTTGAATTTCGGTTCGGCTGGAACACCGCCGTAACTCAACGAATGCCGCACAGTATTTCTGAAGTCAAGCGGGCCTTTGCGCCCATGCTTACGCTTTCGGGCAAGCCGTGCTGCAAGCTTTCGGGTGAGAGGCTGAAGCGCTTTCCGAAGGCTCACCATCTCTTCACGAGAGGCGTGCATAAATTCGACGTCTTCGGGCAATGGCTTCCGCAGCGTTTTTGCCATTGCTTCTGCACCACGATCGGCGACAAGGCGACGTCGAATTTCTGCTTCCACCTCGGCTTTAAATTCAGTGATCCGGTGCTCAAACTCTTCACGCTCTAGGCGCTGTTCGAGTCGACCGGCATCACTTTCTTGACCGTGGTTAGCAGCGTCGGCCATTTTTGCGAGCATGCCATCGAGGTCGAGGTTCCGAAGGGTGCGATACAGGTAGTAGGTGCCGCCGACAGGTCGGCCCGGCTCCATACCCGCAAACCGTTGCACCGCCTGTCGGGCGAGAGCTTTCATCAACGCTTGATCTCCCTGCATCAACGCTTGCATCAACAGGTGGGCAATCTCTTCTGGGGTCAAGGCATCGAGCGAACCCGCTCCGCCACGACCGTCACCCTCCTGAGACGCATCTTGCATCTCGCGCCACAGGTCATCGAGTTCAGATGATTCACCATCTGCGTTTGCCAGCTTGTACTCGGGCCCACGAAGACTGAAGTACACCTCGAACACCGTTTCAAACGAACGCCAGTGCGCCTGGTTTTTAATGAGTGTTGCACCGAGGGCATATTTGAACGCTTCGCGGTCTTCAATCGGGATGTGCTGGACCGCGTCCATTGCATCGAGGTTCTCCGTCAAACTGACGGGAAGCCCGGCCTCTCGCAGTTGAACCACAAAGCCGTTGAGCAGGTCGAGCATCGACCGTGTTTCAGTGGCGCTCATAGACGTGTCCTCACTCGTCGACCGACAAGTCCTTCGCGGCTTTGGCGATGTCGGTCTGGTATTTCAGCAAGATGTGCAACGTCTCTTTTGCAACCGTTTCATCGATGGTCTCGATGTTGAGCAGCAACAGTGTGCGGGCCCAGTCGAGCGTTTCCGAAACGCTCGGCGCCTTCTTCAGGTCGAGTGAGCGAATGGAGCGAACAACTCGGGCAATTTGCTCCGCAAGGCTTTCGGTGACTCCTGGCACCTTCGCCAACACGATTTCGCGTTCACGCTCCATTGAGGGGTAATCGACGTGTAGGAAGAGGCATCGGCGCTTCAGCGCTTCGGACAACTCGCGGGTGTTATTCGAAGTTAGAAACACCAATGGGATCTGCTTTGCTTCGATTGTTCCCAACTCGGGGATTGACACCTGGTACTCCGAGAGAATCTCAAGAAGTAATGCTTCGGTTTCAACCTCGACACGGTCAACTTCGTCAATCAGCAGCACAACCGGATCATCGGCAGTAATTGCTTCGAGGAGAGGGCGAGTCAACAAGAATTCGTCAGAGAAGATGTCATCGTGGATGTCCGTCCACGAATCTGATGCTTTGTCAGCCTGAATGCGCAGAAGCTGCTTCTTGTAGTTCCATTCGAACAATGCCTTTGATTCGTCCATGCCCTCGTAGCACTGCAGACGAATAAGGCGGGCACCGGTGAACTCGGCAACCGACTTTGCAAGTTGTGTCTTGCCCGTGCCTGCAGGACCTTCCACGAGAACGGGCTTCCCCAGCCGGTCGGCGAGGTAAGCAACTCCTGCGATGCCGTCATCGGCAAGGTAGTTGATATCACGAAGCCCATCTCGGACTTGTTGGACACTTTCAAAGCGATTCAGGAGTTCGGAAGCCATATGGTTCGACGCTACTTCGCGAGCCTTCAAACCGCATCATTGGCTTCGTTCAACGCAATGAGAGAAAGATCGAAATTTCACTCGTTTGACAAACGTCGACGTCTCACGATGCAATCGGTGAACATTATGCTCACTCTGCATTTCCCGTGGCTCCGTGCTCCTCGGAGTCGCCCCAACATTTCTTGCACTGTTATCGGCTATCAGCAGGAAACTCCAGCCATAACGGCCGCAGCAACGGTGTTTTCGAGCAGACATGCGATTGTCATTGGCCCGGTGCCACCGGGCATCGGTGTAATCGCCCCTGCGACCGACTGCACCTCATCAAATCGCACATCACCGACGATTCCGTCTTCACTGCGGGAAATGCCCACATCGATCACCGTCGCCCCAGGCCGAACATGGTCGGCAGTGATCATGCCAGCCTGACCAGCCGCCGCAACGATGATGTCAGCCTCTCGGCACACAGACATCAGGTCGCTCGTACGAGAGTGCGCAAGAGTTGTCGTCGCATCAGCACCACGACGACTGAGGAGCAACATCTGCGGCAGGCCAACCAGTGTCGAGCGGCCCACAACGATCGCCCGCTGCCCACTTGTGGAAATGCCGTAAGAATCGATCAGCCTCATCACCCCTAGGGGCGTGCACGGTGCGTGTCCGGGAAGCCCACGGACGAGTCGTCCGAGCGAACGATCGGTTAAGCCATCGATATCTTTCTCTGGGGGCAGCATTGCGAGTACGGGTTCGGCGTCGAGATGATCTGGAAGCGGCAGTTGCACAAGAATTCCATGAACATTCGAGTCGGTAACGAGCCCGGCTACAGCCTGCTCGACCTCTTGCTGAGTGGCTGAGTTGGGCAGTTCAACACTGCGAGAGATGATGCCAGCTTCGGTTGCCTTCCGGTGCTTCATATTGACGTACACCCGACTCGGGGCGTCGTCACCAACGAGCACTGTCGCAAGACAAATTGCGGGCGAGCCGGCTGCTTCAATGCGGGCCCTCAAGTGCCCCACGGTGAGATCGCGAAGGCGGTTGCCGTCGAGCAATAGGGCCCCGCCTTCGGTGTAGCTCGGCTCCGCAACAACGTTCACGTTGGCAAGTCTACGAACACCCCAACAAATGTTCCATCGCTTGGCAGTTACCACTCTCGGGGCTACAGCACCCTAGACGCGAGTTCGGCCGACCCCGAAGGGTCGGCCGAACCACTTGTGATCGCTAACTGATCAGGCAGCTGCACGAGCGGCGTCAAGCCACTCGTCAACAAGATCGCGGTTGTCCACGATCCACTGCTGAGCGAGGTCGAGGACAGCGGCGCCCTCTCCCATCTCAACGTTCATCAATGAAACGTCGATAACACTCATCTGGAAGTGCTCCAGAACAGTTGCTGCTGCAGGGTTGGCTGCAAGCCACTCGTTGTTTGCTGAGACCTGAATGTCTGCAGCAACCCATCCGAGTTGGCACACGCCATCTTCTGAACCTGGGCACTGTTCCTCACCGATTGATGCGGTGCCTGGACGCTGGTCGTGGGCTTCGCCACCTTCTGCGCCAGTTGGGTTCGAGTCGTCAACAACGTCTGCAACTTCGAGCCAGAGCACGTTGTCGCCAGGACGAAGCTGCGTGATGTACGCGCTTGGTGTCCAGGTGTACACGATTGCCGGCTCGCCGGCATCGGCCTTGGTCACTGCTTCTGCGAACATTGCGTCATAACCGGCGATGGTCTGCTTGATGTTCTCCCAGCCAGAGAATGCAATCTGGCTCTGGATGATGTCGTCACAGGTCCAGCTCTCGGAGCAGCCGTAGATGTCGGCGATGCCGTTACCTGGGTCTGGGTCACCAGCGTCGTAGGCGGCGATTGCGTCTGCGTTCGAGTTGAAATCATCGAGCGAGGTGATGCCGTATTCCTCAGCGAACGACTTGGTGATGAGGTAACCCTGGAGGCCACCAGCCATCATCATTTCGCCAACTGCGCTCACGTGGTCGCCCACGAGTGAACCGTCTGGAAGTTCGTTTGCCAGCCACGAGTTGTGACCTGGGTACCACGAGTTGATCCAGAAGTCAGCGTCGCCCTGCGCCATCGCAATGTAGGCGTTTGACGGTCCGAGTTCGAGATCCTTCGGATCGGTGACGTCGTAGCCGAGTTCTGCGAGAAGCAGGTGCGCAACATATGCATTCGGGTCTTCAGTTGACCAGTCTGCCTTCGCCATTGTCACTGCCACGCCTTCACCAGGCGTGAGGTTGACCTCGTCCGATGCTTCTTCTTCAGCAGCAGCTTCTTCTTCAGCAGCTTCTTCTTCAGCAGCAGCTTCTTCCTCAGCGGCAGGCTCTTCGGCAGCGGGTTCGGCTGCGTCATCGCCACCGCAGGAAGCGACGAAGAGTCCGAGGGTCACGAGCGTTGCCGTGAGTGCTCTCTTTTTCTTAATCATGTTTTCTCCTTTGGGGTGTGTCGTCACGCCGCAAACAGTTCACGCCGCTCACGATGTAACACTTGTTGTCATCCCAGCTCCGTCACCGGTGCTGGAAACCTTGTAGGCGATCATGAGACCGCCTCTTCGTACACTTTTGACCGTTCAAAGACGGTCACAACCGACCTCGCCGACACAAACGCGAGGGTTCCTGCGACTAAAGCGAGCATTGCACCGACCCCGCTGTAGTAATTGTTGTCGGTTGCTCTGGCGAGCGTCCCGATAAAGCCAAGCGAAAGGCCAACCACTCCGGCACCAAAGCCCATTGCGACGACTCCAGAGAGCCATCGACGGCGATTCGAGAAGCCAGCGGCACCCGAAGCGCCGACTGCACCGACGCCCGCGACCATGACTGCACCGAAGACCCATGGCCCCAACTGAACACCACTGTCGTCCAGACCTGTAATCACAATGCGCTTAACCGATTGAGCCTTTGCCCGAATGACTTGAATCTCGGTTGCAGCAACTCCAACGTCCATCTCGCCGGCCTCTGCTTTACGTTTCACTTCCTCGATCTCAGCTTGAATTTCGGGGGTCAGCACGACACCGCCGCGTTCATCGAGTTGCCACATTGACACCATCGAAATCGCCGCAATTCCGATTGCGAAACTTGCGACGACAATCTGCGAGGCACCGATTCGTTGTCGGAGGGGCCGGCGCGGGCCGTATGGGGCAGACCGAATCCACACCACTCCTGCCACCGTTGAGACCACTCCGCCAACCAGAGCGAGGACCACTCCGAGACCTGCCGAATAGCCTGGTGACATCTCGCTCGGATTCGCGACTAGGTACCCGAGCACGGTGATCACCATCGCAATCGACAAGACCACCGCAATATCGGGGTTGAACATTCGAGCCCGCCGGCGGCCTGAAAGAACCAAGAGCACTGTTGCAATCTGCATCACTGCCACGATCAAGACGATGTAGGCGAACCACGACCCGCCCTCGGCGTCAAAGGCTCCGAACGACGACCCATCCAGCCCGGCATCGGCTAATCGGGAATATCCGGTGAACAATGATCCGTTAGAAGCCCAGGCAAACGCCAAGCTGGCAAGAGAAATAAGAGCTCCGACACCGAGCAACCCAGCAAGCAACCGCTCCCGTGAATCGACCGGAGCAATCTGGCCTTCGGTCACCTCTTCTTCACTTTGTGCCGACGACAACGCCGGGTTGAAATCGGGGTTCTCCAGCAGAAGTTCCGGCTCACGCCGCGCGCGCCACGCCGTGGACATTCGACTGAACAGCCCTGCACCACCGGTCTGCGTTTGTGAAATTCGGTCTAGGATCACGGCTAGAAGGAAGAACCCAAGACCTGCCGATGCCGCCAAGTTGACGTCCTGTTGGCCGAGCGCTCGGAAGAGTAGGGCACCCATGCCTCCTGCTCCAAGGATTGCCGCAATTCCAAGCATCGAAAATGCGAGCAACAACGTTTGGTTGATGCCCGTCATGATTGCGGGTCGCGCTAGCGGAAGTTGCACGTCTCGCAACACGCGCAGCTCACGAGCCCCGTAGGCGCGCGAAGCTTCAACAACATCTTCAGGAACTTGACGGATACCAAGGTTTGTCAGTCGGATCAGAGGTGGGAGGGCGAACACCATCGTGGCCATCGTTGCCGAGACTCGGCCAACTCCCCAGAAGTAGACGAAGGGCAACAGGTACACGAACGAGTGAATGACTTGCATTGCGTCGAGCGTCGGTCGCATGACTTGCCAGACCGAGTCGACGCGGCCAGATAACACTCCAAGAGGAATACCAATGATGACGCACACGATCACTGCAACGAGGATGAATCCGATCGTTCGGGCGGTTTGTACCCAGAATTCGTTTCCTAGGAGTCCACAGATGATGAGGCCTGCTGCCGAGCCCAGTGCAACGGTCAAGTTCCGTACGAGCCATGCGATCACAAACATGATCACTACGACGACAAGCCACGGAATTGCGATCAAAAAACGGTCGACGAGATTTTCAAGCAAGAACTCAAATGGCCACGCAATGACGTCAAGCACCCCACCCATGTTGAGGGTGACCCAGTTGACGGCTTCTTCAATCCAACTTCCAAACGGAATGTTGAACTCGTCAAGAACAGCATCGTCAAGGATGCCAGGGCCGTCATCGTTGCGAACGAGGCTCACAAAAACACCTCCCGTTCAAAACTGTCGATCAACGACTCGACTCGTCCGAGTTCTTCCATGATGTGACGGGGATCAAGGTTGCCGACAAGCTTGCCGTCTTCGACGACGGCGATCGGCAAACCGCGTCCGGCGAAGGCGTAAATCTCGTTTAGTGTCTGCCTCGGACCACACCGTTCGAAGTCGGTACGTAGGGCCTCTGAAACTACCGACGCTCCACCCTCGAGGGCGTGGAGGCCATCGGCGACGGTCAGCATTGCTTCTGGAGCGCCATTCGCGTCGAGGACGAACACTCCAGCCCGGTCTTCAATTGATCGGACTGCGGTTGCAAGCGAATCGGTTGCGGCGATCGGCGCGGGTTCAACCATCACTTCCTGAACCTCAATGACTCGGCCTTGATCAACGTCTTGTACGAACTCGGCGACATAACCCGATGCAGGCTTCGTCAAGATCTCTTCGGGCGTACCGATCTGCACCACTCGACCGCCGCGCATGATGCACACCCGATCGCCAATTCGGAGTGCTTCGTTGAGGTCGTGGGTAATGAAAAGAATGGTCTTTTTCAGTTGTTGCTGAATCGCCATTAATTCGTCTTGCATTTGACGACGGATGAGTGGGTCTAGAGCGCTGAAGGCTTCGTCCATGAGCAGAATCGAAGGGTCGCTTGCAAGGGCCCGCGCAAGGCCAACCCGTTGCTGCATGCCACCAGACAGCTGCGAAGGCATCGACATGGCGTATCGCTGGAGCCCGACGAGCGACAACGCTTCCATCGCCGTGTTGAGGCGTTCAGTTTTGTCGACCCCTTGCACCTCAAGCCCATACGCCACGTTGTCAATGACGTTTCTGTGCGGGAACAACGCAAAGTGCTGGAATACCATTCCCATCTTCTCGCGGCGTACTGCCTGCAGCGCACGCCCCGACAAGGTTTGGATATCAACGTCGTCAACCCAGACACTCCCGGCTGTAACCGAATGCAATTGGTTAACCGTGCGGATCGCTGTCGACTTTCCAGACCCTGAAAGCCCCATAATCACAAAAAGCTCACCTTGACGGATATCCAAGTTGACATCAGCAAGACCAACAACATGATCGGTCCACGCTTGAATTTCCGTCTTTGAATGTCCGGCTTGTGCGAGTTCGAGGGCACGACCACGCGGTTGTTCCCCGAAAATCTTGTAGACGCCTTCTAGGCGGATGGTTCCTGTCACGATCTCGATATATGTCGGCTCGGGCCACCAAAACGCCAAGCAACTCCCGAGGAACGCACTAGCCCAGAACGCCGGACCTGTGTACTCACCCGGGGTCACTCAAAGCGACCTCGGAGTAGACCTTAGTCGGTTTGTCACGCGGACGCCATTATCCGCTCCGTAAAACGACCAACATCAACCGCTGTGAGCAGCAGATCACTTCTTTTTGCGTCGTCGGGCCGCCCGATTTTCTGGCTGCCCACCTCCGGTGCGGCGACTTGCTGCGACTGGCTTACTTCCGCGGTTTCCGCCCGCCTTATATGGCTTTGCCCTAAACCAAAGATTGCAAGCCCACTTCTCACCATCATCAACCGGCATTCCACCGTGAAGAGAGCGCGGATGAAGGTTCGTCGCCTCATCTTCGATGTTGTGAAAGATCACCAAGCGGCCAGGTTTTGCCTCAACCTCAAGGTCGAGTTTTGGGAAACTTGTTCCCCCGCCGCCGGCAACATCGTTGAGATACATCAGTGCGGTGAGAACACGCTGACCGCCATTGTCTGTTCGAAGACGACCCTTTTCGGTTCTCAAATCCCAGCCATCGAAATGAGGCCGATATTCTTGGGTTTCGGCGTAATGAACCACCTGCATCGACTCCGAGTGATGCGGAGGGACACCAACGAGATCGCTCACCCGATGAATGATCTCTTGCACTTGGGAAGAGTCGCCGTAACGCACCCAAGCAACAGACCCCGTTCGGGCTGCCGAAGTGGTGTTCACCCGAGTTGATGTCACCTTTGCTTCCTCTAACCGAGGGGCGGCAATTCCGATCATATGAAGCCGTTCCTCAGGGCTTAAGAAATCATCGATTACCCATACGACTGGGTCGTCCGCAAGTTGTTCACCAATTGGATACGACGACGCAAGTTTCACAGGACCATTGTTGCAGGTCGGACCCTACCCAAAACCGTGATGCGCAGACGTATGCCTAACGGAACAAGTCGCGAGAGATGTCCCGGAGCACCGGAGCCATCGTTGCATCGTCATCAAACGTGAAGTCAACGCCGGTCACCACAGCAACCGGAATGCGCGATGTATTGCCCTTCACAAGTTCAGCTGCTGCGGTCACTTCATCGACGACGCACAGTTCTTGCACCTTGAATTCGTGCCCATGCGGATCAACTTCGCCGATGTACGACCTCATCGGATGCATTCCGGCGAGCCCCACGCAAATATCGGTTTGGCCCTCACGCCACGGTCGACCGAACGTGTCACTGATCAGCACTGCGACATTGACGCCCAAATCGTTGAATCGAGCCCGCATACGTCGTGCCGAAGCATCGGGGTCTTTCGGCAGGACAACAATACGGTCGTGAGCACCACTTGATGACTGATCAACCCCTGAATTTGCGCACACAAAACCATGATGCGTTTCGGTGATGAGCACCGGACCAAGTTGACGAACGATGCGGCGACTCTCACGCAGCACAACCTCGACGACTCGCGGATCTTTTTCCCAAACTTCAGACCAACTCGCAGCAAATGGCGATGGCACGATGTCGTCCAGTTCGATAATTGCGCCCTCTGCTTTCGACACAATTTTCGATGTCACGATGACCACATCGCCATCGACGAGATCAGTTCCTGCAGCCACACATTGAGCATGAATCATCTCCGCAAGGTCGGCACCAACCTCGATCTCTGGAAGACCAGGCACCGGCCAAATTCGTATCGAACCGTCAGATGACATAGGAGAGACGGTAGCCGGTGTTGAGGCATGTGACGCAGGTGCCAAGGTGGCCTTCAGGCGGCACACGACACGAGATGATCTCTCGACTGCGCTCGCTGCTAGACAAGTGGTGATGACCGGAGTTCACCGAATCGATGCCATCACGCTCACCACACCAGATATGGCTGCCTCAATTGCGTTCTACCGAACGGTCGGTTTCACCATTTCTTTTGGTGGTGACGATTCAGAATTCACGACAATGTCGATTCAACCGAACGGCCCTCACGTCAATCTCATCTCAGACCATGAAGCCGATCGAACACCGGCCTCCTGGGGTCGGGCGATCTTTCATGTCGACGATGTCGACGATCTCCACCGACGACTGGTTGCCACTGGTTACCAACCTGACACCGAGCCAGCGGATGCCTCATGGGGCGAGCGATATTTCGCAATTCATGATCCGGGTGGTCACGACATCAGTTTCGCGAGACCTCTCGACAAATAGCGCCGCCTACGCAGACTGGCAGGACGGGCACCACCACACTCGACGAGATGCGAGAACCGCAGAGAGAATTGGAGTCTCACACCGTCGGCACGGCTGACCGGCCCTCTTATAGACGTAAAGGCGATTACCTTTCCGCAGGTCACCAGGTTTACGCGCTCCGACTTCGGCGGGATCAACCGTCACAATCCGACCGATGCGCTCACCGATCTTCATCAGTCGCACTGATAACTCCCACAATTCTTCGGCTGAGGTCTCACTCACTTCACGGGCAGGTCGTCGGGGATCGATTCCAGCCAGGAAACAAAACTCTGCGCGGTAGACGTTGCCGATTCCGGCCACCACGGCTTGATCAAGCAACACTTGGGCGATCGGAGCACTCCGACGGGAAAGCGACGACATCACTCGGTCGAGATCTCCCTTACGAACCGCTAGTGGATCAGGCCCGATGCGGTTCCGAAGCTCTTCCTCTTGATCGGCACTAACAATCTCGCATGCCGTTGGCCCAGACAAATACATCGCTCCGGTGTTGCCAAGCCATCTCATCCGTGTTCCATCAGAGGGTGTAGGCGCCTTTTCCACGTCGGTGAACACTTTGAATTTGCCGAATAAGCCGAGATGGATATGCACGGTGAGGTCACCTTCCCAACGGTGGAAAAGATGCTTACCGAGCGCGTCAACGCCCTCGAGTCGCCGGCCATTCAGTTCTGCGGCACCATCGGAGAATCTGCCCTGCGGCGAATCAACTTCGAGAATCTCACCTGCAAACCGCCGGCGCTGTAACCGCGCCGCTCGATGAATGGTGTGGCCCTCAGGCATGGCACCGTTGCTGTGAGAGGCGAGTGAGCACGAAGCGATTGTGACCGACTACCCCACGATGTTCCAGTCGTCCTCAGAAAGATTTTGGGGTTAGGCGGGCGAATCTCGATCGGCGTATCGGCGATGTGTTTGCCGACGCCGGAGGCATCGGGTTACCGCGCAGTGGGCATATCAAAGGAGGCGTCGCCCGGCATTCCAGACTCAGGCCATCGCTGCGTCACGACCTTTGCTCTCGTATAGAACTCAACGCCTTCAGGCCCATGTACGTGGTGTTCGCCGAAGAGCGAGTCTTTCCACCCGCCGAAGGAATGGAATGCCATCGGTACCGGAACCGGGACATTGACTCCAACCATCCCGACGTGCACCCCGCGTACAAAGCGTCGCGCTGCCGCACCTGAATTGGTGAAGACAGCTGTTCCGTTGCCATACGGATTCGAGTTGATGAGGTCGATGGCGGCGCCCACATCATCAACTCGCACGACCGACAGCACCGGACCAAAAATTTCGTTGGTGTAGACATCCATTGAGGTGTCGACGCGGTCAATAACCGTTGGCCCTACAAAGAATCCGTTCTCATAACCCGGAACAACCAGACCTCGACCATCAACCCGGATCTCAGCGCCCTGCGCCTCGCCTGAATCAATGAGGCCAACGATGCGATCACGACTTTCAGGGGTGACGATCGGGCCCATCTCGCTCGACGCATCTCGACCGGAGCCGACGGTAATCGACCGTGCCTGCGCATCGACCTGCTCCATCAACCGATCTGCCTCAGCGCCCACTGCTACCGCAGCTGAAATCGCCATGCAGCGCTCTCCGGCTGAGCCAAACGCCGCCGCAGCAAGCTGCTCGGCAGCGAACTGCATGTCGGCGTCAGGAAGCACAACCGCATGGTTCTTCGCTCCCCCGAGTGCCTGCACTCGTTTTCGATTCACAGTTGCTCGGCCGTGCACATACTGAGCAATCGGAGTCGAACCGACAAATGAAACGGCAGCGACATCGTCATGATCAAGTAGCGCATCGACAGCAACTTTGTCGCCGTGTACAACGTTCAACACCCCGGGCGGAAGTCCGGCCTCTGCAAACCATTCGGCAAGCAATACCGATGCAGATGGATCTCGTTCGGATGGCTTCAACACGAAGGTGTTCCCGCATGCGATTGCAACCGGGAACATCCACATCGGCACCATCGCAGGAAAGTTGAATGGCGTGATTCCGGCACAAACGCCGAGCGGTTGGCGGAACGTGTACGAATCAACTCCACCGGAAACCTGGTCGGAATATGCTCCTTTCGTCAACGTCGGCAATGAGCACGCGAATTCAACAACCTCAAGGCCGCGCTGCACTTCTCCGGCCGCGTCCGACAGCACTTTGCCGTGCTCATCAGAGATGATCTCAGCAAGTTGACCAGCACGGCTGTTGATGATCTCCCGGAACGCAAACATCACCTTCGTGCGAGCAGCGAGCGATTCTTCGGACCACAACGCAAATGCTTCGGCCGCTGAACGAACTGCATCGTCGACCACAGAGCCGGTTGCGAGCACGACTTCGGCCTGCATCTCACCTGTTGCCGGATTCCACACCGGCGACGTCGAGTTGTGAGGATCATGCTGCGGGGAGTTGTTGATCCAATGCGGAATGACACGGGTTGACATGCCAGCAGGCTATTCCCATTTACCTCACGTATAACAGTGCGCGACTCCGGTGGTGTCGACCATCTGGGCGGTACGCGAGGATTTCGCCATGTCGAGCGCGCCGGTTGTCAACATCGATCCGTCTGCCTTTTGGGATGACCCCTTTCCAACGCTGGCTGAAATGCGGTCTCGTACCCCAATCTGCTTCGTGCCTGAACTCAATGCAACGCTGATCACCCGCCGAGATGACATCCACTCTTGCGAAAAGAACGTCGCAGTGTTTTCTTCTGACCAACCAGGTGGACTCATGAACGTTCTTATGGGCCAAAACATGATGCGGAAGGATGGTGATGACCATCGGAAAGAGCGGTTTGTGTACTACCCGGCCATCAGCCCCAACAAGGTGAAAACGTGGTGGTCAAGCGTCTTCGAGCAACTCACCAATATGGTGCTCGACGATCTCGTCGACCGCGGATCTGCCGATCTGGTGCCCACGTACGCAACTGCGCTCAGCGGTGAAGCGCTCAAGGTCATCACTGGGCTCACGAACGCAACCTTCCAGGAGATCAACGACTGGAGCCAGGCCATGATCGACGGCATTTCAAACTACGCCGGCGCCCCAGAACCAGAGGCCCGCTGTAACGCAGCAACTGCTGCAATCGATGCAGCGATCGATGAGCGACTTCCCGAGCTTGAGTACACGCCCGACATGAGTTTGCTGTCGGTCATGCTGCAATCAGGTATGCCCCTCGAACAAGTGCGAGCAAATATCAAACTGACCATTTCTGGTGGACAAAATGAGCCTCGCGACGCAATCGCCGGCGCAATATATGCCTTACTCACCCACCCTGATCAGCTCGCGCTCGTGCTCAACGGAGAGGCGACATGGATGGACGCATTTGAGGAGTACTGCCGGTGGGTTGCACCGATCTGCATGTCACCCCGACGGGTAGCCCAACCGCACAACTATCACGGCGTCACCTTTGAACCTGACGAGCGCGTCATGTTTATGTTTGGCTCGGCCAACCACGACGAAACCTATTTTTCGCAGCCGCATGAATTCGATATCACTCGGGATGCATCCCCCAACCTCACATTCGGCGCCGGGCCTCATGTCTGCGCCGGTGCGGCCGCATCACGCAGTCTCGTCGGAGACTTCGCGCTTCCGCTCGCATTCGACCGACTACACAACATGTCGTTGGATGACTCTGCTCCCCCAACCCGTTTTGGCGGTTGGGCATTTCGGGGTCCACTCAACATGGCAGTGAAGTGGACCTCTCCTTAACGCACCACCACGACACTTCTTTGCAGCGGCCAACCCTGCCGTAACATCGCCTCCATGGCCTCACCCACAGAACGTGATGTTGAACAAGCGGTTCTCGAGTGGTTTCACGAGACATGGGATCCTGATGCCTCGCTCCTGGAATGGAGAACTCAACTTGTCGATTCAGGGTGGGCGGTTCCATCTTGGTCACCCCAATGGCATGGGCTCGGCCTTCCGGCATGGGCAGACCGGGTTGCCCATCGAACGATTCGCCAGGCCGGCGGTGTCGCAACACCCCTCGGCGGAGGGATGAGCCTCGCGGCACCAACGATCTATGACCACGCGTCAGATGAGTTGAAGTCGAAATATCTCAGGCAGACACTCACCGGTGAACTCACATGGTGCCAACTGTTCTCAGAGCCGGGCGCAGGCTCAGATCTCGCCGGCTTGCGGTGCACTGCGATTCGCGATGGAGACGAGTGGGTGATCAACGGCCAGAAGGTATGGAATACGATGGCGCACGACGCCGACATGGCGATTCTCGTCGCCCGCACCGACTGGGACGTACCAAAACATGCGGGCATCACGTATTTCTTGATCGACATGCGCCAGCCGGCTGTCGAAGTGCGACAAATCGTCGAGATGAACTATCACGACTCGTTTAACGAGGTGTTCCTTACCGATGCGCGGGTGCCGGTATCCGACGTCGTTGGGGAGATCAATGACGGATGGAAGGTCGCCCGCGGGACACTCGCTCATGAGCGTTCTTTTGCATCGATTGGCAACGTGTATTTCGCCCCCGATGCTGCTGGCCGAGCGATCGAGGAGGCAAAGGTCGAAGCGGCAGAGTTCAACAAAACCTATGAGTGGTATCCACAACGCATGGGCCGCGCTGACCTCACCGTGCCGAGGGCACAAGCACGGGGTGTCATCGATGATCCAAATGTCCGTCAAAAACTCATGAAATTGCGCAGCTTTCATCGTGCATCCGAGTGGACCGCCGAGCGGGCCAAGGCTGCCCGTGCACTCGGAAAACCACCCGGGTCAGAGGGCTCTATCGGGAAGCTCGCTCTGTCACGAATCGCTCGCAACGCCAATCATGTTCATTCGACGATTGCGGGTGCCCAGGGAATGTTGAAGTCGGGAGATGATCCGCTCGATGCAGTCGTTGCTGAAATCCTGGTCTCGACCCCCGCTCAGTCGATCGCAGGCGGAACCGACGAAATCCAACACAACATCCTCGGCGAAAATGTGCTCGGACTGCCAAAAGAGCCGGCAACCGACCGGGGTATCGCATTTAAGAATGTAGGGACGTCATGAGTGGCTCAGCGTTCAACATCAACGACGCTCTCCGGGTCACTGTCGGTGATGACTTTGTTGCTGTCATCGAACTCGCGAAACCGCCGAACAACTTTTTCTCTATGGACCTCATCGGTGGGATCGCCGAAGCACTCGAACACCTCGACACCGAAGAACGGTGCCGTTCGGTGGTGCTGTGCGCCCAGGGCAAACATTTCTGCGCAGGCGCAGATTTCTCAACTGGTGACACGCATTTCACTACCGAAGACCTCTATACAGCAGCCGTGAGAATCTTCCGCACGAAGAAGCCAATCGTCGCTGCGATCCAAGGTGCAGCAATTGGCGGCGGACTCGGGTTAGCTCTTTCCGCCGATTTCCGAATTGCGTCACCGCAAGCGCGGTTCTCCGCCAACTTCGCCCGGCTCGGATTTCACCAAGGGTTCGGCCTGAGCGTCACCTTGCCTCGCCTCGTCGGCACTCAAGCAGCAGCAGAGTTGCTCTACACCGGTCGGCGAATCGACGGAGAAGAAGCAGTATCTCTCGGCATGGCAGATCGTCTGAGTCCGCTCGATGACCTGAGATCATCCGCTCATTCGCTTGCGCGCGAAATCGCGCTCTCCGCACCTCTTGCCGTTCAGTCGATTCGCAAGACTCTGCGAGGAACCTTGGCCGATGAAGTTGCGGCTGCGACCGACCACGAAGGTCGAGAACAAGCATGGCTGCGCGACACCAACGACTTCAATGAGGGCACTGCAGCGATGGCCGAACGCCGAGAGCCCCGTTTTACCGGCAAGTAATTCACCCACCGACGGCTGAGACCGGTCATCTCACTGTGTACCGTCTGCGTATGGGTGCATTTGACGACATTGCTGATGGAGTTGTTGCAGCGATCACCGCAGGTGACAGCGCAGCGCTCGGCGAACTGTATGCCGATGATGTGGTGGTGTGGCACAACACCGATGGCATTGAGATGACCAAAGAAGAAAACCTTGCGAGCCTTGACGCACTCGCATCGATGACGACAGGGCGTTCGTTCAGCAATATCCGTCGTTACGAAATCGAGGGTGGCTTTGTACAGCAGCATGTCATGCATCTCGACTGGGGCTCTGGGTCTGGAGATCTCCCTGCCTGTCTCGTCGTCAAGGTTGAGAACGGAAAAATCATCAGGGCAGACGAGTACTTCGATGGAGCGACCATCGCCACATTTGGGAGTTAACTCGGTGACCTGCTGAGCGCAGCGTCGCCGCTCACGCTGACGGCATCGCCTCCTTCGTGCAGAACGTGTTGCTTTCCTAAGATGACGTCATGCACACCGGGAAGGGCGATGCCGCCAAGCGGGCAAAAACCCGAAGACGTATTCCCGTCGCAATTGATGCTTCTGACATCTCATGTGGTTTCGAAGTCGGCAATGACTTTGAACGTTTCAGCCAGATCGATGATGTCTTCGCTCGGTCTCGGTATGACCCCGTCGTCCATTCTGAACGCAGCGAGTTGTTCTTTTCGACCTACCGAAAGCCATTAACCGAGTGGCGTGCCGCGAAGGGTTTCCAACAAAACGACTACGCATTCCGAAACGCAACGTGGCATGTCGCTGATGTGTTCGCTGAAATGCACGAGAGTCGTGATCGACGTGACGGGTTCCTCGACCCACTCTCAATGTTGCGCGACGGCGCAAGTGAACAGGTTGACCTCGGAACACCAACCGCGGCCGCAGCAATGATTAAACACGCGGCTCGCACGGCGGGGGCAGATCTCGTCGGAGTTACCGCATACGACCACCGTTGGACTTACACCGAACGGTTCTCGGTCAAGGCGAGTGGTGCGAAACCGAACGATCTGCCTGATGGGCTCAACCATGTGATCGTCATAGGCCAGGCGATGGATGCAACCCTGATTGAAACCTCGCCCTCGGCGCTATCGGGGGCTGCAACTGGAATGGGCTACAGCCAGGACGCTGTCGTGCTGCTGACGATCGCACAGTATTTGCGAAACCTTGGCTACCAAGCTGTTCCATCAATGAATGACACTGCGCTCGCAGTCCCCTATGCGATTCAGGCCGGCTTAGGAGAATACGGAAAGCATGGCCTTGTCATCACGCCCGAATTCGGCACGAGTGTGCGGTTTGGGAAGATTTTCACCGACGCTCCCCTCGCTCATGACCGGCCGATTTCATTTGGGGTGAAAGAGATGTGCGAGATCTGCTCGGCATGTGTGACCGGCTGCCCTTCAAAGGCGATACCAGATGGAGCCCCCACTGCAGAGCGCCACAATCGGTCAAACTTGCAAGGCGTAACAAAGTGGTCGATTGACGGCGAAAAGTGTTTCTCGTACTGGACCAAAATCAATAACGACTGCTCGATCTGCGTGCGGGTGTGCCCATTCACGCGGGATTACACATCAGCCAAGAACCGTTTATGGCTTCGCCTCGCCGGATCACCTCTTCGTCGCCTTGCGCTATGGCTCGATCGCCGCGAAGGACGAGGCGCTCGGCGTCAAGCTGCAACGTGGTGGCCCTCACCATCAGAATGAACTTGTTGACGTAACAATGCGCGCTCTACATGCGTCTCGCCGAGACAAAAAACTTTGACGCGTTGTCAGCTCTTCAGACGCCACCCGGTGAGGAAGTCAACTCCCGGGAATGCCCTCCGCAAGCTCAGTGTTGGCTCCCCAGGGTCACCATCCCCGAATGTCTCATTGACAAAAGTCGAAATAAATATCTCCAGAGTGACCCCACATAACCGGGCTTCTCATGAGATACTCCAATGAATGAACCGACAACAGATATTTCGCTCCGTCATTCCTTTCGCATTTGTCTCTGCGGTCGCTGTTGGCTGTGGAGGGGCTGACGCTACCTCTCCTGAAACAACGGCTGAAGTTCTGGCATCTTCCGACTCGGAAACCACCGAGGCTGCCCCGTCTACCACTGAGGCACAGCGCGAAGCTGAACCGCAGGATGAGATCGAAGAGCAAGCTGCCAATGTCGAGCAACCTCAATCTCCATCTAGCGACCTTCTTGTTGCACTCCTAACAGAAGAACTAATGAGCGACCCAGAAATTCCCGTCGAACTGTCGATCGAGACCGCAACATGCGTTGCGGAATGGGCGTTTACTAAGTGGAACATCGAAAATATGGACGATCTTGAGGCTTTAGAGGGCACGGAAAATGAAATGTGGATGGAAGGACTCGCTGAGTGCGCTGACAGCAGCACCATGATCAAGTTCATCGTCTCTGAAATGGGAGCGAGCGCAGAACAGACTCAATGCTTGATCGACTCCCTCGGAGACGAGACCGAAGGGTTGACCGCACTCTTCAACATGGATAGCGAACCTGAAACTGAAGAACAAATGACGTTTTTGTTCACCTTCATGGCTGCAGCAATGGAGTGCGGAGTCGACCTCTTGGGAGAAATCGAGTCTGGTGCAGGAGTGGATGAGTACGAATCATCTGCAGCCTTCGAACCAGTTGCCGATCCGATGTGCCCCAACAGCGAACCGTGTATCTGCATCGATGTGGACGGTAGCTGTACCGACGGTGACGATGACTGGGGCTGGATCGACAACGGCAAAGAGACATATTTTTGCTCGAACGATGGCAAAGAATACGCAGAGTACATGGGCGGAATGCTCTGTGCGGAGACGACGGAAAACGCATAACCGCCGCCTTCGTCGAAGTCATCAATCCGTTTCCCAGTTTGGAAACTGTGAGAACGCTTCGGTCTAGCGCCGCGCACACATCTCTCGATGGGCTCACGCGAAGAGTGATTCACAGCCGGTGCCCTTCAGCACCGAATCGACGCGCCCGCGATCGTCCGCACTGAGGGCGAAATATGACTCTCGGATCCATGTGAGGCACTTGCCCTGATATTTGAACGGCCCTTGACGGTAACTGTTGCCGCGAATCTCACAGACAACTTCCTCGGCCCCCGACCTCAGCGCCTCGTCGTTTGCCAACATGAATGGAACGTAGGTCTGACCTGCTTCAGCCAAAAGGTGCCCCACGGTTTCCTCAAGATCGTCCAGTGGTGACCAGCCGTCGTCGTCAACGATTGGCAGCCACGAGAGGTCGTCTATGCGTTCGGTCCAGTTCACCGCTCGGGGCGCGCGTTCCACTGCGAGCGCGGCGGGTGTTGGATCCCACCACAGCATCGGCTTGAGCTGCCCGTACATGGCGAAGTCGGTGCGGCCAGGACGATCGCCAAAAAAGAAGTCGCGCTGAGCGAGATGGGCCTGCATGATGTTGAGCACATTTCGATACGAGGTTTCGAGAATCGGTGTGTTGGCGTCTGTCGATCCAACTAATGCTCGGCGGCTGATCTGGCGCTGAATAATGAAGTCGTGAGCCGAAACGTGGTCGTCATCTGAGAGTTGAAGGTTCTGATCGAGAGGCAGCAGCAATCCTGCTTTCTCAATGTCAGGGTCGTAGGTCCAGCGGTAGTGATACATCGCTTTGGTGACCCATTCATCGGCAAAGTCCTCTAACAAAAAGTCAATGAATGCGAGTGCCGGGTCGGTGGGCACCACGCTGCGACCCTGGTATTCGTCTTCGAGTCGAGTGATCTGTGGAGAGGAATCGACCATGACATCTCGGTAACCGCCCGCTCCATCAGGCCATGCAAGCACTGGAATCACCGGCACGGGAGGTGTCGGGAGATCATCCCACCGGGAGTTGCGCAACACCCAGCGATGTGGAATATGGCGATACCTCAAGACTGCTCTCATTTTCATGCTGTACGGCGATGCAAAGCCGCCGCCAATGACCAAGCGGTCGTCAGTCAAGTCGTTGTTCATATTGATTACCCCTAGTGGTCTGCGCAGAAGTGCCGGTCGGCAACTGCCGCGAATTGTTGAGTGTCGCCCAGCTGCGAACTTTATCGATCAGGTCAACACCGCTTTGGGCTCTACCGACTTCGCGTCGGCGAGAGCTCGGAGCGGCCGACATCTGTTCACGTGAACCAGTGGCTAACCCAGCCTCATCGACACCGCATGGTCCAGCAGCTGAGAGGGCACTGTCACACCGGGTGTCAGCACGGCGCGCGTCGCAGGATCGACGCGTGCCTTTACCCCCGAGGACAAGAACGTGATCGTGACCGTGCCATCAATCTCAAGCACGAGCCGGTGAGTTGGTTGACCGAAACAGTCGATTAGGTCTTCCGTAACGAGAGGGATGCCGAAGCTATCAGTCACTTGTGTCAGCCTTTCTGCCCAAGACGTATTCGTGAACCGGGTTCTTCAAGAGCGTCATCGCGAAGGTCAAAACCGGTAACAGCGCGAGTGATTCGAAGTGCCGCCACTCGTGCACCCCAGAGGTTGCCTGCCGCTGGACCCAACTCAATCGCTGCGAGGCGCCCTGTCAGATACATTGACCGGCGTCCGAGGCAGAGGTCCTGTCGGAGCACCGGAATACCATCAACCTGTCGGATGACGTGAGGTGCGAGTGCGGCGTCGGCGCAGAAGTGAGGGCGGGTTCCAGTTGCGAGCCAACAACGGTCGGCTTCCAATAGTTGACCCGAAACACAAAGCTCCAAGGGCCCGGTGTCAGAAAGGCTTCCACTCTCTATCGAACCCACTACATGCGTAAGACGGCCGGCATCGATCTCCGATTCCAGTCTTTGACACATCCATCCAGGCATGCTCCCACCACCTCGCGCCAACCGCACCATCTGGAGACGACGTTCAGGATTCCGTTGGCGTTCGAAACCCTTCGAGAAACGAGGGCCCAACCACCCGGGCTCCACATCGAAATTGCGTTCAACAATTGGGCGTCGGGTCACAAGCGTCACTCGAGCCGATCTCTTGAGGGCACCAAGAACGAGATGGCCCGCAGTCAGGCCTCCGCCGATTACCAGGATGTGTTCACCATCGAGAGATGGGATATTTCGTAAATCAATTGTTGAAGAATGCTGGAAAGAGGCTCTACCGAACGACTTCGTGAGCGGTTCTGGAACAATCGGTCGAGCAGTGTTTCCTGCCCATACAACCTGTCGAGCGTGAAACGAACCGGACGAGGTCGTGACCCGATACCCGTGGCGTTCAGTGTGAATTTCCCCGACGCTTGCAGCGCACAACAGCGAGTCAAGTTGCAACTGATCAACTAACGCCGAGCAAAACGAATCAAATACTGAGGTCAGCGGTGGGTCATATGGCAAATGTGATCGTTTCAGAGCGTGGTCACTCGTGAAACGTGCAAGGGACCCTGGCCAAACATCAGGACGATGGACCATCGGTGAACGCAACACTCCGATTTCGAGACGGCCAAACTGATCGCGCCAGGTGCGAAGCCACTGACCACTCGGGTCAATGACGATGATTCCATCCTTAAGTGAGGGTCTCGCCGTTAGTAAATGCGAGACAACCGTGAGCGCGTGCGGCCCCGCTCCGACAACGCAAACCTCAGCATCACGCATTGTGGCCCGCCGTTTCTCGTTTCGACCACCACGAGCGAAGAAGCGATTCCGCTTTGTCTCTATTGCCAGGATGAACACCGGAAAGCAACATTTCAATTGCGGCACCGACCGAGGGGCCGGGCGGGATGTTGAGGATCTCCATGATTTCAGCGCCGCTCAATACCGGCCTTCTACGAGCCTCCGCATCTGAACGGGCAAGCTCTCAAATTCTTTGTTCGAGACGATCCACCTTCGCTTGAATCGCTTTCACCTTCTGTCGATTTCGGGTTGTGCAGTCGGCCCGAACCAAAAGATTTAGATCGCCAAGCAGTTCACCGGCATCGACGGCGTACCGACGAACCGCGCTGTCCGTCCAACTGTCACCAAAGCCCTTGAAACGGCCGCTCAACCCCACAAGTTTTGCGACCTGTTCGGTAAGAAGGTCGTCAAAACCCATCTCTGAAAGTCGTTGAAAAGTAATCCGAGCTCCCACGGCCTCACGATGGCGGAACGTCACACCACCCGGCCCAAACCGCCTCGTTGCCGGCTTTCCAATGTCGTGCATCAGCGCGGCGAATCTCACTCTCAACTCGGGCGGACTCGACCTTGTGACCGCAAAGGTATGAGCAAGCACATCTTTGTGGTGATGAATCGGGTCTTGTTCCATCTGCATTTCAATGACTTCAGGAATCCACCGCGCAAAGAAGCCGTCTTCGACCATTGTCCAAAATCTTGGAGTCGGATCTTCAACGAGAAGAGCTGCGGTGAGTCGATCGCGAGCAGCGCCTGCCTCAGCTTTGTTCAGCGCTTCTCGCGCCAGCGCTCCCGGTTTGAAGCGGTAGCGAGGCCGCAGCCGAAAGGAGTCCTCCGACGACAATCAGCCACCAAATACGGTCGAATCGAGCAATAACTTCTGCAGCGTCGACTAAATCCCCACTGAGGAACGCCACAGTGAGAGCAACCCCAAAGGTGGCGCCAAACTGTCGGACTGCTTGATTGAGCCCCGAGCCCACACCAACCCGGTTTTGCGGAAGCGCTTGAGCGATGGTGCTTGACAGCTGTGGAATCAATAATGCGACGCCGAGAGCTGTGAGCAACATCGAGGGCAAGTAATCAACGAGATAATTCGGTTCAGGACCAAGCATCACGATTCGGAGTAGACCCGACAACGCAAAGAGCAGGCCACCAGCAACCAACAGCGGGCGCTGCCCCACAACCACCGCAAGTTTTCCTGCCCTCGGTGCGAGTAGCGCTACCAAGGTCGGGCCTGGAGCGACACCGAATCCAGCCGCAGTTATCGACCACCCCCACACATCGGTGAGGAACAGCACCGAGCCAAAGAACATCGCCGCGAAGGCGCCCCCGTAGACGAACATCGCAGCATTCGCCCACGCAACATTTCTGATCCCAAAAAGATCGAGGTCAAGGGCAGGCCTCTCGCTACGACGCTGATGAAACCAAAACACCGTCAATAACACACCACCAGCTATGAGCGACATAACGGTGCGATTATCTGCCCAACCCCAGTCTTCGCTCTGCACAACGCCGAGCGACAGCAGTGCCGCAGACCCTGCAAATAAGACCACTCCACTTAATGAAGGGATCTTCATGGTCTCATCACGAGATTCACGGAGAATTATCCGACCACCCCAGATGGTGATCAAGCCAACAGGCAAGTTCACGAGGAATACCCACCGCCAATTTGCAGCATCAACAAGAACGGCTCCCAGTGAGGGCCCGAGGGCTCCGGCCACACCGCCGATTCCTCCCCAGATCGCAACAGCCACCGGAAGCTTTTCTCGTGGAAACGCGCGGATGACGAGGGCAAGCGAACTTGGAATCAGGACAGCAGCCCCGACACCTTGCATAACTCGGAACAAGATCAAGACGAATGGAGATTGAGCTGCAGCGCACAGAAGCGAGGCACACGTAAAAAGGAGTGACCCAAAGAGAAACGATCGCTTGTGACCAACGCGGTCCGCAATTTTGCCGGAGGGCACGACAAGAGCCGCAAATGCAATCGTGTACGCGTTAATGACCCATGACAGTTGAGTCGATTCTGCTGAAGGGAATGAGCGCACGATGTCTGGAAACGCAACGAACAGGATCGACGTGTCGAGAAACGTGGCAAATACCGCAAGACCGCTCAGCAGCAACGTTCGCCAAGCCATCTTCTCGTCGACTAATTCGGTCTCAGCTGAATCCACAACTTGCCAACTGTCTATGGTCACAAAATTCGAAAAAACGATTTGGGGAAACCATTGCGACACCCTAGGCCGTGACCCTTCTTTCTCGGGAGCCGAACCCGTCGAGGCAAAACGAACCCCGGTTTGCTGGCGCGCACCGCGAATCGTCATTCGAAATTTAAAGAAAAGGAGAAAGTTGAGCGAGAGGTTGTGACCCCCGGCTGCCAATAGATCGTCAGCGGTTGACGATTGCGATCGTCAGGGCAGTTGCTGCAACCATCGATGTCGCCACTCTGAGGTGATTTCCTCTTGTCCATTCAACGAGGTATCGGTGCCAGACATGGGGGGCATTTAGATCATCGATAGCGGTATCGGCAAGAGCGTTGTTTCGTGGAACGTGGTAGAACGCGGTCAGAGCAAAGGTGCCAAAAACAAAACTCAACGACCCAACCAACAGCCAGGAGGAGACGCTGTTTTCCCAATTACTGATTGCCGTAAGAGCCACCGCGATGTGGGCCAACGTGGTCCCAAAAAAGGGCACCATGAGGCCGGGCTGAACAGCAGTGATGTTGATCGCCTGCATTGTGGTCATCCCATCCTTCGACTCGAGACGCTGTAGAGCTGCCATCACAAACGAAGAGAAGGCGTAGAACACACCGCCGACCAATGCGCTTGCGATCGCCCAACGCTGGTGGGACCCACTAAAAAATTAAGACGCACAGCGATTAACGACCTGGCCACTACAGAGTGAAACTCGTCAACACTAGTGGGCGCAGAGGGACTCGCACCCCCGACATCTTCCTTGTACGTCTCGAGAATTTCTTGCCATAACTACCGACAGATTCCGTTGCTCTCACGTTTGGTACCGGGAGTGTCCGTTCCTCATCTGACACCCCGGGTTGGTTGTTGTCCACGAGATGCTTCCCCCAGGATGCGACGTCGGTGCGACGCCATTTGCTTCTCTAGCAAAGTCTATGGCTAAATGGCGTATGGGGACTTTCACACATCAATGCTCAAATGTGCGGCGCGGGAGGGACAGGATGAGAGATCGCGCCGAGCGACGGTCATGGTCTCGCATTGCGGTCGTATGTGCAATTGCGGGTGCGACGGTTTTGACGCCACTGGGTGGGAGTTTTGGCGCAACTGCGGTTTCGGCTGCGGCGACGGCAGACGATCTGGTGTTAACCGTCACGGTCTCTGACGGGTCGAGCGTCGCGTTGCCAATTAAGTCAATTCAGTCTGCAATCACCGTTGATTGGGGTGACGGGTCCGCTCTTGAGTCGGTCAGTAGCAATGGCCAACAACACGTCTATTCGACGGCAGGCGACTACGAGATTGTTGTCTCAGGAGGATCCTTTTCCCTTTTCTCGTCAAACAACTCCGATCGAACCCTATTCCGGTGGTACACCGGCCTAAGCCAGTGGGGAAGTTACACACCGTCTGATGCGACAGAGGCTTTCGCTTACTGGAAGACAAACTTCACGGTACCTTCGGACCTACCATCAACCATCACCGACACGAGCTACATGTTCCAGTACGCGTCATCATTCAACGGTGACCTCTCCACCTGGGACACATCCAACGTCACCAACATGAGCGGCATGTTCCAGTACGCGTCATCATTCAACGGTGACCTCTCCACCTGGGACACATCCAACGTCACCAACATGAGCGACATGTTCCAGTACGCGTCATCATTCAACGGTGACATCTCCACCTGGGACACATCCAACATCACCAGCATGAACTACATGTTCCAGGGGGCGTCATCATTCAACGGTGACCTCTCCACCTGGGACACATCCAAGGTCACCAACATGGGCTACATGTTCCAGGACGCGTCATCATTCAACAGTGACCACTCCACCTGGGACACATCCAACATCACCAACATGAACTACATGTTACAGGCGGCGTCATCATTCAACTGTCACATATCCACCTCCGACACATCAAACATAACCAACATGAACGGGATCATACAGAA
>JAKMEY010000073.1 GCA_022425725.1 Ilumatobacteraceae bacterium
AAGTCGAGGTGGCCGTCGTCGCCTACATGCAAGATTGCACCCCAGTAATCGATTGGGTAGCCGAACCTTGGCGTGCCGGTGAAGTGGCTCCAATGAAGATCAGGGTCGTTCAGCAAGTCCATGAAAAAACGGTATCGCACTGGCACACCCTCGTCGTTCAGCGGAAGGTTAGGACGTGAGAGCGAGGGGGTGGCGGTCAGGTCAAGTTTGCGAGGCGAGAAGCAAACGGAAAGAGCTCAAGTCCGCTGTTCAGCGCATTGGACTGATTCTGAATAATGACAATCTGGCCGGTGTCAGCAAGTTCCACAACAATGTTGCGGCCTTCGGAAAGGGTGCCGGAGTGACCCCATGACCCGTTGTCGAACACCCAAGTACCTGTTCCATAGTTCCAAACGTTTCGGTTGCGCATGAGATTCTTTGATGCTGCGGTGAGGAAGTTTGGTGCTGTTAACGATTGGTCTTGTAGTGCGCACATCAAGAGGGCGAGGTCAATTGCGCTGATCTCGAACGCTCCCGCCCCCGCGAGGTACCGGTAGTCGTCATCGAGTGACGGTGAGGTCATGCGTAGCGGGGTGAAAACTGCGTCGTCGACGGCATCGAAGAATGAGGTGTCAGTCACCTGTTCGATGATGAGTGACAACACGCAGAAGTTGTGGTTTGAGTACCGGTACTCACGAGAGAGAGGCGCCCTGGTAAGCGCTTCTTGGGCTGCAGCCTCACACGTTTCCCATCGACTGCCGAACCAGGAGGACCTGTCAGCTGGTAGGCCTGAATGCTGTTGCAGAAGATCGAGGATCGTCACATTGGCCCATCGGTCATCGATCGAGAATGGGAGGTGGTCACTGATGGGGCTATCGAGCGCCAGCCTGCCGTCTTCGACGAGGCGGAACACAGCAGTAGTTGTGACGAGTTTGGAGACCGAAGCCACACGGTGGGGTTCGAATGGCGACGCGCCGTCACTTGCATATAACTCAACTTCTCCGGCGCTGACGACTACGGCTTGGTAGGGGCCGACGAGTTTCGTGTTCAGATACTCAGATTCAGAGATGTTTGGTTCAAACGCATCGGTGTGGGTGTCCACCGTTCGTTCGCTCACATTGGCAGAAGAGCGGACCTCGTGCGTGATGATTTCGGGAGCGACTGACTTCGCATGAGCTATGGCTGTTGGTGAGAGGAAAAGCGCTGATACCGCAAGAGCGGCACAGCATCGATTTCGAGAGACCTTCACATTCGCGTGTAATCTACAGCAACCGAGTGATTCCCGTAATCAAAATTGACCTACTTCTTAGGAAATTTGTCTGGTCCTCATGGCTCTCAACGCGCAATGCGATTGGTAGAGGGTTCGCCAGTGGCTACTTGACGTAGCCGGTGACGTCGATGAGGACGTCGGTCGCTTTGTAGGCGAAGACACACAGGTTTCCGTGTTCGCTGAGTTGTTGCAGCACCGAGTTTGGTGTTGCTGACCAGCCTTGGGTGTAGTTCACCACTGAGGTGTTTGGCGATGCGTCATCTGGGCTGCTGCACGCCCATACCGTTAAGAAGCCGCCGTGTCCGTGAGGGTTGACCGATGTGACGTTGATGTAGACACCGGTTGCGTCTTCTGCAATGCCGGAGCGCCCCGAGATGGTGAACATGCGGGTTTCTCCGGCCGCAAATCTGCGAGCCCCTTGATAGTTGCGGTCAGAGGTGGCTCCACCCACCCGGGTATCGACGAGCCGGGCCGGGTCAAGTGGTGTGACTGAGGTGTCGGTGGTGTCGATGACTCCCATGACGTCGATCAGCACACCGGTGTCGCCGTAGCTGTACACGCAGAATCCACCGTCGGTAAGCGCAACGACTGCATTGTTGGCAACGGTTGCGCCGCTGTCGTAGTTCACTGCTGAGGAGTTCGGAACTGGATCGCTGTTTGTGGCACATGGCCATGCGGTGAGGAAACCCCATTCGGCTGGGTCAACTGCGGTGAGGTTCACGAATGCTGCTGTCAGGTTGGAGCCAGTGACATCTACTCTGCGGACTTCTCCTGCAGTGAAACTCGACGACCCGCGGGCGTTCATGACTCTGACAGGTTTGGTGTGCATGGTGATGCCGTCAGAGGTTATGTAGCCCTGTGTGTCGACGATGACGTCTGTGTCGGCGTATGACCACACGCAGACACCGCCGGTGTTGCCGAGGCCGATGGTTTGGGTGTTCGCTCGAGTCCACCCAGCGTCATAGTTCACGATCGAGGTGTCTGGCTTGGCATCTGCGATGTTGTCGCAACCCCATGCGGTGACGAAACCCCAACCTGACGGGTTGACCACAGTGAAGTTGATGGTCGCAACGGTTGCGTCAGATGGAATGTCGCCAATGCCGGCGATCTGGACGTAACGAGCCGTTTGTTTTGGAAGCCGACCAGCCCCACCATCCCGACTGTCAAATATGCGTTTTCCAGGAACGGTGTCAACACGATCATCGACCGGATGTTCCGGGTCAGCCGGGTCGGCCGGGTCAGCCGGGTCAACTGGTTCTGTCTCGGTTGGCGGCTCTGGTTCCGGGCTCGGCGTCACCGGCGTTGTGGTGGTCGGGATGGTTGTGGTCGTTGCGGTCGCAGGGATCGTTGTGGTTGTGGTGGTCGGTGGGGTAGTTGTGGAGGTCGGGACGGTTGTGGTTGTTGTGCCTTCTGGGGCGATCGTGGTCGTGGTTGTTGGTGTTGATGAAGCGGAGATCTCGGTAAGTGCGTCGGACAAATTGACGATGCCACCTGATGCAACGAGGGTTTCGAAGCCTGCCACTGCTGTCGACGTTTCCATGAGGATGTCCTTAACCTCACCACCGGTCAGACTCCCATCGAGGCCTTTCATGATCACTGCCATTCCGGCAACGTGTGGCGTCGCCATCGAGGTCCCGGACATGTAGTAATAGCCGCCTGCGAATGTTGACATGATGAAGCTTCCGGGTGCCGACACATCGACAGCGTCGATGCCGTAGTTTGAGAAGCCTGAGCGAACTGCAGATGAAGAGTGCGACCCAATGGAAATGACATTGGCGCCCTCGAGGCCCGACGGGTAATGGTCACCAGTACCAGTGAGAAGGTTGTCGTTACCAGCCGCGGCGAGGAATACATGCTCGGGGTGCGCGTCAAGAGCCATCAGCATTGGGGAGTACCCACCCAGCGAGCAGTAGAGACAGCCATACGAGTTGTTAGATACCTCGATTCCGTTTTCCACCGCATAGTTGAGAGCGGCGATGCTGGCGCTGCTCCAGCCACTCCCGCTATCACCGAGTGTTCGTAGAACCACAATGCGAGCGTTTGGAGCTACCCCGCTGATTCCCGTGTTGTTGTCACTTTGTGCGGCGATAGTCCCAGCGACATGAGTGCCGTGACCGTGCGGGTCGTAGCCGCCGGTGTCCGCTGCCGGGCTCCCTGGGCACGAGGCCATATCGGTGACGACACGCCCAGCGTCGTCGTATTGCAATCCCCCTTCTGAATCGCGAATTGGGGGCCGCGGGTAAGGAAGGTCGCAGACGAAGTCCCAGCCGTGGATGTCATCAATGAAACCGTTGTTGTCGTTATCAACTCCGTCCCAAGGTATTTCACCGGGATTACTCCATAGGCGCCCTGCGAGATCTTCATGAGAAATATCAACACCCGTGTCAATAACTCCGACCGGAATATCGTTCAGATTCAAGGTGTTGGGCTGCGCGCTCACAGAGTCGATCCCTGCTCCTCCGCTGATTCCCCACAGACTGATATCTCGGGGTTCTGTTCCATACCCTGAAGTAAGTGTTTTCGAGACGCTCGCTGCGTTCGAGACAAAAGGAAGGCCTCGGATCCGTTTGAGAAGGTAAACACTGTTGCTGCTCACCACTCGGGCCGCATCGGCAGTTTCCCAAAATTCGGCAATGTCGGCATCGATGCTCGCCATCCCGGCCCTCACTGCAAAAGGGGAGGTGCCGTCTTTGATCTCGATGATCACTGAGTGAGGATCAGTAGTTGCAGACGGGTACCGCTGGATGGTTTCACTGCTCTTTCTTGCAGCTGCTGCAAGAGCATGATCGTCGGTCGAGACGATGTTCATCTGCATCATCACTGCGCGATTCGGAATTGCATCTTTCGAATCAATCTCGGCAGTCGGGTCACTCAAGTGGGATCTCGCATCGGCACTCGCGGGTGATGCAACGAAAAGCAAGCTTGTTGACAACATCGCAACAGCAGCGACAGTTAGCGCGGGTCGATGAGCGAACTTGAACATCCTGTTCATGCATTGGACGTTCGGGGGTTCCCTCAGGTTTTCGGTGGTCGAAACCTCCCAAACAGCAGGTCAAATTGTCCAGAGTTACGTCTGGACATCCCAACCTTGGCCGTCGCGTCTCATGGTCTTGCGAGCGGAAGTTGAGGAGCACCACCGCACTGGTTACTCCCAAGATTTAGATCAGATCGTTCGTGCTACGTTGAAGAACAGACCAACACATCAGGGGGAATCACCATGCCAAAAGCCGTTATGTTCGGTAAGTACAGCCCAGAGGCCTGGAAGGGCGCAGTGG
>JAKMEY010000018.1 GCA_022425725.1 Ilumatobacteraceae bacterium
CTCAACTGTGTGATCTGCGACTCAGAATCGTGTGATCACCGCAACAGGCGATCTCAGAATCCCTTTATAGACACTGGCTCAATCTTTTCTTCTAACACCCCGCCACGGGGTCTTAGAAGAAAAAACCTGATCTGTTAGAAGAAAAGATGGTGAAACCGGGAACCATTCACCCGCCCCGGTCGTCAAACATGTCAGCAGACCAGCAACGCTCTGCGCTACAACCCCACCCACAGGACGACATGATGAACTACGTGAAGAACACCGCAATTCTGCTCATTGCCGCACTCGCAACGACCGGTTGTATTGCCGACGACACAGACTCCTTCGGGCAACCTTCGTCAGGTGGCGGAACACTCCCTTCAGTAACCCAGCCCAACCGACCCACCGGAGCGTTTGGTCGAAGCGGGCTGCTATTCGCCACGACATGCGACGTCATCCTCAACGAAATCAAAACTATTGCGCTCACAGAGGTAACGCCGTGGGGGCTCGAAAGCGACTATTGGATGATTGAAGAGAGTCTCGTCATGGAAGTCGAAGAGTCCGTTGGAGCCGCCGAAATGTCAGACATATCGGCAGATTCCTCGGCGCGTGACTTTTCGGAGACGAACACTCAAGAGATTGGTGTCGATGAAGGCGACGTCTTAGAGACCGATGGCACCCGCATCTTTCGCGCATCACATAATCAACTTGACATCATTGACGTCGACACTCTCGCCGTGACAGATTCGGTCATCCTTCCTGAGGGCACACACCATCTCGTGCTGCACGATGGGCAACTCGCAGTGGTTTCTGACCTTTGGCAATCATGGGACACCACACATATCAGAGTGTTCATCGTCACCGAAGATGGCAGCGTCCAACTTCAATCAACAGAGACAGTTGAGGGGCGGACCGTCGGCGTGAGATCAGTCAACGGTCATCTCCGAATCTTGCTAGAAACCTCCAACCGTGATCAGCTTGACTTCGTCTCCCCATGGGAAGACAACCTGACCGAAGAGGAAGCACTCGATCACAACGTCGAACAAATCGAACGCTCAACTATCGACCAATGGATGCCAAGAATCTTTCTCAGCGGCGTGACAAAGTCGGCACTCGACTGCAACCAGATCGCCATCTCAGACCAATCCCCAACTGCGCAGACAACAACCTGGATTGCGACCCGTGACATTCACAGCGATGACGTGACCCGAGGGCAATTGGGCATCATGTCAAGAGCCGATGCAATGTATGCAACGGCAAACAGCGTGCACTTCACCACCACAGCCTGGAATAGCGATGTTGAATGGCCGCAGCAACCGGGGCCAGAGACATCTGTCCACTCGTTTTCATTCAACGCGAACGACACCATGTATTACCTCGCATCGGGAACCGTCCCGGGCGACACCATCGGCCAATTCGCTCTCAACGAACACGGAGACGAACTACGCATCGCCACCACTCGCACCGTCGACGGAATCAGCGAATCTGCAGTCACCATCCTCACAGCAGGGGACGACAACACCTACGACGTGCTCGGGGAAGTCGGCGGCCTTGGTTTAACGGAGCGCATTTACGCCGTTCGCTACATAGGTGACCTTGCGTACATCGTCACCTTCAGGGAAACCGACCCGCTCTACGTCGTCGATCTAACTGACCCGACTCAGCCCTACGCCGCCGGAGAACTCAAGATTCCGGGATATTCCAGTTATTTACATCCAATCGGTGATGGCAAATTGCTCGGCATCGGCCAAGACGCCGACAACAGTGGGCGCACACGTGGAACACAAATCAGCCTGTTTGATGTCAGCGACTCATCAAATCCGTTGCGGCTCGACAAGGTTGATATCGGTGGAGCGTCTGCGGCCGAGTATGACCACAAGGCGTTCCTGTGGTGGCCAGCTGGTCAATTCACGGCTACCGCCGACTACGACGGAATGGTGACCGTTACACGGGTGAGCGAGCTTGCGACATTCGCTGAACCGGTTGAACTCGAATACCCCGCGCCAGACGATTGCCGTTGGTGGAACAGCACGACACGGGCACTCGTCATCGGTGATTACATCGTCACCATCGGAGCAACTCACATTGCAAAATACGACTCGGAAACTCTTCGAATGATTGCTTCGAGTTCGTACGTGGCGAGTGGTGAAACAGCTTCAGCAACCGGTGACAATGCCGACATCGCAACCGACATCTCCGAGCCAACTATGGAACCCATGTGCTAATAGCCGACAGCCGCTTACGGCGCCGGAGTGCATAACAACGTCGTCGATCGAGAAAGAAGGAGCGAGGCGGTTACTCGACAAGCGCTAATTACAACTGTCGCCGAGTGCGGACGTTCTCACTCAGGCGCCGACACCCAAAATGATCTTGCGAGCGCAATGACATCGCCATCTTCGCCAAACGCTGCTGACGCAGCGCCACGCTTGCGCCCATCCCACACGGGCTCATAATCACCGTTCCAGCCGACAATGGCCACCCGCTCACCAGGAGCAACCGCTCGCCGCTGGTCGACGGCGTACTGCACCGTGAACGCCATCCGTTCACCATCACTACCGCACACGTAAAACGCGGCAGTGCAGTCGAGTGCAGCCCATAGCGCAGCAGACGACGTGAGAGAAGAGGTCGCCCAATCAGGCACCGTCCAATCTGTTGCGTAACGGCCATCACCAAGATGGGCTCCATGAACCTGCATGGAAGTTGCATGAATTCCGCAGGAGAAACACGTCATCGAAATGTCGTCGTCAAGAAATGGCACGAACCTCGAACGCGCAGCAGCAGCATCTTCAATCGACACTGCCTCGGTTGTCACCGCATCTGGCGTCCACGGAGTTGCTTCCATGATGAGCACGTCACCATGAAGTAACTGCACCGTGTCGCCATGAACAACAGCGAGTTCATCCCCAAGAGGAACATGGTGGCGCAACGCAAAGGTGTGAGGACCGTCAAGGTGCTCTGAGAACTGACGGGCTGTCCAACCACCCTGACCGCTACCAGCAGGACCTTCAAAAAACGGCTCAATGGTGAGTGTCGACACATCGATCACCGTACTCAGCATGCAGCCGCATCTCGTGCGTCGGGCTGACGATCAAGTCGCTATCGCTGAAGTCGACATCGATGGTCGACGAATCATCGTCGCCAACATGCCCGCTGCGATCGCAATGCCTCCACCTGCCGAAAATGCCCACGTGTAATCTCCGGCCGCTTCCCGAATGACTGCCGCTCCCCATGCAGAAAGAGCCGCACCAATCTGATGAGCTGCGAACACCCAGCCGTACACAGTGCCGGCGTTATGCCGACCGAACGCCTCCGCGCACAACATGATTGTGGGAGGAACCGTGGCGATGTAGTCAAGGCCAAACAGCACTGCAAACACGCCGATCGAAACGTTGTCGTGAATGACCGGCAAGAAGAACAAACTGACCCCACGAAATGAGTAGTAAGCGAACAGCAATCGGCGGGGGTCGTATCGATCGGTTAGCCAGCCGCTGATCAATGTGCCAACGAAATTGAATATCCCCATGACCGCAAGCCAATTCGCCGCAGTAACTTCGGTAAATCCGTGCTCGGTTGCGTGAGCAATGAAATGCTGGCCAACAAGCCCGTTGCTCGTCACCCCACACACCATGAATGTGGCTGCGAGCAACCAAAACTCAGGCCGACGCACCGCCCGACGAAAGAGCCCGCGATCGGGAGCCCTCGTTGGCTCCGGGGTGCCGCCATACGGCGCAAGTCCAACATCGGCTGGCGCATCACGCATCAGCCATGCAGCTGGAATTGCCGTGACCACGAGCAACACGGCACCAATTTCAAGCGACCGGCGCCACCCCGAGTTCGCAGCCAACGCGGTGAAGAACGGAAAGAACACCAGCAGCCCAGCACTCGTTGAGGCGCCGAAAATGCCGGTGACAAACCCTCGACGATCAACGAACCAACGATTTGCGATCGTTGCGCCAAGCACGCTTGCAATAAGGCCACTTGCAAGACCCGCTCCAAAGCCAAACCACAGGTAAAACGACCACAGTGATTCGCTTCGGGCGCTGAACAAAAACGACACTGCAGCGAGCAACAAGCTCATGACAGTTGTTGACCTGAGACCGATTCTCGACATCACGAACGCGGCGAGCGGTCCGCCCACTCCGTACATCACGAGACTGATCGACGCAGCAATCGACAACGTTGACGTGCTCCAACCTGTTGAGCGTTCCATGTCGACGAGAAGCGCTCCCGGCGCAGCGCGGCTTCCAGCTGTCATCAACACCGCAATGACCGCAACCCCGACAACAACCCAGCCGTAGAACATGTTCTTCGGCGCAAATTTGGGAATCCGTTGCCGAGGGGCAACGGGAACGGAGGGGTTCACATCTCGAATCCTACGGGAGGCCACCCAAACTGGCCCCGTCAGATCATCAGCGACGTAGCCTGCCGTTATGGGAGTTCTCACACCCGATGACTTCACTACCGGCGAACTCGACACGTGGATGTCGCACGCACTTGAAGAAGCGCGCGCAGCAGAATCTCATGGCGATGTTCCCGTAGGTGCCGTTGTCATCCATCGGCACAGTGTGATCGCAGCTCGCCATAACGAACGTGAGCTAACCGGCGACCCGACATCCCACGCTGAGGTACTTGCATTGCGCGACGCCGCAAACGTTATTGGCAACTGGCACCTCGAGGAGTGCCTACTGGTCGTCACCCTTGAGCCTTGTGTGATGTGCGCTGGCGCGATGGTCAACAGCCGGCTTGGCATGCTCGTCTTCGGCACACATGACTCGAAAGCTGGTGCCTCGGGGAGTTGCTTTGATCTCACCAACTCCGACGTGTTAAATCATCGAATACCTCAGATCGCCGGAGTACGCAGTGAGGAAAGCTCGCAACTCCTGAAACGCTTCTTCGCTGATCGACGACGCTGAGTTCACAACGGCAGTCGCCTCGACCCACGATGGCCGATAGCCTCCGATGACGGAAGGATGCCAGAGCGGACGAATGGGACGGCCTCGAAAGCCGTTGAGGTCTTCGGGCCTCCGTGGGTTCGAATCCCACTCCTTCCGCCAGAGAATCGGCGACTGCGGGTCGCTGTTGGGGCGTCGCCTAGCGACACATCGTGTCGTCGGCTGGTGCCGACAGTTCGATGAGGTAGTCGTTGACGAGTTCATTGATGCATTGGTTCACCCCGTACCCGGTGTGCTGATCGGCCTCAACTACGACGAGTCGGCCATCATCTAATGCATCGGCCATCAACTCAGTTGATGACAGCGGAGTCGCAGGATCACCGGTGGTGCCAATGACAACGATTGGCCCGGCGCCAACACCTGTGATGTCAATGCGTGGGTCCCGCGCCACCGGAAAGAACGTGCAGAAGTACTGACCAGACGCGCCTTCGGGCACAAGTCGAGGAGCCACTGCCCGGTACTCATCAATAAGGTCATCCTCTTCCGCGACACTGAGGCGTTCCGCGGTATCAGCACAACTAATGGTCTGAAATGCCTCAAGCTCATTTCCGTAGGTTCCGTCTGGCTGACGCTGGTAGTAGGCGTCATGTAACGCAAGAAGACCTGAACCATCACCCAGCGCCGCCGCCGCAAGGGCTGCCTCAAGAGTTGGCCAATATGAATCTGAATACATCGCTTCGATCACACCATTAATGGCGACCGCAAGATTGGCGGGCGGGCGACCGCTCGATGTTGGTGCCGGGTTTGCATCAAGCGTTTTCATCAGCGCTTCAAATGCAGCCTCTGCGTTTCCATCGTTATGGAACTTGCATGAGGCATCACTGCTGCATCGCTGCAGAAACGTCGTGAGGGAGGCTTCGAACCCCTCAAGTTGTTGCAATGATGACTCGAGGCTGTCGGCGTTCGGGTCAGCTGCCCCGTCAAGCACCGCCGCTCGAACAGTGTCGGGAAACAGCGTCGCCCACGTGGCGCCAAGTTCGCTGCCATAAGAGAACCCGAAGTAACTGATCGTCTCTTCACCAAGAGCACGACGCAACACATCCATGTCTCGGGCCGAATTGTTCGTGCCCGCGTGCTCTGTCACACCCTCGTTCGTACCCGCGCATCGATCGGCAAACTCTTGTGCAATCGCAACCAATGCTCGCCGTTCTTCATCGGTTTCAGGGGTGATATCTATCTCGGCGAAAAACGGGTCGTAATCGTCGATGCAATCGATAGTCGGAGTGCTGAGGCCGGTGCCGCGTGGATCCCATCCGACAATGTCAAACCGGTCGAGCAATGCATCGTCATAAATCTGGGGTGCAAGGGCCGCAAGCACTGAACCACCGAATCCTGGACCACCCGGGTTCACCAATAGAGAGCCGATGCGGCCGCCTTCATCACGGGCCGAATGCCGAACGACATGCAGCGTGATGGTTTCACCGTCGGGATCGCTGTAGTCGAGAGGAACGTCGAGCTCAGCGGAGCCGGTGCCTGCACCGAGAGGTGTCCATTCAAGATCTGGCACCACCACATCTTCGAGTTGTGGTTGAGGAGCGGCTGTTTCACCCGAAGTTTGATTTGAGTCATTAGCCGCCGACTGCGATGAACTCACCGTTGTCTCCGATGACATCAACCGCACCGGTTGTGGTGCACCGCACGATGCTGCGACTACGGCCGTTATCGCCATGTAGAGCACCGGGCGCCGCGTCATAAGTTCAGGGTAGGCCAGTGATGCACTCCCGCCACAGGTACTTAACATAAGGGCATGCGCATGGGCCCTCACCACATGATGCCGAGAGATACGGATGCGATTCGCGATGTACATCTTCAAGACGGAACGGCAAAGCGAGTTTGGGCATTCGCTCGTCCATACCGATCAACCATCATCCTGTTTCTTATTGCGATTCTCGTTGCCGCCCTGCTCGCTCTCGTGCCGCCCCTCGTCGTACGAGAAATTCTCGACAACGCAATTCCTCAGGGCGACCGTCGCCTCATCGTGTGGCTCGCAACCGCCGCCGTCGTCTCGGCCCTCGCCGATGCCGCACTCCAAATCTTGCAGCGCTGGTGTTCGGCTCGAGTCGGCGAAGGACTTATCGCCGACCTCCGCATTGCGCTCTACGCAAAGGTTCAGCGTCTCCCAATTGGCTTCTTCACACGCACGCCCACCGGTGCAATTACCTCGCGACTCAGCAACGATGTCGTTGGCGCACAGAGTGCGCTAACGAGCACATTGGGTTCAGTCGTTAGCAACGTAATCGTGCTTGTCACCACCCTGGCCACGATGGCAGCCCTCGAGTGGCGCCTCACCCTGCTGTCACTCATCGTGCTCCCAACATTCATCGTGCCGGCACGTCGCGTTGGTCGTCGCCTGCAAGATATTTCTCGTCGTCAAATGCAACACAACGCCACGATGAACACCCAGATGACCGAACGATTCAACGTTGCTGGCGCCATGTTGGTGAAGTTGTTCGGTGACGAACGGCGCGAACTCAACACATTCAGCACACAAGCCAACGCAGTTCGAGATGCGGGTATCTCATCGGCAATGTTGGGACGGGTCTTCTTCGTCGCACTAGGCCTCGTTGGCGCAATCGGCACCGCGGCCATCTACGGCATCGGCGCGTGGATGGTGGTGAACGGTTCGATCACCGCCGGCACACTCGTCGCACTTGCAGCGTTAGTGACGAGGGTCTACCAACCACTCACCGGGCTCACGAACGCACGTGTCGATCTGATGACGTCGATGGTGTCGTTTGAGCGAGTCTTCGAAGTGCTTGATGCCCCCGAACCAATTACCGAGCGGCCGGGTGCGATCGATCTCACGAACAGCGCTGGTGAGATTGCGTTCAATTCGGTGACATTCCGATACCCGGCTGCTGAGGAGCACGCAGTCTCTTCAATGGAACAACGCTCCATCCCGGGAGCAGATCCCGATCGCAACATCCTCGGCGACGTCTCATTCTCAATCTCGCCTGGTGAGACGGTCGCAGTTGTTGGTGCATCGGGGGCAGGTAAGTCAACGCTCGTTTCACTGATTCCACGGCTCTACGACGTCACCGCTGGCTCGGTCACCATCGACGGCCATGACATTCGCAATCTCACCCTGCCGTCGCTTCGTGGTGCAATCGGAGTCGTCGCTCAAGACCCGCACCTGTTTCACGTCTCGATTGCTGACAACCTTCGCTTCGCCGATCCTGACGCAACAGATAGCGACCTCGTAACGGCATGCGAGGCCGCGCGAATTCACGACACCATCGCTCGGCTTCCCGACGGATACGACACCGTTGTCGGCGAACGTGGCTATCGACTGAGCGGTGGAGAAAAACAACGGCTCGCGATTGCTCGGCTGCTACTCAAAGACCCTCGCATCATGATCTTGGATGAAGCAACCAGTCACCTCGATATGGAAAATGAGGCGCTCGTCCACGATGCACTGACAGCCGCTCTCACCGGTCGAACTGCGATCGTTATTGCACACCGACTATCGACAGTTCGGTCGGCAGATCGGATCATCGTTCTCGATGACGCAGGCATCGCCGAGCAAGGAACCCACGACGAACTCGTCGCAGCTGACGGGTTGTATGCAGGCCAGCTCCGCGCCGGCGAATTGCTCAGCCCAACCGAGTAGCGGACAACGGCTACGAGGTTGCGTATGCGACCTGGCAAAAGCCGTGATTGCAATACCCGGCAGGGTATTTGTGGAGGTAGCCCTGGTGGTAGTCCTCGGCGTAATAGAACACCCCGTCGCCCGCTGCTGCTGCATCACAAATTTGGGTCGTGATCGTTCCGAAGCCCGATTGCGACAGCGATGCTTGGTACTGGTCGCGGGATGCTTCCACCGCTGCTAGTTGACCAGGGGTCGTCGTATACATCGCTGACCGGTACTGAGTGCCGATGTCGTTACCTTGACGGTTCGCTGTGGTCGGGTCGTGGTTTTCCCAAAACGCCTCGAGCAATGTCTCGATATTTGCGACATTCGGGTCAAACACCACCATCACAATTTCGGTGTGCCCGGTTTGCGATGTGCAGGTCTCTTCATAGGTGGGGTTCGGCGTCCACCCGCCCATGTAGCCACACGCCGTGGAATGCACGCCCGGAATTTGCCACATGATGCGATCGGCTCCCCAGAAGCATCCCATTGCAAAGTAAATGACTTCGTGACCATCAGGCCACGGCCCGACCAGGGGTGTGCCGAGTACAGGGTGTACCTCAGCCACAGCCATCGGTTCGGCGCGTCCTGGCAACGCCTCCTCGGGTCGGATCATTTCGGTTCGTCGTTGGAAGAGCACCCTCTGAGATTAGAACGATGTTCGAACTCGATGCACCGCGGGCGCGCAACATTCGTTGACGCAAGATTGAAACTGCGCATACTTACCTCATGGCAACTTACGTTCGTTCAATGACCCCCGACGATTTCCCGTGGGTCATCGCCCTCAACCAACAGCACGTGCCTGCTGTGAGCGACGCCAACGGGGAGCGGTTCGCCTATCTATTCGAACGTTCGGCAATTGCGTTGACCGCATGGGTCGATGATGCTCCAGCCGGGTTCTCACTCACGATGACCCATGGTCTCGACTATGACAGTTCGAACTATCAATGGTTCTCCGACAACTACGACCAGTTCATTTACCTTGACCGGGTCGTTGTTGATGAGTCATTCCATCGGCATGGGGTAGGCCGCGCGCTGTACGCGGAAACCGAACGACTTGGGTTGCTCGAGGTGCCTAGCGCCGAGGTGTTCGGTCTCGAAGTCAACGTCGAGCCACGCAACGACGTGTCGCTTTCGTTCCACGAACGGCTCGGCTTTACCGAGCTTGTGCAACGCCCCACGCCCTACGGCATTGTTGTTGCGATGATGGGAAAGTCGCTTACGCCGCAAGCGTGACGAGTCGCTCGACTGCCTCGTCGATCACCTCTGGTCGTTTACAACACGCGAACCTCACCAAATTTCGGCCGTGCTCGGGGTTGACGTAAAACACTTGATTCGGAATTGCGACGACACCGATTTTGTGTGGAAGTTCGGTGCAGAAAGCGACACCGTCACCATCGGGTCGTAGCGGGGTGATGTCAACAGTCGTGAAGTAGGTCGCTTCCGAAGGAAAGACGTTGAACCCAGCTGCACGGAGGCCTGCTCCGAGACGATCTCGGGTGTCGGCGAGCCCGTCGGAGAGTCGTGTGAAGTAGTCGTCTCCGAGACGAAGCCCGGCCGCAATGGCTGGCTGAAATGGGGCACCGTTTACGTAGGTAAGGAACTGCTTGGCGCTCATTGCGGCACGAAGCAGTTCTCTTGGCCCGCAGATCCACCCGATCTTCCAACCGGTCGTGTTGAACGTCTTTCCTCCCGATGAAATGGTCAACGTTCGTTCACGCATTCCGGGCAGACCAGCCATCGAAACATGCTCGCGGCCATCGAAAATGAGGTGCTCGTAGACCTCGTCAGTAATCACCATGAGGTCGTGCTCTAGCGCAAGTGACGAGATGAACGTGATCTCTTCACGAGTGAACACTTTGCCGGTTGGGTTATGCGGGGTGTTCAACAAAATCGATCTCGTTTGAGGGCTGATCGCCGCCTTGAGATCGTCTTCGTCGAAGCGGTAACCGTTTGGGGTTGGCCGTAGCAGTACCGGAACAACTTTCGCTCCAGATAGTGCAATACACGCCTGGTATGAGTCGTACATTGGCTCGAAGACGACAACTTCGTCGCCCGGTTCGAGTGTGCCGAGCAATGCGCCAGCGAGAGCTTCGGTTGCACCTGCAGTCACGAGCACTTCTGTATCAGGGTCGAATGTGAGCCCCCAAAATCGCTGCTGATGTTCGGCGACCGCATGGCGAAGTTCTGGCACTCCGATGCCCGGTGGATACTGATTCTGACCCGACCTGATTGCGTTCACTGCAGTGTCGAGAACTTCCGAAGGTCCATCGGTGTCAGGGAACCCCTGACCGAGATTGATCGCTCCCGTCTCAACCGCCAACGCCGACATCGTGGCGAAAATGGTGGTTCCAAACGGGGCGAGGCGGCTGTTTAACGGATCACGCACACCATGATCGTAGTAAGTCGGCCGCGGAGATGATCATGGCAAGCTCGTTCCGGTGGTTGAACCGCGAAGCGCAATGGCAATCGACTCCGCACCCGATCACGTGCTGACACCACTACCCAGACTCTGAGGGGGTCCTGATCACCATCGCAACTGCGCCCAACACCACAACTCCACCCAGCATCTGCAATGCGGTGAGGGTCTCACCGTGAATCGGCCAAGAAGCACCAACCGCAACAACATGCATACCGAGCAAATAGAGCGACGACCGGGCGGCTTCGACATATGCATGGGCCCAGCTCATCAACACATGACCCATCGCTCCTGTAAAGACTGCGATCAGCAAAATCCATATCCAGTCCTTGCCCCCGAACTCGTTGAAATCGGAAATTGATCCGGTGACGAGAATGGGGAGGATCGCCGCAATCAATGCCCATATATTGACGCTGAACATCCATTCGATCGGATCGACATTGGTGCTCGAGCGCGCAATCCGAGTGAGCACCCAATACGCGCTGAACGTCAGGAGTGCCAGCACCGCCCACAACACTCCAAGTGCGCTTGCTCGCACTTCCGACTGGGCGCTGAGAATCACCATTGCGGTTCCCGACACTCCGACAAGAGTCCACAACACCTGGCGCAACCGAAGTTTCTCGCCAAAGATCGGCCCTGCCAACAGCAGTAACAACGCAGGTTGGGTCGCGACGGTCGTCGACAACACCGACACAGTTGCTTCTTGAACAGCGGCAAAAACAAACAACAGGTTGGTTCCGAACGCTAAGCCCGGCCACATCGTCGTTCGAAGGAGAGTGAACGACATGCGCCCGCCACGAGCCTTCAACAACAAGAAGAGCAAAGGGGTCGACAGCAAGAATCTCATCGCCCCACCCACCAACGGCGGCGCCGTGACAAGTTTGGTCAAAGGTGGGCCAAGCCCAAACAGAACGACAACAATTCCGACGACAACCACCGGCAGATATGCCGGAACCTGACGATGGTCAGGGTGTTGAGTTGTTGTCACAGGGTCAGTCTGACGAGTTGTTCATCATGCGGACGTATTGGAGATGCAGTGCGTCGACTATTGGTCAGGGTCACTACATAGCCCTGCCGTCGTCCCGTCGGCAGTGCCACCACATGTTCGACCAAACTCTTCGTCGTCTGACCCAACATCGGAGAGAAAGAACAAAAAGTCGCAGGCTTCCATATCGCCCGCTGCGCAGTCGCTGCGATAGTCAGTATTGAGATTCACGCAGTTCCCGCCGAACTCAGTGTCAGCAGTATTTCCACACGTCTTCGCAAACGCTTCCTCTTCCGAATCGAACGGGGCGTTGAAATACAGGTCGTCACAGGCCTGCATGTCGCCGTCTGCGCACAGGCGATACTGCTCATCAAGGGTCTCCTGGTCAACGGTGACAACGTCATCGTCGGTTTCTATTTCTGGAGAGAACTCGTTAAAACCAAAGACATCTTCAAGACCGCATTCAGCAGAAATCTTGACGATTACTTCAAGGAACTCCATCGCCTCTTCTTCAGTTGACGGTTCACCCGAGGTCAACAACTCGACAATGCCGCTATCGCTCGTCATCAAACACGACGCCTGCTCAGGAGTGATATCAAGTTCGGCAGCAAGGTCGGCAACAGCGGCTTCGGGAGCGCAGTCAAGCAGCGCCTGAGCGATGAGCATTCCCGACCCAGACACGGCATCGGCCAGCACCTCGTCGTCAGCAAGCATTGCGTCAACCAGACAGGTGAACTCTTCTTCAGAGAAATTGTCGAGTCCGCTGTCACCGCCAGAGATGAGTTCGACCGCGGCTTTTCCATCGCAACCGAGCAGCACCCGCATCAATGCGAGTTGTACTGGGGGTGACTCATCGCCGGCGATCAGTGCGTCACCGAGACTGTCGTCTTTCGAAATCTCATTCAACATGCAGATCTGGTTGTCGCTCGAAAGACCCTGAAATGCCCCCTCAGAAAGGGTGGCGGATGAACGAAGATCGGCAATTCGATCGGTTGAAACCTCCGCGCTTGCACCTGATTCGGTGGTGTCAGCCGACTCTTCGGTCGATGAGCCTCCACATGCGCCTGCAGTGAGAGCAAGCACGGCGGTTATTCCCGCAACTTTCGACCAAGAAAACATACGCACTGTCACGAACCCAGATTACGAAACGTGGGCACTTCAAACTCTGATGGTCAAACCAGCGGCACATTCACCACGGATTGCACAGTTTTCAGCGCGCCAGTAGGGATTCGAACCCCAAACCTTCTGATCCGTAGTCAGATGCTCTATCCGTTGAGCTACTGGCGCTGGTGACAGCAGAGTCTATGGGCCACTTTCACAGATGCCACGACGCCAGATCTACCACTGATCCTCCCGCACAAGCGCACAAGCGAGTACCGTGTGAGATATGCAAATAATCACCTATTGGAAGCGTGCATTTCTTGGAAATTACGCCAACTTCAAAGGGCGTGACACGCGGCCCGAGTTTTGGTGGTTTTATCTCGCCAACGTGATTCTGGGCTACGGCCTCATCCTCATTGGTAGTGCAGCGAACATTGGAATTCTCAGCCTGATCGGAAGCCTCTACGGACTCGGTGCAATCGTCCCTGGCATTGCCGCTGGCGTGCGACGACTACACGACACCGGAAAGTCGGGCTGGTTCTTGCTGATCTCGCTCATTCCACTCGTCGGCGCAATCGTGGTCATTGTGCTACTCGCTCAGGCCGGTACTCCAGAGGCCAACGACTACGGTCCCCCCACCGGTGCTGACGCCTCGGGTGGCAGTGCAAGCATGACACCGCCACCACCACCGCCACCACCATCGGCCTGAGGCGTTACGTCAAAGACCAGCGCAGGCGTCAGTTTGCAGGTACGAGCCGTAGCACCAGGGATCCCAGCCGTCACCTCGTTCCGTAAGCGACCGTTCATACAAAGTGAGCGCAGCCCGAGTGTTGACCTCTGCAGCAAACAGTTGGTCGCGAGATGTCACGCCGATTGACCGCAGCCATGTTTGATGAACCGTCCAATAGATCTGAAATAGTCCGACACAACACCAGCCGTTATCGGCGTCCGCCTGATAATTGCTCTCCCTCCACGCAATTTTGAGCGCACGTTCCTCGAGATCGTCTGGCCAGATTGCGCGAATAATGCGTTCAATTTCAGAGTTACTCGGTGATGGTGGAATCGCCACAGTTGTTGTCGGCGCAGCGGTGATAGGGGGAGCCGAGGTTGTAGACGGCGCGATCGTAGTTGCCGGGATCACAACACGAACTCCCTGAGGTAGGCACAATTCATCGGCGGGATACAGCGTGTCTCGAGCTGCGGCTTCATTGTGCTCAAGCAACGTACGAGTTGGAATTGAGGCCCGGTCTGCGATCAATGTCCACGAGTCACCCGCTCGCACGACATACGACGACCCACATGTGAGAGTCGACGGCGCCGCAGAGGTATTGGTGACCGGTGCCGAAGTAAGTGTCTCACTCTTAACCGTGGTCGCAACCTTGGTGCTCACTCTCTCAGTCGGCTCTTCCGTTGACACCTCGGGGTTAGAGCTCTCCGGCAAAGATGAGGGCGCCACCGAAGGCAATTGGCTAGTTGCAGTTGACGCCAACTCATTGAGTTCGTTGGGGGCGATGTCACCTGATACAGAGGTCACTAAGGCCGCCTGGCTGCGTGAAATAGCCGAGGTGTCGTCTGCTGTCCGACGAGTCGACCATGCGACGGGCACCACAAGAGCAAACGCAACCAAAATGAGCACCACACGACTAACAAAAGGGTCGATACGAAATGACGACCCGCGTGTACGCATCGATTCAACCGTTTCATTCTGAACGACACGATGTATTCCGCTTGGTCGAGTGGGAGCATCAGGGTCTATCTCGTGTGATTTGGGCTCCCAGGGAGCAGTTTCGCTCCAAAAATCAGCAGCCTCATCTCCACGCGATCTCCGCATCTTGCGGTGATTGCGGGAACTGTCGTTAGGTCGACGAGGAGAGGAACCCCTGATCCACATGACGAAAGTCTGACCGGTTTGTCATCATTTCGCAACATTTCGGTCACTCGTCAACCCTTTCGCCCACCGTTAGAGCATGCTCGATATCACTTCGCTGAGACGTTTCGCTGCTCTCCTCGCAATTGTCCTCGGGCTGAACGGCGTTGCGTTACCAACTGCTTACGCCGATCACGACGAAGACCTGTACGGTGCGAACAATCCGATCGGATCATTTTTTGACGATCGAGCATTTTGGGTCATCGGGATCGAAGCAAACCCAACGTCAAACGGGTTAGCAGTTGTTGCCGGCGCATATTGCCAAGGCTCCGACCAGCCAGCCAGCGTCTGCCTTGTCGGCATTGACGAGGACGGCCATGTTGATACTTCATTCGGTGAGAGCGGTTTCGTCACCCACACCCCTACCGACACATTGACACTCAGCGTCATAAATCAACTGCAATTCGACCCGCAGGGTCGAATCCTCGTGTCATCATTCTGCGAGCGCTACGAGGGCGTCATTAAGTACGACTACGACACGATGGACATGTGTATTACGCGCTATCTCTCTGACGGCAGAGTCGACCCTTCATTCGGCTCAACAACCGACAATGTGGCTAATGCCCCAATGATTCGCTATCAAAATCCATCAGCCTTGGTACTTCCCGACGATGGCCGAATTGTTGCAGGAGGAGCGTGCTCGTCATCACCATGTCTGGTCGGATTCAACGCTGACGGCGTCATGGACGAGACGTTCGGAGATGGCGAGTATGAAACCGGTGGTTCATGGATTCCAGAATTCGACGACGGATTCATTAACGATCTAGCGCTATTGCCTGACGGCGGTTACATCGGCGTCGGAACGTGTTCTGATTACGACACCAATGTTTCTGGCATGTGCGTAATCGCATGGAATGAGGACGGGACGCGTCGGTCCTCATTTGCCGACAATGGAGTGCGGTACTTCATTCAAGGAGAGAACAGCTGGGGGGAGTCGATCATCGCCCTCGGCGACGGAACCACCATTGCTGGCGGCAAATGCAACCTCGTGCCGGGTCAAGGTTCTACACCATGTCTTGTTGCAACATCCATAGACGGCTCCGCCGCAACATCATTTGGCGCGAACGGCGTCGTTGAGATGACCGACATGACAGCGTTAAACGATCTCGTTCAGTTTGGCACCGTTATTTTCGCAGTAGGTCAGTGCTCTGGTTACTCCGGGCCGGCCGAATGCGTGCATCTCTTTGATGAAGACGGATCGCCAACCGAACAATACGTGCACACAAATTTCTTCGGAAACGACTCACCACCGGGATCGTCTACCCGCAGCCCTCTCGCAGCAGTCACTGTTGAGCACGTATGGTTCGCACAGCCTTGCGGAAGCGGCTTCTCAACCCCGATATGTCTGAGCCGAACCCGCTATCACTCAATTCCGGTGGAGACTGCGACAAGCACCGTCACCACCATCACGGAGGAAGCACAAAGCGAGCCAAGTGAATCCTCACTCCAGTCATCACAAGAAGTATCGACAGAAGACGAGACTGCCCCGGCCGAAGAAGCAACTACTGCGACAAGCGCTGACACGACAGCAGTCACCGAGACGCCAGTTCTGGCTATATCTAATGAAGGGTCATCGTCGACCACCGTGGTCGTCGCCATCATCGCTGCGGTTCTCATCGCAGCAGGCGCTGCGGTGGTGGTCACAAAACGCCGGCCAACAACTTGACCGCATAAAGAACACGTGCCGAGCCCGAAGGCCCGGCACGTTCCTTGCGGAGAGGGTGGGATTTGAACCCACGGACCACTCGCGTGGTCAACGCCTTAGCAGGGCGCCCCATTCGGCCGCTCTGGCACCTCTCCGGATAGGGCAGAGTCTACAGAGCGACAGTCGTTGGGCTACCGCCGACCCGATAGGTTGGTAGACGGAACGGTGGCAGAGCGGCCTAATGCACTTGTCTTGAAAACAAGAGACCTTACGGGGTCCGGGGGTTCAAATCCCTCCCGTTCCGCTCTTTCACTCAGCGAACGACACGCTGAGTGAGCGCTCGATCAGCAGCATTTGCTCCACACATTCCGTGAGCGCCCGCGCCAGGCGGTGTCGATGATGAACACAAGTACACGCCAGGAATGCCGGTCGCATACGGGTTCGGGCTCACACGTGGTCGGAAGACGGTTTGCAACGGCGATCCGGCCCCTCCGATGATGTCGCCGCCGACATAGTTCTCGTTGTACTTCGACATCTCTGTCGTCGAGCGAACCGCCGTGCCAACGACACGGTCTCGGAAGCCGGGGGCGAACCGTTCGATCTGCTCAACAATTGCCTCGGTCGCGTCGCCGGTGTAGCCGTGAGGCACGTGAGCGTACGCCCAGATCGGGTGAACATTTCCCGCAGACCTGCTCGGGTCCGCCAAGTACTGCTGACCAACCAATACAAACGGTGCGGCTGGCATCTTGCCATCAACGACCGAGCGTTCATTTGCGGCAATCTCATCAAACGACCCACCAACATGAACCGTGCCCGCTCGTCGTGCATCTTGAGCCGTCCACGGGATACCACCCTCAACCGCAAAGTCAACTTTGAATGCCCCTGGCCCATGAGAGAACGAACGGTATGCGCGCGCAATGCGCGATGGCAGACGATCACCGAGAATCTCAAGAGCGATCGACGGCACCACGTCGAGCATCAGCACGTCATGAGACGGAAGGTCGTTCACAGATGACACCCGCGTATTCGTTTCAATCTTCCCTCCGTGGGCGACGATGTCAGCAACGAGGGCGTCGACAATCCGCTGCGTGCCACCTTTTGCGACCACCCAGCCGTGTGCATGAGCTGCCGCCGTCAGCGTCACGCCCACTGCGCTCGTCAACGGTCGATCGAGACGCCAAAACGCGTGCGCTGCCACCCCGCCCCACAACGCTCGGGCCTGTTCAGTCTTCCAAGAGCGAGCCAGCAGAGTCGCCGGCGGCAGCACGCGAATACCAAAATTGGCCAGCGTGAGCGGGTGCCTCGGCACGCGAAGGACCGGTTGAGAAATCTCTGCAAAAAGAGCATCGAATTTCTTCGCAACCGGGGCAAACATCTTCCGCCAGCGCCGGCCGTCAACCCCCAGGAGCTCTTCGGTGGTCTCGAGCGACTTGGCGAAGGCACCAGCTGACCCGTCATCAAGTGGATGAGCACAATCAATTTCTGCGGCGCACCACTCGAGCCCCGGAAGGTTGACATCTTTAAAGAAGGGTGACGCCAGCGCCATCGGATGCGCCGCCGAACAATGGTCATGCACAAGCCCAGGCGCGAGATACTCCGAACTACGCGCCCCACCACCGACTGTGTCCGAAGCCTCGAGCACCGTAACGTCGAGACCAGCTCGAGCTAAACGAGCCGCAGCCGCGAGCCCATTCGGGCCGCCGCCGACGACAATGGCCGTCGACATTCGGTTACGAGGTCACGAGGGAAATTCCCTCGCCTTTCGTGTCTCGTCCTCCGTCACCAGGATGCGGATCGCCAACCGGCGTATACCCCTCGCGCTGCCAAGTGACGACATGTGGAACCAACCCATCAGGAAGGAACGGCTGCGTGTGATACGCGTCGTCGTTGTGGTACCAACCCTTCTCAACGACACCCAGCGCAGCATCGATCACTCGATATTGAACCTTCTTGGAAAACATCGGTTGTGACTCAGTGAAGACAACACGCAGGTCGCCAGGCTCGTAGTTGCAGCGTTCTTGAACAGCCTCAATGAGACGCTCGTCGTTGCAGTGAGCATCACCAAAGTTCCAGCCGAGTAGGACGTTGCCGAGGAACTCTCCTTCGCGGAGAACCCTCGTGTCCATGTCGTCATTGTGTCGCATGTGCAAGCTGATGTGCATTCGGCCCATTGGGTGCATCATTCTGAACGCAATCGCTTTCTGAATGAAGACCTCAGAGATTTCTTTACCGAAGATCGGGACGATCTGATCAATCTGGTTGTCTGCCGCCTTCACAATGCGCTCATTGATACGGTCTTCCTTTTCCTTGTCAACGAATGCCCACGTTGTTGAGGCCCAGTTACCGGCGTATTGCTTCATGCCTACGAGGAACGACACGTATTGCGGCCAGAACGCTCCCAGCACGATTCCGAACAGGCCTACCACCAGCACTGGGATGAGTAGCAAAGGCTCGATATCGCCAACTCCCCAGCCATCGCCCGCAGGGAAGTTTGCGAACAAGAAGCCGGTGCAGAAAATGAAGAACACATTCCATTCGAGCGGGACCGCAAGCGGGATCGTCGAAATGATGAAGGTGTGAAGCGCCCAGATGGAAAGAATTGCAATCCACGTCGCCCACGGCCACGGCGAGAACAGCAGCACGAGCGGCATCACGAGCTCGCAAGTGGTGCCGCCGATGTGACCAATGAGGTGGGTTGCTTTCGAAGGACGCAAATCATTCGGGTAGTCCCTCACCGTCGCCATACGAAGTTTGCGAGATCCATTCCACGGGGTGTTATTGATCATCACCGACACAGTCGATGAGAAGCCGTGGTTGAACTTCGAAATACCGGCACCCATCCAAACGATGACGATGAAGATCTTCGCAGCGACCACCATGTCGACCCAAGATGGGAAGAACGCGAACGCCAACATCGTTGGCACGTACTGCTCGGCGCGCGATGACAAGAACACGCACTTGTCGCGCAGTCCCATCACGCAAATGAGGACGGCGTACACCACAAACGGCCAACGGGGCATGACCCCTGCGGTTCCTTCAGGTAAGCCAGGAATCTGTTCACCTGAGAGGAACAACATCATCGCCAACCAAAACACGATGAGTTTGTAAAGGCCGGTGTCCCACGGGGTACGGCGGCTGCCCTTCGTCAACGGCACATGGTTCGGATACGGCGGAACTCTCAGCGTGTCGTTCTGCCACCAATACAGGCTCTGACCAATCGGCGGGTCAAAGTGGAACGCCATTGGCCCGCAGGTCGCCGCGAGGCCAAGGATCTCCATCAAGACGGTCCAGATCATCAACTTCTGGTACAGGATTGGTTCATCCCACCAACCGCCGATGTCGTTGAATTCAAGACCGGCGGTGAATGAAGCGGCGACGATCAATCCGAACAGTGCATAGAAGAAAATCTTCCATACGTAAAACATCGCCGTTTGTTTCGGCGTGCCGAAGCCCGCCTCCACCCAGTGCAACTGGAGGAGTTTCATTCTCGGCAAGAACGGAATTTTTGGAAATTCGTCGAGATCGACTGGTGGTAAATCAGCAGTGCGGTAGCCCATGTCGTTTCTTTCTGTGTCCTGTTATCTAATCAATTAATACTTGCGTCCGCGGCGGATGCGCATCTGCGAATCGCGCCGATGTTGCTCATCATCAAGAATTTCATCGTCTTCTCCTGTGCGCCTACGTGACACCTGAGTTCCACTCAGTCGGCGCAACTCGCGATCTTTCACCCGTAGGCGACCCCAGGCCTGTCGCACATCTTTTCGACGGCGCCGTTCAATGTGGTCCTCCTCCGACTCAGACGTCCCTGCAAGGTACGCCTCTTCGATTTCGTCAAGCCGAGAGTGGGCCTCTTCAGAAGTCATTTCCATTTGAATGCGCCCTCGCGACATCAAGTACACCCGGTCGCTGTACTTCAATGCCTTTCGAGCATGCTGCTCAACGATAAGAGCGCCAATGCCCTGCTCATCTGCAGCCGTTCGAACTGCGCTCAGCAACCGGTCAACGATCATTGGCGCAAGACCTAATGACAATTCATCAGCTAGCAAGAGCTCCGGATCGCGACTCAGGGCTCGACCAAGCGCGATCATTTGCTGCTCGCCCCCCGACAACATTCCACCTCGAACATCGAGCCGCGGCTCGAGCGAGGGAAATAACTCGAGCACCCGTTCAACGCTGCCACCACCAATCTTGATGTTGTCTCTCGCGGACATCTTGGTGAAAATGAGTCGGTCCTCAGTGACCAATCCGATTCCATTGCGAACCCGCTGGTACATCGGCGTAAACGTTGGGACATTCGACAGCATGACAATTCCGTCGACCGGCGGTAACTGCCCTGCCACGGTGAGCAATGTCGTTGATTTGCCTGCACCATTCGGACCAAGCAGGGCGACGACTTCACCACGTTTCACCGTGATATTCGCACCGGTGACTACCTCTCTACCGAGGTAACCAGCCTTGAGATTTCGGGTCTCAAGCAGGTTGGGCGTTTTCGCCTGCACGTACTCACCGACATCGGATAAACCCGCCATCATCTCTGAGAAGTTCATGGTTTTACTCATGGTTGGCTCCCACTCTCTGCTGAGTGCTTCAGATCAATTCCTAAATCGTCATCAGACTGTTGACCGAGATATGCCTCAATAACGGCCGGGTCATTTCGGATTTCTTCCGGAGTTCCCTCTGCAATCTTGTTACCGAAATCAATCACGACGACGCTGTCGCAGACTCCCATCACAAAGTTCATGTCATGCTCAACGAGCAAGATCGCCATTCCCCATTCATCAGCAAGTCGCCGAACAACACGAGCCAACTCAGCGCTTTCAGCCGAGCTCAAACCGGCAGCCGGTTCGTCGAGGAGAAGCACGCTTGGGTGCATGGCCACCGAGCGCGCAATCGCCAGTAGCCGCCGCTTGCCGTATGACAAGTCACTGACCTCGCGGTGGAGGTCTTCATCCAGTTTGAACTCTTGAATCGCCCGAACGACCTCTGGACCAAATTTCGGAATCACCGGCCACACCAAATCTCGAACGAACGCAGAGAGGTTCTGTGGGTCGGCAGCAACGCTCAGGTTCTCAAACACGGTCGTGTCTTCAAAAAGTTCCAGAGATTGGAACGAACGTGCCATTCCAGCATGAACACGGGTATTTGCATTTCCCTTGGAGATGTCAGTGCCGCCAATCGTGACCCGGCCAGCAGCGGTATCAGTAAATCCAGTGAGGGCATCAATGAGCGATGTTTTTCCCGCACCGTTTGGCCCAATCAGACCGACTACTTGTCCAGGCTCGATGGAAAAGCCAACGCTATTGACCGCAGTCACAGTCCCGTACTGCACCGTAAGGTCTTCAACCTCCAAGCGCTTTGCGGGGACTTTTTCACCCGTCCGTTCCTCAATGCTCTCAGACACTTCTTCCAACTTAATGAAATACGACTCACCGAATTTCTTCGTTCGCTTAAATATTCGGAAAGAACGCGCCCACTCAGCAGCAACGCCATCTGGGTTGTACAACACAACAAGCAGAATCGAGATGCCGCTGATGAGCTGCACATACTCGCCAACACCGCCCCATGTCGACTCCATCACTTCTTGGTTGAATCCCGCTGTCGCCATCATTGCCCCGACGAAGGCACCTAAGACATGGCCGACGCCTCCCACTAGCGACAATCCCGCATAGGTGATTGAAGTGAAGTTCGTGAACGACTGGTAGCTGACAGATGTCAATCGGAATGCAAGGAGGATTCCACCTAATGCGGCCAATGCTGAAGCGAACGCAAACGCAAACAGCTTTGCCGCTGTGATGTTGATACCAAGCGATGCAGCTGCACGCTCGTTAGTTCGAACTGCTATCAGACGTCGACCGCTGCGGCCACGTCGTACGTTTGCGACCACTACAACTGCAAGAAGAGCCATAGCCAGAACGAAAATTCCATAGCGTTCCGGATACCGGATCGAACTGATCTCGTATCCGAACAAGCTCGGGTCACCAACGGGTGTGCCATAAATTCCGCCCGTGTAGTTGCGATTATTGAACAGCATCAACTCGAGCGTTGTTCCTAGCCCCAACGTCACAATCGCAAGGTTGATACCGCGAGTACGCACTGCTGGGAGAGCAAAAATCATCCCAAGTGGCACCGCTGCAAGCACACCAGCTAGCAAGCCCAATAAAAACGGAATCTGGTAGACCGCCACGAGTCGTCCCGCCACCCATGCACCAAAACCTGCCATCGCATATTGAGCAAGGGAGAGCTGTCCTGCGTAGCCAGTAACCACAACAATCGACAGCAGCACAATGGCAGCACAGAGCGACACAGTGAGAGCGTCGACCCATTTCGTGTTCTTCGTCAACATCAAAAACACGATCATTCCGGCAAGAAAGAGTGTCCAGTCCCACGACATTCGACCATTTCCAATTGCGGGCAGCCGTCTCAGATAGTGATCCCGTGATGGGATCGTGCGTCCTCTAAAGACCAGCATGATGATGATGATCACGAACGGCAACGACTGTCCGGCGCCTTGCTGATCCCAAAAGCGATTGATCAATGTCTGACCCATTCCGAGCAGATAACCGGCAGCCGTTGCCAATGGGAATGATTTGAAATCTGCGATGAGCGCAGCCGCGAGCGCTGCAAGAACAAGAGATGTCATCGCCGTGACCTGGAGCGTCATAACAGGGACGACGAGAATTCCGCCGATGCAAGCAGCAGCAGAACCAAGACCCCAGTTGAGGACAGCGATTTTGTTGGGCGAGACTCCCACAGCAGCAGCAGATCGCTCGTTCTCTGAAACCGCCTCGGTTTCAATTCCAAAGTTTGACGATCGATAGAGCAACCAGAACAAGAACGCAGAGAGACTGCCGATCGCAAGCAGTATGAGTCGGTCGACGGTGATGCTCACATCTCCGTACAAGGTCACACGGTCGACCGGAAGCTGGCTTGGAACTTGCCGTGGTTTCGACCCGTATCGGATCACCACTCCAGCCTGAACCGTGATAAGAACACCCAACGTTGCCAGAAGTTGAATCAGGTTGCTCGCCCGTTTGCGTTGAAGAGGGCGGAGGATGACCCAGTGGGTGAGAACACCCAGGGTGATCGACAGCAAGACACCAAAGAACGAAGCAACCCAGAAGTTCTGCCCACGCTCGTATTGCAATTCGTATTGAAGAAACACCCCGGCAATTCCCGTTGCACCAAGCGAAAAGTTGAGAACGCCGGTACCACGAAAGATGACGATGAGCCCTTGAGAGGCGAACGCGTAAAGAGCCCCGACACCCAACCCCAGCAAAGCAAACCGAATTATTTCGTTCACGCGTTCGTCCCCCAATGTGACTGCGCCGTGGGACCGTACCGAGCGTGTTCGGCCCAATCTGAAAGCGTAGGGAAATCACCCCTCCAACACGCAGTCGGACACCACGCTATGCCTAGTGTTCGATTGAGGAGATCGCAAAAGGCGGCTCACTTAACCATTCACCAAAGGGGAGAGAATGAGTTTTCTGAACAAAAAATCAGGAGTCGTCCGCCGTGTTGCCGCAGTTGCAATACTCGGCATCGGTCTCACTGCATGCGGTAGCAGTGATTCCGCCGACGAGCCTGCTGAAGAAGAAGCAGCGGCTGAAGAAGTTGCTGAGGAGCCAGCAGCTGAGGAGCCAGCAGCTGAGGAGCCA
>JAKMEY010000051.1 GCA_022425725.1 Ilumatobacteraceae bacterium
ACCTCCATGCGGCGCAGCTCTCCTTCGCTGAACTCGAAGGGGTCAACCTCCAAGGGGTCAATCTCGAAGGCGCCAGGCTGGACAACGCCAACCTCAGCCACGCCAACCTCGAAGGTGCCAACCTCTCAAACGCCAGGCTCGACAAGGCCGACCTCAGCGACGCAAATCTTGCAGGGGCCGACCTCACCTGGGCGGACCTCACTGGTGCTGATCTCAGCTACGCGAACCTCGAGGGCACGATTATTGACCATGCGAAGATGCGCAATGCCGACACCACCGATTTCACCGGGCAGCCGACCTCACCGATTCCATGAGCCGCTCGATAGAGCGCCAGCCTTGCACTCGCCGAGGTCGAGCGGGCCTGCCCGTAAACCAACATCACCGGCAGACCCATAGCATCGATTGATATGGAGGGGTGCCCCGGCACATCCCCGCCGACCTCGACGGTGAAAACCTGGAAACCTATCCACGAGTTCGCTGGCGATCGGTAGCGACGCCCCAAACCCTGCATTTCAAGCGATTCTTGACGCTCCGTCTCCCAGCGACATCTAGCGATGAGAAGCAACTGTGCACAAAATGCGCACGATTTCGCAGGACAGGCTGATATCGCTGTGCGGCTTCTGAACCCGCACCTGCTTCATTCCGCCCCTGAGCCTCAATGCGACACCGAAGCGTGATAGCACCCGGGGCTTTCCGGCGTTGAGGCCCTGACTTCTGCCAGAACATGCCTGTGGTGTGAGAAAATTTGTCTGACATGAAGACGTACCCGCGACTCACGATTCGGCTTTCGAGCAGCGAACTGAACCGAGTTCGTGTGCTCGCTCGGGTTCGTAACAGGTCGCAGGGTCAGGTGGTTCGAGAAGCACTCAACCTGTACTTCCGCTCCATGACAACCGAGACGACCCGAGCAGCGCGCCTTGACGCCGGTTGAAACTGCAGCGCTTCTTGATGCGGCAGGTGAAGACTATGCGCCAATCATTCACGCATTTCTCGCTACGGGGTGCCGCTGGGGCGAACTCGCATCGATGGTTGTGGGCGACTTCGATCCCAAAAATGGGACGCTCCGGGTCTCATCCCGCAAAACCGATGCCGGTCAGCGCACGATTCACCTCGACCCTGAGACGACAACCGCTATCAGCAAGCACCTCTTGGCCACTGGCCGACGAGGCCTAGCGGAAGGTCCACTCTTCACCAGCCCAGCGGGGTATCCCCTGCACTACGCGAACTTCAGGCGTCGCGTCCTTACCCCAGCGTTTGAACGCGCTGGTCTAGAAGGGTTTACCCTCCACTCGCTGCGGAGGACTCACGCAACGATGCTCGTCGCTGGTGGACACAACGCGAAAGTCGTCCAGAGCCGGATGGGCCATTGCTCCATCCAGACAACGTTGAACTACTACGCCGACGCAACCGAGGAAGACAGTTTGAGCGCATCGACCGCACTGGCCGATTACCTGCAAGGTGCCGATGACGCTCGAATCGACCATGAAGGCACCGGTCAGCGAGCCTGATGTGCACAGAATGTGCACGAATCGCACCGGCTGGGTTCGCCTCCATGGCGAAAACCCTTGAAAACATTGGCGCCCCCGGCAGGACTCGAACCTGCGACCTGCGGTTTAGGAAACCGTTGCTCTATCCACTGAGCTACGGGGGCGGGGATGGCCCGAAACGTGGTTCGAAATTCAGAAGCGACGCGTTGGGTTACAGGTGGTTGAGGTTAGCGGGGAAATCTGTTGGCTTGAAGAGCGGCCGACAGCCGGTAATCAGGTGAAACCGTGGTCAGTTGCGTGTTGGGGCGCCGCTGGCTGACGTTGATGGGTTTGTGGTGATTAGGCGGCGAGCGCTGGTGAGCGGCTATCAGGTCGCCAGTCTCCGAACATTGACCAGTCGTCTGTTCGTTCGGCGTATCTGAGGGCGGTCGTGATGTTCACGGACATCTGGTAGGTGTGAAAGGTGTGGCGTAGCCGGAGGGCACCAACGGTTCGTGCTCGCCTGTTGAGGAGTGTTGTTTTGAAGTGGTGATGCACCCCGCTGTTACAGATATGGTCACAGCCTCCAGTGGTCAAGCACGGGGTCGACGCTGTCA
>JAKMEY010000083.1 GCA_022425725.1 Ilumatobacteraceae bacterium
TGTGCGGTCGGGAGGTCAAACAGAATGAAGAATGCACCGCCTGTGCCGCCGTCTCCGAAGTCAATGGTGCCACTTAACGTGAAGACTTCAGGTTCGCCAGTTGGGAGGCTGATAGTGATGTCTTGGCCGACTTCAAACCCGCCTTGTTCAGCCTGCACGGGGTCGATCACTACTTGTTGGCCAGTTGGTGGTTCACCGTCGAGGATCCTGAATGAGGAGACCGGGCTGGGCCCTCCCCAAGAGCCGGTGAAGACTGGAGGACCGGTGGGTCTAACGACCTCGTCATTGCTGTCGATGGTGTACGCCCGTTCGAATGAGAACAGCCCGCCTTCGGTATATCGTGCTTCGGGTAGGTCGGCAATTGCGCTGATGACCCCATCATCAAATCGCGGTATCTCCCCGTCGGTGGAGTTCATATCGTTCTCGATACCGCGCACCTGGGCGTCGACTCCCGCAAAGGCGTCTTCTGAGACCTGATCAAAAATTGATCGCAGGCTGTCGGCCAACACAAATGAGCCAGAGACAAACGCAACGCCAAGAACGACAGAGATCAGTGTGAGGATGAGGCGCCCGAGGTTTGCTCGTGCCCCTCGCAGAGCAAGTTTGATCATTCGAGTCAGCTACCGATCGATTTCATCATGTCGAGAATGCGCTCGGCAGTCGGTTCCGACATGTCATGAACAATCTTGCCGTCGTTCAAAAAGAGCACCCGATCTGCGGCAGCCGCAGCGTTCGCATCATGGGTCACCATGACGATGGTTTGACCAAATTCATCGACGGCGCGGCGCATGAATGCAAGTACTTCGCTACCTGAGTTTGAGTCGAGGTTGCCGGTCGGTTCGTCGGCGAAGATGATCGTCGGTCGACTCGCAAGAGCGCGAGCGACGGCAACGCGTTGCTGCTGCCCACCAGAGAGTTCGCTCGGGCGGTGTGAAAGCCGGTCACGAAGACCGACGGTGTCGATGACGGTGTCGATCCACTCGCGATCCCCGGAGCGGCCACCGAGTGAGAGCGGAAGATTGATGTTTTCCTCTGCGGTGAGCGTCGGCACGAGGTTGAACGACTGGAAGATGAATCCGACTTCAGATCGGCGCAGTTCAGTGAGCTTCTTGTCTTTGAGGTCAGCAAGGAGGGTGTCACCGATGAAGGCTTCGCCTGAAGTGAGTCGGTCGAGTCCGGCAATGCAGTGCATCAGCGTTGACTTTCCTGAACCGCTCGGGCCCATAATCGCTGTGAAGCGCGCACTCCCAAATTCAACGTTTACTTCGTGGAGTGCAGTGACAGCGGCATCGCCATCACCGTAGGTTTTCGTTCCGTTCATGATGCGAGCGGCAGCGGTGAGAGCGTCTGTGGTGGTCACGCATTGAAGTCTGCCTTGGTTTGTGGCGGAGTCCAAGTAGAGCGCAGTGTGTAACCGCTTTCTTACCTATGGTGTGTCGATGAGTATTGAGGTGCCAGTTGATGAATTGCCCGACACGGTGGCGAGATGCGGGTGGTGTTTCGTCGTGACGAGTGGGCCCTCGGGGGCGCACGTGCTCTCGCTGTCACCAACGTGGAGTACATCTGGTGAGGCGATGTTTTCTGTGGCAAGCAGAAGGTTGTCATCGAATATCGAGGTGTCCGGAGCAGCAACACTGGTATTCCCGCCATTTGCTGCTGGTGAACTCGACGGCTACTCGCTGATCGTCGACGCGTCGGCGTCGATGACCGAGAGTGACACCGGTAATCTTCGTTGTCGTCCGACGCGCGCCGTTTGGCATCGACCGCCACCGCCAGCAGTGAAGTGACCTTCCATGACGTGGTTGAACGAGCGTCAGCGAGACGGTGGAATTGATGAAGTGCAGGTTGATGGTGCAGCAGGGTCGTTGTGGTTATGTGGCAAGCATCGCATTGGGCCAGACCCAGAAGGGGTCGTTGCATCAGTCGATGCCTCAGTTGTTGTGTGTCTCACCGAGGCCCATGAGTTAGCTGATCGTTACCCGGCGTATGTCGAATGGCTAACGAGTGACCCTCGAGCCCGCTGGTTTCCAATTCCTGACTTGAGTGTGCCCGATGAAGACGATTGGACGTCGCTCATCCAAGGCATGCTGAGCGAGGTTCGTAGTGGCAAACATGTAATTGTGCATTGCGCCGCAGGTATCGGCCGGGCAGGCACTGCAGCCTGCTCGGTATTGCTCGCAGCAGGTCTGTCACTCACCGAGGCTGAGCAGCGAGTGGCAGCGTCTCGTCCTGGAGCTGGTCCGCAATCGCTTGAGCAAGCAGCGTTTATCCGCCGATGGGCGGCGAACTCGCCAATCGTGACCCGACCGTGAGGTATCGGTAGTTCGGTTATCGATCAGAGGTTGTCGACGATGACGGTGGCAATATCTGACGCAAGTGTTCCGATATCAGGCTCGATCTGAATGAGGTTCGCCGACACCGCAATCGTGACATCAAGTTCAGGCATGTACATCGCGTGCGAGCGGAAACCTGGCGTGCCACCACCGTGCGAATAGACGGTGTAGCCGTCGACTTCGCCCACGTTGATGCCGAGACCATAATTTGAGAACTCCGACGGGGTAGTGAACGCAGTGAGCATGTCGTCCGTCAGTGCTCCCGTGAACTGCTGTCTGAACACTCGGGCGAGATCCTCGGCCTGTGCTTCGATACCGCCCCCGGTCCATCCAGCGGAGCGGAGCACCTCTTGTGGAATCACGCTGATGTCATAAAAGGCTCCGACTGTCGCTTCTGCGATGTACACCGCGAATCCGGGAATGAAGTCGAGTGCAAGTTTCAAATCGCCCTGCACGTAGCCATTGATGGTCTGCTCGGGTGGTGACTCTTTTGGGGGCAGATAGATCTCTGAGGCGTCTGCCGGGTCGAAGAGTCGGTTGCGGAGTTCGATATGCGCAGGGTTACCGGTGACCTCTTCGATCACGAGCCCGGCAACGATATGACCAACGGTGTTGTACCCGTATGCGGTACCAGGCTCATAAAGGGGGCCTTGTTCGACCGCCCAATCAATGACTTCTTCGGGTTCAAACGGGGTGTCGAGTCGAGTGCTGGCGAGCACATAGAAACCGAGGTCAAACGCGAACTCGGCAAAGCCGTCGGTGTGATCGAGAATCTGACGGATGGTGACGGCGTCGCCGTAATCAACCCCGTCGAGTTCGTAGCCCGACGCCCAACCTTCCCCTAGGTAGGTCGACACCGTTGCATCGAGGTCGATGAGGCCTTCCTCAACGAGTTGTAACACGACTACCGACGTCATTGGTTTTGTAATTGACGCCCATCTGAAGTAATCGGACGTCGCCACTTCGTTGTCGCTCGCAGCCTCGCGCACACCCCGAGCGAGATTGACCGCTTCGATGGTGTCGGTTCCATCGACCGATGGTCGAAGAACTGTCATCGTGACGCCGGGTGCCTGAGTTGAGGCCAAGAAGTCGTCGATGACTGCTGTGAGGCGTTCTTCCGTGTCATCGACGACGACTGTTGTCGTTGTTACTTCAACTGTCGTGGTGGTTGGGTCAAGTGAAGTGGTGCTGACGTCATCAGAAGTCGCCTCAGCAACTGTTGATGACGGTGATGGCTCTGTCGCGTCGGTTGCGGTCGGCGATGTCGACGAACTTGAGCAGCCGACACTGCTGAGTGCGCCCGTAAGCACAACTCCGAGTGCGATCAGAGAGTGTTGGGGGCGTTTGAAGCCCGCCATGTCTAGCGCCCGATGTAGTTCGGGGTGCGCTTGTCAAAGAATGCTGCAACTGCCTCGCGATGGTCAGCTGTCGACATTGCTCTCACCATGGCGGCGGCTTCGGCATCGAGTGCGGTTGCAACATCAGCATCGAATGAACGTTGGATATTTTCCTTCTGCATGCGCATAGCGATCGGTGAGCGTGCTGCAAGTTCGTCGCAGAATGCCATTGCCGCGTCGTCAAACTCGGCATCAGCGAACACGCGGTTGATGAGGCCAAGGCTGAGAGCCTCACTCGCAGAGACTCGAGGCGAAAGAAACATGAACTCCTTTGCCTTTGCTTCTCCGATGAGTCGCGGCAAGAACCACGAACTTCCAAAGTCACCACTAGCGCCGATGGTCGAAAAGGCTGAGACGAAAATCGCGCTTTGGGTTGCGACCCTGAAATCTGCAGCAAGGGCTATCGAGAACCCGGCACCCGCTGCAGGGCCAGGTATCGCCGCAACTACCGGTTTTGGAAGTTTGCGAAATGCGCCCGATATCCACATTTGGTTTCGGCGGAGGCGGTCAAGGCTTTCTTCAGTCGACATCGATTCGCCTTCGCCGGCGTGACTAGCTCTGAACCCCTTCACATCACCACCGGAGCAGAATGCTCCACCCTCTCCGGTTACCATCAGCACCCTGATGTCATCGCGTTGAGCAACTTGAGGAAGCGCCGTGTTAAAGCCGTCGTAGATCTCATCGCTGAGAGCGTTCCGAGATTCGGGTCGGTTAAACGACAGCACGGCGACAGGGCCGTTCACTCGGCCGAGAAGTTTGTCGGTTCCGGTGTGTAGTTCGGTCATGGCATCCTCCAATCAGATGTGTTTCTTCACTCTCGCATCTGCGGCGGTGTGTGAGCGAGGCGAGCGCTCAGCGAACGGTGACTCGACGTTGGTGGTATCCAGTGGCACCATCTGGGGCGACCGAACGTGGGGTTCCGTCTTGTACAACGCCGTTGCGGTCGGTTGCGCGAACACGAATGTTGTGTTCGCCGGGAGTTGCCTCCCATCCGAGACTCCACTGCACCCAGGTGTTGTCGTTTGTTGCGTCGGCGAGGTCGGCGCGTTGCCATGAGCCATCATCGATGCTGACGTGTACGTCGGCGATACCGACCGATGGCGAGAGCGCGATCCCAGCGATTGGTGTGAGCCCGGCTGTGATCGTCGTGCGTTGGGGTACGTCAATCCTTGACGCGATCTTGACCGGCGCCTCCTTCGACCATCCCCTAGGAATCCAGTATCCGTCGGCTGCTTCCCAGGTGGTGAGTTCGAGGCGTGAAAGCCATTTTGTGGCCGACACATACCCATAGAGACCAGAGACGATGAGGCGCGCCGGAAAGCCGTGGCGTGTCGGCAGTGGCGACCCATTCATTGCTGTTGCGATAAGTGCGGTCCGACCATCGAGGGCAACTTCAGTTGGCATTCCGGCGGTGAATCCGTCAACGGAATGGCTGAAGATTTGTGTCGCTCCTGCATTGACCCCTGCCTGCTCGAGCATTGTGCTCAGGGGAATACCTTGCCACTCGGCGTTACCGACGAGATCTCCACCTACTTCATTCGACACACATGCGATCGTCACAGTCTCGACAGTGGTCGATTGTTCAATGAGCTCTTTATAGGTAAACGAAAGCGGTGTGTCGACCATTCCATCGATAGTGAGAGACCACTGTTGCGTGTCAACTTTCGGAACAACGAGTGCGGTATCGATACGGTAAAAGTTGTCGTTCGGCGTGATGTACGGCGTGATGCCATCGATGCTGTCGAATGTCGCAGCATCGACCGATGTGCCCGTGGTAGCTGTTGGCAGCGGTTGAAGCACCTGCGGTTCACTGGCAATCGTGTTGCGGCGCACAGCCTTGGCAACGCCCACCGCCCCTGCGGCACCGACAATCGATGTGCCTGCAACAGCCATAAACCGACGTCTGCTGCCGAGCGCGGCGCCTGGCATCTCGATGTCGTCGTGTTCGGAGGGGTCAGAATGGTTGAGCGAGGCGAGATAGTGATGGAGTAACGACCCAACGCCGAGCCCGAGCGCAAGCGCAATGACCCCAACGATGGTGTTGGCAAGTGGCCGGGTGACGTACACAAAGAAACCAATGAGGCCTATCGCTGCGGTGAAGAGTGTGAAATATCGACGTGAATGTGCTGCGGAACGCGATGCCAGAGCGGCAAGGCCGATGATGACGGTCCACGTGCCGATAATGAGTGCCGATTTGTGATGAATGCCGAAGATGGTGACCGCAACATCTTTGAGGGTGCCGGCAAACTGGTCGATGAATGTGAGGCCTGCAGCTTCGACAACAGTTGGTGCTTGGGTGTCGACTGAACTGATGGTTTCAGCAACGGCGAGTGCAGCGAACGCAGACGTTGCTCCGGCAAAACTTCTCCATGCCGGTGTTGCTGCCACGCCGATCACGGTAACTACTACAGCCGTTGCAGGCGTTCACATGCTCTATATTTTCTTGTCGTTCAGAATGGTCATCGAGAAGGTAGAGAGTCGGTGATCACCATGATGTTCTGGCGGAGTAACGTCGAGTTATGGCTCAAAACGTCTCGGCGAGCGCACAACGTGGGGTCGAACGCCGAACACGCATTCTTGATGCCGCCCTCGAGCTCTTTGCAGAGCAGGGATTCATACTCACGAGCCTTCCGATGATTGCCGAGCGGGTCGGCATTACTCATGCCGGCATCCTTCACCACTTCGGCTCGAAAGAGGGAGTGCTGAGGGCTCTGTTAGAGCGTGAGGGCCCCGTGCCGCACTTCAGCGCCTGGGTGTTGAACGAGTCTGGCGCAGATGTGATTGCGAAGTTGCCCGAGTATGCCGAACTGGTGATTGAGCATCCGCTCGAGATGGAACTTCAGTTCCAACTCTTTTGGGAAAACCGTCATAAGGACGACCCGATGCATGAGGAACTGCTCTACGACAACCTCATCCGTGAACACATTGCAACCGAGTTAGCCGCTGCGATGAGTGCGAGAGGAGTGTCGAACGAGGCCGATCACGGCGTGTTGGCTTACAACGTGTTTGCCTTCGTGATTGGGGCGAACTCGCAATGGCTGGTCGGTCGAGATGATGTGATGCTTCGAGCCGCGTATCGCCGGCTCGCTGATTCGGCACTGCAAGTGCTGTTCGGACAAGCGCAAGGCTCGCCCATCTAATCACTCGCTCGGTAACAGGTCTGGCCTGACGGCTGCGCAACCCCTCGGTTCAGTCGATGCGCTCAAAACGGCTCACCCGATGAATCCCGTGGTCGCTTTCTTCGTGCGGCGCAGAGACGAGTTCGACAGAGTAGGGAAAACGGCGATCAAATTCCGCTTGTAAAGCGGTCTGGATCGCAGTGTCGCCAACACGTTTCCACTCCTCCAGTGATTCCCACACAAAGGTGAGCGTGATCTCTCCAGGCCGGCTGTCGTCAAGCCACACCTCTTTTGATCGAAATGGGATGCGGTCAAAACCCGGAAGGAGTGCCTCACCGAGAGTCCACACTTCGTAATCAACCTCAAGAAACTCGTCGACGTGAGCGGGGTCGACACGAAACACAAGAACTTCGATGGGGAGTCGTTCGCTTGGTGTGTAGGTGAACGAATCATGTGGAGCCGGCATGAAATCTCGCTTTGCTGACGGGTCAAGTAGCTGTGTGCATCTTCACATACGGGCAGCGGCGTATGCGACCCAAGTGATTGGAGAACTCCGCGTCGTGCGATGCGAACAATGACGACAAGAATGTCGGTATGGCTTACAACTCGACAGGGCTCGTTGTTCACGACGCCGATGCCCACATCATGGAAACACCGACATGGTTGCGAGATAACGCGGACCCGGCTTTTCGCGACCGAATCGACGCGTTGACGTATCCGGGAGGAAACGAACTTCAACAATCAGCGATCGAGTTTGATGAGAACGAAGACCTGGCAGCGGGTTTTCAACGGCTCGCTCAGCGACATCAGGCACCCGATTATGTCGCCGCGGAGGAAGCCGAAATCATGCTTCGCAAGAACTACGCGGCGACCGGGTCGTTTATTGCCGAAGACCGTCCCCGGGCGCTCGACATTCTGGGGTTCGCAAGCCAGCTCGTGTTTAACACCTTTTACAACAGTCGGCTCTGTGAATGGGAGCATTCAGGCGATATCGATTTTGCGATCGGCACCGCCCAAGCCCATAACCGAGGCATTTCTGAGTTTTGCTCGGTAGACCGCCGTCTCTTGTCGACCCTCTACGTCCCGCTTGCCGATCTCGACCGGGCACCAGCGCTCGCCGAAGAAGCGATTGAGATGGGTGCCGGTGCTTTACTCATTGCATCCGCGTGCCCTCCCGGTCACTCTCCGAGCCATATTGGGCTTGATCCGGTGTGGTCGATGGCTGCTGATGCCGGCGTGCCGGTCGTCTTTCATGTTGGCGGTACGGGTGAACTTCTCGACCGGAATTACTTCAACAACGGGTTGCCGATGCCGCCCGATTTTCATGGAGGGGAAGAGAACTTCCGGTCGGTTGACTACATGGCGATTCCGGTGCAACCTGCACAGACCCTTGCAACGATGATTTTTGACGGTGTGTTTGAGCGATTCCCTGACTTGCGTGTGGGCGTGGTTGAGCAGGGTGCGATTTGGGTGCCGTCGTGGATGCGCCAGATGGAGTCAGCGATCGACGCGTTCGGGCGTCACGAAGAGCGATTACAAAAACTATCGCTTCGTCCGAGCGAATATGTGCGCCGGCAGATGAAGTTCACGCCGTACCCGACCGAGGATGTCGGCTGGATCGTTGAACAAGCGGGGTCAGAGGTTGTGTTGTTTTCGTCTGACTATCCGCACGTTGAAGGCGGACGCCGGCCGATTGAGCGTTTTGAGCGTTCGCTTGAGAACTGTTCTGACGAGGTTCGTCAGCGCTTCTATCACGACAACTTTGATGATCTGATGGGTGGCCGCCTCGGGTCGTTGCTCGCGGCGTAACGACCGGTGCCTGGCAGTCGCTATGGGGTGATCCACCAGGGAATGTCGAGGCGAAGGTCGCCGAGAAGTGTTGTTGAGGTGACGATGGGTCGGCCGATGCTGTCGATGGTGAATCGAGGGTCAACACCGTCGATGTCGTCGGTGTCAATGGTCGTCGCAACCGCTGAGGTGCCGCAGCCGGATTGATGACAGAGCCCAACGCCAATGTCGTCATCGGAGGTGGTGTAGACGATGATCGTTTGACCGGCGGTGCCGAGTTGCAGGTCGAGACTGCCGGTGGTTGGCACACCATTCGACGCGACTATTGACTCTGACCGGTCGTCACATCGTCTGTCATGGCACTCAGTGACGAGCAGGGTTGCCCCATCGAGATGAGCGATGAGAGAAGTGCCGCCCACAGTCGTCACCACCCGCGGGTTCCAACCCACATCACCTCCCGCACTCGACCGCAAGACGACCCCATGTTCATCACCACCGACACACGCTGCGTCATCGCAGGCAATGAGCTGAAGCTCGGTAACGGTCACGTTCTCACCCGAATGGGTTCGTACCTGTTGGGCGAGCACAGGAAACCCGTCGATCCCGATGGTGATCGACGGCATAAACCCGGCTGCGACCTGCGACGAAGCGTCGCCGGTATCAACCGTGGAATGGGTCGGGCTCAGCGTTCCGGTGCCCGCACATAGCGAGTCGTTACAGGTGAGTACCCGAAGCTGACCAACCTTTGGCAAGTTGTCGGCATCGTGTGCCTGATGTGCAATGACCGGAAACCCGCTCTGGCCGATTGCGATATCCGGGGTGATTCCGTCGAGTTCAGGGGTGTCAATCGACGTGGTCGTTGAGGTCTCGCAGGCATCGTCAGCACAAGCGGTGACGACGAGGTCAGAGTCGGTGGTATTTCGATGAGCGATGACCGGGTTGCCGTTAACTCCGATCACGATCGACGGGTGACCGCCGATGTTGTCACCGTTGGCGTCGCTCACCGTCAACGATGATGAACTCGAACACACATGGTCGGCGCAGTCGATGATCACGAGGTCGCCGCCAGTGGTGCCGACCGTGATGATCGGAAGACCTGAGAGACGAAGCGCGATGTCGGTATGTGCTGCGATGACGTCACCAATGTGAGATGAGGGTGGCGTCGTCACCCGGTGTGGAGGCGACGTTGACGCGGTCGCTTGGTCGAGTCGAGCCGAATGTTCGGTGAGCGTTGATTCGACGCTGTTCACCGCCGCATCGAGTTCGTTGACTGTCGACTCCCAGGTCTCAACATCAGTCCCAATGGCTGTTACCGCATCGGAGAGCCTAGAGAGGCTGGTTTCAACCGCTCCGACCCGCTCACCCGTTGCAGTATCAGCGATCACATCGTCGAGCGTTTCAGAGATCGACGTCACAGTGTCGGTGTCTGCCTTGTCATCGAGTAGCGCCGAGATGGCTGCAACAACATCAGCATCGGCCTTGTCGTCAAGCAAGTCGTCGATGTCGCTGTTGGAGTAGCGCGATGTCGGGGTGGCGCTCTGCTCACCTGCGCTTAACGGCACAAAGTAGCCGTTGAGGTCGGCGAGTAGATGTGCTGAGCCGTAGACAGCGAAACACACTCTGCCATCGGGTGACAACGGGGCAACGACAGCATTCGGCACGGTTTGGCCCGTGCGAAAGTTGAGGTTTGACGTGTCGGGGGTGGTGACATCGCACGGGTGAACGGTGACAAAACCAAACCCGTTTCGGTCAATGCCATCAACTGCGGTGACATTGAGGCTGACCGCAGTAGCTGATGCGGGTACGACGTCGACAATGCGGCCGCTGGGAAGAGCAATGCGTTCGGTGAGTCGCATCTCGATGAGGCCGGTGCGATCGGTGACACGGGTGTCGGTGACGCGGGTGTCGAGCACGCGGATTGGTTCGACGGCAACGAACGACGACGGGGTAGAAGAACTTGCGGCACGTGCCGTGTGAAGTTCAGCAATTCCGACTGTTGCCGCACAGCAGGCGCCGAACGCGACCCAACCAAGACGCCGACGGGCAGACGTAAACAATGACATTTCTCCTCCTTGTCGTTACAAGAAAAGAGAAGTGCGTGAACGGAATCTCGCGCTTTTGTCGAAAGAGATGTCTGTTAGTCGAGAACGGTGACAACACCGGTGTTGCCATCAACCCGAACTCTTGCGCCATCGCGAATTCGTCGGGTTGCGTTTGTGGCCGAGACCACGCACGGAATGCCGAGTTCTCGGCTCACGATGATCGCATGGCTCAGCGCTGCACCGACGTCAACGACAATGCCCCCGGCCGGCACAAATAATGGTGTCCACGACGGGTCAGTGCTCGGCGCAACAAGAACATCGCCGGGCCCGAGTGCGGTTGGGTCGCTCGAGTCGAGCACGACGCGCGCGACCCCTTCAGAAACGCCGGGGCACCCTGGGAAGCCTTGGATACTGTCGCCGGCGGCGAGCGGTTCGACTTCGACATCGTTGCGCTTTGGCCATGACGATGGGTTGCTCGGTGAGTCAGCGAAGACAAATTCTGGTTCACGCTCAGCCAACTGTGAGTGGGTTGAGCGACGCTCCCGCACCCGTTCGGTCAGACCCTCCGGTGTGGGGCCAAAGACTTCCTCCATCTCTTCGTGGAGCACGAGGCCAAAGTCTTCAACTTCGTCGAACACCTGGCGCTCGACAAATCGGCGACCTAATTCGCGCAATGGCACTCTGATCTCTTGGATGAGCCTGATGTTGTTGGTTTTCGTGCGTTCCCGAGCCGGAAGCCAGGCGCCACTTGCGGCGATTGCCGCGGCGAGTTGCCCGTGAGTTGCAGGGTCGGCCTCAACCATTGAGAGAAGTGTTTCAGCGGATTCTGCACGCTCAGAGGCGCGCTGTTGTTGATGGGCTCGAGGGTCGGCTTCTTCTCCTGCGAGACGCATGCGGTCGATCGCCGCAAGGGCAATGTTGGGGTGAGTGTCCCAGGTTGGCGACCGTGCTTCCCATTCGTTGGGTCCGCGGCTGCCAAAGTCGAGACGGAATTGTTCAAACCCCGATGCAAATTCACTGCTCGTCGGATCGAGTCGTGACAACTCCCACATTGCGTAACTCGGTTCGGCCGAGTCAACCTGGCCGACACCGGCGATGAGCGGCATGATGAGGTCAGGCCTGCCAACAGCGGTCGCAACGGTTTGAATCACCCCGACCGGCACCGTTGTCAACGTGGTCACAAAAATATGCTCTTGGAACAGTTCGCGGTGAAATGGGAAGAGCGCCTCTGCATACTCCCAGAGCTCGAGATCCGACATCGACGAGAAGTCGGGCCGCAATGCTCGAAGGTTGATCGTGCGAGTTTTGTGATCGTTGAGTCTGTCGAGTTGATCGACGTTGGTGATGCTGAATACCCATCCGAAGGTCTGTTCAAGCTGTTCGGTGAGGTCGGGTCGTGCATCGCCGGGTTGTTGAACGTAGTCGGGGATGCCGGGCTGGGCACCAAAGAACTGTTCATCGATTGCTTGCCATGAGAGCCCAGGGGCGCGCTCGCCAAAGACCCGCATCACCGACGCATTGAGATAGCAATAGCCACCGGCGACGCCGAGAATGCAGAATTCGTCATCAGGGAACTCGCTCGCTTCGAACGCTCCCATCCTGATGTACGCGTCTCGCCAACCGAGCTCTGATTCAAAGAGCAGCAGTGACCGAGTGGCCGGAGCCACAGGATCTGGAAAGACTTCCCCTACGTTTGCCCGCGTGTAAATCGGGAATCGTGTGGACAGCGAGGTGTCGGTAACTGTGAACATGAGCCTCCCTCATGGTGTGTTACCCAGTGACATTAGTTCGCGTGCGAGACGTCGACGAACGGCGCGAAAACCCGCCGCCACAGAGCCTTAGAGATCGCGAATGGTGCGCCGGAAGACGATTGACCACACGGCCATCGAGCACAACACACCGGTGATCACCATTGCTGTCGGAACCGACGTGGCCGAGACCAGCGCAAACAGCACTGCCGCAGCGACAGGGAATGACCCGTTCTGAGCGGTTGATGCAAGCCCCATCACCCTGCCCATGAGTTCGGGTGGTGTGTGGGTTTGCATAAGGGTTCGCATCATCGTCATTGCGATGCCTCCGGTGAGACCCCAACAGACACAGATAAACAGCGTGAGCAGGTAGTTCTGTGAGAGACCAAGAGCGACGAGACCGGTCCCCATCGCGCTTCCGGTAGCAAGAGCAAGTGCCCTGCCACGTCGAGCCGGCTGCCAACGGGTGGCTACGAGCATCGAGGTCGTGATCATGCCAACACTCATTGCGACATTGAGTGCGCTTGCCGCGAGCGATTGCGTGCCAAGTACGTCCCGAGCAATTTCGGGAAGCAGCAGTGTGCTGGCGGTGATGACGACTCCCAGCACCGTCGTCAACGCTAAAAGCGAACGAAGAGGCTCTGTGCGAAAAGCGACCGCAGCGGCACTTCGGATTGCCCCTCGCCGCGCCGACGAGGCCTCGTGGGACGGAATCGGGGTGCGTTGATGAATGATGACGCCTGCCAGCGATGCTGCGGTGAGGAGCCAGAGCCCGGCTTCGAGTCCGAAGGCTTGAATGACGGCTCCGCCGAGAAAGATGCCCCCGACTGATGAGCCGGTCATTCCAAGGTTCTGCAGCGCAACAGCTTGGAGGAGAACTGAGTCATCGACGATCCGCGGAACGAGCGCCTGAAGAAGAGGCATGAGCATTGCTGGTGCGATTGCCGTCACCAGGCCGCAGACCATCGCTACTGGGACGGTCATTAACCCGGCGTGCAAAAGGATGGCTGAGATGGTGAATAGCGCCGTTGATGCTGTGAATAGCGCAACGCCGAGAGTTCGCGCCGACATCCGGTCGGCGAGCGAACCGGCCCACGCCGAGAGCAATAGGGGAGGAAGACCGATGACGATTCCGAGAATTGCGGTGGCGGGGTTCCACTCGGTGAGTTCACCAACAAGCCAGACAAACACGAAGCGGCTGGTGCCAAGCGCAATCGAGGCCATGATGTTGCTTGCGAGCACTCCGCGGAATGCGGCATTTGCCATCACGCTCCCAACGTTGTGATTCGGGGTTGTGGTGGACGTCATAAGAATGTGATGTGATCGTAAATGTTGTAGCCGCTTATGCGGGGCATGCCTCGTACACGATGTGGTTCGGGCTTTCTGCAATGCGGGTGAAGTCATCAAGACCTGCTTCGGCGAAGACCGCACGCATGCCCACCTCGCCAGCTTGGTTGCCCATCCCTCGAGCACCGGGTTGTGCGAGCGAGCATGGAACACAGCAAAACAAACTCATTGCGTAGCGAGGAGTAGCCCGTAGATAGTGGTTTTCAGTTCGCGTCTGCATTGCAAATGGCTCGACCACAACGATTGATCCGCCCTGTGAAAGTTGGCTGATTGCGTGACTGGCAATGCCAACGGGGTCACCCATGTCGTGCAGGCAATCAAAGAAGCAGATGAGGTCGAATGGACCCGAGATTGCGTCTGCTGCTGCGAGTTCGAACGAGACATTGGTGAGGCCTGCTTCTGAGGCGTTGCGTCGGGCTTCATCGATCGAAGGTTGGTGGAGATCGAAACCGATGAAGGTGCTGTTCGGGAAAGCTCTCGCAAGAGTCATCGTCGAATAGCCCGTACCACAACCCATGTCGGCAACCCTGATGCCTGTTTCGAGATCTTCAACGCCGTGGGCACGCTGCGGCAGCCAGTGTTGAACGAGTTGGTGATCGTAGGCAGGTCTGAACAGTTCTTGGGTACCTTCAAAGAGGTACGGGTGATGGTCGCCCCACCCAAATGCTCCGTCGCCTTTCATCGCCTCGATTCCCTTATCCAGATCTAAGTAGAGGGCCTGTACTCCGACAAGTCCGCCTGCCAGCCAGAACGGCGAGTCGGGGTCGGCAAGCACCGCCGAAGCGGCTGATGGCAGCGCGTAGGAATCGCTCGGCTCGTCATAGATGACGAGCTGAGCAGCTGCTTGCTGATCGAGCCACTCACGGGTCATGCGTTCATTTGTTGTAGCTGCAGATGCGAGTTCATCGGCGGTCATCGGGTTTCCGTGTGCCATCGCTCGGTAGAAGCCGGCTCGATGGCCGGCAATGATGCAGGCCACTGTTGATGCCCCAGCGAATGCGTCAGCAACTCCGAGTAAGACGTCCTTTAGTGATGGTGCGTCGTTATGTTCTGACATGGCAACCTCCTGTTGAAGTGCTCGACTTTGGCCAGTCTTGCCGAGCCATGTGCGCCATTACGTGTCGCAGCGTTCTCGTTCGATGGAGGTTGTTGCTGTTCGTTTGCTGCGGGAAGCGACTCTGTGAGTACGCGGTTGTGTGTTCAGATCAGGCCGGCAATGCCCTCAAGGTTCCGTTCCATGTTCTCCGCGTGTTCCGCAAGCCGGTAAGCGATGATCTTGTGTTCCTTGTCAGGCCTGTTTTCGATAGCGTCGTTGAGACCACTACGGCCTGGGCCGAGCGAGCAGTACTGGGTGACAACGGTGCCGTCGGTCGTTGCCTCGAGGCGAAAACCCCATGTCGCAGCCGGGCCCCCGCCACCTTCAACTTGCCATTCGATGTGCTGCTGCGGCTCGAAGACGGTAAACGTGCTTTCGCTGCTCCAATTACCAATATGGGGATGTTCATTTGTGCCTCGGAACCGTGCACCCACCGCCGGAGCCGACGCACCGTCGAGCCACTCTGCGCCTTTGAATTCGGTGGAGAAGCGCGCTGGAAGGTTGATATCGCTTAGCAGTGCCCAGAGAACTTCTGACGAGGCCGGAATGGTTCGTGAGACCTCGGTCGAGGGTGATTCGGAATAGCGAAGTTCTTTACTCATGATGGGCTCGCCTCTCTTCGGGTTTTGTAAGTGATCTAGCGTTCACCCTATGCGAGTTGGTGTGAGCACGTTGATTCAGTCACCCGACGATGTCGAGTTTGTGATCGAATGTGAACGCCTTGGAGTCGACACCGTTTGGGTGCCCGAAGTGTGGGGCTATGACGCGATGACGCCACTTGGCCTGCTCGCAGGAAAGACCTCGACCATTCGCCTTGCAACCGGCATTGTGCAACTCGGTGCTCGCACTCCTGCCATGTTGGCGATGCAGTCGATGTCATTGCAGATGATGTCGGGCGGACGATTCGTACTCGGCGTCGGGTCGAGCGGACCTCGCATCATGGAAGGTTGGCACGGAGTTCCATTTTCAAAGCCGGTGCAACTCACCCGCGAAACCATCGACATTGTGCGCATGATCGCGCGAGGTGATCGCCTTGAATACGAGGGCGAACTCTTTCAACTTCCCCCAGACGGTTTTGGTCGAAGTATCCGATCGTTGGCTCCCGCATGCGAACCAATTCCGATGTACGTTGCATCGCTCGGGCCTCGCAACCTTGAACTCACAGGTGAGATTGCTGACGGTTGGCTGGGCAACGCAATGATGCCTGAGGCGGCTGAAGCATTCTTAGAGCCGTTGCGCGTCGGCTGTGAGCGAGGCGGACGTTCGCTCGCCGACCTCGATCTCGTGATGCCGGTTGCCGTCGAGTTCACCGACGATGTTGAAGAGGCATCGAGGCGTCACGCCGACGGATACGCGTTCACGATTGGTGCGATGGGAGCTCCAGGAAAAAATTTCTACAACCGAGCGTTCGCCGCTCAGGGTCTAGGTGACGATGTTGCTGCAGTTGCCGAGTTGTGGCATGCCGGTAAGCGTGACGAGGCAGCTGCGCGGGTGCCGATCGACCTTGGCTTCAAGACCAATCTGCTCGGCCCCGCTGACACGATCAAGGAACGTCTGCGCCTGTACCGGAGCGCCGGCATTACGTCGTTGCAAGCCAAATTGTCGGGGCCACACCGCATCGACATTGTCGCTCAACTGATCGACGTGATGAATGAACTCAACGCCGAGCCGAGCGAGATGAAGTGAGTTTCACCTGACAGACTGGACCATGTGAAGCACAACTTGTCGCAGGGACGTGAAATCGTTGCTATTCCCGGCCCGAGCATCATTCCTGACCGGGTGCTGTCAGCGATGCATCGAGCAATGCCCGACATTTATGAGGGCGACCTCACGACGGTGATCGATTCGGTGTGGGCTGGGCTCCCCGAAGTTGTGCAGACATCTGGGCGGGTATTTGTGCCGATTGGTAACGGCCATGCGGCATGGGAAATGGCCTTATCGAACACGTTGTCCCGAGGTGATCATGTGCTCGTATTGAACTGTGGCCGCTTTGCCGCGATTTGGGCTGAAATGGCTGAGTTCAACGGCCTGAATGTCGAGGTGATGGAAGCCGAAGAAGGATTCGCGAATGAACCATCGGCTCTTGAAGAACGCCTACGCGCTGATGTGAATCATGAAATTGCTGCGGTGCTTACCGTTCACGTCGATACTGCGACCTCGGTGCGCAATGACGTTCCGGCGCTCCGCAAGGCGATCGATGCCGCAGGCCATCCGGCACTGTTCATGGTCGACTGCATCGCATCGATGGGTTGCGAACGATTTGAGATGGATGCGTGGGGCATTGATGTCACGATCGCAGCAAGCCAGAAAGGCATGATGACACCTCCGGGGCTGGGCTTGGTGTGGGCGAACGAGAAAGCACTTGCCGCTCACGAGAGTGCAGATCTGCGCACCCGCTATTGGGATTGGACGTATCGCAGCGAAGACGGGCCGTATTACTTGCGGTTTTGTGGAACCCCGCCGGTTTCGCACCTCTTCGGATTGGCTGAGGCACTGGCAATGATGGTCGAAGAAGGTTGGGAAGCTCGCTGGGAGCGACATCGGGTTCTTGCCGACGGTGTTCGTGCTGCAGTCGATGCATGGTCGACACCAGGCGGCATTGGGTTCATCGCACAGCGCGAAGATCAACGATCGGATTCGGTGACCTCGGTGACGACGGGTTCAATCGACGCGGTCGAGTTGCGGCGACTCTGCCGTCAACAGATGGGTGTCACCCTTGGCCTCGGCATCGGCAGTGATGAATCAGCCTCATTCCGCATCGGGCATATGGGACATGTCAACGCACCAGCCATTCTTGGTGTGCTCGGATCGATCGAAACGGCCCTCACATCGATGGGTGCTCCGCTGGGATCGTCAGGAGTGCAGGCCGCAACTGCAGCGCTGTCTCAGTAGTTCACCCATATTGGTGAGAGCCATTCATCATCTGGCTCGACGACTCGTCGTGCTGTAAGTCGGGTTAGCGTCTGACGGTGGGTTTCTTTCAGTGGGTGTTCGGGCGCCACGAGTCTCGACCGCCTGACGCGGAGCGTTCGATTGAAGCGGCGTGGTTGCCGCTCTGGCAAGCCCAGCTGGTGTTGTACGAGTTGTGGGAGCGTGAGATTCCCGCAGTGCAGTCTGAAGACTTCACTTCGCATTTACGCTTCGGCGCTCGAGAGCCGATGGCACGAATTTTTGTGATGGAACCCCGTCTTGCAGATGCACTTGATGTGATCGAATCGGTGATCGGTGAAGAGCCTGCAACCTTGCACGGTCATGATTGGCCAGGGTGGATTCGCCATCGAAACGCCCCGCTTGACGGTGGCTCACCATCGATCGATCGTTCACCTGAGGCTCCTCCCGCAGGAGATCAGTAGTGAGCTCACCTCGTCCACGTCTCGCAGTCGGTCTCGGCGCCGGAATTGGCGTTGCCGGGGTGATGCATTTTGTTCGCCCCGAGTTTTTTGATGCGATCGTTCCACCGTGGCTCCCGCCTTCCCGGCGGTTTTGGACCTTGATCAGCGGCGTTGCCGAGTTGGTTGTTGGTGTGATGTTGTTCGTTCCGAGATGGCGGCGTTCAGGAGCGATTGCGCTGTTTGTTCTTCTCGTCGCCGTGTACCCGGCAAACCTCTACATGACGTGGGATTGGCGTGACCGCCC
>JAKMEY010000004.1 GCA_022425725.1 Ilumatobacteraceae bacterium
TAATTCGTGATGGCGACGTATATGGAGCGATTGCAACATCGTGGCCTGATGCCGGTGTCGACGTTCTATTCGGTATCGGTGGCACCCCTGAAGGCGTGATTAGCGCCGCCGCTCTCAAGAGCATGGGGGGAGAGATTCAAGCGATCATCGATCCGCAATCAGATGATGAGCGAGCGAAGGTCGAGGCTGCCGGCATCGACACGAGTCGGGTGCTCAGCCAAGATGATCTCGTTCAAGGCGACAACTGCTTCTTCGCCGCGACAGGACTGACCGACGGCCAACTCCTCCGAGGTGTTCGCTTCGACGGGCGCGGTGCAAGAACCCAAAGTCTCGTGATGCGATCCCGATCAGGAACGGTGCGCTTTGTCGATGCCCGCCACAGAGTGCGGAAACTTCAAGAGTTCTCGGCGATCGATTACACCTGAACGCCGGCGGCGCTAAGGCGAGCGTTTGCCCGCCCGAGAGCTGCAACCGCACTTGCGTCATGTTCTCCACGCAACTGCGATTCCGCCCGCTCTTTTGCAGCCTTTGCCCGCTCAACATCGATCTGTGAGGCGATCTCCGCGGTATCTGAAAGTATCGACACCTTGTTGTTGCTCACCTCGACGAATCCGCCATGGACGGCGATGTCTTCAGTTGAGCCGTCGGCAAGGAACACCCGGGTGTGGCTTTCGGTCAACGCCCCAAGAAATGCGGCATGACCTGGCTGAAAGGCGATCTCTCCACCACCGAGGGTACGGGTGATGACCATCGTGGCCTCACCCGAATACAGCACCGCCTCCGGCGATACCACCTCTACGCTCATGGTGGCCGACATCGATCAGCTCTCCCTCAGAGCCTTCGCCTTCGCCTGCACCTGATCGATGTTGCCAACGTTCAAGAATGCCTGCTCAGGAAGGTCGTCGAGTTCACCGTCGATGAGAGCCTCGAATGATTCGACAGTCTCGGCAACAGGTACGTACTCGCCCTTGAGACCGGTGAAGACCTCCGCGACATAGAACGGCTGCGACAAGAAGCGCTGCACCTTGCGGGCACGGTTAACGGTGAGTCGGTCCTCTTCGGAAAGTTCGTCAAGACCGAGAATGGCGATGATGTCCTGCAGTTCCTTGTAGCGCTGGAGAGTCTCCTGCACACGACGGGCCACGTTGTAGTGGTGATCTCCAACCACCTCAGGCGAGAGGATCGTCGAGGTTGACGCCAATGGGTCCACAGCAGGGTAGATACCGAGCGCTGCGACCTGACGGGACAACTCAGTCGTTGCATCGAGGTGCGTGAAGGTCGTGAATGGCGCAGGGTCGGTGTAGTCGTCAGCAGGCACGTACACGGCCTGCAGGGACGTAATCGAACGGCCACGAGTTGAGGTAATGCGCTCCTGCAACTGACCCATCTCGTCAGCGAGCGTTGGCTGGTAACCCACAGCTGATGGCATACGGCCGAGCAGCGTTGACACCTCTGAACCCGCCTGCACGAAACGGAAGATGTTGTCGACGAAGAGCAACACGTCCTGGTTCTGAACGTCGCGGAAGTACTCAGCCATCGTGAGGGCTGACAGCGCAACGCGGAGACGCACGCCTGGCGGCTCGTCCATCTGACCGAAGACCAACGCGGCCTTTTCGAACACGCCGGACTCCATCATTTCAAGACGGAGGTCGGTGCCCTCACGGGTGCGCTCACCAACACCGGCGAACACTGACACACCACCGTGCTGTGATGCCACACGGTTAATCATCTCGGTGATGAGCACCGTCTTGCCCACGCCGGCGCCACCGAATAGGCCGATCTTGCCACCAGCAACGTACGGAGTGAGAAGGTCGATGACCTTGATACCAGTCTCGAACATGCGGGCCTGCGGCTCGAGTGAGTCAAATGAAGGAGCCTCGCGGTGAATCTCCCAACGATCCATCTGGTCGAAGCCCTCTGGATCCTCGTCAAGGGCCTCACCCCAAACGTTCCACACGTGGCCGAGCACCTTGTCGCCGACTGGCACGGTGATTCCGCGACCTGTGTTGCGAACGGTGGTGCCACGGGTGAGACCGTCGGTTGGCTTCAGGCAGACAGCACGGACTCGGCCTGAACCGAGCTGCTGTGCAACCTCTGCCAACACTGGCTGTGGTTGTCCATCGACGATGATGTCAAACTCGAGTGCGGTGTTGAGCTCTGGGAGCGCACCACGTGGGAACTCGACGTCGATCACCGGTCCGGCGATAGCGACAACGCGTCCTGTTGCGAGTTCGGTTTCGGTCATGCTCATGTCAGTTGTCTCCGTGCTGTGCTGCTGGGACGGGCGACTCTCCGAGGAGGTCGACATATTGGGCGGTCGAGGAATTCCCCGAACCGAGGGCTTCGGCTCCACCGACGATCTCCATGATCTCGGTAGTAATTGCGTCCTGTCGGGCGCGGTTCATAACGATGCTGAGGTTGTTAATCAGTTCTTCAGCATTGTCGGTTGCAGACTTCATGGCTCGCTGACGGAATGCATGTTCCGAAGCCGCTGCATTCAGCAATGCGGCGTATACACGAGCTTCGACGTACCGCGGAATCAAGGTGTCGAGAATGGTCGACGGATCTGGTTCGAATTCGTAGTCGCCACCGCTGCCGTCGGTTGATCCGGCTTTGCCGTCTCCACCTTCGATCGCTTCAGAGGTCAACGGAACGAGTGGTCGCAGGACGACCTCTTGGCTACCAGAGGTGATGAACCGTGTGTAGACCAGTTCGATGCGGTCAACTTCACCAGATTCGTACATCGAGACCGCTGATTGAGCAATCTCACGCGCATTTTCATACGACGGGCTGTCACTAAACCCGCCAAATGATGCCGCAACGTTGTAATTGCGAAACTTGAAGTAGCCCTCCGCCTTGCGCCCAGAGGTCACGATTCGGTAGTCCTTGCCGCCAAGAGTATCCGCCTTGATCTCACCTTCAGCTGCTCGCTGAACGCCAGAGTTGTAGCCACCACAAAGTCCACGGTCAGCCGAGATCACGATGTAACACGTTGTGCGAATTTCGTCGCGTCCAAGCAGCAACGGAGAGTCTGATGAGCCTCCAGCAGCAGCGAGGTCTTTCACTACCTCGGTGATCTGCTCTGAGTACGGCACTGCCGCCTGCACCCGTTGCTGGGCTTTCACGATTCGTGAACCCGCAATCAGTTCCATGGCGCGCGTGATCTTCTTGGTGGCCTGCATCGATTTGATGCGGCCTCGAAGAATGCGCTCCTGACCTCCTGCCATTTAGATCACTCCGTGGCGAGGGTCTTGTCGGAATTTGCGTCGCCAACCTCGTCGGCGTCAACGGCCGTTGGGTCTGCGTTCACACCGGATGCAGCGCTTGCGGCAACAAACGACTCTTTGAAGGACTGAACGATGTCGTCGAGGCTGTCAGGAACACCTGCAGTGCGGATCTCTTGCAAGAGACCAGCATGACGGCTGCGCATGAACTCAAGCAGTTCTTGCTCGAACTGAATGACGTCAGCAACTGGTACATCGTCGATATAGCCCTTGGTGCCCGCGAAGATTGACACAACCTGCTCCTCAACCGACATTGGGCTGTTGAGCGGCTGCTTCAGCAGTTCGACCAGTCGATATCCACGCTCGAGCTGCGCTTTCGACACGGCGTCAAGCTCTGAACCGAAGGTTGCAAATGCCTCGAGTTCACGAAACTGCGCAAGGTCGAGTTTCAACGTTCCCGCAACACCCTTCATCGACTTGATCTGGGCTGCGCCACCAACTCTTGACACCGAGATACCCACGTCAACAGCTGGGCGAACACCTGATTTGAAGAGGTTGTCCTGCAGGTACACCTGGCCGTCGGTGATCGAAATGACGTTGGTCGGAATAAACGCTGCCACGTCGCCCGCCTTCGTCTCAATGATCGGAAGAGCGGTGAGTGAACCTGCGCCGTTCTCATCAGAGAGCTTTGCGGCGCGCTCAAGAAGACGACTGTGCAAGTAGAAGACGTCGCCAGGGTAGGCCTCGCGGCCTGGTGGACGACGAAGCAACAGCGACATCTGACGGTATGCCTCGGCCTGTTTCGACAGGTCATCAAAGACGACAAGAGCGTGCTCGCCATTCTCCATCCAGTGCTGGCCCATTGCACAACCTGCGTAAGGAGCAAGGTACTTGAACGGCGCTGAGTCAGCCGCTGGAGCAGTCACCACGACGGTGTACTCCAT